>NZ_PPTS01000006.1:0-280860 GCF_003340385.1 Gordonibacter pamelaeae | reverse complement strand
TGCGCCCAGGTCGGCCAGGATCCTCTCCCTGTCCTCTTTCGAGTACATCTCGGCTCCTTCCTTGGATAAGAACTTATGTTCGCCGTGGTGGCATGCCCCCACGGTCCAAGAAACCGCCGCGCTCCCGCTATGGCAAGGGAACGCGGGTTGCGGGAGTGCGCTGCTTACGTGAAAGCACAAAACCGCAGGTCGCAATAGTCCGTGACGAATCGGGCGAACGTGGAGGCCCCCAAATCCCCCCGTTTTGTCCATGATGCTATCGGTTATATAAAAAAGCGCGGTTGCCGGGGGAAGGCAGCCGCGCTCTCCTACTTTTCCTTGCGGTCCCGCAGCTCTCCCAGCTTGCGGGCCTCGCGGGCGCCCTTCGCGCCGCCGGCCCCCTGCAGGCCGCCGGCGTCGCGCGGCACGGTGCGGGCCACCTCGCCGCGGGCCAGCGCCACTTCGCGCTCGCGCTCCTCGGCCATCATCTGCTCGAGCAGCGGGTCGCGCTCCACCGTGCGCGCGGCCTCGGCGCGGATGGCGGCGTAGCGCCCGGCCTCCACGCCCGTGCCGGCGCGCCCGGCCTCCAAGCTCGCATTCGCGGCGTCGAAGGCCTCGTTCGTGTTCGTCTCGGAGAACCCGGGCGCCACCACGCTGCCGAACGCGGCCACCTGCGCGCCGGACTCGTCGGCGAGCGCGCGGCCGTCGCCCATGCCGTCCACGGCCAGGCCCTTGAACGTGCAGTTGGGCGTGCCGTCGGCGTTCCAAGCCGGGGAGAGCTCGCCGGTGGTCTGGTCGGGATAGTCGAAGTCGCTCTGCGCGGGCCGCCACTTCCCGGTCAGCTTCGCCGCGAAGTTCGCCGGCTCGTTCGTGAACCACAGCTTCGCCAAATGCTTCGCATGCACGGGCTTCACATCGAAGGCCCAGTTCAGCTCCGACTTCTCGGCCACGGTGTTCTCGGACAGACGCTCGAACTCGGCCTTCAAGGCCCCCAGGCGCGCGTCGATGCGGCCGGTGCCGTTGTACAGCACATCGTCCAGGCGGTTCATCTGCTCGCGCGCCTCGCGGATGCGCTTGTCGGTGGCGGCGGCCATCCCGGCGTCCAGGATGCCGTGCTCGCCCTTGATCCGGTTCAGGTCGAGCGCCGCGTCGTAGGTGGCGTCCACCATCTCGTCCACGCTCATGTAGGTGCTCTCGTAGTTCATGATGTGCTTCCACGAGGGCAGGATCATGCGCTCGCGATGTTCCTCGAACGTGCGGGCACGCAGCTTGTAGCCGTACTTCTCCGGGTTGTCGAACGCGATGGACCCCACGTCCAGAAACGGCGCCATCGGCGAGGTCAGCACCACGAGACGCGGGTCGTAATTCACACGCTCGTACAGATGCTGCACGTAGGCCCCCGTCTCGCGCACGCTGGCGGCGGTCTGCTTGGGGATGCCCGTCATGAAGTACAGGTCGAACCGCTCGCAGTTGGGGTGCGACAGCGCGTCGACGATGGTGTCCTCCAGCTCGGCCATCGTGTAATGGCCCTTGCCGAACGCCTTGCGCACGTCGTCGTCGTGGCTCTCGGCCGAGATCTCCACCGACCAGTTGCCCAGGTTGTTATCGAGCAGCTGGTAGAACTCGTCGCCCCCCGGCGGCGGGCCGAAGAACTCGAAGCCGATGGGGTTGTGCACCTTGCCCTTGAGCCCGGTGATGAACTCGTGCGTGTACGCCTCGCCGGCCTGCAAAAAGTCGTTCAGCACGAAGATGGGGCCCCACACGTGGTTCTGCACGTTCTCGATGTCGCGGATCAAAAGCTTCGGGTCGCGCCACGCCACGCGCCGGCGGCCGAAGTGGTTCTTGAACGCGTAGGCGCTGCCGCCGCAGGTGGCGCAGTTGCGCGCGCAGCCGCGGCAGGTGAGGCTGGCCGTCACGGGATACGAGAGCCACCCCTTCATGGGCAGGTAGCTGGTCATGTCGTGGTGGCGCAGCACGCCCTTCATGGGGTAGGCGTAATCGAGCGAGATGGCGTTCATGTCGTCGGGCACCCACGACAGCGGGTTGATGCGGATTGCCCCCGAGTCGTCCTTCCAGGTGAGGTTCGGGATGTCCGACAGGTCGCCCACCGGCGTGTGCGTCTTGGCCGCCCGCGCCACGCGCTCGATGAGCATGCGCATGGGCTCCTCGGTGGAGTCGCCGCGGAACACGTAGTCGATGCAGTCGTACTTGATCAGGTCCTCGTGGAAGATCGACGACGACAGCCCGCCGAACGACACCGGCACGTGCGGGTGCAGGCGCTTCAAGATCTTCGCCACCTCGATGGAGCCGTGGCAGTGCGGCATCCAGTGCAGGTCGATGCCGAACAGGTGCGAGTCCAGGCGCGCGAGGTTCTTCTCCACGTCGAAGTTCTTCTTGTGCAGCATCATCGACGCCAGGTTGTAGATGCGCGAGCGCAGCCCGTGGCGCTCCAGGTACTCGCAAAGCGTCGTGAGCCCCAGCGGGTACATCTCGAAGATGGGCGTGGAGGGCACCATGTCGGACACGGGCCCGTACATGATGGAGCGCTCGCGGAAGTCGTAGGTGGCGGGCGCGTGGATGTATGTCATGTCTAGTGTTTGCATGCGGCCATGAAGTATAGCACTCTTATGTTCCGTCGGCCTTGCGGCCGACGGAACAACTCGACGCTGCGAAGCCCCCTCGCACCCGATCTTCGCGCGATCCCGCGGACTCGCGTACCGAAGTACGCTTCGCCCCCGCGATCCCGCGAATCTCGGGCACGAGGGGGCTTCTCGCTGACTTACTGCGCCAACCTGGGGCGTACGCATCGCCTCCCGCCGCGCCTCCTCCCCCGGCCGATTGCCCTGTGTGCTTTCGCCGGAGAGCGCATCGGCAATGCTATGATACGCAGCACACGATTATTCTTAGAGATTGGTGGGCCGTCATGCTGTTGTGCGCACAATATATTCTCCCCATCACTTCAGAACCGTTCCAGAACGGCGCCGTGCTCGTGCGCGACGGCCGCATCTGCGACATCGGCACCACCGACATGTTGAAGCTCCGCTACCCCGACGAGGAGATCGTCGACTACGGCCTGGCCGCGCTCATGCCGGGCCTGGTCGACCTGCACACCCACCTGGAGAACTCCGTCATGCGCGGTATCGTGCACGACGTGCCCTACACCACCTGGATCACGTCCATGCTGGAGAAGAGCGCGAAGATGGACGTGGGCGACTGGTACGACTCGGCCATCCTGGGCGGCCTCGAGGCGCTCTCCAGCGGCATCACCTGCGTTGCCGACATCACCGCGACGGGCGCGGCCTGCACGGCCACGCAGAAGCTCGGCATGCGCTCGGTCATCTACCGCGAGGTGGGCGCCATGGACAAGCGCCGCGTGGACTACGCCATGCGCGTGGCCGAGAACGACATCATGCACTGGCGCGAAGAGGTCGACTCCTCCCGCATCACCATCGGCATCGCCCCGGCGGCTATGTACGTGTGCCATCCCTCCATGTTCGGCAAGGTGTCCGACTTCGCGCGCCGCGAGAACGTGCCCGTGGCCATGCATATGGCCGGCAACCGCGAGGAGTTCAACTTCATCAAGTACGGTTCGTCGCCGTTCTCGGTGCACACCATGGACCAGAAGCGCGGCTACGTGGAGGTCCCGCCGTGGTTGCCCACCGGCACGACGCCCGTGCGCTATGCGCTGAACTGGGGCGCGTTCGAATCCGACAACGTGCTGGCCATTCACTGCGTGCATGTGGACGACGAGGACGTGAAGAAGCTCAAGGAGTACGACGTGGCCGTGGCCGTGTGCCCGCGCTGCAACGCGCAGCTGGGCATGGGCGTGGCCCCGCTCACGGAGTTCTTGCGCTCCGGCCTGCGCACCGGCATCGGCACCGACTCGCCGGCCGCCACGGACTCCACCGACCTGCTCACCGAGATGCGCATCGGCATGCTGGTGCAGCGCGCCGTGAACGTGGGCCAGTTCCTCGATTCGGCCACCATGCTGGAGATGGCCACCATCGGCGGCGCCCGCGCGCTCAAGCTGGACGACAAGATAGGCTCGCTGGACATCGGCAAGCGCGCCGACCTCGTGGCCGTGGACCTGTCCGGCTCGCACCAGACGCCCACCACCGACCCCGTGTCGGCCGTGGTGAACACGTGCAGCGGCGCCGACGTGCTCATGACCATGGTGGACGGCGTGCAGCTGTACGAGAAGAACAAATGGCATGTTGACGTGGAGGTGGCGAAGAACATCGCCCGCGTCATCGAGATCCGCGGGAAACTGAGGATGTAGCAGCATGGCGAAGCAACAGAAGCTCACGGCGAAGCAGAAGAGCGAGCGCATCAAGGCCGCGCAGGAGCGCGAACGGAAAGCGCAGGAGCAACGCAGGCGCGCGGAGAAAACGAAGCGGATATTCACCGTGGTCATCTGCGTGATCCTCGTGCTGGCGCTGGGCATTCCCACCATGGCCCTCATGGTCATGGGCGGCGGGTCGTAGAGGGCTCTCGCGCCTCAGCAGGGGGGTTGAAGGGCGGTTCTAAGAAGGCGGGAGCTCCGGCGTCGCCCCTCTTTGCGCATTTCCTTCTCCCTGCGCGCCGTCCGGCCTCTTGTTTTTTCTGTAGAGCATCCGCAGATGCGTTGGCCGAACGCGTTTGTGATACTATGAATCGTTGCCGCG
The DNA here is from genome assembly GCF_003340385.1 of Gordonibacter pamelaeae. NCBI lineage: Bacteria > Bacillati > Actinomycetota > Coriobacteriia > Eggerthellales > Eggerthellaceae > Gordonibacter > Gordonibacter pamelaeae. The sequence continues at coordinate 276,217 of NZ_PPTS01000006.1, read as the reverse complement.
CGGGGCGCGGCTGATACGTTGAGAGACACCGCGCAAAGGGGTTTGCTTTGTTTGGTATTGGTGGATTCGAGCTTTTTCTCATCCTGCTGTTCGGGTTCCTCATCTTCGGGCCCGACAAGCTGCCGGCCATGGCTAAGACGCTGGGGAAGGCCATCGCGAAATTCAAGGACGCCCAGGAGGAGATGAACAAGGTCATCAAGACGGAAGTCTACGACCCAAACTCCGACGAGCCGTTCAAGAACCCGCTCGACGCCTTGGCGAAGGTGGGAGAGATCGGCAAGGACGACAAGAAGGAGGCGCCTGCTGTCTCCGGCAAGCAGGAGAGCTTCTCCGAGCGCAAGGCCCGCTATGACAAGGAGCGCGCCGCCAAGAAGGCCGAGGAGGCGAAGCAGGCCACGGCTGCCGCGACGGCTGCCGCCGCCGGCACCGCCACGGCTGCGGCGGCGAAGCCGGTCGCGCGGCCCGACGGCTCGTTCGCGAAGCCCGAGGAGGCGAAGCCTGTCTCGACGGCGGCGGCCGGGGCGTCCCCGGCGAAGGCCGAGGCCGCGAAACCGGTGACCGAGCCGAAGGCGAAGCCCTCGGCCGACGAGCTGTACGGCACGAAGCCGGCCGCGAAGAAGCCGGCCGCGAAGCCCGCGACGAAGTCCGCAGCTGCTTCGGGGGAGAAGAAAACCTCCGCGACCACGGCGAGGAAAACCTCGGCGGCGAAGCCCGCGAAGACGGAGGCCGAGAAGGCGGCGGCCCGCTCGGCTGCCGCGAAGAAGGCTGCGGCGACGCGCGCCGCGAAGAAGAAGGCGGCCGAGGAGGCCGCCAAGGTCGCGTCCACGACGACGAACGAGAAGGGGGAATAAGCCATGCCTATCGGACCGGCACGTATGCCCCTGTTCGACCATCTGGGCGAGCTGCGCATGCGCCTCGTGCGCATCGTGGCGTGCCTCGCCATCGCCGTGGTGGTGTTCTACATGGCCACGCCCACGATGGGCCAGTTCCTGCTCCAGCCCATCTTCGACTTCCTGCCCAAGAATGCCGACGGCTCGCTGGCGCTGATCGCGCTCGACCCGTTCGAGTCGTTCGCCACGCGCTTCAAGATATCCATCTGGGCGTCTATCGTGGCCTGCTCGCCGGTTATCCTCTGGCAGATCCTCGCGTTCTTCCTGCCGGCGCTCAAGCCCAAAGAGCGCAAGTGGTTCGTTCCCACGTTCGGCGCGGCTGTCGCCCTGTTCGTGTTCGGAACGGTGTTCTGCTATCTGATCATCCTGAACCCGGCGTTCGAGTGGCTCACCGACCAGGCGGCCGGCCTGGGCGAGATAGCCCCGCGCATGTCGTCCTACATCGACATGATCATCAAGTTCGAGATAGGCTTCGGCTTCGCCTTCGAGCTGCCGTTGGTGGTGTTCTATCTGGTGATCTTCGATATCGTTCCGTATAAGAAGCTGCGCGGCGCGTGGCGCACCGTGTACGTGGCGCTCATGGTCATCTCGGCCATGGTCACGCCGGATGCCTCGCCCGTCACCATGCTGCTCATGTTCGCGGCGCTGCTGGTGCTGTACGAGGGCAGCCTGCTCATCTCGCGCATCGTGCTGGGCAAGCGCATCAAGAAGCAGAACGAGGAGCTTGCGCGCGAAGAGGCCGAGGAAGAGGAGCTGAAGCAGGAGATGCTGGCCAGAAAGAAGGCCAAGGCAGCGAAGAAATAACCGTGCCGACAATCAGGCCCGCCGCTTGATCGGCGGGCCTTTTCGTTAAGGAGCGCATCATGCACGAACTGGGCATCATGACGGGCGTCCTGGACGCCGTGCAAACGTCCGCGAAGCAGGCCGGCGCCGACCGGGTGCTCAAGGTGAGCCTGTCGGTGGGCGAGATGACCGAGGCCATCGAGGATGCGCTGCGCTTCGCCTTCGAGGCGCTGTCGGAGCAGCGCGAGTTTGCGCTGTGCGCCGGCGCCGAGCTCGACATAACCATGGTATGCCCGCGCAGCCGCTGCCTGGAGTGCGGCGCCGAGTACGACCACGACCGCTTCCACATGCTGTGCCCCGAGTGCGGCAGCTTCGCCACGGAGCTCATCGCCGGCCGCGAGCTGCAGATCGACTCGATAGAGGTGGATATCCCCGACGACGAGGAAGAAGGGGCCGTCGCCGCGGAACCCGGCTCTGCCGACGCATAAGTTTGCTATGCTGGGCGCGACTGATAAGGAGCCATCATGCAGATAGATATGAAGCAGCCCATCCTCGACAAGAACGATCAGCTGGCCTCGGAGCTGCGCGCGCGGTTCGCCGAGAACAAGGTGTTCGTGCTGGATCTTCTGGCCAGCCCCGGCTCGGGCAAGACGTCCACCATCCTGGCCACCATCGACGCGCTGCGCGACGAGTTCAACATCGCCGTCATCGAGGGCGACATCGCCAGCAACGTGGACGCTGAGAAGATCAAGGCGCAGGGCATCCCCGCCGTACAAATAAACACGGGCGGCGCGTGCCACCTGGAGAGCGCCATGCTCAAGCGCGCCGTGGACGTGCTGGACCTGGCGCGCCTGGACCTCATCATCGTGGAGAACGTGGGCAACCTCGTGTGCCCCACGGACTTCGACCTGGGCGAGAACGCCAAGGTCATGATCCTGTCCGTGCCCGAGGGCGATGACAAGCCCCTCAAGTACCCCGGGGTGTTCCAGGTGGCCGAGGCCGTGGTGCTGAACAAGGTGGACACCCTGCCCGTGTTCAACTTCGATCGCGAGGCGTTCGAGAGCGCCGTGCGCCAGCTGAATCCGCAGGCCCCCATCTTCCCCATCGCCGCCACGAAGGGCGACGGCGTGGAGGCCTGGGCGGAGTGGCTGGCCGACCGCATCCGGGAGATCCAGTAACGGGGGAGCGCCCGCAACCAAGTAGAAACAATCGGCGCCCATACTGGCCGCAACGGCAGGCGCGAGCGAAAGGCTGGCATATGGATACGAGCGAGCGGTACCGCCTCTGCGTCGAGGCGCTGCGGGGCTTTGCGGAGGGCGCCGGGTTCTCCGACGCGGTCATCGGGCTGTCGGGGGGCATGGACTCCAGCATCGTGGCGGTGATGTGCGTGGATGCGTTCGGCGCCGACCATGTGCACGGCGTGCTGCTGCCGGGGCCGTACTCGAGCGAGCACTCGGTGGAGGATGCGCGGGAGCTGGCGGGCAACCTGGGCATCGAGGCGCAGGTCGTGTCCGTCTGCGAGCCGTACGAGGCGTTCGAGCGCGTGCTGGCGCGCGCGTGCGGCGGCGAGCTCGCGGGGTTGGCGGCCGAGAACACGCAGGCGCGCTGCCGCATGGTGTGCCTGATGGCGCTTTCGAACGCGTACGGCTGGATGCTGGTGAACACGGGCAACAAGAGCGAGGCCATGATGGGCTACTCCACGCTCTACGGCGATACGGCCGGCGCCTTCGCCCCCCTCGGCGGCCTGTACAAGACCGACGTGTATGCCGTGGCCCGTTGGCGGAACGCCCAGGCCGAGGCTGCGGGCGCCGTGCCGCCCGTGCCCGAGCGCGTGTTCGCGAAGCCGCCCAGCGCCGAGCTCTCGCCCAACCAGGAGGACGAGAAGAGCATGGGCATAGACTATCCCACGCTCGATGCGCTGCTGCAGGCCCACGTGGAGCGCGGCCTGGGCGCCGATGCGCTGGTGGCGGAAGGCTTCGACGCGGCACAGGTCGAGCGCGTGCTGTCCACCGTGCGCGCCACCGCCTTCAAGCGCGCGCTGGAGCCCCCGTATCCCCAGGCGCCGTTCTACGCGTAGAGGTGAGGGGGCGCCCCCCCATCTCGCACACGCCGCAGGCCGGACGGCGCCCCTCTCCCCATGCGAAGATTGCGTGACAACCCGCTGTCGCCCTGCCGCGCCCGCCTGCGCGGTCACTATACTCGGCGCATCCGGTAATCAACGTGCATTCCCCGTCAAAGGAGCCGCCGCCTCATGGAACGTCGGGCATTCTTCAAACTTGTAGGCGCAGGCGCCGTCGTCGCGGCGGGCGGGGGCTTGGCCGCCTGCTCGTCGGGCGCGGTGCCGTCGCCGCTCGCCCCTGCCGCCCCGACCGAGGAGGAGGGGCCGCGCGTTTTCGAGAGCCCCGACGTCAGCTTCTCGTCCGATGTGGACGTGCTCGTGGTGGGCAGCGGCATCGCCGGGCTGTCCGCGGCCATGGCGCCGCTCGAGGCGGGACGCTCGGTCATGATCGCGGAGAAGCTGGAGCTGCTGGGCGGCGAGAGCTACTCGTCCACCGGCGTCATGCACGTATCCGGCAGCGCGCTGCAGAAGCAGGCCGGCATCGAAACCACGGCCGAGCAGGCGTGGGACACGCGCCGCCAGGAGTTCGCCGACGCCGGCATCACCGACCTCGACTTCGCCAAGCGGTTGTTCGTGACCGCGCCCGAGTGGGTTGACCAGCTGGTGGACGAGTACGGCGCCCAGTTCGAGAACCCCGCCGACCACGTGAAGGCGGGCGCGTCGGAGCGCATCCTGCTGCCGAAGCGCGGGCTGGGCGACATGGAGAGCATCATGACGCCGCTGCGCGATGGGCTGTCGTCGAAGGGCGCTGCGTTCGCCACCGGGCTGCGCGCCTCGGCGTTCGTGGTGGATGCGTCCGGTACCGTGTGCGGCATGCGCCTGCGCGACGCGAAGACGGGCGCCGCCACCGACGTGCGGGCGCGCGCCGTGGTCATGGCCACCGGCGGGTTCGCCTCGAGCCAGCCGCTCGTGCACGCCAACGTGCCCGCCCAGGAGCGCATCGGCTGCTACACCACCGCCTCGATGGGCGAGGGCCAGCTGCTGTGCGCGCACCTGGGAGGCCAGCTGGACGATATGGGCAAGGCCGCGCCCCTGACGAGCGACCTGCCCGAGGCTGCGGCCTGGGGCCTGTTCGGCCCCGTGCTCGTCGTGGACGCGCTCGGGCGCCGGTTCGCGCGCGAGGACGACCCGAACGCTGCGGCCGACGCCTGCGTGGTCGGCGACCGCGGGTACTGGTGGACGATCTTCGGCAAGAAGCTGTCCAGCGGCGCCCAGGCGCGCAGCATTGCGCAGGTTACGACGAAGAACGCGAAGCGCCTGGCGGGACCCTTCGACGACGTGGAGGCGCTGGCGGGCGGCCTGGGCATCGCGTCCGACGCGCTCAAGGCGGTGTTCGACGGCTACGGCGAGGCGGTTGACGCCGGCAAGGACGATGCGTTCGGCCGCACAGCGTTCCTTCAGGAGATCGAGCCGCCGTACTACGCGCTCAAGCAGCTCCCTGTGCGCTACAAGACGCGCGGCGGCGTGCGCACCGATGCCGACGGCCGGCTGCTGAACGCGGCGGGCTCGGCCATCGCGAACGTGTACGCCTGCGGCTCGGTGGCAGCCGGCAGCGTGGAGGGGTTGGCGACGAACGGGGCGTTCGGGTTGATCGTGGGGCGGGCGGTGGCGAAGGCGCTCGATGCGGGGGACGCGGGGAAGTAGCTTTCGGCTTGAAGCACGGTCGGCAGGGAGAAGGAGGGCGAGGCCCTGGCCGAAACGGCCGGGGCCTCGCCCGGGGAGGGGTGGAGGGTCGCTTCGGTTACGCCTTCAGCGCCTCGACGACGGCCTTGCCGCTGACCAGGCCGCTGCCGGCGTTGGGGCTAAGGTCGCTGCCGCTGTCGGCGACGGTGGAGCCGCAGCAGTACACGTTGGGGATGGGGTTGCCGTCCTTGTCCGCAAGCTGGCTTTCCGTGGTGATCTTCATGCCGCCGTGCGTCTTGTAGCGGAACGGGAAATGCTTCATGGCGTAGTACGGCGCGGCGAGCGACTTCAGGAACAGCTTCTTGCCGAACTCGGTGTCCTCGCCGGCGGCCACCATGGCGTCGTACTTCTCGAACGTCTCCTTGAGCGTGCCGGCGGGCACGTCCATGGCCGCGGCCAGCTCGTCGAGCGAGTTGCACGGGCCCACGAGGCGGTCGGGGCTGCCCTTCATGTTCAGCTCGACGTTCCACTTCTGGCTGCCGTTGATGGTCTGGTCGTCGAAGATGGTCCACCAGAATCCCAGCTCCAGCTCGGCGGCCTTGTCGGGAGAGTCGTGGCTTTGGTCCTCCTTGATGAAGCGACGGCCCTGCGGCGTCACCTGCACCTGCGGCGAGAAGTAGCCCCACACCGTAACCTGGGCCAGGTCGCTCATGCGGTTGGCCTCCATGTCCATGTGCGTGTACACGCCGCCCAGCGCCCGGCACATCTGGTGGCCTTCGCCCATGGAGTGCACGGTGAGCGGCCCGAGGCGCTGCTGGCTGGGCAGGTAGGCGGACACCATCTCCTGGTTGCACGAGAAGCCGCCCGTGGCCACGATGATCTTCTGCGCCTTGATGTCGACGGGCTTGTTGTTCTTCTCGTCGTTGAAGCGCACGCCGATGGGGGTGCCCTCGCCGTCCACGATGAAGTTCGTGGCGCGCAGGTTCAGCTTGTACGTGGCGCCCTTCTTCTCCAGGCCCTTCTGCAGCGGCGTGAGCACGGCCTGCATGTCGCCGATACCGTTGCCGGGCAGCAGCATGGACGTGGGCGCGCCCGTGTTCATGTAGTCGGTGATGGGCTGGAACACCGCGCCGTAGTCGGTCGCCACGCGGTCGGCCCATTCGGTCTGGTAGAGGTAGACGTTGTGCTTGTAGTCCATGTCGTCGGTCTCGCCCTTCTTCTCCAGAATGGGGGCGTAGGCCTGCCACTTCGTCTCGGGGTCTCCTTCGATGCCGGCATCCTTCTGCATCTTTGAGCCCGCCACGTTCATGACGCCGCAGGCGATGAAGCTCTCGCCGCCCACGCGGTCGAGCTTGTCCACGAGCATGACCTTGTGGCCCGCCTCCACCGGGTCCATGGCCGCCGACATGCCGGCGATGCCCGTGCCCAGGATGAGCACGTCGGTTTCCTCGGTGAAGCTCACCGGCGAGGTTCCCACCACGGTGTCGCCCTCGCTCGCGCTGCCGCCCTTGCCGCCGCCGTTGGGCGCGCAGCCGGCCAGCGCGCCGCCGGCCACGAGCACGGCACCCGAAGCCACGGCTGCCTTGAGGAAGTTGCGTCGGTTCATGCTGTTCTCCATAATAATCCTCCCTGTTCCCTCTTCTTGTCCGCCTCGCGCCGGCCGCTGCCGGGCGTGAGGCGGAATCCCTGTCGGTCGCCCTCGCGACGATGCCCCCACTCTAGGTCCGCGGGCCGCCCCCGTCACCGTCCGTTTCGGGCTATATTGCCTTCTGCCGCCGTTATCCTGCGGTTTCGTCTCGCGTACGCGCAGGCGTTTCCGGTATCATGGGCGCATGATGAATGCGGGGAGGGGAAAGCGCGCCGCAGGGCACGCGTCGAGCGCAGAGGGGCCGGGGCGCGCAGCGCCGGCCGCGTCGCCGCGCGCGGTGGACCCGCGGTTATTCTCGCTCGTGGTGATCGTGGGCTACGGGCTGTTCCGTGGCGTGAACGCCAACTCCTACCTGTCGGCGTTCGCCTCGGTGGAGGCGCCGTTCCTGTTCGTTCCCGATCTGTTCTTCAACGTGGTGGTGGCCTGCTCGGTGGTCGTGTGCTCCGTCACCGTCATCGCGCTCACGCTGCGCGGGCGGCTGGGGCCGCTGTCCATGCCCTACGTGGCGCCCGCGGCGCTGTTCGTGGCGGCGAACCTGTGCGCCCTGTTCGGCGTGTTCTCGTGGATGCCGTCCGATCTGGCGCTCATCGTGCCGGGCGTGCTGCTCGGGGTGGCGTCGGTCATGCTGTCGCTCGTGTGGGTGGAGGTGCTGGCCTGCCAGGAGCCGCGCGCCATCGTCACGCAGATCGCGCTCAGCATGCTGGTGAACATGGTGACGTCGTCGGTGCTCTCGGGCCTGTCCGGGGGCGCGCGGGCGGTTGCAAGCTGCGCGGCCCTGGTCGTCATGGTGCTGTGCGCGCGGTACGTGCGGCGCGCGCTGCGTGCGGGTGTGGCGGGCACGGGGGCGGGCGGGCGTCGGAAGGACGCGCCGCGCGGATCGTACCGCGACGCGTTCCTGGAGCTGGGAGACTCGCTCGTGGCGTTCTGCGTCATGGAGGCCGTGATCGGGCTGCTCAACAGCTTCATGCTGGCCGGGTCTGTGACGTTCGCCGGGTCCGGCTCGGTGTCGGGTGCGGGCATGCTCATCGGCATCCTGGCGTTCTGCGTCGTCGTGTTCGTGGTGCAGCGCATCCCGCGGGTGTCCACGGCGTTCCGCGTGATCATGCCCATCATCGCCTCGCTTTTGGTGTTCCTGCCGTTTCTGGGCGAGCAGTTCAACCTGTTCTTCAGCACGGTGCTCTTGGGCGGCTACTACTTCATCGCGCTGCTCATCACGTACGTGGTGGCCGAGACGGCGCACGTGCGGAACCTGTCGCCCTACGTGCTCATGGGCGCGGCCGCGTGCCTCGCGCGCGTCTGCTTGGCCGCGGCGCTCTTGGGCGGGCACGCCATCGGCTCGCTGCCGGGCGGCCTGTTCGGCGAGAGCGAGCACATCATGCGCTATCTGGTGGTTATCATGGCCGTGATCTACGCGCTGTCGCTGGCGGCCGTGCTCGTGTCGCGCGACCGGCGCCACCGACGCCGGGGCGACGCGGATGCGGGGTCCTCGGCTGCTGCGGCGGCCCCGGCGGGTGCGGCGGAGGCGGCGCCTTTGCCGGCAGGCGCCGTGGCGGAGGGCGACGACGCGTTCGATGCTCGGTGCGCGGCCGTGGCCGCAGCGGGCGGCCTCACCGAGCGCGAGGCCGAGATCATGCGCTATCTGGCGCGCGGCCGCACGAAAGCCCACATTGCCGGCGTGCTGTTCGTGAGCGAGAACACCGTGCGCAGCCATGTGCGCAACATCTATGCCAAGCTCGAGGTCCACACCCGCCAGCAGCTCATCGACCTCGTGGAGGAAGAGCGCGGCGCGGACGGCGGCGGCGAGGCTCCCGGCTGCCGGTAGGCGCGTTCGGATACTCCAATTACCTCGGCTGGTGTATGGCGCGGGGCGGCCGGGTCGCGTACCATGGCAGGCATGGAGAACTTCCTTGTGAACAACCGCCCGATGGCGCCCAAGGACTGGGCGGTCGACGTCGCCGTGATGCTGGCGGCGTTCCTGTTCGGCTGCGGGCAGCTCATGCTCACGGCCTCGTCCATCGTGATCCCCGACCTTGAGCTGCGCCAGTATCTGGGCATCGTGAACGTCGTGCCCGACACGTCGGTGTTCGTGGCGCTGGCGCTGACCACGCTGCCGCTCGCGGCGCGGCGGCGGTTCCCGTGGCCCGTGTTCCTGTTCGTGCTCATCACGTTCCTGGGGCTGCAGGGCGCGTTCCGGGGCTTCTCGCTCACGGTGGTGGGCCCCGTGGTGGCGCTGTACACCATCGCTTGCGAGCGCGGGCGCACGGAGGCAGCCGTCGCCGTCGCCCTGGCCGTGGCGGGCGTGCTGTTCGCCGACGCCCCCTCGCGCACGGCGAGCCTCGCCTTCTTCACGCGCTTCCAGAACGTCGCGCTGCTGGCGGCCGCGGCGCTCGCGGGCTATGCGTACCGCACGCACCGCGCCTACGTGGCGGAGACGGAGCGGCGCGCGCTCGAGGCGGAGCGCTCGCGCGAGGAGGAGGCGGCCCGACGCGTGGAGGAGGAGCGCGTGCGCATCGCCCGCGAGGTGCACGACATCACGGCGCACTCGCTCTCCGCGGTGAGCATCCAGGCGGCTGCGGCCGAGCGCCTGGTCGACCGCGACCCTGCAGCGGCGAAGAAGGCCATAGCCACCGCGCGCACGACGGCGAAGGACGCCCTCGAGGAGATCCGCGGCATGATAGGCGTGCTGCGCGCCGGCGACCCCGCGGCCGAGACGGAGCCCACGGCCGGCACCGAGCGTTTGGACGACCTTGCGGCCTACCTGCGCCGTGCCGGCGTGGACGTGGCGCTGGATGCGGGCGGGTACGACCGCGCCGCCGTGCCGGCGTTCGTGGATGTGGCGCTCTACGGCATCGCGCGCGAGGCCGCCACGAACATCGTGCGGCATGCCGGCGCGCGCTCGGCAACGATGCGCCTGTTCACGGGGCCGTCGGGAGCGTGCCTGACGGTGGAGGACGACGGCCGGGGCGCGGCGGCCGAGACGGACGGGCATGGCCACGGCATCGCTGCCGCCGTGCGCGTGGTGGCAGCCGGCGATGCGCTCATCCAGCCCTCGGTGATGCGGCGGCTGGTGGAGACGTTCGTGCGCACGCGCCCTGCGGTGGGCGCCGGAGCGGCCGGGGGAGGGGGCGCCGGCGCGTTCTCTGCGCTCACCGAGCGCGAGCGCGAGATACTGGTGCTGGTGGCCCGCGGCATGACGAACGACGAGATAGGCGCCGAGCTGTTCATCTCTCCTGCCACGGTGAAGACGCATCTCGCCCGCGTCATGGCGAAGCTGGGCGCCCACGACCGCGCGCAGCTGGTGGTGCGCGCCTACGAGGGCGGCCTCGTGAGGCCGGGGGCGCGGGGGTAGGGCCCGCTCGCCCAACCTCGCCCAACCATTTCGCCGGCCCCCCGCGGGCAGTTTTGTGCAAAAGCACAAAAATTATTCGAAGTCCATCGAACGAATTGTGGCGATTGTGCAAAACCTCAGTCGAGGGCACTGAGATTTCCTCAATTTCGCTTGCATTCGCTAACGAGGCTGCTATGATAACGCAATGTTTAGCACTCGTTACCTATGAGTGCTAGCAGTCACCGCAACGGAGTGGTTAAATAGCAAACGTGCTACAACCAGTTTCGGACAAGAGACGGACGAAAGGAAGGCTACGTTATGAACTTGAAACCATTGGGTGATCGCGTCATCATCAAGCAGGACGAGGCTGAGGAGACGACGGCATCCGGTCTGTATCTCGCTACCGAAGCGAAGGAGAAGCCCCAGACGGGCACCGTTCTGGCCGTGGGCGAGGGCAAGCTCGACAAGGACGGCAAGCTCATCCCCGTGCCGGTCAAAGAGGGCGACAAAGTCCTGTACGGCAAGTACGGCGGAACCGAGATCACCGTCGACGGCGAGGACGTCATGATCCTGCGCGCCGACGACCTGTACGCGGTGTTCGCGTAAACCGAAGCAGCCCCAAGCTAACGCTGAAAGGATAGGCACACTATGGCTAAAGAGATCAAGTTCGAGGCCGACGCGCGCAGCGCGCTCGCGGCCGGCGTCAACAAGCTGTCCAACGCCGTCAAGGTGACGCTCGGCCCCAAGGGTCGCTACGTGGCGCTCGAGAAGTCCTACGGCGCCCCCACCATCACGAACGACGGCGTGACCGTGGCCAAGGAAGTGGAGCTGGAGGACCCGATCGAGAACATGGGCGCCCAGCTGGTCCGCGAAGTTGCCGTGAAGACGAACGACGTGGCCGGCGACGGCACCACCACCGCCACGCTGCTGGCCGACGTCATCGTGTCCGAGGGCCTGCGCAACGTCACGGCCGGCGCCGACGCGCTGGGCATCCGCCGCGGCATCCAGAAGGCCACCGACGCCATCGTCGACGCCATCAAGGCCGACGCGACGCCCGTGTCCACCAAGGAGCAGATCGCGAACGTCGGCACCATCTCCGCCGGCGACGCCGAGATCGGCGAGAAGATTGCCGAGGCCATGGACGCCGTGGGCAACGACGGCGCCATCTCCGTGGAGGAGAACGCCGCCTCGTTCGACCTGGAGCTCGACATCGTCGAGGGCATGCAGTACGACCGTGGCTACATCTCGCCGTACATGGCTACCGACATGGAGAAGATGGAAGCCGTCCTCTCCGACCCCTACATCCTGCTCACCGACCAGAAGATCACCAGCATCCAGGACATGGTCCCGCTGCTGGAGGAGGTCATGCGCTCCGGCCGTCCGCTGTTCATCGTCGCCGAGGACGTGGAGGGCGAGGCCCTGGCCACCATCCTGCTGAACAAGCTGCGCGGCACGTTCAACTGCGTCGCCATCAAGGCCCCCGGTTTCGGCGACCGCCGCAAGCGCATCCTCGAGGACATCGCGGCCGTCACGGGCGCGCAGGTCATCGACAAGGACTTCGGCATGACCATGGCCGACGCCACCATCGACATGATGGGCCATGCCAAGACGGTCAAGGTCACGAAGGACACCGCCCTCATCGTGGACGGCGCCGGCGACAAGAAGAACATCGAGGACCGCATCCATCAGATCCGCGCCGAGCTCGAGCGCGTCGACTCCGACTTCGACCGCGAGAAGCTGCAGGAGCGCCTGGCGAAGCTGTCCGGTGGCGTGGCCGTGCTCAAGGTGGGCGCCGCGACCGAGTCCGAGCTCAAGGAGAAGAAGTCCCGCATCGAGGACGCCCTGCAGGCGACCCGCGCGGCCGTGGAAGAGGGCATCGTCGCCGGCGGCGGCGTGGCGCTCGTGGACGCGCTGCCCGCGCTCGACAACATCTCGTCGGTCGACAAGGACGAGGAAGTCGGCGTGGCCATCATCCGCAAGGCGCTGGAGGCTCCGATGCGCGCCATCGCCCAGAACGCGGGCTTCGAGGGCAGCGTCGTGGTGGAGCGCGTGAAGGGCATGGGCAAGGGCGAAGGCCTGAACTGCGCCAACGGCGAGTACGGCAACATGATCGAGATGGGCGTGAACGATCCCGTCAAGGTCACGCGCACCGCGCTGCAGTCCGCTGCTTCCGTGGCGGCCCTCATCCTCATCACCGAGGCCACCATCAACGACATCCCGAAGGACCCGGATCCGGCGGCCCTGGCTGCCATGGCCGGTGCCGGCGGCGGTATGGGCGGCATGATGTAAGACCCCCCGGTTCCGGCCGCCACCCGGCCGCCGGAACCACCTGACGCCGGCCGGGCGCAAACGCGCCCGGCCGGCGTATCCCTAACTCGGAAAGCGAGGCGGCCGATGGGCCGCCTCCCTTCGTTCCGCTCGACCCTCGCCTCTTGCTGGCAGAAATCGGCAGGATGAGATCCGTCCGCGCTGGTTCCATGTGACCGTTCGGCTACGCCGTGCCTCCGGCGCCCTCGTTGGACTACAATACGAACCTATGGAAGAATTCACGCACATAGCCGGGCACGTCCTGGAGCATTCGGTTGCCGACACCCTCTACCTTATCCCGTTCCTCTTCGTCACCTACCTGGTGATGGAGTGGCTCGAGCACAAGACCGGTGGCAAGGCGCAGGCGGCCGTGCAGCGCGCGGGAGCTGCGGGGCCCATCGTGGGCGCGGTGGTGGGCGTGGTGCCGCAGTGCGGCTTCTCGGCCGTGGCGGCCACGCTCTGGGCCGGGCGCGTCATCACGCTGGGCACGCTGTTCGCGGTGTTCCTGTCCACGTCCGACGAGATGCTGCCCATCTTCATCGCCGAGCAGGTGCCGCTCATCGTGATCCTCAAGATCCTCGGCGCGAAGATCGTCGTCGGCATGGTCATGGGCTTCGTGGTGGACGCCGGCATGCGCCTCGCGCGCCGCATCGACGCGCCGCTGCACATCCACGACCTGTGCGAGCGCGACCACTGCCACTGCCATGACGGCGAGGGCGGCATCCTCAAGAGCGCGCTCAAGCACACGCTGCAGGTCACGGTGTTCATCTTCGTTATCACCATCGTGCTGAACGGCGTGCTGGAGGTGGTGGGCGAGGACGCGCTCGGCGAGTTCCTGAGCGCGAACCCGGTGCTCTCGGTGTTCGGATCGGCGCTGGTGGGCCTTGTGCCCAACTGCGCGGCCAGCGTGGTCATCGCGCAGCTGTACGTGAGCGGCGTGCTGGGCTCGGGCGCGATGCTGGCCGGCTTGCTGGTGAGCGCGGGCGTGGGCCTGCTGGTGCTCGTGCGCACGAACCGCCACTGGAAGCAGAACGTTGCCATCATCGTCGGCCTGTATGCGATGGGCGTGTTCTGGGGCCTCATCGCGAACGCGCTCGGCATCGTGTTCTAGGGCCGCGGATGCGGTGGCAAAGGTAGTATTCCGGTCATTTCTGTGCAAGCTTTTGATCAGGTAAAATGACGTATAAGCCCAGTTCAAAACACGTAAAAGGAAATGCACAGAAATGACCGGAATATTACATCCGGGCCAGATCTCCTTCGGATTCCGAAGAAGATTGCCGATAGGCCTCTGGCCTTCGAAGCGCCCTCACCGCTATAGTATGACCAGACCGCAAAACGAGAGGAGCATCCCATGTCCACGCTTGAAGCCGGCATGACGCGCGACGAGGCGTTCGCGCTGCTGCAGGAGCACAACAAGGACCCGTTCCATATCGAGCACGCCGAGACGGTGGAGCAGACCATGCGCTACTTCGCGCGCGAGTACGACCCCGACAACGTTGAGTTCTGGGGTCTCGTGGGCCTGCTGCACGACCTGGATTGGGAGGAGCACGACGACGAGCCGGAGCTGCACACCATCTACGCGGCCAAGGATATCGAGGCCGCCGGCGGCACGCCCGAGCTCATCCGCGCCATCCAGAGCCACACGTCGGACTTCAACCCGGAGCTTCCCAAGCCCGAGCTGCAGATGGAGAAGATCCTGTTCGCCACCGAGGAGCTCACGGGCCTCATCGGCGCGGCCATCGTCATGCGTCCCAGCAAGAGCGTCATGGACTTCGAGGTGAAGTCGCTCAAGAAGAAGTTCAAGGACAAGCGCTTCGCCGCCGGCGTCAGCCGCGACGTCATCCGCTCCGGCGCCGAGATGCTGGGCTGGGAGTTGGACGAGCTGTTCGCCCGCACCATCGAGGCCATGCAGTCCTTCGCCCCCGACAAGGACACGTTCGTCCCCGCCGAGGGGTAGGGGGCATCCTCCCACGCCTGTCCGTGCGCCCTCCTGCCGCGCCTGCCGCAGGAGGGCGCACGTTTTGCGCCCGGCCGCGCACTCGGGCGGGAGCGCGGTCGACAAGACTCACGGTCGAAGGTCTCCTAAGTCTTCAGCGGGCCCTACGGTTCGTCCGCTTCTTTCAGCCGGCGTCGCATGGTGCCGCGCTTGCGGCTGACGAACAGGTACGCTGCCAGCGCGACGATGGCCACCAGCGACATGGCCTCGAACAGGCCGCGGAAGCCCAGCACCGGCTGCACCAGCCCCAGCAGCAGCGGGCCCAAGCCCACGCCCACGTCCAGCAGGATGTAGAACGTGGAGTTGGCCAGGCCCAGCCGCTCGTCGGGGGCGATGCGCACGGCCAGCGCCAGCCCGCTCGCCTGCACGGTGCCCACGCCGAAGCCCAAAAGCGCTGCCGCTATGAGCATAGCTGCAGGTCGGTACACGGTTGCCAACAGGCCCATCCCGACGATGAATGCGACGAACGCCGGCACCATGACCACGCGGTCGCCCTTGCGGTCGAACAGCTTCCCCGTGAAGGGCCGCGTGACGAACGTGGCCACGGCGTACACTACGAAGAAGAAGCTCGCGGGCTGCGCGAGCCCGCTCTCGGCGGCGAAGGGCGTGAGGAACGCCAGCAGGCTGGAGTAGCAGAAGAACAGCAGCGCGCACACGGCGCCGATGGGCAGTACGCTGGACTCCAGGTAGTTCCCCAGATCGAAGCGCGGCACGCGGAAGTCGCCGGCGCGCTCGTCACGCTCGTCGCGCGCGATCTCCTCCGCGGCCTCCTCGATGTCCTCGTCGCTTTCCTGCGCCGCCTCGGGCACCTTCAGCTGTGCGGCGGCCAAAAGGCTCAAGCCTGCCACGACGGCCGTGGTCACGAACAGGGGGAAGAAGCCGGCGTTCTGCGACAGGAACATGCCCAGGAAGGGGCCGATGGCCGCGCCCAGCGTCACGGACAGCATGTAGTAGCCCACGCCCTCGCCCTTGCGGCTGTCCGGCACGAGCGCCGTCACGATGGTGCCGATGGTGGTGGAGCACACCCCGTAGGCGAAGCCGTGCAGCAGGCGGATGGCGAACAGGGGGGCGAGCCCGAGCCCCGCCAGGTAGAGCACCGAGAACACCACCTCGCCGATCGCGCCCGCGACCAGCAGGCGCTTGCGGCCCACCTTGTCCATGATGCGCCCGCTCACGAGACGCGCGGCGAGGGCGCCGATGATGAAGATGCTCGCGGCCAGGCCTGCCGTGGCGGCGGGGGCGTCGTAGGTTTTCATGGCGTAGTCGGCCACCACGACCATGAGGCCGTAGTAGTTCACCATGAGCAGGAAGTTCACGGCTGTGCCCAGCGTGAAGTCCTTCGTCCAGAGCCGAGCCTGCGCTGCGGTCGACATACTAGCGTGCCGCCTGGTCGGCCGATGTGCCGGACGGGTTCGCGCCCTGGGGGCCCGTGCGCGGGGTTTCCGCCGCGGGTGTCGTGGACGCGCTGACCGCTCCTGCGCCGGGCGCATCCTTTGCGATGAGCACGGCCACGGGGGAGCCCTGCACCACGGCGTAGCTCACGCTGCCCAGGTACCCCTTCACGCCGCCCTTGCCGCGGCTGCCCATGACGATGAGGTCGCAGCCCTCGTCCTCGGCGCATTTCAGCAGCAGATCGGCCGGCGACGTGCCCTTCAGCAGGTGCGCATGGGCCTTGTTCGGCACGCGCTCGGCCAGCTGCTGGAGTGCGGCGTGCACGCGGTTCGCCTCCTCGATAAGCGGACCCTCGGCCCCGGTGCCCAGGGCGAACAGCTTCAGCACGTGCGCGAACACCAGCTCGATGCGCTCATCCTGTGCGCCGATGGACTGCGCGAGGTCGAGGGCTTTCGCGGAAGGGGTCGATCCGTCGTAGGCAACGAGCACTTTCGAGCACCACATGGCTATCACGGCCTTTCAGGAGGGCGGGCTGGCGGGCGACGGCGGGGATACCGCGCGGAAGCGTCGCAGGTTATGCATGCCATTCGATTGTAGTACCGCCGAGCCGGCGCGCATGTTACGGCTTCGTTTCAACCGGGGGGCGGAATGGGCACCTTGGCCGGCGCGCCCCGTTCAGCATTTTGCCGGGGCACCCTTTTGTGGTGCCGCAGACTGCGCTCTTCTCGTGCGCAGGTGGGCGTTGCCAACATTTTCATTGACCGTCTCACCCGCCCCGGCTAGAATAGATACTCGCGCATTGCAGACGTGGGCCGTTAGCTCAGCTGGTAGAGCAGGGGACTTTTAATCCCAAGGTCGCGGGTTCGACTCCCTCACGGCCCACCATGGAAACAGCAGGCCAGCCGGCAATCGGCTGGCCTTTGTTACAAAAGGGCAGGTTTTGCCGCTTGCCCGCTTCGCAAGACGTTACCTAAATCCTTGCAGCCAAAGTATTGTGCAACAGCCTCCTTGCACGTTAAGCTGGAACCGAGCGCGAGGGCGCTTGAGATCGCAAACGATCCCGAAGGAGGCACCGATGAAGAAAATGCTCATGGTGGCGCTGTGCGGAACATTGGCTTTGTTCCTGTTCGGATGCGGGGGAGGAGCCTCGGGCGGATCCGACGGCTCGACGTCCGATGCGCCCCAGCAGGAAGAGCAGAAGAAGCCGCTCGACCTGAGCGGCGAGTGGAAGCAGGTCAACTCCAAGTCCGAGGACAGCTACCAGGAGGCTACCATTCAGGACAACGTTATCGAGATCAACTGGGTGAGCGATGGCGGAGATACGAAGTCGCTCTACTGGTCAGGCACGTACGAGGCGCCGACCGAGGCGACGGAGAGCTACACGTGGGATTCTGTCAACGATACCTCCAAGACCGCGAACGCCCTGCTCGCCTCGGGAGACGAGACCAAGACGTTCACGTACGAGAACGGCATCCTCAGCTACGAGGCATCGGCCCTGGGAACGACGACTACCGTGAAGATGGAGCGCCAGTAATCTTCAGTGCGCTCGCTGACTCGAGGCTGCAGCTTGGCAATGGCCGGATAACCGGCCATTGCCAAGCCTTTGCTTAACAGGTAAAATCACCAGACGCGCTTGTGACTTGCCGATGCCGGCTGAAAGCATCGGCGCGTGCCCGCCATCTGCTCCGGGTTGCGGCGGGCGTTTCCGAGACTGGGCCATCGTCCAACGGCAGGACTCTGGTTTTTGGTACCAGCTATCCAGGTTCGAATCCTGGTGGCCCAGCCAGTTTGATCATTCAATGCGAATCCAGATATCGAATACCTCGTAAGGCGGCATGTTGTTGTGAGGCTGGCTCCCTCCTGAGGAAGTCGTCGGGTAGTCTTGGGTATTCCTGTTGATATTGTTGTAGGCTTCTAGATTTCCTCCTGTTGTAACGGTACTCGCAGAAATGGTTCCTTGCCAGTAACCGGGTGCAATGACAGCATCCCAAACGTTTGGCTTGTGGTCGTGAGCAGGCACTTCAGCCAAACTTAACGTATGGGCGGCTTCGCCTCCGGTTGTTCCTCGGGAATGCATCCCGGACGCTAGGATGAACCTGTCTTCCAGCTTGCGCCATCTGGTATTCGGCCAAACAATGTGAGGGTCCTCGCTTGCGGCGGTAATAAACGGCTGTCCCACGCGGGGCGGGGCGCTTTCGCCACCGATTACGGAAATGGCGAGCCATTCGGTGCCGTTTACCAGCAGGATCACACGGTCGCCCTTCAAGGGATGGCAGCATTTCACCACAGGCGTCGTTTCGGTCTGCCCGTCGGGGACGACCTGCAGCAGGCTTCCTGTGTTGTCGGCCACCGTCCCATAGCGCATCTTCAAAGGCCTGCTGGGGTCTTGGTTGGCCATGAGCAAGGCGATATCGTAGGCGTCCATAAGGGCCTACACTCGGACGATTCTGGCCCTGAAGGCGCTGATAACGCCACCGTTGCCCGCGTAGTCGTCGGTCGACCCGCCCGTGTCCGCCAAGTCGCGCATGCTCGGCAGGAACCCGCAGCCGACGTTCGCAACGGCGTACTCGATGGCGAGCCAGCCGGTGGCCGCGGGGTTTTGAGTTTCATAGTAGCAGCGGATGCCGGTGATGGGCGTTCCGTCTCCCGCGCAGCCGTACTCCAGGTCATCGGCGTCGTAGCCGCGTACGGGTGGGAGCCAGCCAGACGACTGCGTGCGCGCCTGGTACCAACCCGGCATGTCCACCGCCAGGTACACGATGGGGGAACCGTCGCCGGCGTAGTCGTCGCCCGAGCCCGAGGGGTCGAAGTGGTTTACCATTTCCGGAAGCCAACCTTGGGCTTGCGAGCAGGCACGGTAGCGAATGTCCGGTATCGTGCTGCTCTGAGATCCCTGCGCAGGCGCGCCTCCTTCCCCAACGAAGCGCAGTATGCCGTCCCAAGGGTAGTCGTAGTAGGGTCGCGTGTTAGACTCGCTTCCGGTTTGGTCGCCCTCGCGGCCGCCAATGATGCCGCCGTTCTCGTCGATGCTGAACTGCATGAGCATGTCGGGTACGGCCGACTTGCATAGTGCGGTGTGGCTCCGCTCGTTCAAGTAGATGTCGCCTCTTTGCGCGGTGTAGCTCATCGGCTTCCACTCGAAGTTGCCCGTGCTGCACAGGCGAACGCGCATATTGCCGGTGTAAGTGGCGCCCCCGCAATCCACTCCGGCCGCCTCGTAGGCGCTGATAACGCCGGAGGAGCAATCGCGGTCGCCCCCCGCGAAGCGATAGGCGTGACCGTCGATCTCCAGTGTTTCCAGTACGCCGTTGCCCCAGCGGTTCGACCCTTGGCTGTACCCGTGGCCGCCGTCGCCGTCATGGGCCACCAGGTGCTCCATGATGTGCGCGGCCACCTCGTTCGACGCGGCCATGTCACTCGCCTCCTTTCGCGAGCGACGGAAGGGTTGATCCCCCGTCTACTTCAGGAAGGCCTCCGATACTGGTCAGCAGGGAGGCAATTGCAGCGAGAGCCGCTGCCGATGCGGCCAGCGGCCAGTCCACGGCACCGAGTGCCGTCGAGGCCCCGATGGTGCCGATGGCAGCTTGCGCAGCCGTCTTGGCGGCGCGGATGGCTGCGGCCCGCAGCCATTGTTTCGCATTGTCGTTCATGTAGGCTCCTTAGAGTCCGAAGTGGGCGAGTACGATCCCGGCGGCAGCGCCGAGCGCGGCGGTCAGCGTGTAGTTGGCGATCTGCTCCCACCGCCTCGCCGGGATCGATTCGAGGGCGGCGAGGCGCGCGGCGTGGTCGTCGAGCGTCTCGTCGTATTTGTCCACGAGCACCGTGATGCGCTCGGTGAACCGCGATAGCTCCTTGTTCGCGTCCTCAAGCTCGAGGACGCGCGCATCGAGCCGATCGAGATGCTGGTCATGAGCGCTGTGCTCGGGGCATTTGTCCATGGGTAGGGAGTCCTCCTTTACGTCAAGCAATTCTCTTCCACATATGCGCAACCAAGTAGGGAGGCATGCTCGATGCTTCATACGAGCAGGTTTGACTCGTTATTCCTGCTTCGATCCAGCTGTTTTCTGCGTGTATCTGATGAGGCACGTTTACGTCTCGATGGTGCAGGCTGGTTGTTGCAGATAGGTATCCCAATCCTGGTTCGTCGCCGATGGGCAGCCAGTGAGTGTGCTCCTCCTCGCCTCCCGTTTCTGCGACGTCTCTCTTGCCGCTCGCAAGCAGCATGCGGTCGAGCACGCGCTCCCAGGCGGTCCCACGCCAGCGATTGCGAGGATCGTCGCTTGAGAGGGTGATCCACAGGTCCCCTACGCCATAGGGACAATCGCCTCCTACGACGGCTGCCGCCAGCCACTCGGTGCCGTTAACCAGCAGCACCACGCGGCTCCCCTCCACGGGGAGGCAGCACTTCACGGCGGGCACGGGCGACTCCTGACCGTCGGGAACCACCGAGAGCACGCTCTCGTCGCACGCCCCGACGACGGTGCCGTAGCGCATCCTCACCGGGCTGTCGGCATGCTGGTTCGCCATGAGCAGGGCGATGTCGAAAGCATCCATGGCCATCAGCTCCTCGGGAAGCGGCGGAAGCGCGTGGTGCACTCCATGCCGGGCTTCAGCTTCAGGGATTGGCGCACGGCCACGAGGTCGTCGCGGTGCACGCCGGCCTTGCGGTACGTGAGGGAGCAGACATCGCCCATTTCCAGCGGGACGAACGCGTGGGTTATCTCGAACCCTTCGACCATCGACGTCTTTGCGGCCAGCAACGCCTCCGCTTTGGCCTGCAGGGCTTCTTGGCTGGCGATGTCCGAGACGGTTTCCTTGCGCACGATCTCGCGTCCGCGGGCGACGGTGGAGAAGGCGCTTTGCGGGTCGTCGTTCACGGCTTTGGCCGTCATCGAGCCGGCTTGCGCGTTCGAGCAGACGACCACCACCACGTTGGGAACGTCGAACGTGTCGTACTCGCGCACCACGCCGCTGCGGAAGATGCACGCCCCGTCGTCTTCCAAGGCCAGGACGGGCAGCCGCAGGGAGGGATCCTGGTAGGGCTGCATCAGCACCGTGCCGTAGCCGTCGCAGCCCGCGCTGGCGAAACCGGCGAAGTCCAGAAGCCAGTTCACCGCGTCCAGCTTGCTCGTGTCCTTGTCGTCGAACACCGCCGGCGACCCGAGCGTGGCGGGGGACTCAGATGCGACGACCGGCAGCCCTGCCTCGCGCACGATCTCCGCTGCCTTGTCGACCGCCCGCGTGCCGGCCGGCACGACGAGCGGCTCGGCGAAGGAATCCTCGGCCAGCACGTGCAGCACACCGTACAGGTCGGCCGTTCCCTCCTCGATGGCGCCCCGGTAGGTGCTCGACGGCGTGGACGCCAAATACGTTCCCTGGGCGATGCTCGTGCGCTCGCCCGTGGGCGGGTAGTAGCTGTCGGAGTAGACGCGCACGAGGTCGCTGCCCAAGGCGGGCTCAAGGATATAGTCGAGCGATCCCGAGGCCTTGATGGCGGTGGAGTCGTTCCGCTCGAGCGTGCCGCCGATGATGCCTTCCAGCTCCTCCGTCTCCGTCCAGGTGCCCCAGCGCACCCGCACGAAGCGGAAGGTGTCCACGCGTCCGCTAGAGAACCAGTTCATCTGCCCTCACCTTCCTTGCCGTTACCTCTACGGACGACACCAGGCCGTTGGCGGCCGACGTCGCCGTCTTGCAGGAGGTATGCGCCGGCATGACGGAACCGCTCGGGTAGCGCACGATCTTGATGCCGGTATCGGCCGCAAGTCGCTCGAACGCCTCCGCGCGGCAAGCCTCGTCGCTCCATCGGGCGGGCGCGTTGGCCGCGTTGCGCCATACGTCGCCCGACACGCCGCCTTCCACCGACTTGGCCGTGCCGAAGAACACCAGCGGGTCCTCCGCTCCCGCCGTGTCGATCACCTCGCTGTCGGTTGCCACCGACGTGCTCCATTCCACGTCCATAGCCACCTTCGCCACGTCGGCGTAGCCGTGGTCTCCGAAGTTGAAGAACACGGCGCCGCCCGAGGGCACGCGGGCGGCCCGCTCGGTGCGCGCGGTGAGCCCGTTCTCGGTGTAGGCGACGGCGAGGTAGCAAAGGTCGCAATCGAGCGGAGGATACAGGTCGGTCACGCCGGTGCCCGACGCAACGCCGTCGGCCAGGCACAGCAGCGTGCCGTCCGGCCGTGCGCGGAACAGGCCGAGCGAGGCCGTGCGCGGCACGCCGGTCGCGGCTGCGCCCTCGAACACGGTGGCTGCAACGCTGCCGCGCACCGGGTCCACCTCAACCTGCAGGCCCGGCTCGGCCGGCTCCTCGTAATCGGTCGAGAACGTGCGCGAGGCCGAAGCCGCCAGCCCGGACGTGGAGTACGCGGTGAGCGCGATGCGGAAGCTCCCGTGGTTCTCCGGCAGCAGCTCCGACGATGGGATGGAAAGCGAGGCGGTCGGGCCCTGCACGACGGTGCTCCAAAGCTCGCGCTCCTGGGAGTCGGCGATGGAGAGGGCGGCGCGCTGCTGCGTACCGGATTCGTCCGTATAGGTCCAGGCCACGTTCAAGGGCACGTCGTTCAGCACGGTTCCGTCGGCCGCCGGCGAGGAAATGGCCACGCTGGGTACCTGGCATACCTTGAACGCCTGCACGGATGACCAGGGACCGTAGTCGGCATGGGCGCCCTTCGTGCGCACGCGCCAGGTCACAATGGCGTTCTTCTCCCAGCTGTTGGCGACGGCCGTTTCCTGATCATCGCCCGTCACCTGCACTGCCGTCCACGTCGACCCGCCGTTCACGCTGTGCTGCAGCTGGGCCGCACTCTGCTCCGACCCGTCGATGGGGTTGTGCTTCCAGGAGAACGACACGGTCGGTTGCGTTTTGGGCAGGGTCACGCCCGAGGCCGGCGCGATGAGGCTCGGCGCCGCCGGCGCGACGATGGTCACCACCTTGTTGGAGGCGGCCGACCAATCGGAGGCGAGCGATGCGCGGGTGTTGCGCGCGCGGTAGTAGAACGTGCCGCCGCCTGGCTCGTCCTCCGCCTCGGCGACGGGGGAGCCGGGAACGGTCTTCACGGCAGCCCATCCGTCCGTGCCGCTGGCCGAGCGCTGGAGCTCCAGCGCCGTGGCGGTGAGGGCGGGGTTGTCGATGGTGAGCATCACGGTGTTCACGGCCGAGCGCGAGGCAACGATGCCACGGGGTGCCGCCGGGGTGTTGTACGTGGTTCCGCTCGTCGCGTAGGCGCTGAAGCCGGCGGCGTTCTGGGCGCGCACGCGATAGGCGTAGGCGTGGTTCGCCGCGGTCGAGGCGTCGACGTACGAGGTTGCGGCTCCCGAGATGCTGGCAATCTGGGATCAGCTGCCCCCGTCGATTGACCGCTCCACCTTGATGGAGTCGTAGGGGTGGGTGGTATCGCTGTGGTTCGCCCAGGCCACCACGTTGCGGCTGTCGTCTTGCCGGGTGTTCGTCACGCCCGTTGCCGCGGGCGGCGCGTACACCGGCCGCGCGGGCACGGTGACGGTGGTGTAGACCTCGGCGCTTCCGGCCCAGGCCCCGTAGCCGTTCACCGTCTCGCCCCACGCCTTGCCCCAGCAGGTCACGTTATAGGCGGATGTCTCGCGCGTGAAGGGTCCGTAGGTGTGCTGGCCCTGCGCCACCCCGTTGCCTGCGTTCAGCACGCCGCGGCCCGCCTCGTTCCACTCGGCGCCGCGGTTGCCGGCGGTCGCGTGGCCGTCCTGCGTCATCACGCCGTACTGGTAGGCCGCCTCCCAGGTACCCGCATCGCCCGACTTGGCCAATGCGCTGACGGTGATGTACACCTCGGTGTCGCTCGACGAGCTGATCCATGCGTCCACGCCCACGGCCATGGCGCGGCTGTCGCCGTAAGGCTTGCTCCATCCCGACCAGGTTGCCATGTTATATCGCCCCCATTCTCATCTGCCGGCGAACGCCGTTCCAAAGCGTGCCCGCCGCCTTCACTGCGGCAGGATCGCCCGAAAGGTCCACCTTCTCGATCGTGTAGTAGTTGTTCGTGGTTTGTCCGCCTGCAGGCGCCGCGGCGAAGGCGGCGGCGAAGCCGAACCCGCCGAGCGATCCCGCCGAGAGCTTCCGCACGTTGAAGCCCACCGGCACCTCGATGGCCGGAAGGTCGGCCTTGGCCGCGTCGACCACGTCGTCGGCCAGCGCCTTCATGGCGCCCACTGCCTCGCCCGCCTTGGCCGCGATGCCGTCGGCGAAGCCCTCCGAAACGTACCCGCCGATAGAGCGAAACACCTTCGAAGGGGAGGCGATGCCGAGAAGCGATTTCGCCCACCCTATGGCATCGTTGATGACGCCTCCGATGGCATCGATGACGCTGCGGGCTGCATTTCCGATGCCGTCGACGATGCCGTGCACGAGGTTCTCGCCTGCGGCTATCATGTCGTTGGCGAACTCGCCAACTTTGGCAGCTCCGGCCAAGATCAGCTCGCCAAGAGCGTTTTTCAGGTCGTTCAGCACCTTGGGAACCGCATCGGCGATCTTGCGGAACAGCTCCTTCGCTGCATTCCCCATGTTCTCCAAAAAGGTGGGCAGATGGTCGATGCCTGCCTGGATAAGCGCTCCTATTGCCGGGATAAGTGCCTCGAGGATCTGGGGAACCGCCTGCGCGATGGCAAGGAAGAGCTGCACGGCGGCGAACAGGATAAGGGGGAAGAGCGTTGGGAGCATGTCGCACACTGCCTGGATAACCGTCGGGATGGCCTCGACAAGGGCGGGGATAACGAGCGGCAGCGCTTCTACGAAAGCGGTGAACAATTGCATGGCACCCTCTATGAGCTGTGGCAAAAAGGTGACGAGCATTTCGATGAAGCCCGCAATGAAGTCGGGGAGTTGCTCAAGAAGCAGCGGCAATACCTCGATGAGCGCCTGTCCAAGCGCCATGAAGAATTGAAGGCCTGCTTCGAGGAGGATCGGCATGCTCTCGATTAGGGCGGTGCAAATGCCTTCGATGAACACCGGCAGCTGCTCGACGAGCAAGGGCACGACTTCGGCGAGGCTCTCAACCAGCCCTGCAAAAAGCTCGATTCCGGCAGCTACCAATACCGGGGCCAGCTCGACAAGTGCCTCCGCCATCGGGGCCGCTATGCTGGCTATTCCCTCCACAAGCTGGGGAATGATTTCGGGAAGGGCGGTAGCCACTTGGTTGAAAGCACCGACGAGGGCATCGATAAGTCCTGGCGCGGCATCTGCAACCTGGGCTGCGAATGCTGGCAGGACAGCGGTTGCTTGCGAGGCCAACAAGGGCAGCGAGGCGGTGAGCGTGCCCATGTTGGCGATTACGCCGCTCGCCATTTCCTGGATTCCGTCGTTTCCCTGCAAAGCGGACGTGCCAAGCGAGAGCAGTTCTTTCGATGCTGCTTTAACGGTGCCGGCTGCTTTTCCCAAGCCCTTCGCCATTGCGCTTGCGGTTTTCCCGATGGTATCGAACACGGACAACGCTTTGCTTCCATCGTCGGCGGTTTTGGCGATAGCGCCGCTCGCCGTGTCGAGTGATTTCGATGCTGCATTTCCGATTTCTCCAAAGGAGGAGGTGATCTGCGAAGCGGCATTCCTGACGGCTTCGGCGGCACCGGCAACGCCGTTAAGCGCCGCAAAGGCTGATGCGAGAGCTCCGATCTGCCGATTTGTGGCGGTGGCGATGGACGCGAGGGCTGCTTCGTAACGGGATGCGTTTATGGTCACTCCGATGGCAACGCTGATGTCCGACATGGGACGCCCCCTTTCCTGCGGTTTTTTCTTTCGAGGCTTTTGGCTCCACTCGCATCGTTTGCGAGAATTTCGTTATGCATACGCGCCGGTGCCCTTGTTTTTTCGCGCACAGTATCCAAGGCTCGTCTCCTTTCCAGCTTGGTTCCTATTGGTTTTACTCTGGCTTGTTTTGCGCGGTTGTCACACCTCCAGCGCCCACCGGTACCTCAGGTGGGTCAGCTGCAGGGCCTCCTCCTCGGTGCGGGCGGGGAGCATGAGGGCGGCCTTGCGCCTCATGAGGCTCTCCACCGCCTCGCGGCCCATCTTCTTCTCGTCGGGCACGGTGCCGCGCACGCCGACGGCCTGCATGGTGAGCGATGACTCGCTCAGGTTGCGCAGCAGCGACCAGAAGCGCCACCAGTGCAGCCGCAAGCCGCGGTCGGTCAGATCGAGGCCGTACTCGCGTTGGAAGTCGGCGGCCACACGCCCCGCGTCCCAATCCCGGTCGAACACCCGCGTGCCGGCGGCAGGTCGCGTGCCGGGAACCTCGGGCGGCCTCGGCTCGTTCAGGTTGAAGAACGCGAGCGCGGCCTCCACGCCCAGCTGCGGGTTCTCGGCCACGGCGTCGGGGAGGGCGAGCCGCCCCGTGCGACCGTCGGGCCGTCCGAAGTAAAGGAACAGCAGCGCGCGGGCCTTCTCCTCGTCGCCCACGAAGGGGTCGTCGGCGAGGCGCATGGCTTGGATGCCGGTACGGTGGGACGTGTTGAGAGGGACGCATGCGTTGCCGACCGGCACGGCCGACGGCGCCCGTTCGAGCAGGATGTTCGGCTCCATGGCCCTATGCTTCGGCGTCGTGCCAGTCCAGGTCGGGCAGGTACTTGCCCAGCGTGGCCTTGAACGAGGCGTCCACGCGGCTCTTCGCGATCTCGGCGTACAGGAAGGCGAACAGCTCCAAGCCGTCGATGAAGTCGAACGGGCGGTTCTCGAACACCTGCTCGAACTGCTCTTTGCCGAGCAGTGCCATCAGGTAGTTGCGCACGTCGGCGGAGAGCGCGTTCAGGCGCCCCTCGCTCAATCCCCGGTAATCGGTGCCGGCGAGCTTGTCGCTCCAATGCTCCACCTTGTCCAGCATGTCCGCATCGCCCATGTTGATGACGTAGGGCTTGCCGCCTATCTCCACGGTAACGGTATGGCTCGAAAACTCGAATCCCACAAGATCCTCCTTCGTCGTTCGGGCGGCCGCGGCTGGGCGGCCGCCCGTTGCATTCGTCTGGTCGTGCTGCCGCGCTACGCCTGGGCCGGTGCGCTGCCCGCCGCGAAGGCCTTGGTCGAGGGGTTCCACGTGCCCTCGGTCCAACCGTCGTCGGCCATGTTCAGCGTGCCGCCCGTCACCACCGGCTGGCCGCCGTTGGCGTTGCTGGGATCGGCGGGGTTGAACAGGAAGGAGGCCATGTCGGCGGTCTGCGCCGCAGCCGTGCCCAGCCACGTGAACACGCGGCACACCTCGCACGCCACGTCGGTCTCGTTGCGGTGCTCCATGACCCATGCCTCCAGGGCGCCGTTCTTCACCGTGTCCTTCGTCCAGTTGATCGAGCAGGTGCGTCCCTGCACGAACACAGGGGAGACCTTGCGGTCGAGCCAGGCGGGCTCGTAGGTCTTGGGCTCGGCGCTGGGCTCCCACGTCAGGAGCTCCGTCACCTTCGTCCAGGCCGCTGCCTCGTTCGTGCCCGTGTTGATGTAGTACTCCAGTTCGTTGCCCCAGATGGGTGCGGCGTTCTCGCTCATAGTTCGGTTCCTTTCATCGGTTTGTCTGGTACTTCAAGGTCAGTTCCGCCTTCCAGTCGGCATAGTCGGCCGCCGACTCGGCGCGGTAGGGCAGCGTGTCCAGGGACAGGTCCCAAGCTGTGCGGCCCTCGCCCAGTTCGACGTCTGCTTCCGCGAGCGACGATGCCAGGCGTTCGAGCAGGGCGCGGGCGTCGAGCCGGTCCTGGTCCTCCAGGGCCTGCCGACGCAGCAGCAGGGCGAAGCGGTAGTTCTCCACGCGGCCTCCGTCCAAGTAGCGGCGCTCCACGGGAGTGCCGTCGAGGGTTTGCATCGTGATGCAGGGAAGCCCCTGGGCATCCGTGGGCGTCTGCTCGTAGGTGCAGGAAGCCACGCCGGGATCGCCTTCTACAATCGTCTTCAGCACACTGAACACGCAGGTGGCGACATCGGCCTGGGCCGTGCGGGAGTCCGTCAATCCAGTCACCTCCTTTCCGGGGGTATCGCGTTTCGCTTGTTGCGCGCTCGCCGGGTGGGCGCTCGCGGTGGTCATAGGATGCCGGAGGTGTCACCCGTTTCGCCGGCCTGCCTTCCGGGGGTTCGCACCCGTCTTCTCACGCATGCGCCTAAGGCGGGTTTTGGCGGCGTCGTAGCGCAGCTTGAGCACGCGGTACTCCCATTCCTCCACTTCCGCGAGGTAGCGCGCCTCCTCGATGCGCGGCTTGCCGTCCGGTGTGGCGGAGACGAGCCGCTTGACGGGGTGGGGCGGCAGGCGCTTGGACTGGCGCTCGGCCTCCGTCTTCTCGTAGACGGCGCGCTCGGAGGGCGCCATGGCGGCAAGGGCCTCGGCACAGGCCCGCTCGCGCCCCCGCAGCTGCTCGCGCATCGTGCAGATGCGACACCATCCGGTGCGGCTGTTCAAGCGGGTTCTCCACGTAGCGCAGTGGTCGCACCAGACGAAGGAAGACCCGTCGCACCGCACGTCGAGCCCGAGCCGCCCGGCCGCCTCCTCCACCGAGGCCTCCGTGCGGCCGAGCGCCCGGCCCAGGTTCTCGGGGGAGAGGATTCCCGCAGCGTTTGCCAGGTACGTCTCCTCGGCCTCGGTCCAAGGGCGCAGGGCGTCATCCTGCTCGCCCACTGCTGCCGTTACGTTCATGCGCAGTCCTTTCTGCTGGTCAGGAATCGAAAGGGGCACGACGTTGAGCGTAAGAATTATAGTTGCGTGCTGCGGAAACTATAATTAAACTTATACTAAAAGTAAAGTTAAAATATTGTAGAATATAGTCGAAAGGAACCCTGTGGAAGAAAGTGGACGTCATGGAATTGGGCAGCAATATAAAGCGCTTGCGGGTCGAGCACTGCTTGACGCAGGGGGAGCTGGGGAAGATCGCCGGCGTTTCCCCGATGGCGGTCTCCCAATGGGAGAACGGCCGGGCCGTCCCGCGTATGGGCGCGATACAGCGCATGGCCGACTATTTCGGCATCAGCAAGAGCTCCCTCATCGACAACGCGGCGGATGGCTTCGTGGCAGGCTCCGTCCATTACGAGGTCACGTCGCTCACCGCCCCCGTGTACGGGCGGATATCGGCAGGCGACGCGCTCGAGATGCTCCCCGTGACCGAGGAGGCCTACGTCATCCCGCCTGTCGCCGAGAGCCATCCGGACGGCTTCTTCCTCACGGTGTCGGGCGACTCCATGGACAAGATCATGCCGAACGGCTCGCTCGTCTATTTCGACAAGAGCGCCGAGGTGCGCAGCGGCGATATCGTGGCGGTCACGGTGAACGGCGATGACGCCACCATGAAGCGCATCTTCTTCGCAGGCGACACTATCGTGCTCCACCCCGAGAGCAACAACCCCTCCCACCGCGACCGCTCGATCGACGCGAGCGACCCCGATGCGCCCCAGGTGAGGATCCTCGGCAAGGCCGTGTGGCACTACCTGGTGAACGACGAGCGGCTGTAAAAGGCTTCGTCGCGGAAACCCGCCGGGGCGCACGCCGGCTGTCCGTCCGCTTCGCAGGCGGCGCTGCAAGGTCGTCGCCTGCGGCGCGTGGTCTTTTCCGCCCGCCGCTTGACCGGGCGCCGGAAACCCTTACAATAGTGCCATCGACAGCGGCGTCGCACGGCGGCCCGTTTCCCCCAAGCCGACAAGGCGGCTGCGCGTAGCGCGAATACCTGGCGGTCCCGTTTCTTGGGCGAGGATCGCGCGGCATCGAACCGCACGCCTGGCAAGCAGGTGACTTCGAACCAGCGGGTTTGTTGGTGTTGTGCGCTCGTTTATTTTTCTTCTCCCTTTCCCTGGAACTTTTGGTATCATCTATGGTTGCTGTTTAGTGACGATTTGCTTGAAGGAGCACTTTTGACCAAAGAAGATGTTATCGAGCTCGAGGGGACCGTCCTGGAGGCGTTGCCGAACGCTATGTTTAGGGTGGAGCTCGAAAATGGCCACAAGATATTGGCCCATATCTCCGGCAAGATGCGTATGCACTACATCAAGATCCTCCCGGGGGACAAGGTGACGGTGGAGCTGTCCGTCTACGACTTGAACCGCGGGCGCATCACGTACCGCTTCAAGTAAGCGCGCAAATCTGCACGGCCTGTGAACCAGGTGTGCGCATTTTGTGTGCCATGCGGCACACAACAAGCACGAAAACAACCGCCTGCGGCTGGGCGTATGAATAGACTAAGGTACACATAAACCGAAAGGAATTGATTATGAAGGTACGTCCTTCGGTCAAGAAAATGTGCGACAAATGCAAGATCATCCGACGCCATGGCAAGGTGCTCGTCATCTGCGAGAACCCGCGCCACAAGCAGCGTCAGGGCTAGGAAAGAGGAGAATCATCTATGGCTCGTCTTGTTGGTGTCGACCTTCCTCGCGACAAGCGCGTTGAAATCGGCTTGACCTACATCTACGGCATCGGTCTGACCACCTCCAAAAAGATACTCGCCGAAACCGGCGTGGATCCCGACGTCCGCATCAAGGACCTCACGGAGGACGATCTGACCAAGCTGCGCGACTACATCCAGGAGAACATCAAGGTGGAGGGCGACCTGCACCGCGAGGTTTCCCAGAACGTCAAGCGCCTCATGGAGATCGGTTGCTATCGTGGCCTGCGCCATCGTCGCGGCCTGCCCGTTCGCGGACAGCGCACGCACACGAACGCGCGTACCCGCAAGGGTCCTCGTAAGCAAATCGGCGGAAAGAAGAAGTGAGGTAGCTTAAGTGGCAGCAAAGAAAAACGTGCGCACGCGCATCAAGCGTTCCGAGCGTAAGAACATCGCCGTGGGCGCCGCGCACATCAAGTCTACGTTCAACAACACCATTGTGAGCATCACCGATCCCCAGGGCAATGTGATCTCCTGGCAGTCCGCCGGCACGGTTGGCTTCAAGGGCTCCCGCAAGTCCACGCCGTTCGCCGCGCAGATGGCCGCCGAGGCCGCCGCGAAGACGGCCATGGAGCATGGCCTGCGCAAGGTGGCGGTGTTCGTCAAGGGCCCGGGTTCGGGTCGCGAGACGGCCATCCGCTCGCTGCAGGCCGCCGGCCTGGAAGTCTCCAGCATTCAGGATTGCACACCCATTCCGCACAACGGTTGCCGTCCGCGCAAGCGTCGTCGCGTGTAACTGAAAGGATCGAAGTATTATGGCTCGTTATACTGGAGCGGACTGCCGTTTGTGCCGTCGTGAAGGTGCGAAGCTCTTCCTGAAGGGCGACCGCTGCTACACGGACAAGTGCGCGATCGAGCGCCGCAACTACGCGCCCGGCGAGGCCGGCAAGAAGCGTATCAAGGAAAGCGAATACCGTCTGCAGCTGCGTGAGAAGCAGAAGACCAAGCGCATCTACGGCGTTCTGGAGAAGCAGTTCCATCACTACTACGAGATCGCCGGCCGCCAGCAGGGCGTCACGGGCGAGAACCTGCTGCGCATCCTCGAGAGCCGTCTGGACAACGTGGTGTACCGTCTTGGCTTCGCGAAGTCGCGCGCCGAGGCTCGTCAGCAGGTGCGTCACGGCCATATCACCGTGAACGGCCGCCGCGTGGACATCCCGTCGTTCCGCGTGAAGGCGGGCGACCTGGTGGCCGTGGCCCCCAAGGCCAAGGACCTGCTGGTCATCAAGAGCGCGCTCATCTCCAACGAGCGCGTGCAGGTGCCGGCCTGGCTCGAGGTCGACATCGAGAAACTGCAAGGCAACGTGCTTGCTCTCCCGCAACGCGATCAAATCGATCTGGACATTCGCGAACAGCTCATCGTCGAACTTTACTCGAAATAATCGCGGCATAGTAAGGAGGCTTACACAACATGACAGAGTTCATGAGGCCTACGGTAACAACGGAAGAAGTCAACGAAACTGTCGCGCGTTTCGTCGTGGAACCGCTCGAGCGTGGGTACGGCTACACGCTGGGCAACTGCATGCGCCGCGTGCTGCTCTCGTCGCTGGACGGGGCGAAAGCCACCGCTATCCAGATCGAGGGCGTGCAGCATGAGTTCACGACGGCCGAGGGCGTCATCGAGGACATCACGGACATCGTCTTGAACGTGAAGGGCCTCGTGTTCTCGGCACTCAGCGAGGATATCGAGGAGGCCACGGCCCATGTGTCCGCCGAGGGTCCCTGCACGGTGACGGGTGCCGACCTGGACATCCCCACCGAGTTCACGCTGGTGAACCCCGAGCACGTCATTGCCACGGTCGCCGATGGCGGCCAGCTGGACATGACGATCCGCATCGGGGTGGGTCGCGGCTACGTGTCCGCGGAGCGCAACAAGCGCACCGAGGACCCCATCGGCGTCATCCACGTTGACTCGTTGTTCTCGCCGGTCCGCCGGTGCACGCTGAACGTCACCGACACCCGTGTGGGTCAGCGCACCGACTACGACAAGCTCGTGCTGGAGGTTGAGACCGACGGCTCCATCGCGCCTTCCGAGGCCGTGTGCCGTGCCGCCAACATCATCAACCAGTACATGGGGGCGTTTTTGGGCCTGTCCGACATCGTGGACGAGGAGGAAGGCGAGGTTCCTTCCATCTTCGCTCCCGAGGGGCAGGAGTCCAATGCCGAGCTGGACAAGCAGATCGAGGACCTGGACCTTTCCGTCCGCTCCTACAACTGCCTGAAGCGCGCCGGCATCCATTCCGTCCGCCAGCTCGTCGAGTTCTCCGAAAACGACTTGCTGAACATTAGGAACTTTGGTGCGAAGTCCATCGAGGAAGTGAAGGACAAGCTCATTTCCATGGACCTCAATTTGAAGCTTTAGGAGATACGAGATCATGAGACACTACAAGAAGGGGCGCAAGCTGGGCACCGACACCAGCCATACCAAGGCCATGAAGAAGAGCCTGGTGTGCGCGCTGCTGGCGAACGACCGCATCAAGACGATCGACTCGCGCGCCAAGGAGATCCGCCCCGACGTTGACAAGATCATCACGTGGGCCAAGCGCGGCGACCTGCATTCCCGCCGCCTTGCCATCGCGGCGCTGGGCGACAAGGAACTCGTGCGCGAGATCTTCGAGAAGGTCGCGCAGGGCATGTTCCAGGACCGCCAGGGCGGCTACACCCGCATCATGAAGCTGGGCCCCCGCAAGGGCGACGACGCCCCCATGGTCATCATGGAGTTGGTGACCGAGCCGGTGAAGGCGAAGAAGGACGAGGCCAAGCCCGCCGCCAAGAAGGCTGTGAAGAAGGCCGCCCCGAAGAAGGTCGAGAAGGCCGACGACGAGGCGAAGGCCGAGGAGACCAAGGTCGAAGCCGAGGAGGCTGCCGACCAGGCCGAGGAAGCCGCCGCCGAGAACGCGGAGGCCGCCGAGGCCGAGGCTGTGGAGAAGGAGAAGGCCGAGTAGCCTTTCCCCAACCTGCACATAAGCACGTATTCGAACGGGAGCCCACGGGCTCCCGTTTTGCATGTGGCGGCGCTTGGGCAAGCGCCGCCACCAACGCGTCAAGGACGCGTTTTCCCGCGGTTGCACGGCGGTTCCGCGCACTGGACTACCATAGGGGGAGCGGGCATGCGACTCGGCCCGCCGGTAATCCGCAGCAAGGAAAGAGGCTCTTATGGAAGACCGTGGAACCGCAGACGGGAAACCGGCAACCGACGGCAAGATGAACGTGGCATGGCACATGAAGGACATGGCGGGCGAACTGCAGCAGCACACGCAGGACGCGTTCAGCGACGTGGGCGACCATGCGCAGGGGCTTGCCGGCGAGGTGGCGCACCACTCCCAGCAGGCTGCGGTCGAAGTGCGCCATGAGATACCCGTGCTCATCGAGCACGTGAGGGATACCGTGATCAACCTGTTCGGCAACGTGCGCCACGGCGCGACGCGGAAGTGACGGGCTTGCCGCCCGCTGGCGTGCCTCGGTAGCGCCGCACCGCTGCCCAGCCGATGCATCGGACGCCGTCTCTTGCCACGAATCCAAGCGTTGCGCGTTCGTCAGCGCGCGGAAACCGGCCCTGTCGGGGCGGTGGCTACAATAGGCTGGACAGCTAATCTTCCCCTGGCGGGATTCCCGACGAAAGGAGCCGTACCATGGCCGAGACCACGACGAAAGAGGATATCCGCATCGACGCGGACGAAGCGGACGAGCTGAACCGCGAGGCGGCCGACGACCTCGAGAGCATCGAGCGTGCCGTCAAGCAGGAGGCCGAGGAGTACGTCGAGGCCGTCGATGGCGACGGCAACGAGAAGGAGTCCGTGGAGGCCGCCGCCACCGCGTTCGACTTCGACGAGGCCGAAGGCGAGACGGAGCGCCTGGCCAACGACGCGTCCGAGCGCGACTAGGGGGAGCCGGCACCTCTGTGCGCGAACTGTTGCGGCGCCGTTTTCCCCCGGAAGCCGACGCCGCGCATCCCATCCCTAGAATGGGGATGACACAGAACCTTCCCGAAAGGAGACCAACATGGTCGATCAGGCTTACAAGACGGGCGACGCGTCCGTCGATATGAAGAACGGTGCGAAGGACATGGCCCACGACGTGAAGAACAACGTGAAGGATGCCTTCCACGAGGCGAAGGCGGGCGTGAACGAGCGCCGCGCCGAGGACGCCGCCGCCGACCGCGAGCACCAGGTGGCGCAGCAGACGGGCAGCACCGACGGCGCCATTCGCGCGCAGCAGCACGAGAACCGCAAGGACCAGAAGTCCGAGGGCTTCATGGAGTCCGTCAAGGAATCGCTCGGCAAGGCCGGCGAGGCCATCAAGGAGGCTGCCGTCGACGCCAAGGACAACGTGAAGCAGGGTGCCGAGAACATGAAGGAACGCATGTAGCGCCCACGCGCGCCCTTGCCCCTCCGAAGCCCGTAGCATGAGCTGCGGGCTTCTCTTTTCCATCCGTTCGGCCGCACCGTCTGAAAGGCAGTTCCATGGGTTCTTCCGCTGCATCTCCCTCCCCGAGCCGGGCCGTTCGGGCCGGGCATGGCAAGGGATTCGTCCTGATCGCCGTCGTGTACCTGCTGGGCCTGTTCATCGGCGCGCTCGACACCGGCATCGTCACGCCCGCGCGCACCGTCATCCAGGGCGACCTCGGCATCACCGACCAGATGAGCGTGTGGATCATCACCGTCTACACGCTGGCTTACGCCGCGGCCATCCCGGTGATGGGCAAGCTGGCCGACCGCTCGGGGCGCAAGCGCATATACCTGGTCAGCATCGCGCTGTTCGGTGCGGGGTCGCTTTTGTGCGGCCTTGCGCAGGACGTGGGAAGCTTCTGGATGCTGTTGGGCGCGCGAGCCGTGCAGGCGGTCGGCGGAGGCGGCATCGTGCCGGTGGCCACCGCGGAGTTCGGAACCACGTTCCCTCCCGAGAAGCGCGGGTTGGCGCTGGGCCTGGTGGGCGGCGTCTACGGCATCGCCAACATCTTCGGCGCATCGGCCGGCAGCTTGATGCTCTCGCTGTTCGGCCAGACGAACTGGCAGTTCATCTTCTACGTGAACGTTCCCATCTGCGCGGCCATCGTCGCCGTGGGGGTGTTCGTGCTGCCGAACACGCGTGCCGAGGAGGTGAAGCCCATCGACGGCTTTGGCATCGCGGTGCTCGTGACGATGGTGCTCGCGCTGCTGTACGGCCTGAAGAACCTCGATTTCTTCGACGTGGGCGCTTCCGTCGCGTCGACGGACGTATGGCCGTTCCTGCTGGCCTTCGTCGTGTTGCTGCCGCTGTTCGTGCTCATCGAGCGGAGGGCGGCCGACCCGGTGCTGAACCTGTCGTACTTCCGGAACCGCGACATCCTCGTCACGCTCGTGCTGTCGGTGATCACGGGCGTCATCCTGATGGGGATCATCTTCATCCCCCAGTTCGCCGAGAACGTGCTGAAGCTGCCCTCGGGCAGCGGCGGCTACGTGGTGATCGTCCTCGCGGCGTTCGCGGGCGTGGGAGCCCCGGTATCGGGCAAGCTCATCGATCGGTTCGGCGTGAAGGCGGTCCTGGCCTTCGGGCTTGCCGCCTCGGCCGCCGTCGCGCTGTTCCTGGCGCTCGTGGCCACGCGGTTCGCGAACCTGGTGACGCTTATCGTCAGCCTGGTGGCCATCGGCATCGGGATGGGGTTCACCATCGGCACGCCGCTCAACTACATGATGTTGGCGAAGACGAAGGAGAGCGAGTCGAACTCGGCGCTCGCAACTCTGTCGCTCGTGCGCTCGGTGGGGACGGCGGTGGCGCCTGCGGTGTTGGTGGCGTTCATCGCGCATGCGGGCATGGCGGTGCCCGACCGCATCATGGGCGTGCTGCCCGACGTGCCGAACGGGCCCTCGATGGCGCAGTTGGCCAGCGGGGAGGGCGGGGGAGCGGGACTGCCGGCCGACCTGCAGCAGCTGATGGAGAATTCGGACGTGACGACGATCGTCGGCAACGTGAAGACGCTGGCGAAGACCGAGATCGAGCAGGAGGCGACGGCCGCCGGGATGCCGTCCGAGGCGGTCGATGCCGCCGAGGACCAGTACCTTGCCGCCATCGACGAGCGGGCGGGGACCATCGAGGACACGTTCCAGAGCACGCTGGACGAGGGATTCCGCGGGGCGTTTCTGCTGGTGGGAGCGTGCTCGCTGGTTGGCTTGGCGCTGCTCGCGCTCTATCGGGAGGACCGCGGTTAGCGCGGGCATGGGCGCGGGAGCGGGCGCGGGAGCGGCGAGCGTGCGGAGGAGCGACGCGGCTGCTGACGGCGCCTTCCGTTGAACGCGCGGAATTGTCACCCCATGCGCGGCGGGCGGCCGGCACTTGTGGCATACTGCCAGCATGCGCATCAACGTCAGCTCCTACATCCCCGGAACCTCTGTTGTCCACGCGTGCGATGCGCGCGTGAAGATCGTGCTGCTCGCGGCGTACTCGGTCACGCTGTTCCTCGTGGACACATGGGCGGGGCTGGTGCTGTGCGCCGCGCTGTTCGCGTCGGCAGCGGCTTCGTCGGGCATTCCCCTGCGGCGGTTCTTCGCGCTGCTCGTGCCCGTGTACGTGCTCGCGGCGTTCGCGGTCGTGTTCAACGGGTTCGCCTTCGATGTGGGCCAGGCGGCTCCGGGGGCGCCGCCGCCCTTGCTGGGACACGAGCCGGGGCCCTTCGGCAGCCTGCCGCCGGTGGCGCTCGTCGGGTCGTTCGGTCTCGTGCCCGCAGGCCTCGCGCGCGGGTGCTTCTTCGCGGCGCGCATCGTGCTGCTGGTAACGGCCAGCCTCGTGGTCACGTACACCACCACGTCCACCGCGCTCACCGATGCGCTTTCGGGCTTCCTGCGCCCGCTGCGACGGCTGCGCGTGCCGGTGGACGACATCGCCATGGTGTTCTCGCTGGCGCTGCGCTTCATCCCGGTCACGGCCGAGGAGCTCGGGCGCGTGCACGACGCGCAGCAGGCGCGCGGCGCGTCGTTTTCCGAGGGCGGCCTGTGGGAGCGCCTGCGCGCGTGGCAGACCGTGCTCATCCCCCTGTTCGTGGGCCTGTTCCGCCGCGCCGACGCGCTGGCCGTGGCCATGGACGCCCGCTGCTACGGCGCCGAGCCGCGTCGCACCTCTCTGCACGACCGCCGCCTTGCGGGTCCCAGCCTGGCCGTGCTCGCTGCCGGCCTCGCGTTGTGCGCGGCGGTAGCCGTGGCGCTGTAGAGGGAGCTGCCTCCAAGAGCGTTCGCCGCCAAAAAAAACGAAGGATGCGGCCGTCGTGCGGCTGCATCCCTCGTTTTCGAGGGCCCGGACGCCGGGGAGGGAGGGGGCGTCCGGGCCGAACGGGCCGGCCTACTCGGCGCCGGCCAGCTTGCGGCCGGTCACGTAGCCGAACGTGAGGCACGTGCCGCCCAGGTTATGGCCGGGGAAGTGCGTGGAGTAGCAGTTGGTGTACATATCGCCCACCGTGGAGCCCAGACAGTACAGGCCGTCGATGACCTCGTCGTCGGCGTTCATGACCTGCAGATCCTCGTTGCAGCGGATGCCGCCGGTGGTGGACAGGAACCACGGCGTGCACTCTATGCCGTAGAACGGACCCTTCTTGATGGGCAGCAGCTCCTTGCGCTTGCCGAACTCCTCGTCGACGCCTGCGTCGCAGTAGCCGTTGTACGCCTCGATGGTCTTGAGCGTCTCGTCCCTCGGCAGGCCGAGCTTCTCCACGAGCTCCTCCACGGTGTCGGCCTTGATCATCTTCACCGGGATGTCGCCCGAGCCGTTCATGTTGATGGTGCCGGGTCCGTCCACCACGGTCTGCCAGTAGGCGCGCACGTCATCGGGCGTGTCGAACACCTTCGGGCCGTCCACGTAGCGGTGATTCTGCCAGCCCGGCTCGTTCGCGTAGTCGTCATCCCAGATGGCGAACGCGTGATTGCCCTTCTGGTGCATGAGCGCCAAGCCGCCGTGCGAGATGACGTTGTCCTCGTTGTCGTAGCGGCGGCCGTCCTCGTTCACCATGAGGCCCTGGAATGCGCGCACCTGGCGCGTGATGGAGCGCCACTGGAAGCAGAAGATCATGGGCGCGGGCGTCTCGCTCTTGTCGACGGCAGCGCCGGCCCAGTACGCCATCTTGTGGCCTGAGCCGTTCCAGATGCCGCCGAACTCGGTCTGGTGCGCCGCCCAGGGGATGAACTTCTCCAGCATGTCCTTGTCCTGGCCGAAGTCGCCTGTGGCGATGACCACGCCGTTCTTTCCGTTGAACCGCACGTAGCCGTCCTTACCCTTCGCCACGACGCCCACCACCTTGTCGCCGTCCTTCGCGAGCTGCTGCGCCTCGGTCTCGTAGCGGATGTCCACGCCGGCTTTCTCGCAGTACAGCGCCATGTTCGCGCACACGTCCTGCTGCGGGTTGTCGTCGGGGCCCTTGCCGTTGGGGCCGTCGAGGAACTCGTGCGTGCCGGGGAACTCGCCGTTGATGTTCTCCGGGTCTTCGTACCAGTGCTCCATGACGGGGGTGAGGTCGTCGCCGCCCACGGAGCTGGCCGTGGTCATGCGGTCGATGAGCCAGTCCATGGCCTCGCCCGAGCGGTTGAAGTGCAGCATCCATTTCCGGCCGTCCACGCGGTAGGAGTGGTAGCCCATCATGCGCTTGTAGCGCTGGGCCACCTCCTCGACGGAGCACTCGTAGCCCTTCTCCTTCGTGAGCTTCGAGTTCATGGCATAGATGGAGCCGCCGCGCCCGATGACGTGGTCCATGCGCTCGAGCATGACTACGTTCGCGCCGTTCTCGGCGGCTGCGAGCGCGCAGCACAGGCCGGAGAAACCGGCGCCGATGACCACGACGTCGGCGTCCACCGTCTCCTTGATGTCGCCCTCGGGGATAGGATCGGGCGCCGTCTCGAATTCGTAGGCGCCGCCCGCGGCCTTGCTGTCGGAGGCCGATGCGCCCGCCTTGCCCTCTTTCGGCTGCGCGGCGCAGCCGGCGAGCGTCCCCACGCCCGTGACGGCGGCAGTGGCCACGGCGCCCGTGGCGAACGCGCCCTTGAGGAAGCTGCGGCGGTCCATGCTCGTCTTCTCGTTATTCATATGGAACCCCTTCCCTCCAGCGGGTGCGGCCAGCGCGACCCGCTCCGTGCCCG
Source organism: Gordonibacter pamelaeae (assembly GCF_003340385.1). Taxonomy (NCBI): domain Bacteria; kingdom Bacillati; phylum Actinomycetota; class Coriobacteriia; order Eggerthellales; family Eggerthellaceae; genus Gordonibacter; species Gordonibacter pamelaeae. The sequence goes on along the minus strand of NZ_PPTS01000006.1, from coordinate 236,675 downwards.
GCGCCCTCCGCGCCGCGCGTTGTCCGCACCCTAGCACGCGCAGTGCGCTCCCCGCCTCGCCCATCGCAGGGAAAAAGCCGAATCGCGCGTTTTCACCCTGTAGGGTGAGGCGGGAGGGAGGGGCTGGCGGCCTTCTGCCTCCCGCCGGCCGTCCCCATGGCACCGGGCGCGTGGTATGATGGCGAGGGGAGGGTCTATGAAGGAGAGCCACGTTCGCCACCTGTTCAACGAGCCGGGCGACCGTCGTCGCGTGCGCGCGGGCTTCGCGCGCGCCGCGACGGGGCGCCCGCGCATCGCGCTGGCCTTGGCGTGCTACAGCGCGTGGATCGTCGCATGCTGCTCGGGCCCGGCCGTGGAGCTGGGCGGGGTCGGCGCTGCGGGTGCCGTCTCGGGCGCCGCGGGGTGGCTGCTGCCCGCCTGGACGGGCCCGCTTGCCTGCATGGCCGTGGCGAGCATCGCGATTGCCGTGTGGTTCAGGCGCACGAGGAAGGTGCCGAGCGCTCCGTCGTGGCTGCTGGGCCTTGCCTCGCTCATGACGCTCGCTTCGGCACTGCACCTGGTGTGGGCGCTCGACGTCGGGCTGCCCGCGGGCGCGCGCCTCGCGCTCTATGCGCTGGCGAGCGCGGCGACGGGTGCGGGCGGCGCGCTCTTCCGCGTGGAGGTGGACCGCGTGCTCGGCTGGGTGGGCACGCAGGAGACGCTTTACCAGGTCATGCTGGGGACCGTGGCCGCGGCGGCGCTGCTCTCGGCCTGCTCGGCCTTAGGCGATGCGCTCGGGGCGCGGGGCGTGCCCCTGCTGGTGGCGGCCCTCGTGCTACCGTTCGCGAGCGCTGCGCTCGTGCGCGCCATCGTGCGCGGGTTCCCGAAGGCGCGCTACTACGGGCACGGTCGCGACGTGCCGCTGCCGTTCCCCGCGAAGTTCGTGGCCACGTCGTGCGTGCAGGGCCTGGCGGCAGGCGCGCTGTTCATGGGCATGTTCGTGCATGGCGTGCAGGCTGCCGGCGGGCTTGCGGGGTCAGCTTCGGCCGGCGGCGCCGCGGCGGCTGCCGGCGCCCTGTGGCTGCCGGATGGCGCGGCCATGAGCTCGCTCGGCCAGGCGGCGGCCGTGGCGCTGCTGTTTGCCACGCTCGTGTTCCTGCGCCTCGACTTCAATCGGCTGGTGTACAAGGTGGCGTTTCCCCTTGTGGCCGCCGGGTTCGCGTTCGTGGCAGCGGCCGGCGTGACGCCTGCGGGCGATGCCGTGCTGGCCGGCGCGTTCTGCTACCTCGACCTGGTGCTGTGGAGTCTGGGCGCCTGCCTTATGAAGAACATGGGCCTGCCTGCCACGTGGATCGCCAGCTGTCCGGGCGCGGCGCTGTTCAGCGGGGCCGTGGTGGGCGGCCTTGCAGCGTGCGCCTTCCTTGCCGGCGGCCCTGCCGTCCCGGCCGTCGGCGTGGCCCCGGTCGAGGATCCAGCGCTGCTCGCCTGCCTCGTCGCGTGCATCGTGCTGGCGGCTGCGCTGTTCCTGTGCAGCGGCAGTAACCTGAAGTACGGATGGGGGACGGTCCGCCCCGGCGAGGGCGGCCTCGCGACCGGCGACCTTGCCGCCGTCGTGCGCTTCGTGGCCACGGAGCGCGAGGTCACTCAGCGCGAGAGCGAGGTCATGCTGCTGCTGGCCGAGGGTAAGTCGCGGCGCGCCGTGTGCGAGGCGCTGTCCGTGTCGCCCGACACGGTGAAGACGCACGTGCGCAGCATCTACCGCAAGCTCGCCGTGCACTCCCAGCAGGAGCTCGTCGACTACCTGGCGCGCGAGCGGGAGGACCTGGCCGCCGACGGCTCCGAGCATCCGTTGGAGGCGTGAGGCCCTCGCGCGGCCTTCCATGCTATGCTGCGTCGACCGACCGGCTCCAAGGAGGTTTCCCATGTTGCAGATAGGCGAGTTCTCCCGGCTCTCGCGCATATCGGTGCGCATGCTGCGCCACTACGACCAGGTGGGGCTGCTCAAGCCCGCCGAACAGGACGCCCAGACGGGGTACCGCCGCTACGCCGTGTCCCAGCTGGCGGAGGCGAACCGCATCACCGTCTTGCGCGACCTGGGGTTCCCCATCCGGGAGATCGGGCGGCTGGCGCATGCGGACGACGGGGAGCTGGCGCGCGCCTTGGACGATCGCGCACGGGAGCTCGAGGAGGGCATCGGACGCGAGCAGCGCCGACTCGCCGACCTGCGCCGTTTCAGGCAGGAGGTGGAGGCCGGCGGGGCGGCCGTCAGCTGCGAGGTGACGCTCGTGTCGGTTCCCCCCTATCAGGTGGTGGCGCTGCGCATGGAGCTGGCGGACTACGACGAGGAGCGGCGGGCGTGGGAGCGGCTGGGCGCGCTCATGGGGGAGCGGGGGATAACGCCGTCCGAGCCCTACACGGAGTACTGCGAGTTCTGCAACGAGGGGGCGGGGTCCGGCTCGTCCGGGCGCGCCGGAGACGATACGGCCGTCGTGGTGGAGGTGGCCGTGGCCACCGACGCGCACGGCGAGGACGACGGGCCGCTGTGTTTCTACCGCAGTGCCGCGCTGCCGCTTGCCGCGAGCATCAAGGTGTACGGCCCCTACGAGAACATCGCGCCTGTGTACGCGTCGTTCGCGCGGTGGCTGGAGGACCATCCCGCGCTGCGCATGGCCGGCCCTACGTGCGAGGTGGCCCACCGCGGCCCATGGAATGCGGACGACCCGCAGGACTACCTCACGGAGTTTTTGGTTCCCGTCCGGAAGACCGCTTGACCCTCCCACGGTGTCAGCCCCTATGCTCCTCACCAGGTGCCGCCGCAGGGGCGGCCATCGTGAGAGGAGCGATCCATGCAAACGTTTACCGTGCATCCCGTCGGCGTCGTGAATGGGGGAGGGGAAGGACCTGCGCAGCTGCGCATCGACCCGGCGTACCGGGACGGCCTGCGCGGCCTCGAGGGCTTCGGCCATGCTGTCGTAACCTGGTGGGCCCACGAGGTGGACGACCCCGAGCTGCGCGCGCTCGTCGACGCGGGGCGCCCCTATGCGCGCCTCGACCACGACCTGGGCATTTTCGCCACACGGAGCCCGCTGCGCCCCAACCCGCTGGCCCTCACGGTCATCGAGCTGGCTGCTGTGGACGCGGATGTCGGCCTCGTGGAGACGCCCTACCTCGACGCGGCTGACGGCACCCCCGTCCTCGACCTCAAGCCCTACACCCCGAGCATCGACCGCATCGAGCACCCCATCGTCCCCGCCTGGTGCGCCCACTGGCCTGAAAGCGCAGAAGCCTCCGCCGATTTCGACTGGCCGTCCGAGTTCCGCTTCTAGGGGCAACGTTGGTGAGTTTGGACGATATGGGGCTGTAATTAGAGCTTCGGCACCGAATCCTCGGCCCCTCCCATCGTCAACCGTTCGTCGCCGGTGTTGTGGGAAACGCTCGCAGAATGGGGGATTGCGCTTCCTACGTGCTATGATTGCCGGGAAGGTCACGCTTCGGCGGAACGGTCCGGCGAAGCGGATTGAACAGACTTACGAGGAGGCATTCATGAGCGTCATCATCGATGTGTTCGGTCGCGAGATCCTGGACTCGCGCGGCAACCCGACCGTGGAGGTGGAGGTCGTGCTGGAGGACGGGGCGTTCGGCCGTGCCGCCGTGCCGTCGGGCGCTTCGACCGGCGCGTTCGAGGCCGTGGAGCTGCGCGACTGCGACAAGGGCCGCTACCTCGGCAAGGGCACGCTCGACGCGGTGGCCCACGTGAACGAGGAGATCGCCGAGGCGCTCATCGGCCTGGAGGCCGACGACCAGCGCACCATCGACGACATCATGCTCGAGGTGGACGGCACCGACAACAAGGGCGCCCTGGGCGCGAACGCCATCCTGGGCGCGTCGCTGGCCTGCGCGAAGGCTGCGGCCGAGTCCGCCGAGCTGCCGTTGTACAAGTACGTGGGCGGCGCGAACGCGCACCTGCTGCCCACGCCCATGATGAACATCCTCAACGGCGGCGTGCATGCCGACAACAACGTGGACTTCCAGGAGTTCATGATCATGCCGGTGGGCGCGGACTCCTTCGCCGAGGCGCTGCGCTGGTGCGCCGAGATCTACCACACGCTGAAGAAGGTGCTGCACGACGCGGGCCTGGGCGGCGGCGTGGGCGACGAGGGCGGCTTCGCCCCCAACTTCACCACGAACGAGGAGCCGCTCGAGTACATCGTGCGCGCCTGCGAGGCCGCCGGCTACAAGCCGGGCAGCGACATCATGTTCGCCATGGACCCGGCTTCGACCGAGTTCTACGATGCCGACAAGCAGCGCTACGTGCTGGCCGGCGAGGGCCGCGAGCTCACGAGCGCCGAGATGGTGGACTACTGGGAAGCCCTCGTGAACAAGTACCCCATCATCTCCATCGAGGACGGCATGGCCGAGGAGGACTGGGACGGCTGGAAGGCGCTCACCGAGCGCATCGGCGACCGCGTGCAGCTGGTGGGCGACGACCTGTTCGCCACGAACTCCAAGCGCCTGGCCAAGGGCATCGAGATGAGCTGCGCGAACGCCATCCTCATCAAGGTGAACCAGATCGGCAGCCTCACCGAGACGCTTGAGGCCATCGAGATGGCGAAGCAGGCCGGCTACGCCTGCGTCATGAGCCACCGTTCCGGCGAGACCGAGGACACCACCATCGCCGACCTGTCCGTGGCATGCAACACCGGCCAGATCAAGACCGGCGCGCCCTGCCGCTCCGACCGCGTGGCGAAGTACAACCAGCTGCTGCGCATCGAGGAGGAGCTGGACACCGCCGCCCAGTACGCCGGGATGAGCGCATTCTACAACATCAAGCGCTAACGACTGCGCGTTTTGCGGAGCCGGACCGTCTAAGGGGGCGGCCCGGCTCCGCTTCATAAAAGGGGAAACAGAGCTTCTAACAGGGGAGGGGCTGCTGATGTTGTCGGCATGTACCGTTGAAGAGGGGACCGAGGATGCGCGGGAGGTCAAGCGGCTGCTGGAGGCCGCCTTCCCGCCGAACGAGCAGGCGCCGTTCTCATTCTTGTTGGAACAGGCCGAACGCGAGGAAGTGTCGCTGCTCGCGTACCGCGACGAAGGGCTGTTCTGCGGATTCGCCTTCATGATCGAGGGCGCCGATCTGGCGTACGTGCTCTTTCTCGCCGTGGGCCAGGCGGCTCGGTCGCGAGGCTATGGAGCCCGCATGCTCGAGGATATCGGGCGCCGCTTCCCGGGCAAAACCATCACGCTTGACATCGAGCCGCTCGACGATGCGGCGTCGAACGCCCTCCAGCGGAGGAGGCGTCGCGACTTCTACCTGCGCAACGGCTTCGCCCCCACCGGCTTTGCGAACTGCTTCGAGGGCGATGCGTACGAAGTGCTCGCGAAGGGGCCGGGCTTTGATCCGGGCCGTTTCCTCACGCTGGTCAACGAGCTGCCTGAAGGCGAGGACAAGACGCTCGCGCGCATCGAGGACGTCGCGCCAGCCTACGCGGACCTGCTTCTCGCTGCCCGATAACCGGCTAGGGAGACCCTGGACGGTATTGCGCTGGCGTTTTCCTAGAAGCTCGGATGCACGTCCGTGCCCGGCTCGGGGTTGTGCAGCAGGCCCTCCTCCAGCATGCGGGCGCCCACGGCCAGGTACTCGTCGCCCGCCGCGGTGCACAAGTGCGCGATCTCCTCATCCGACAACGTGCGCTTCACGCGCGCGGGCATGCCCATAACCAGGCTGCCGGCGGGAAGCTCTTTGCCCTCGGACACCAGCGCGCCGGCGGCCACCACGCAATTCGCGCCCACCTTCGCCCCGTTCATGACGATGGCGCCCATGCCCACGAGCGCGTTCGGCCCTATCTCGCAGCCGTGTATGATGGCGCCGTGCCCTATGGTGCAGTGATCGTGGAGGATGGCGGGATGATCGTGATCCACGTGGACGACGGCGTTCTCCTGGATGTTCACCTCGTCGCCGATGATGACGGGCGCGTCGTCGGCGCGAATCTGGGCACCGGCCAGCACGCAGGAGTCGCGGCCGATGGTCACGTCGCCCACGATGCCGGCGGCGGGGGAGAGGCGCGCGCTTTGGTGGATGCGAACGTTGCGGTAGAGGGAGGGCTTGGCTTCGGCGTGGGTCATAAGGAGTTCCTTTCAGTCGTTTCCCTTGCCATTATAGCGGCGCTCGGAAGTTGTCGGCTGGCATTGGCGGGCGCAGGTGCGGCCGGTAAAGTCGCCGTCCGCAACTATACTTTCAGCGCTATAATAGTGGGCATGGTATATCGAAGGTGCGCAACGGCCTGCGTCGGCGAAGGCGGAGGGGCGGGGCGCGCTTTTTCAGGAAGGGGACGAACCGATGAAGGAAATGATCTCGCTCGAAGAGGCCCGCGAGCTCGTACTCGCGAACGTGGATCCGCTGCCGCAGGAGACGGTGCCGGTGCTGGAGGCGGTGGGCCGGGTGGCAGCCGAGGACCTGCGCAGCGACATCGACATCGCCCCGTTCGCGCATTCGGCCATGGACGGCTTCGCGGTGCGCGCGGCCGAGCTGGCTTCCGCGAGCGTCGAGGCGCCGGTGGAGATGGATGTGATCGCGGAGGTTGCGGCCGGCGACGTGTACGAGGGCTCCATCGGGGAGGGCCAGTGCGTGCGCATCATGACGGGCGCGCCGGTTCCCGACGACGCCGATGCCGTGGTGAAGTACGAGATCGTGGACGTGGTGGACGGTGACGGCAAGCCGGGCAGCCGCGTGGCGTTCACTGCCCCCGTGAAGGAGCGCAACAACGTGCGCGAGGCGGGCGAGGAGGCCAAGGCCGGCGAGGTCGTGGTGGAGGCCGGCGAGGTTATCGGCTCGGCCGGCGTCGGATTTTTGGCCGGCTGCGGCGTGGTGGAGGTGCCCACGCACCGACGCCCGCGCGTGGCCATCATCTCCATCGGCAGCGAGCTGGTAGACCCCACCGAGGTTCCCACGCCCGGCAAGATCCGCAACTCGAACAGCTATGCGCTGGCCGCGTGCGCGCAGGCTGCGGGTGCCGCGCCCACCATCCTGCCCATCGTGGAGGACACGCTGGAGGCCCTTGCGGCCGCCGTGTCCGCCGCGGCCCGCGAGTACGACTTCGTGGTGACGAGCGGCGGCGCCTCCAACGGCGACTTCGACTTCATCAAGCCCGTGGTGGAAGAGCTGGGCGAGCTGCTCATGACCACCGTGAACATGCGTCCCGGCAAGGCCCAGACGTTCGGCGTGGTGGAGGACACGCCCGTGTTCGGCCTGCCCGGCAACCCGGCGGCCGCCTACGTGGGCTTCGAGATGATCATCCGCCCCGCGCTGCGCAAGATGCAGGGCTACCGCCACTTCACGCGCCCCGTGGTGAAGGCGAAGCTCTCGCGCGACGTGAAGAAGAACGACCCGCGCCGCATCTTCCTGCGCTCCACGCTGTACAAGGACGACGCCGGCGAGTACGTGGTGGCGCCTGCGAAGAACCAGAGCTCGGGCCTGTTCGGCGTCATCCAGCGCAGCAACTGCATGGCCATCATGCCCGAGGGCCTGGAGTCGCGCACCGCCGGCTCGCTCATCGACTGCGTTCTGCTGGATGTTTCCGAGGAGGTCAGCCTCTGAGGTTCCGCCGTTCTTCCGAACGGCGGAACGGCCCGACGCTGCGAAGGGCTGTGGCACGCCGCCTTCGCGGGATCCCGGAGACTCGCGTACCCAAGGTACGCTTCGCCTCCGTGATCCCGCGAATTCGACGCACCACAGCCCTTCTCGCTGACTTACTAACGCCAACCTGCGAGAAAGGAACGACCATGTCCGACCATACTTTGACGTTTGCCATCGTCACCTGCTCCGATACGCGCAGCATGAAGGAGGACACCGCGGGCGCCGCGCTCGAGACGCTCATCGCCGAGAAGGGTTGGACGTGCGCGAGCCATGTGGTGGTGAAAGACGAGCGTGCGGACATAGCGGCTGCCATCGTGGCCGCTTGCGACGAGCTCGATGCCGATATCGTGTTGACCTGCGGCGGCAGCGGCCTATCGCTGCGCGACGTGACGCCGGAGGCCACGATGGACGTGTGCGAGCGCAACGTGCCCGGCATTGCCGAGGCCATGCGCGCCCATTCGCTGGCCATCACCCCCTACGCCATGCTGTCGCGTGCGCTGTGCATGCAGCGGGGGCGCCACCTGGTGATCAACCTCCCCGGCAGCGAGAAAGCCGCCCGCGAGAACTGGGATGGCATCGTGGCCGCCCTGCCGCATGCCGCCAAGATGATGGCCGGCGGCGGGCACTGAGGTTCTTGGGCCCTGGTTGCCGGACGGCAGCCGGGGCCTGTCGCCGCGGGGCGCCTCCTCCTAGAACCCCACGGTCAAATGCAGCTGGTAGAACTCCACGCGGGTGACGAGCACGGCGGTCAGCAGCAGCAACGTTCCTGCTCCGCATAAGGCCAAGGTTGCTTGGCGGCTGCGGCGGGAGCGCAGCGACAGGGCGGCGCACACGCAGCCGGCGATGCCTGCGAGGGCGTGGAACGCGATGGCCGTGCCGTAGCCCGGCACGAGGGCGCTGGCTGCCAGCTCGTTGTTCGCCACGCCGGCGAGGCTCTGCTGGTGCAGCGTCAGCACGACCGTGCCCGCCGCCAGCGCAACGATGCTCACCGCCACGAGCACGGCGCCGTACCGCAGCCGCCCGGAGCGCGCCAGGTGCAGGAACAGCAGCCCGATCACGGGCCCCGCCAGCAACGCCGAGAACCACAGGTTCGCCGGCGTGTACCAGGTGTTCCAAGTGGGCACCGTGTCCACCGCGTAGGCCAGTGACGTGCAGGCCACCAATGCCGCGCCGGCCGCGCAGGCCAGCACGAGCCACGGCTTCGCCACGGAGTCGGGGAAGTGCTGCTTGAAGGCTGCCATCCAGTACGAGCCCGCCAGGAAGAGGAAGGCCACGGCCGCCAGCACCTCGTTCGACAGAGGCGAGCGCCCCACACCCGAGAACACGTGCAGCGCGTTGGCCGGCGTGCCCAGGTGCGTGGCCGAGGCGATGAAGCCCACGAGCACCACCGAGAACGGCAGCGCGGCCAGGCGGTCGATGCGCACGGCGGCCTCATGGTCGCGCTCGAGCAGGCGCGCCAGGGCGAGCGCGATGAAGGCGATGGTGCCGGCCGGCGCCAGCGTGGTGAACAACGCGAGCGAGAACTCGTCGAAACCGCTGGTCATACCTGTATCTCCTGGTGGTTCGCAATATGCCCGCCCACTTGGGCGGCCAGCGCGGCCGCGGGCGAGGGGAGGATGAAGAGGTTCGGCCACGTGGCGTCCTCCGGCGGCAGCGGCAGGATGGAGCGCACGGCGCCCGGATGACGTGCCGCCAGCTCTGCCGGATCTCCCCATTCGAGCGCCCGCACGGGGCAGGCCTCGACGCACACGGGGCCCAGCCCCTCGTCCAGCCGCGCGCGGCAGCCGTCGCACTTCGAGCTCTTCTTCAGGTGCTGGTCGATGAAGGGGGCGTGATAGGGGCAGGCCATGGTGCAGTACCCGCAGCCGATGCACTTGCGCTCGTCGGGCCACACGAGCCCGCGGTCGTCCTTGTGCATGGCGCCGGTGGGGCACACGCGCGTGCAGGCGGGGTCGCCGCAATGGTTGCACGCGAGCGACAGGTGGTAGGCGAACACGCCCGTGGCAACGGCCATGCCCGCCTCGGTGCCCGCGCTCGCCGCGCCGGGCCGCTCCCACGTGCCGCCCTCGTAGTCGATGACGCGCCGGAACATGGCCTCGGCCCCGAGGTCGCGGTAGTCCTTGCACGCCATCTCGCAGGTCTTGCACCCGGTGCAGCGCGTGTTGTCGAAGAAGAATCCGAACGTCATGAGCGGCCCTCTGCCATGCTCCCCTACCCGCACGCTCCTGGAGCGGGCATCCCGCCCCAGTATACCGGAAGCGGCCGCGCCGGGGAGGGAGAGGCGCGGCCGCTTCTTCAGAGAGGTGCGGGGCCCGGCGGCCGCAAGCGATGCCGGGCCCCGCGGAAACGGTGCTGTTACGCGGGGACGTTCGTGACTTCCTTCTCGTTCGCTATCGCCCCCGTGGTGTCGCCGGGCTCCTTGGCGGCCGGGCAGGGGTTGATGGCGATGGACGGCGTGGTCTCGTCCGGCGAGGGCATGGGGGCGATGCCCGCCACGGTGCCGGTGCGGGCCGCGCGCAGCTCCTCGATGTCACCCCATTCGAGCGCGCGCACCGGGCAGGCGTCCACGCAGATGGGGTTCAGGCCCTCGGCCACGCGGTCGGCGCAGCCGTCGCACTTCTGGGCCTTCTTGGCATCGTCGAGAACGGGCACGTTGTAGGGGCAGCTGGTCACGCAGGCGCCCACGCCCGTGCACTTCTCCTGGTCGATGTGCACGAGGCCGGTCTTGCCGTCCTTCTCGATGGCGCCCGACGGGCACTTGGCCATGCACGCCGGCATGGCGCAGTGGTTGCAGGCCAGCGACACATGGTAGGCGAACGTGTCGGTGGTGTAGATGCCGTCGCCGGCGTCGGTCCACGAGCCGCCCTCGTAGTCGTACACCTTGCGGAACGCGATGGTGGCGGGCAGGTCCTTGTAGTCCTTGCACGCCATCTCGCAGGTCTTGCAGCCCGTGCAGCGCGTGCTGTCGAAATAGAAACCGTACTGGGTCATGGTTGCGTTCCTCCTTTACGCTTTCGCTACTTGGACGATGAGCGAGTGCACGCCGTTGCCCTTCGCGAGCGGCGAGGGATGGTAGGGGGTGATGGTGTTGATGCAACCGCCCTTGTCGATGCGGTCGCCCGCCATGTCGGCGTCGTGCCAAGCGCCCTGCGGGATGCCTACGGTGCCGGGGATGATACGCGGCGTGACCTTGGCCTCGATAAGCATCTCACCCACGGGGCTCTTCACGGAGCACTTATCACCGTTGCCGATGCCGCGCTCCTGAGCGTCCAGATCGTTGATCCAGATCTGCTGGCGGCAGGCCTGATTGAGCTCTTCCACTCCGCCGTAGGAGGAGTGCGTGCGGGACTTGTAGTGGAAGCCAGAGGCGTACAGCGGGAATTCGTCGGTGGTGCTGCCGTAGCCCAGGTAGCCCGGGTCGAACACGGGGATGGGGGTGACGACGTCGCCCTCGGCCAGCTCGAGCTTCGCGGCATCCTCGGCCAGGCGCTCGGCGTAGATCTCGATCTTGCCCGACGGCGTCTCGAGCGGATTTTTCGCCGGGTCGGCTACGAAATCGGCCAGGCCGATGACCGGCTCCAGCTCGCGCTTGTAATGACCCTGGGCCTTGATCTCGTCCCAGCTGGGCATGTTGCCGTCCTTCTCGGCGGACTTCTTGTAGATCTCCTCGATCCACTGCTCCTGCGTCTTGCCCTCGGTGAAGTCGTCCTTCAGGCCCAGCTTGTCGGCGATGCCGGAAACGATATCGTATTCTTTCTGGGCATCGCCCGGGGCATCCTGCGCCGGGCCGCCCACCACGACGCCGTTGTAGTACTCGGCGTAGCCGTTGGCTGCCATGTGCATCTGCTCGGCGCGCATGGCGTCGGGCAGCAAGTAGTCGGCGTACTTGGCGGAGTCGGTCATGACGGTGTCGATGACCACGATGCACTCGAGCTTGCTCTCGTCCTGCAGGATGTCGTACACGAGGTTGATATCGGAGTGCTGGTTGGAGATGCAGTTGCCGCCGTAGTTCCAGAGGAACTTGATGCCGGTCGAAAGCTTGTCGGCGCCGCGCACGCCGTCCTTTGCGGCGGTCATCTGCTCGCCGTGGTCGGCGGCGTTGAGCCACTGGTAGCAGTTGATAGCCGTCTTCACCGGGTTCTCGCCCTTGGGCATGCTGCCCAGGATGCCGCCCGGCTCGGCCTCGCGCATACCCGTGTTCGTGCCGGGCTTGCCGATCATGCCTGTGAGGATGGGCAGCATGCAGATGGCACGCGAGGTGTTCTCGCCGTTGTTGTGGCGTTGCGGGCCCCAGCCCTGCACGACGAACAGCGCCTTTGCGGCCGCGATGTCGGCGGCCAGCTGGCGGATGCGATCGGCGGGGATCTGCGTGATGGGGGCGGCCCACTCCGGCGTCTTCTCCACCATGTCGTAGCCGGTGCCCATGATGTAGTCCTTGTAGGACTTGTTCTGGCCCTTGGCGGACTCGGGCATGGTGTCCTCGTCGTAACCCACGCAGTACTTGTCCAAGAACTCCTTGTCCACCTGGTCGTTCGCGATCAGCTCGTGGGCGATGGCGTTCACGAGGGCCGCGTCGGTTCCCGTGCGGATGGGCAACCACTCGTCAGGATGCCCAGAGCTCGTCTCGTTCAGGCGGTAGTCGATGTTGACGATCTTCGCACCGGCCTCGCGCACCTTCGCGAAGTCGTAGACGATGTTGGCGCCGCCCATGCGCGTGTCGGCCGGGCTGTTGCCGAACATGATGACCAGATCGGACTTCTCGGCTTCCGACATGGACGAGGCGTACACGCTGTCGTAGGGGTTGCACTTATCGCCGTAGGTGTAGGGCATGCCGGACTGCATCATGTTCGTGGAGTAGTCCGCGTAGCTCTTCAGGTAACCGCCCATCAGGTTCGCAAGGCGCGGGAACAGGCGGCTCGTGGCGGAAGAAACGCCGCTGCCGTAGTTCATGTACACGGCCTCGTTACCGTACTGGTCGATGGTGTTCTTGAGCGCATCGGCGATGCCCTGGTAGGCCTCGTCCCAGCTGATCTCCTCGAACTTGCCCTCGCCGCGCTTGCCCACGCGCTTCATGGGCTTCATGAGGCGGTCGGGCGAGTTGATCCAGCGGCGGATGGTGCGGCCGCGCAGGCAGGCACGGGCCTGCAACCCGGCGGCATCGCCCACGTTGTCCGTTTCGGCGTAGACGATCTTGCCGTCCTGCACGTGCCAGCGCAGCAGGCACGAGCCGCCGCAGTTGACGACGCACTGGCTGTAGACGATCTCGTCAGCCGCCGCGGCGCCCCCGTCCTTGGCGCCTTCCTCGCTCTTGGGAGCGCAGCCGTACAGCGCGCTTCCGGCGGCCCCGGCCAGCGCGAGCCCGGCGAGCGAGCCCTTCACGAACGTGCGGCGCGACAGCGTCGCTGCTTCGTTCATTGCCATGGTTTCCCTCCTTCTCCTTGGTAACTCCTCCAGGGGCCACGCTACCGAAATAACAGGGCAGCAGAATCACACTTTGCATGTGATTTAAGCGTTTATCCAGTTCAGAGCGGTGCGGTATCACCCCATTCGCCGGGTGGCCTGCACGGTGCGCAGGTTGCCCGGCGCTGCTTCATACTATAATGGATGCGCAGGGCAAGGAGATCGAGGCAGGGGAGGGCCGACTTCACGTGGCAGAAGGCGCCGCGCATACGCATGTGTCCAGTTGGGGGTACGCGTGCTTTCTTACGGTGAACGCCACGTCCATCTGGGGCGGCGTGTTCCCGTTTCTGCCGATGGAGTTCCAGACGGCGGAAGTCACGCTCACCTTCTTCCTTGCGCAGTCGCTCGCGTTCTGGGGCGCGTTTGTGGCAAGCGCCGTGGGGTCGTACCGTTTCCCGCACGGGGCGCGGCGCATGCTGGTGTCGTTGAGCGCCATCCTCGTGTTCGCCGGGTCGGCGTGCCTCATCGGCGCCATGTACGTTTTCGAGGCCGTGCTCGTGCTCGTGGCCGCGGGCGGCGTGCTCTTGGGCATCGGGTGCGCGGGCCTGTTCATGCTCTGGCAGCGCTACTTCGCCTCGCTGCCGCCCGCCCAAGGCAACGTGCGTCTTGTGGTGGGCACGGCGCTGGCGCCCTTCATCTACTTCGCGCTGTACCTGGTGCCCATCGCCCTCACGGCGTTTCTGGTGCCGCTCGTGTTCGTGCCCTTGTGCGGCCTCTGCATCGCGCTCTCCGTGCGCGAGATGCGCATGGACCAGCCCATGTTTGAGGATGTGCCGCGTCAGCATCCGCAGGTCTACCGCCAGGTGGTTTCCGACTACTGGCGCAGCGCGCTGTGCGTGGGGTCGCTCGCGTTCGCCAGCGGGGTCATTCGCGGCATCGCGCTTCTGCACCAGGAGATCAGCCTCGTGGTGAACAGCGCCTCCATGCTGGGCTCGTTCGTGTCGGCTGCCGTGCTCTTGCTGCTGTGGCGGCGCATGAGCTTCCGCCTGGGGCTCACGTCGGTTTTCCGCGTGGTGTACCCGCTGGTCATAACCGGCTTTTTGCTTCTTCCGTTTCTGGGCGCGGGGTACTTGAACCTGTTCGCCGCCTTCACCTACATGGTGTTCTCGCTCGTGCTCATGCTTATGATGATGCAGTGCGCGCAGGTCTCGCGCGACCGCGGCATCAACCCCGTGTTCATCTACGCGTTCTTCGGCGCCGTGGTGTACCTCATGCAGGCTGTGGGCTTTCTGCTGGGGTGGGTGAGCGACTTCGTCTCGGTGGACGGGTTCGACTGGCTGTTCTTCGTGGCCATGGTGTCAAGCTACGTGCTGGGCATCACGCTGCTGGTGTCCACGGGCACGCTGTTCAAGGCCGTGGCGTCGAAGGGGACGGTGACGGCTGACCTTATCGAGTTTTTGCGCCGCGGCTCCGCCGATGCCGACGAGCGTGCCGCCGCTCCCGGTTCTGCGAAGGCCGCCAAATCCCCCAAGCCCAAGCCCGCCAAGGCCGCGCCGAAGCGCCGCAACCGTCCCAGCGCCTCGGATGACGCCGGCACTATCCGCGACCGCACGTCCAAGCAGTGCCGTGCCATGCAGGAGGCATTCGGCCTGTCCACGCGCGAGACGGAGGTCATGGAGCTCATCGCCCGCGGCAACAGCATGGCGAGCATCGCCGAGCGCCTGGTCATCAGCGAGAACACGGTGCGCACCCACGCGAAGCACATCTACACGAAGCTGGACATCCACAAGCGCCAGGAACTGCTGGACATGCTCCACGAGCGGGAGGGGTAGGGGGCCTTTCGGCGGCTCGACGGCCGGTGGGGCGGAGAGGTGCCCGCGTCGCGCCCAGGCGCATCCGCTGACTTGCTGCGCTCGCCCGTGGACTGCGGTTGCAGGCGATGTGCGAGTGCTATACTGGTGCGCGAAAACGAACGGCGATCGAGCGAGGACGACAGCAGCATGACGGCACAAGAGCTACCGAACGGATTCACCGGGTTCGCGAATCGCAAGCCGGGCTTCGAGCCGGCCAGCGCCAGCGTGGGGCACACGCCGGTGGGGGGCTACACCACGGGCGGCGGCGCGGCGCTCGCGGGCGTCCCGGCCGGCTACGAGCGGGGCGCGCAGGGGGCGTTCCAGTACGCGCGCGACCACGCGCGGCCCGACGCGGGCGCGGCGAGCTTCGACCCCGACAAGCTGCGCCTCATCCCCGACACCGACCGCCGCTGGGCCTGGACGGAGGTCGACCTGAACGCCCTGCGCCACAACGTGGCGTCCCTCAAGCGCCACGTGGGACCCGGCGTGCGCGTCATGGCCGTGGTGAAGGCCGACGGCTACGGGCATGGGGCGGTGCGCTGCGCGAAGACGGCGCTGAACTCCGGCGCCGAGTACCTGGGCGTGGCCACGGTCAACGAGGCCATCGAGCTGCGCGAGGCGCTGGTGAACGCGCCCATCCTCGTGCTGTCGCAGCCGCCCGACGAGGCCATCCCCCTGCTGCTGGCCTACAAGGTCATGCCGAGCGTCTACACGCCCGACTTCGCCATCCGCTACGCCGAGGCGGCCGACGCCTTCGGCATCCGCGCGCCGTACCACCTGGCCGTGAACACGGGCATGAACCGCATCGGCGTGCGCCACGACCAGGTGGTGGAGTTCCTCTCGCAGGTGAGCTTCCACCGCGCGCTCGACCTCGTGGGCACGTTCACCCACTTCGCCACGGCCGATGCGCCCGAGACGCTGGACTTCCATATACAGACGAAGCGCTTCCTGGAGGCCATCCAGGGCATGCGCGTGGCCGGCGTCGATCCCGGCATCATCCATGCTGCCAACTCGGCCGCAGCCATCCGCTACCCGGACGTGCACTTCGACATGGTGCGCCCCGGCATCGCGCTCTACGGCCTGCACCCGTGCCCGGAGACGCGCACGATGATCGAGCTCAAGCCCGTCATGAGCGTGCACGCGCGCGTGACCGACGCACGGCTCGTTCCCATGAGCGAGGGCGTGAGCTATGGCATGAACTACCGCAGCCCCGGCAGCGTGAAGATTTGCACCATACCGGTGGGCTACGCCGACGGCCTGCGCCGGGGGCTCTCGGGCCGCACGGACTTCATCGTGTCCGGCCAGCGGTTCCGCCAGGTGGGCAACATCTGCATGGACCAGTGCATGTTCGAGGTGGACATGCGCATCTACGGCACGCGCCGCCGCGTTGACCCGCAGATCGGCGACGAGGTGGTGCTGGTGGGACGCCAGGGCGACTCGGTGGTCACGCTCGACGACATGGCGAACACGCTGGGCACGATCCACTACGAGCTGTCCATCGGGTTCGCGCAGCGCATGCCCAGAGTGTACGTGTAGGCTCTCGCGCAGAGAGCAGGGAGAAGGGGGATTCGCATGCCCAAGCCGCACATTCCGCTGGAGGACATCCGCGCGCAGGTGGAGGCCTGCCGCAAGTGCCCGCTGGCCGACGGCCGCACGCAGACGGTGTTCGGGGTGGGGAACCCCTCGGCGCGCGTGCTCATCGTGGGCGAGGCGCCGGGCAAGAACGAGGATCTGCAGGGCGAGCCCTTCGTGGGCAAGGCCGGGCAGTACCTCAACGAGCTTCTGGCCATCGCGGGCCTGGCGCGCGAGCACGTGTTCATCGCGAACGTGCTGAAGTGCCGGCCTCCCGGGAACCGCGACCCGCGCCCGGAGGAGATCGAGCTCTGCACCCCGTACCTGCGCGAGCAGACGCGCACCATCGACCCCGAGTTCATCGTCACCTTGGGCAACTTCTCCACGAAGTTCATCCTGAAGACGGAGATCGGCATCACGCGCCTGCACGGCACGCTGCAACGCGCGGGCAAGTTCAAGGTGTTCCCCATCTTCCACCCCGCTGCCGCCATCTACGACGGCTCGAAGCGCGAGGCCCTGGAGAACGACTTCGCCACGCTCGGCGAGCTGCTGCGCGCAAGCGACGTGGAGAAGGCGGCGGCGCCTGCCGCGCAGGTCGACAGCCCCGCGACTCCCGCGCAGCCTGCGGAAGAGGCCCCTGCCGCCTCGCAGCCTGCGGTGGAGCAGTCGCATCTGCTCTAGGAAACACCGACATCTGCGCCCCTCGCGCCCCGCTATCGAAAGTTTTCTTTCGTTAGCGGGGCATTTTCGCGTCGTAACGAAAGAAATCGGCCGATTTCTTTCGTTAGCGTGAGATAATGAAAGAAAAGGCTAAGAAACCTTAGCTATTTTCGCAAATGCACTACGAGAAGGAGGAACACTGGTGGATAGGCAAAACCGATCCGGGCGATTCGTTGCCCAGCCAACCGGATACCGTGCGTTCGTTCCCAAGCCGCTGCCACCCGATCCTCCCCTCGAGTTCACCTCGGAACTGCTCGGGCTCCTCTCCGAGGCGGACCGCAAGCTCGGCAGGCTGGACGGTGTGACCCAGGTGCTGCCCGACCCTGATCTGTTCGTGTCGATGTACGTCAAGAAAGAGGCGCTTCTCAGTTCCCAGATCGAGGGCACGCAGGCTTCTCTGGAAGACGTCATCGCCATCGAGGAGAGCCGGATGAACGACGACACGCAGGAAGTTGCCAATTACATCGCGGCCATGAACTACGGGCTCGACCGCCTGCGGGAGTTTCCCTTGAGCCTGCGGCTGATCCGCGAGATCCATGCCCATCTGTTGGCGAGCGGTCGCGGAAGCGAGCGAACCCCCGGCGAGTTCAGGCACTCCCAGAACTGGATCGGGCCGCAGGGCTGCTCGCTCGCCGACGCGCCCTATGTGCCTCCGGCTGTGGATGATATGCGAACGGCGCTTGGAGCCCTGGAGTCGTTTTTCTACGAATGCGCCGACATGCCCACCTTGGTGAAGATCGCCCTTATCCATGCCCAGTTCGAAACCATCCATCCGTTTCTTGATGGAAACGGGCGCATGGGTCGGCTGCTCATAACCTTTTGGCTCTGCAACGAGGGGATCCTGTCAAAACCCGTTCTTTACCTGAGCTATTACTTCAAAAGGAACCGGCAGGAATACTACGACCGCCTGATGGACGTGAGGCTCAAGGGCGCTTGGGAAGAGTGGCTGGCGTTTTTTCTCCGGGGTATCTCCCAGACATCCGAAGAAGGGGTCGCTTCGGCCAAGCAGATCATCCAGCTGCAAAGCGATTGCCTGCGACTCTTGAACGATGCAAGGCTTAGCGCCAACCACACGGCCCTTCTTGACCGGTTGTTCGAGTCGCCGTCCGTCACGAAACGCAAGGTGGCGGAAATGCTCCACGTGTCGGAGCCGACCGCGAAGAACGTGATAGACAACTTGTGCGGATTGGGCATCCTGAAAGATGCCTCGCCGAAGTCACAGCGCAACAAACGGTTCGTATTCCAGCGCTATTTGGACATCTTGGAGCCTGGTACGGATCCTCTTTAGCCGCAACGTGCCCCGCTAACGAAAGTTTTCTTTCGTTAGCGGGGCATTTTCGCATCGTAACGAAAGAAAACGGCCGATTTCTTTCGTTAGCGCTCGGCCTTGCCGGTTTGCGGCGCCAGGCCGGGGCCTCACAGCCATTTCTTCCTCTTGAATATCACCAGCTCCACCACGATGATGACGATGCACACCACGATGATGGTCTGATAGCCCCACTGCCAGTCCAGGCCGGGCATGTTCGCGAAGTTCATGCCGAACCAGCTGGTGATGAGCGTGAGCGGGGCGAACAGCGTCGTGATGATGGTGAACCACTGCATGGTGTCGTTCTGCTGAATGTCGATTTGCGTCTGGTAGAGCTCGCGCAGCTGCAGGCTGTACTCCTTGAGCGTCTGCGAGCGCTTGAGCAGGCGCTCCACCGTTTTCTCGAGCGAGTGGAACAGGCGGGCCTCCCCGTTGGTGAGCAGTTTGTTCTCGTTGTCGCCGATGGTGCCCGTCATGTCCACGAGCTGCTGGTAGAAGGTGTCGATGCGCAGAAGCCGCCGCCGAAAGCCCAGCATCTTGCGGTTCGCCACGTTGCCGCAGCGGTCGATGATCTGCTCCTCCACGTCCTCCATGCGGTCCTCCACGTCGGCGAGGTACGTCAGGTCGTCCTTCACGAGCAGCTTCATGAACTCGAACAGGCAGTGCGCCGCCGTGGGTTCCTTCAAAACGCCGATGCGCTCGATGTCGTCGAGCAGGCGCGTGCATATCTGTCCCTCGTCGATGAAGATGAGGTTGGTCTTGTTCAGGTAAAAGGCGAACTTGAGCGTCTCGCCCATGAGGTCCCTCTTGTCGGGAACGGCGAACGAGCCGATGAGGCTGTCGGGGAACACGTCGAGGTAGGTGCTCTCGGCCTCCGTGAGCGTGCGCAGCGCCGAGAGCGTGTCGGCGCCGGCCACACCGAGCTTGGCGAACTCCTGGGTGGTGATGACCTCCACCACCGATGCCCCCGGCTCGATGGGCTGGTCGAGCGGCACGGCTTTCAGCTGCTTGGTCAACACGTATTTCTGCGCCATGGCTGCTTCCTCCTCGATGGGCGCCGATGCGGACGGCTGCGCCGCGCCCTGCGGACGGCTACGCGGCAATTAGCTCGCCTTCTCCGTCGCAACGCAGGGGCCGCATG
The DNA here is from genome assembly GCF_003340385.1 of Gordonibacter pamelaeae. Lineage (NCBI taxonomy): Bacteria > Bacillati > Actinomycetota > Coriobacteriia > Eggerthellales > Eggerthellaceae > Gordonibacter > Gordonibacter pamelaeae. Next base: position 217,071 of record NZ_PPTS01000006.1, on the reverse strand, counting down.
CGCCGGCTGCGCCCTCCATCGATTATAGGTTCCCCTGCCACCTCGGCTATTTTCGTTCCGCTGACCGCTCGGAAACCTGTTCGAAACATGGGGACGGCGGGCGTGTTGCTATAATAGCGGCCATACTTCTACGGGAAGCGGCACCGAGCATCGTCCGGTGCTGCTTCTGTATCTGAGACGAGAGAGGGCGAAGGCCGTGTATCCCATCGAACGAGTAGAGCCGCTCAACGCGGAAGTGACCCGCATGGTCGTGCGCGCGCCCGAGATAGCGCGCAAGATCAGGCCGGGCCAGTTCATCATGCTGCGCATCGACGAGCGCGGCGAGCGCATCCCGCTCACGATGAACGAATGCGACCCGGAGGCGGGCACCGTCACCATCGTGTTCCAAGCGGTGGGCGCCACCACGATGCGCCTCGCGCAGCTGAAGGCGGGCGACGCGCTGCTGGACTTCGCGGGGCCGCTCGGCAACCCCACCGAGCTCGAGGGCGCGCGCCGCGCGTGCGTCATCGGCGGCGGTCTGGGAACGGCCATCGCGTACCCGCAGGCCAAGTGGCTGCACGAGCATGGCTGCGAGGTGGACGTGATCACCGGCTTCCGCACCAAGGATCTCATCCTTCTCGAGGACGAGATAAACGCGTGCTCCACGCGCCAGATCATCATGACCGACGACGGCTCGAACGGCAACAAAGGCCTCGTGACGCAGGCGCTGCAGCAGCGTATCGACGAGGGCGCGGATTACGACCTGGTGCTGGCCGTGGGTCCCGTCATCATGATGAAGTTCGTGGCCGCCACCACCAAGCCCTACGGCATCAAGACGCTCGTGAGCATGAACCCGCTCATGATCGACGGCACCGGCATGTGCGGCGGCTGCCGCGTGAAGGTGGGCGACGAGTACCTGCACGCCTGCGTGGACGGGCCGGACTTCGACGGCCACCTGGTGGACTACGATGATGCCATGCGCCGTGGCGTGATGTACCGCAGCTTCGAGGGCGCGGCGCGCGAGGCGGCCGAGGGCCGCGACTGCAACGGCGGGACCGACGGCGAGCGGAAGGGGGCGTAGCATGGCGACCAGCTACGAGGTGAACCGGCAGAAGGAGAAAACGCCCGTTTCCGAGCTCGATCCGGCCGACCGCGCGAAGACGTTCGACGAGGTGGCGCTGGGCTATACCGAGGAAGAGGCGGTGGCCGAGGCGCGCCGCTGCATCCAGTGCCCGAACACCCCCTGCGTGGGCGGCTGCCCGGTGGGCGTGCCCATCCCGCGGTTCGTCGAGCAGGTGGCCGAGGGCAACTTCGCTCGGGCGTACGCCATCGTGAAGAGCGCGAACTCGCTGCCGGCCATCTGCGGGCGCGTGTGCCCGCAGGAGACGCAGTGCGAGGGCGTGTGCACGCGCGGCAGGAACGGCGAGCCGGTGGCCATCGGCCGCCTGGAGCGCTTCACATCCGACTGGGCGTTCGCGCATCCCGAGGAGGCGGCTGCGGCCATGGACGGGCTGCGTGAGGAGTGCGCTGCGGGCGACGAGCTCGCCTGCAGCATCTGGCGCGGCGCGGAAGGCGCGGTGTCGCAGGACCTGGCCGGCAAGCGCGTGGCGGTCATCGGCTCGGGCCCGGCGTCGCTGACCTGCGCGGGCGAGCTGGTGAAGCGCGGATGCGATATCACGGTGTTCGAGGCGCTGCACAAGGTGGGCGGCGTGCTCACCTACGGCATACCCGAGTTCCGCCTGCCGAAGGACCTCGTGCAGCGCGAGGTGTCGAAGCTGGGCGACAAAGGCGTTTCGTTCGAGGTGAACGCCCTGGTGGGCAAGCTCTACGACATCGACGAGCTCATGGAGGACCGCGGCTTCGACGCCGTGTTCGTGGGCACGGGCGCGGGGCTTCCCAGCTACCTGGGCATCGAGGGCGAGGGCCTCAACGGCGTGTCGGTGGCAAGCGAGCTTCTGACCCGCGTGAACCTTATGAAGGCGTACCAGTTCCCCGAATACGAGACGCCGGTGTACGCGGGCAAGAAGTGCGTGGTGGTGGGCGGCGGCAACGTGGCCATGGACGCGGCGCGCACGGCGAGGCGCCTGGGCGCCGACGTGACCGTGGTGTACCGTCGCGGACGCGAGGAGATGCCGGCGCGCGCCGAGGAAGTGCACCATGCCGAGCAGGAGGGCATCAAGTTCCTGCTGCTGACGAACCCGGTGCGCATTCTGGGCGACGAGAGCGGCTGGGTGTCGGGCGTCGAGTGCGTGCGCATGGAGCTGGGCGAGCCCGACGCGAGCGGACGCCGCCGCCCCGCGCCGATCGAGGGCAGCGAGTTCGTCATCGACATCGACATGCTGGTGGTGGCGGCAGGGTCGAAGACCAACCCGCTGATCGCGAAGACCACTCCGGGGCTCGAGGTGACGCCGCGCAGCCTGATCGTGGCCGACGAGCGCACGGGCGCCACGTCGAAGCCGGGCGTGTTCGCCGGCGGCGACGCGGTGATCGGCGCGGCGACCGTCATCCTGGCCATGGGTGCCGGCAAGCGCGCCGCGGCGGGCATCGGGGAGTATCTGACGCAAGAGTAACGCGTTTATCCATCGTTTTCTGGAACGAGTGTTTCACGTGAAACACTCGTTCGTTTTATTAAGGAGGCCTTCCATGTCGTTCGACCCGATCGCCTACATCAACGAGCCGCGCTGGCTGGAGTCGCGGCTCGGGCTCGATCGCATCTGCGAGCTGCTCGATCGGCTGGGCCGGCCGCAGGACCGCCTCAAGTTCGTGCACGTGGCCGGTACGAACGGCAAGGGGTCGACCTGCGCCTACCTCGCCTCCATCCTGCAGGCCGCGGGCTTGCGCACGGGGCTGTTCACCAGCCCGTACCTCATCGCGTTCGAGGAGCGCATCCGCGTGGACGGGGCGAACATCTCGGCTGACGACCTCATCGAGGCGACGCTGCTTGTGAAGGAGCAGGCCGAGGCCATGGCGGACCATCCCACCGAGTTCGAGCTCATGTGCGCCGTGGCGCTCGTGCATTTCGCGCGGAGCGGTTGCGACGTCGTGGTGCTCGAGGTGGGCCTCGGCGGCCGCCTCGACTCCACGAACGTCATCGACGCGCCCGAGGTTGCCGTCATCGCGCGCATCGGACTCGACCACACGGCGCTGCTCGGCAACACGCTAGCGGCCATCGCGGGCGAGAAGGCGGGCATCGTGAAGCCGGGTTCGGCTGTGGTGTCGTGGCCCCAGGAGCCCGAGGCGATGGCGGCGGTCGAGGCAGCGGCTGCGGCGGCGGGCGATGCGCTGACCGTGCCCGACCTCGCGCTCTTGGAGGCGGGTACGGTGGACTGGGGGGTTCCCGGGGCGCCCCTGCGTCCGTTCTCCTATGGGCGCTTTACCGACCTGCGCACGCGGCTGCTCGGCAGCTACCAGCCCGCGAACGCGGCGCTCGCCATCGAGGCGGCCGAGGCGCTGCGCACCCGGGGTTGGGCCGTCAACGACGATGCGGTTCGCCGGGGCATCGCCGAAACCGCGTGGCCCGGGCGTTTCGAGATCGTGCGCGCGGCGTCGGGGGAGCCCACGGTCGTGGTGGACGGCGGCCACAATCCGCAGGGGGCCCGCGCGCTCGCCGATTCCCTGGCCGACGTGTTCCCCGGCCGCAAGCCCGTGTTCGTTGTCGGCGTGCTGGAGGACAAGGACTATCCGGCCATGTTGGAGACGGTGCTGCCGCTCGGTGCGGCGTTCGTGTGCGTGGCGCCCGACAACCCCCGCGCGCTTCCTGCCGACAAGCTGGCGCGCGCCATCCGCTGGACGGGCCAGGACCTCCTGGGATGCTCGGCCTGCACGAGCCCCTATGTCGCACGCGACATGGCCGATGCGCTCGCCCGCGCCCGCGAGCTGGCCGGCCCGGACGGCCTCGTGTGCGCCTTCGGCAGCCTCTACTCAGTGGGGGCGGTGAAGGCGGCGCTCGGGGCGACGGCGTAAGCGGGCGGAAGGCGGCTGCCGGGACGCTCGGGCCGTCTTCGCGCGAACCGGCCGCCAAGGCAAAGCCCCGCCCGTTGCAGGCGCGCAACGGGCGGGGCGGCGGGGCGCAGCCGGCAGCGCCGGCGTGCTAGGATGGTGCCCTACAGGGAATCGATGTACGCCACGAGGTCGCCCACGGTGTTCAGGCCCTCGGGCTCGCCGAAGTCAACCTCGCAGGCCTCCTCGAGGTCGCAGATGAGCTCCACCATGTCGAGCGAGTCGATGCCGAGCGAGTCGAACGTGGACTCCGCGGTCACGGTGGACGGGTCGATGTCGAGGTTCTCCTGCAGGATGTTCGTGATGGTGTCGATGGTGGCCATGGGCCTTCCTTTCCTTGGAAAATCGTCGGCATCCATGGTAGCAGACGCGCGGGGCGCGCGCAGCCCCCGCGCACGGAAAGGGCGGCGCCCGGAGCGCGGGCGCCGCAGCGAGGAGGCGACGATGTGCGGACGGTTCGTCATGATCCCGCGCGACGTGGTGGAGCGCATCGTGCGCGAGGTGGAGCAGGGCATGCCGCCCACCGTGCCCGACTACGAGCTGGCCGGCCTGGACGCGTTCCCCGGCGCGCGCGTGCCCGTGGCGGTGCCGGCGCAAGGCGCGGGAGGGTCGGGGCGCCTGGCGGTGGCCGAGCTCGATTGGGGGTACCAGGTGAGCTGGGCGAAGCGACCCGTGTTCAACACGCGCGTGGACACGGCCACCGGCCCGCGCGGCCAGATGTGGCGCGAGTCGCTGGAGCAGCGCCGCTGCGCCGTGCCCACGCTGGGCTTCTACGAGCCCCACAAGACGGAGCGCGCCGTGAGCCCCAAGACGGGCCGCGAGGTGAAGGTGCAGTGCGCGTTCGGCCTACCGGATAACCCGGTCACGTTCTTGGGCGGCATCTACGAGGACGGCCATTTCTCGATCATGACCTGCGAGCCCAACCGCTGGGTGCGCGACGTGCACGACCGCATGCCCCTCGTGCTGCGCCCGTCCGAGCTGGGCACTTGGCTGGGCCCGCGCTACGCCGACCTGTTCGACCGTCGCGACGTGGAACTGGCCTGCCGCGTGGCGTGACCGGACGAGGCGCGTCCCCTACGCCAGGTCGCCGCGCGCGGCGAACACGGCGGCGAACGCCTGCGGCTCCGTGCCCGTCGGAAGGTCCAGCTCGGCCAGCTCAACCTGGACGGCGGGCAGTGCCGCCAGGCACTCCTCGGGCGTGGGAGGGCTCTCGGGCTCGGCCTCGGCGGCGTGCTCTCCTTCCGGCGGGGGAGCGGAGCAGGTGGAGAACAAGGTGACGGCGCCGAACACGAACAGCGCGCACACGGCTACGGCGCCTGCGACGAGCGCGATCCTCCGCAGCGGGTTTTGGTCGGGCCCGCCGCCGGCGTAGAGCGTGGGTGCGGGGCGCGCGGAGGAGCGGGCCGCCGGGCGCTTCGAAGCCGGGAAGGGTTGCTCGGCCGCCTGGGCCGCGGGGCGTTCGGACACCCGTGCGGAAGCCTGGGCCGAGGAACGCTGCGGGCGGCTCGGCCGGGTCTGCGTGCGGGCCGTATTTCCGTTCCCGGGTGCCTCCGCCTCGCCGCGCGCGTGTGCTTGCGCGTCCTCCAGGGTCGACGGCCTGCGGCTCCCCGTATTCCCCGTGGCCGGGCCGATCTGCTCGGCCGTCTGGCCGGGAGTGCTCTTCAGGTAGTCCCGGGCGGAGAGCACGACCCGCCCCGCCCGGGCAGGGCGGGGAGAACGGCGGGACCGAGCATCGTCGTGCCTGTTGGAACCGGTCACCGTTCTCCCCTTCGGATGCTAGGCTTCTTCGCGCTGCTTGAGCAGGCCGTAGCCGCCGTCGTCGCGGCGGTAGAGCACGTTCACCATGCTGGTGTCGCGGTCGGTGTAGGCGAAGAAGTCGTGGCCCAAGAGGTCGATCTTCACGAGCGCCTCCTCCTCGGTCAGCGGCTCGAACTCGATCTCCTTCACGCGCACGACCTCCTCGTCGGCCGCGAGCTCCTCCATGAGCTGGTCGAGATCCTTGGTCGGCACGGGCTCGGTGCGGATGGTCTCGTCCACGGCGCGCAGCTTGCGGTCGATGACCTTCGTCTTGTACTTGCGCAGCTGGCGGACCACTTTGGCGGCGGCCACGTCGATGGCGGCGTACATGTCCTCTTCGCATTCCTCCACGCGGATGATGTGGCCCTTCGTGCGCAGCGTGACCTCGCAGCAGGCAGGGCGGGGGTTCGCGGGATTCTTCTCCACGTACAGAACAACCTCGGCAACGAGAGGGTCGATGTCCATGACCTTCATCGAGTTGCCGATCTTCTCCTCGGCGTATTGACGCAGTGCATCGGTTACGGGCATTTTGCGTCCGGCTACGGTAATGCTCATAGCACTCACCTCTTACCTCGTGGCGAATAAAAAAAGCTTGGCCGGAAGCCCTGGCCGAGGTCGTGCGGGGCGGATACCGATATGCCGCTCATGCAAGACCCAAGTCGACTCCTCACGCCAAACTGATGGGTACAGCATAGCGCAAAACGCCCGACTGCGGCAGGGTATTTTCGAGCCGTTGGCAAAACGGCGCACGGGGCGCCGGCCTGCGGGGCACCGCCTTGGAGAGAATGCGCTACGTTGTGAAATCGGGTTGGAAACGGGTGGTGAATGCGAGGCCCACGAGGGTGTATAAGGGATAATAGGACTTTCAGGCATTGTCGACAGATAGGGCGGACATGGCATCCACACCGGCCAAAGAGCAGAAGCTGTTCATCAACGAGGTGCAACGGCATCAGGCGCGCTACCGCAAGCTCATCCAATTCACGCACTCTTCGACGAAGGCCGCGGGCGCCATGCTCCTGGCGGCCGTCGTGGCGCTGATCGTGGCGAACACGGGGGCGTACGAGGCGTTTTTGGGCTTCTGGCACACGGAGGTGGGCGTGTTCTTCGGCGACGGGTTCGCCGGCATGTCGCTCGGCCACGTCATCAACGACATCTTCATGGCCATCTTCTTCCTGCTGGTGGGCTTGGAGGTGAAGTACGAGCTCACGGTGGGCGAGCTCACGAACATCCGCCAGGCGCTGCTGCCCATCGTGGCGGCCGTGGGCGGCGTGCTGGCGCCCATCGGCATCTACCTGGCCTTCAACGCGACGAACCCGGAGACGGCGCACGGCTGGGGCGTGCCCACGGCCACCGACATCGCGTTCGCGCTGGGCATCCTGGCGCTCTTGGGCAACCGCGTGCCGAACGGCGTGCGCGTGTTCCTGAGCACGCTGGCCGTGGCCGACGACATCATTGCCATCCTGGTCATCGCCATCTTCTACGGGCACAGCCCGTCGCTGCCGTGGCTGGCCGTGGCCGCCGTGGTGCTGTTCGTGCTCGTGCTCATGAACCGCAACCACATCTACTCGCTCATTCCGTACCTGCTGGTGGGGGCCGTGCTGTGGTACTGCGTGTACATGTCGGGCGTGCACGCCACCATCGCCGGCGTGCTGCTGGCGTTCACCATCCCCTCGGGGTCGCGCGTGAACATCAAGAGCTTCCTCACCTGGTCGGGCGACAAGGTGCGCGAGGCGTGCTCGGCCTACCAGCCCGAGACGCCCGTCATCGCGCAGGGCGGCTACATAGAGACGGTGCAGGATCTTAGCCGCGTGGCGCGCCAGGTGGTGCCGCCGGCCACGCGCCTGGAGCACCGGCTGTACCCCTGGGTGTACTTCGGCATCCTGCCGCTGTTCGCCCTCACGAACGCCGACGTGAGCTTCCTGGGCGTGGACGTGGGGGCGATGCTCTCGAGCCCGGTGCTCTACGGCGTGTTGCTGGGCCTGCTCGTGGGCAAGCCGCTTGGCATCATGCTGTTCAGCATGGCGGTGGTGAAGTCCAAGCTGGCCTCGCTGCCCGAGAACGTGAACTGGTTCCACATGCTGGGCGCGTCCATCCTGGGCGGCGTGGGCTTCACCATGGCCATCTTCGTGGCGAACCTGGCGTTCCCCGACGAGGGCCTGGTGGCCACGGCGAAGCTGGGCATCCTGGCGGCATCGCTTTTGGCCGGCGTACTGGGCTTCGTGCTGCTGCTGCTGCAGGCGAAGGCGGCGCAGAAGCGCGGCGTGGCGTACCTGTCCTCGAGCGCCGACGACATCACGCGCCAGACGGCGGGCGACGAGGCCGCGCGCGAGGCCGAGGAGCTGCTGCGCGATTTGGAAGACCCTGCGATCAAAGACGAGGTCGAGGCGGCGAAGAGGCGCGGCGGCGTGTTCGAGATAGCCGTCGACCTGGGCCCGACCGGCCTTCTGGGCGGCGGTTCCATCGGGGACGTGCGCGAGGCCGTGCGCAACGAGGTGGTGCGCGTGCTGCGCGAGGAGGGCAAGGACGACCTCTTGGAGAAGGTGCAGGAGGAGTTCAAGGAGCACGCCGGCGAGCCCCCGCTGGCCAGCGTGGAGGAGACGCTTCTGCGCGAGAGGGGCGAGGAGGCCCTCCGCGACGCGCTCCGCCGCGAGGCCGACGACGTCACCGGCACGAGCGGCGGCGAGCACAAGGACGGGAGCAGCGCGCCGCGGGATTAGCCGCCTCCGGTATTCGTCCACGGGGCCGCGCGGGCACCCGGTACGCGCCCGCGCCCCGCTCCGCTGCCTGCTTCCGTGCTCGCCTTGCGACCTGCATGGCTTCTGCGTGGGGTTCGCGCCCTCCGTGCGGGCTCTGCGCTATACTGTACGGTCGAAAACGTCGTGCGAACGAAGGGAAACCATGGAAGCTGCCGCCATCGTGCTCGCCGCGGGTGCCGGAACCCGCATGAAGTCGAAGAAGCCCAAGGTCGCCCACGAGGTGCTGGGCAAGCCGCTCGTGCGCTGGGTGGTGGACGCTGCCCACGAGGCCGGCATCGGCCGCATCGCGACCGTCGTGGGCCACGAGCGCCAGCAGGTGGAGCCCCTGGTAGAGGCCGACACCGAGGTAGTGGTGCAGCCCGAGCGCCGCGGCACGGCCGACGCCGTGGCCGTGTGCGCCGACGCGCTCGCCGACTTCGACGGCTCGCTCGTGGTGCTCTCGGGCGACTGCCCGCTCATCACCGCCGCCACCATCCGGCGCCTCGTGGACATGCGCGAGCAGGCCGACGCGGCCGTGGTGGTGCTCACCATGGAGCTGGAGAACCCCTACGGCTACGGGCGCATCGTGCGCGACCGCGTGGGCGCCGTGGAGCGCATCGTGGAGCAGAAGGATGCGAACAGCGCCGAGGCCGCCATCTGCGAGTGCAACTCCGGCTTCTACTGCTTCGACGCCCGCGCGCTGTTCGAGGCGCTTTCGCAGGTGGACGACGACAACGCCCAGGGCGAGTTCTACCTCACCGACGTGCTGGCCATCTGCCGCGCCGCCGGGCGCCCCGTGCTGGCGCTTCCCACCGACGACTCGTCCGAGTGCCTGGGCGTGAACTCGCGCGCGCAGCTGGCCGAGGCCACGAAGTACGCGCAGCGCCGCATCAACGCCGCCCACCTGGCGGCCGGCGTGACCATGACCGACCCCGACCAGGTGTGGATCGGCCCGGACGTGGTCATCGAGCAGGACGTGGAGCTGCTGCCGCAGACGTTCCTCATGGGCAGCACGTCCGTGGGCGAGGACAGCGTGATCGGCCCGAACTCGCGGCTGACCGACACCGTGGTGGGACGTGGCTGCGTGATCGACGAGACGGTGGCCGTGGAGGCGCGCATCGACGACGGCGCCTCGTGCGGACCGCGCGCCTACCTGCGGCCGGCCGCGCACCTGTGCGAGGGCGCGAAGGCCGGCACCCACGTGGAGATCAAGAAGTCCACGGTGGGGAAGGGCTCGAAGGTGCCGCACCTGTCCTACATCGGCGACACGACCATCGGCGAGGACGTGAATGTGGGCGCCGGGTCCATCACCTGCAATTACGACGGCAAGAAGAAGTGGCCCACGGTGATCGGCGACGGTGCGTTCGTCGGCAGCGACACCATGATGGTGGCCCCCGTGAGCATCGGTGCGGGCGCCATCGTGGGCGCGGGCTCGTGCATCACGAAGGACGTGGCGCCCGACGCGCTGGCCCTCACGCGCCCCGAGCAGCGCGAGATCCCCGGTTGGGCCGCCAAGAAGCGCGCGCAGCAAGCAGGGAAGTAAGGAGCTCTGTCGAAAAGGCGGAGATTGCCCTGTGCGGGCGCGTCGCCTGCGGATACAATAGTGCCCATGTGAGAGGGGGCGACTGCTGCGGCGGGCGCGGCGGCCCCGCGGCAACACGAAGGAGCGCGCACATGACGGAAGTGCAGAAGAGCATGGCCTTGTTCTCGGGGTCGGTCAACCCCGAGCTCGCCGACGAGATAGCGAAGCACCTGAACGCCTCGCTCGGCAACGTCAAGCTGGAGAAGTTCGCCAACGGCGAGATCTACGCGCGCTACCAGGAGAGCGTCCGCGGCGCCGACGTGTTCCTCATCCAGTCGGTGTGCGGCGCCGAGGGCTACGACGTGAACGACGCGCTCATGGAGCTGCTCATCATGACCGATGCCGCCAAGCGTGCCTCCGCGCGCTCCGTGTCCGCCGTCATCTCGCACTACGGCTATGCGCGCCAGGATCGCAAGGCCGCTCCGCGCGAGCCCATCACGGCGAAGCTGGTGGCCGACCTCTTGGCCGCGGCGGGCGTGGACAACGTGATCACCGTCGACCTTCACCAGGACGCCATCCAGGGCTTCTTCGACCTGCCGGTGAACCACATGACGGCCATGCCCATCTTCGTGGACTACTACCGGTCCATGGGCTTCGACCCCGAGCAGCTGTGCGTGGTGTCGCCCGACGTGGGCCGTGCGAAGGCGGCGAAGAAGTTCTCCACTATGCTGGACTGCGACATCGCCATCATGCACAAGGACCGCCCGAAGCACAACCAGGCCGAGATCACGGCGCTCATCGGCGACGTGAAGGACAAGGTGTGCATCCTCAACGACGACATGATCGACACGGCCGGCTCGCTGGTGGCGGCCGCCTCTACCCTCAAGGCCAAGGGTGCCGCGCAGGTGTACGCATGCGCCACCCACGGCCTGTTCAGCGGCCCGGCGTACGACCGCATCGCCAACTCCATCATCGAGGAGGTGGTGGTGACGAACGCGGTACCCGTGCCGCTGGAGCGCCAGACCGGCAAGATCAAGGTGCTGTCGCTGGCCTCTTTGTTCGCGAAGACCATCAGCAACGTGTACGACAACGGCTCCGTGGCAAGCCTGTTCGAGTAGGGCGCGATGTACCTGATAGTTGGCCTGGGGAATCCGGGCGAAGAATACGCGCACACGCGGCACAACGCCGGGTTCGACGCGGTGGACGCCATTGCGGGCGAGGTGGGCGCGCGCTACTGGAAGACGGAGTGCGGCTCGCTCACGGCCAAGGGCGCCTACCGCGATGTCGACCTGGTGCTCGCCAAGCCGCAAAGCTACATGAACACGTCGGGCGGCCCGGTGAAGCAGCTCATGAACGCCTACGGCGTGGACGCGGAGCACCTCATCGTCATCCACGACGAGCTGGACATCGACCCCGGCACCGTGCGCGTGAAGTTCGGCGGCGGGCACGCCGGGCACAATGGCCTGCGCTCCATCTGCGACAAGCTGGGCACGCGCGACTGGAGCCGCGTGCGCGTGGGCATCGGCCGCCCGCCGGGACGCATGCCCGTGGTGGACTGGGTGCTGTCGCTGCCCAAGAAAGAGGCTGCCGACGACTTCGCCTACGCCGTGGACCGCGGCGCCCAGGCCGCGCTCTCGCTGGTAACGGCGGGCCTGGAGAAGACCCAGCAGGCGTACAACTAGGGAAACGCCGATCGGGCGGCGTTGTCGCTGGCTCCGTTTGGCAGGGGCTCTGCCCCTGCCGGCACCCCTACGGCTTGTCGCCCTGTTGGGCGGCAAGGGCAGAGCCCCTGCCCTGCGGGGACGGCGGGCGCGCCTAGCGCTCGTTCCGTTCGATGCGAATGTGCGGGTTGCGCTTCAGCAGCTCCTTGCCTGCAATAAAGCCGTTTCTCTCATCTCATCGTCACTATCCACTCCACGAGCAAGAACGCCGTGATGGACAGCAGCAGCCCGCCGATGGCGCGCGCCTGCTGCTTGTCGGCTCCCAACTTCCGCTCCAGCTCGCTCGATCCCGGGTGGGAGTTCACGAACCGCAGCCCCTTTCCGGTGATCAGCATGTACAGCGAGAACGCGAGCGGGCCGAACACGATCGCGCCCATCCCGAGGTCGACGAGCAGTTGCGCCACGTCGACGGGTGCGGCGAACCCGGCTTCCGCGAAGCACATCGCCACGCTTGCCGCCTGGAAGAGGTCGAGCACGGCGAACACGCCAGCGACGACGGGGAACGACATCTGGCCGCCGAAGCTGTCCGACACGAGCCAGTCCTCGCGCCCGGTCGCTCGCTGACGCTCGAAGACGGCGAACAGGAGGGCGACCGCGATCTCGATGGCGAAGAGAATGCCCGCGCCGACGAAGAGCTCTGCTTTCGATCCCCAGCGGTCGGGCCCGCCCACGTCGAAATGAACGGGAACCGTCTCCGGCAGGAACGGCTGGGCTGCGGCGGTGAGGACGAGTGGAAGCGCGGCGAGCGCAAGGAGGACCGCGATGCGCCAGCGACCCCGCCGCGCAGGGGCTTGACCGTCGGCAACGCAGTTGGGCACGGGGTTGGAAGACATGGCCGCCGTCCTTTCGAACGCTCGCATAAGCGTATTTAGCAATACTAAGTATAGACGAAGGGGAACCAACGAGGCAACCGGGTTCCGGGCGCTGCGTTCTGCCGGGCGCTCAACGGCAGGACACCTGCCCAGGGTGCGCACCTCGGGCGCTCCACCCGGAGCGTTTCCCCGATTTAGGAGCGCCTGGGCGCCGACGCTTGGGCTATACTTTCCGGTACGGAGAGGACGCGGAGGCAAAGGAGGCTGCGGTGCGGGAGTTGGTCAAGGGCGAGCGGGGGCGCGTGTACGCGCTGTTCGCCATCGTGATGCTGGCCTCCGCCTTCGGCAACCTCTCGCAGACGGCCGTGAACGCCATGATGCCCGAGATCATGGGCGAGTTCTCGCTCGACGTGAGCCTGGGCCAGTGGCTCACCACCAGCTACATGCTGGTGCTGGGCATCGCGGTTCCCGCGGCCACGTTTCTGGGGAAGCGGTTCACCACGCGCCAGCACGTGTTCATCGCGCTCGCGTTCTTCCTGGTGGGGGCTCTTGCCGACTGCCTAGCCTCGAATTTCGCCGTGCTGCTGGCCGGGCGCATCTGCCAGGCCGTGTCCACGGGGCTTCTGCTTCCGCTCATGCAGACCATCGCCATGACGCGCTTTCCCGAGGGGCGCCGCGCCACGGCCATGGGCATCGCGGGCATCGCCATGGGCTTTGCGCCGAACATCGGACCGACCGTCGGCGGGGCCCTCAGCTTCTCGTTCGGGTGGCGCAGCTTCTTCGTGCTGCTGCTGGTGGGCGTGGCAGTGCTGGGGGTTGCCACGGCGCTGCTCGTGCGCGGCGGGGAGGGCAACCGCAGCGAGCGGTTCGACACGCTGTCGTTCATGCTGTCGGCGCTGGGCTTCGGCGGCCTGTTGCTGGGGTTCTCCGAGGCGAGCAGCTTCGCGCTCACCAGCCCGTTCGTGTGGGGCCCGCTCGCGGCGGGTGCGGTGTTCCTCGTGCTGTTCGTGCGGCGGCAGAAGCGCGTGGACGACCCGCTCATCAACATGGGCATCTTCAAGTCGGGCCAGTACACGGTGGGGTTCGCGGTGCTGTGCCTGCTGCATGCCTCGTTCATGGGCGTGACGTTGGTCATCCCGCTGTACGTGGAGGGGCTGTGCGGCGGCACGGCGCTTGACGCGGGCATCGTGCTCCTTCCCGGCACGTTGGCGGCGCTGTTCCTGAACCCGCTGGCCGGCGTGCTCACCGACCGGTTCGGCATCCGCCCCGTGACGGTGGCGTCGGGCGCGCTCTTGGCGGTCGGGTCGGTGCTCATGGTGTTCCTGGACGAGGAGACGCCGCTCGCCGTCACCACGTTCTGCCAGGCCGTGCGCGCGTTCGGCGTGTCGGGGCTCATGGGCCCGCTCATCTCGTGGAGCCTCGCCGGCCTGCCGGGGCGCATCGTCACCGACGGCAGCTCGTTCTCCATCGCGGGGCGCCAGGCGTGCGCCTCGCTCGGCACGTCGGCGATGGTGCTGCTCATTGCCCTGGCGGGCACCTCGGCTGCAGCGGTCGCCAACCCCGCGCTGCCCTACCAGCTGGCGTTCGCCTTCTCGGCCGTGTTCGCCGTGGCCACGTTCGTCGGCATCGTGGCGAAGGTGCGCTAAGGCCGCTTCGGGCACGCTCTGGGACGGGGCAGCGCCATTGCGGCCCGGCACGCGTGCGCGTCGGGCGCTCGGGTGTGCCGGCCGGCGCGCGAAACGGGCCGGTTCGGCCAATTCTTTCGCTTGCCGTACCTTGGCGCGCTTGAAAAGGAGGCTGTTCTGGCAGAAATCGAGGCTTATTCGTCATGGGGTGAGAACCTTGGCTCTATTCAGGGGTGCATCCATTGCTCGGGATCGTCGTTTTCCCTGTTCAGCTGCTTTTGCGGAGTCATGCATCGACGGCTGCTCGTATCTCGACGACGAATAGCTTGCGATTTCTGCCAGAAGGCGCAGGTTCCGCTGCTCAACCGTGATTGTCATCGATGTTGTTGCCGAAAAAAGGGCAGAGATTTCGAGGTAGGTGATTTTTGGCTCGGCGTACTCGGGCCGATTCGATCAAGCGGGATGCACCGACCTGACATTTTGCATCCACTCTTCCGTGTGCGGTGATTTTTCAGCGAGCAAAAAATCACCTACCTCCGATTCTCTTCCAAAATGGGGGCTCTCTGCCAAATCACCGCTGGTGTTTCCTCGTGGCGGGAAGGAGTGCTTTCGACTGGTATTGCGAGAGGCCCTTTCTTCGGCCGTACAAGATGGCGAAGTGCGCCGATCCGCGGTAGCTCGATGGAGGGCGGGCGGCGCTGCTGCGGCTCACCTGCTTGGTTGCCGCCGAACCAGGCTGCGGCTGGCGCGGGCGCGTCGAAGCAGCGCAACGACCGGATGACGGCTTTTCAGGACGCATGGCGGCGTGGGCAAAGATATATGTTGACAACATAGATGTTTTGGGAGTATATATGTTCACGTCATATAGCTGTAGGCGACAGGTGGTTGGAAGGCGAATGCCGGCAGACCGCGAAGAAACGATGGCCGTCGCAGGCGAGGCGGCCAGGCGGCGCAAAGCCTGCGGGCTGCGGACGTAAAGCTTGCGGGCTGCGGAGGCGGCGCGGCGGCCAACGTAAGCCGCTCGCTCGCCGGAGAGTCGGCCAACGTAAGCCGCTGACCTGCCGAAGAGGCGGCCGACGTGCCGAGGAGAAGGAGGCGACGCGCATGCCGCGAGGCGACTGCGGAGGAGAGGGTGCCCGGCAACCGTGCTGCCGGCGGCGCGGTGGGGGCGGCGGCGCGCTGGTGGAGCCGGCGGCGCTGGCGGCGCTGCTGTACGCCGGCGGCTACGGCTACGACATGCGTCGCACCATCCTCGACATGACCGACGGCGAGGTGGACGTCGACGTGGGCGGGCTGTACCGCTCGCTGCGCCGGCTGGAGGACGAGGGCGCGGTGGCGTCGCGCTGGTGCGAGGACGCCTCCGGCCCGCGCCGCCGCGAATACGAGCTCACGGAGCAGGGTCTGGAGCTGGCCGAGCAGTGGCTCGACGCGCTGCGGGCGCGCCAGCGGCTCGACGAGCTGCTGGTGGGGCTGCTGGAAGGCGGCCTGAACGCCGCCGGCCGAAGCCGCGAGGGCGCCCAGGCGCCGAGCGACGGCTGAAGAACGCCGGACGGCGCCGCGCAAAGCTGCGGGCGATGGGCGCAAAAGCCTTTGCCGACCCGGTGAAGCGGTAGACACGGCGCGGACGACGGCGCGGTGCCGAGGCACGCAGGCGGCTGCCGGCCACCCCGCCGCCTGCGCGACCGACCGGCAAGGCGGCGCCTGCGCGGACGGACTGGAAACGAATTGGGCACGATCCGGGGCGACAGGGCCTCGGAAGACGATAAGCGGAACGGCGACGTTCCGGGAAAGAAGGATCATCATGGGAGAAACGCTGAAACTCGCGGTGCCGACGATGGGCGCGGCCGACCTCGCGTCCGAGCGCTCGGGCCACTTCGGCCATTGCGACTGCTTCACCATCGTGGACATCGAGGACGGCGAGATCAAAGGCACGTCCGAGCTGGCGAACCCGCCGCACGAAGAGGGCGGCTGCCTGCGCCCGGTGGGCCTGCTCGCCGATGCCGGCGTGGACGCCATCGTGGCGGCCGGCATGGGCATGCGCCCGATGATGGGCTTCAACGATGCGGGTATCACGGTGTACTTCGAGAACCAGACGCCGAACGTGGGCGAGGTCGCGAAGCTCGTGGCGGCCGGCAGCGTGCCGATCATGGGTGCCGAGAACGCCTGCAACCATTATCACTGAGTTCGGGAAACGATCGAGCACGAGGGGCGCCCGCCGGACGGCAGGCGCACCTCGTGCGTTCTAGGGGACGACGCGGACGGATGGCATGCAGACGTGCTGGGTTTTGGACGCGGGGCTGCCTGGTCGTGCTATCCTGCTCGGTGAGAGAAAGGAGCAGGGCTTGGGACACGGCGAGGAACAGGAACGAGGCGCAGGGCAAGGCGGGACGTACACCGTGTCGGCGGCGGCGCTGCTGCTCGGCACCACGCGCCGTGTGCTGCCCGATGCCGTGCCGCCGCCGTCCGCGCCCGCGGCGGCGGGCACGGCAGCGCTGGCTTACGGCTGGATCTCCGGTGCCTGCGCAGCGCCGTCCAAGGGCGACCGCTACGTGGTGGAGTTCACGGGCAAGCGCGCGTTCCGCATCCTGGCCTATGTGGACCGCTTCGGGCGCGCGTTCTCCACGGATCGCCCGCTCACCGCGCCGCCTGCCCGCAGGCCCGAGCTCAACTTCGCGCGCTTTTCCGACGGAGACGCCCCGGACGCGGGCGCGCCCGCCCGGGGAGCGCGCGCGAACGTGGAGCGCGGCTGCGTGGAGGTGCGCGCGGACGGCGAGGACGAGCGGCAGGTGGCGCAGTACACGTGCGAGAACGGCCGCTACACGTTCACGGACACCTGGTACGACTTCGGGCCGCATGCAGCAGGCCTCTCCTACGACGACGCGCTCGCCCGCGCCTACCTGGCGTTCGTGCATCGGCCCCGGCTGGGCGGGGCGGAGGTGCCCGAACGGGGCACGGCCTTCGTTCATGAGCACCTAAGGGATGCCCCGCTCCTGCCGGTTCTGCGCGCCATCGTCGACGAGGTGCGCCGTGCCGAGAGCGACCCGGTGGTGCGGCCGCCCGCCTTGGTGAGGAGCCTCGTGCAATGGCTTGACGAAGCCGGCCTGGACGGCCTGCGCCCGCCGGCCGTGCCGGACGAGGCGCTGCGGCTCGTCCGCACCGCGCGCTATGCCAACCTGTACTATCTGGCGCAAGAGGACGAGGGTGCGGCGGTCGACCGCCGCACCGTCTGGGCCCTGGAGGCCGCGCTCAACCGGTTCACCCTGATGGAGGAGGTGTTCGGCGACCGCGCGACGCTGGCTGGCGACGCGGACTGCGCTCGCTGGGACGCCTACCTGATAGAGACGGCGGGGGCTCAGGCGCGGGACGCCGAACGCCTGGCCGGCGCGCCCCGTGGTGCCGACGACGGCGAATGGGAGGTGCGCTGCCGCCTGGCCGGCGTGCTGGAGCGGCTGAAGTTGCCGGTGCGCATCGAGGCGCAGATGCAGGCGAACGTGGCTGAGGGCCTTGCGGCCTTCCGGCTGACGGTGCCGGACGCCGCGCTCATGCCTGCGCGCCGATGGGCCGAGGGCCCGGCCGGTGTTGGCTGGGAGGACGTGCCGGCCGCCGAGCGCGATGCCCTGGCGCGCCGCTACGCCATGTATTTCGGCCTGGCGCTTGCCGCCGCGGCGTTCGAGGCCTCGCCGGCCATCCGCCGCGTCGACGTGGCGGCCTGCCCGCTCGGGGACGGCGCTCCGCCCGCCGCGCCCGATGGCCGCGAGGGCCCTGCCGTGCCGGATGCCGAGTTCCCCGTCGATCGGCAGGAGGCGGCGTTCTACCAGGTTGCGCTCACCCGCCGGGCCTACGAGGAGTCGGGCTGCTTCCGCAGCGCCCTCGAGGGCGACCCCGCGCCGCTGCTCGCGTACTGCGGCGCCGTGTGCGACCTGCCCGGAGCCGACCCGTTCGCGCTCATGCAGGCGCTGCCCTCCACCGTGCGGCGCCAGGAGCTGCCCGAGCTGGACGACGCGTCCTTGCCGCCGGCCGTGCGGCCCGTGCTGGGGGCGGACGATGCGCGCGACCTGCGCATCGCGGCCGAGGCTCGCCGCCGCCGCGTGGGAGAGGAGCTGGCCGACCGCATCGCGCGCGCCGGCAGCGCCACCGAGGCCATCCGCATCGTGCGCGAGGAGCAGCACGCCGCCCGCACCCTCGGGGACGACCAGGGGGTCTCGGCCTGCACGCGTCTCATGGCGGCGCTTGCGGAGGGCTCGCTCGACACCGAGGACCAGAACGCCGCGGTGACGTGCTTCCTCGGCGAGGACCGTTGCCTGGCCGCGCTCGCCCGCGCCCGCGCGCTGGCCCCGCGCGACCCCGCCGAGGCGGTGGCCGTGCTCATGGACGCCGTGGCCGAGGCTGCCGCGCTCGACGGCTACACGGACGGCGCCGTGACGGCGTACCGCGCGTTCGACTCGTACGCGGCGCGCGTACGGTACTCCCGCGCCCTGCAAGCGGCGCGCCGGAAGGGCGCCGATGATTCGCAACCCGCGTCGGCGCCGTCCGATGCCGCCGCCGTGCCGACCCTCGCCGCCCGCGCGGCCGCGGACGCGGGCAGGCGCATCCAGCTGGCGCCCGACTCGTTCTTCCTCTGCCACCTGGAGATCGTCACGCTGCTGGAGCGCTCGTTCGACCGCGTGGACGACGCCCTGCGCTACGGCCGGCGCGCCATCGAGCTGGCGCCTGCCTCGGCCGGCGGCTACCGGCAGCTCGGCCGCGCGTACATGCTGGTGGGCGATATGGACAACGCCGCGGCCGTGCTGGAGGCGGGCCTGGAGGTGGCCGCGCAGCCGAACGACGTGGCCGTTGCCTACTACCAGCTGGCCTACGCGCTGTGGAAGGCGGGCAGGCCGCGTGCGGGCGCGGCCTGCTACCTCAAGTCGGTCATGACGTCGCCCGTGATGGCACTGCAGGCCGTGGCCGAGCTCAAGGAGCTGGCCGCAGAGCACGGCATAGAGCCGATCGAACGCGATGCCGTGGATGACGAGCTGCGCAGCGCGGGGATAGTGCTGGCGCCGACGGAAGAGGCGTTCGAGACCTTGGACGCGGGTGCTGCGGCCGCCGTGGACGCCGGCCTGTTCCCGGTCGCCCGCAACCTGCTTTCGCTGCGGTTGCACTACCGCCCGGACGACGCCCTGGTGAACGTGCTGAAGTCGCTCGACTAGACCCTGGGCGCACCGCGGCCCGGCTTCCAACCGGGCCGCGGTGCGCCCAAGAGGGGGCGGGGGCTTGGCTGGGAGCGCCCTACGGGATGATGGGCTTGGGCAGGATCTCGCTTAGCTTCTTGCGGTTGCGCAGCAGCAGGAGGAAGGACTCCTCGTCGGTGGTGAGGTTGCCCTTGGTGTGCGTGAGGATGCTGAGCGCCCGCGCGAACGAGCAGTCCTTCACGCGCAGCGCCGTCATCTGCTTCAGGCGGCACTCCTCCTGCACGGTCAGCGCGGAGATGACGGCCACGCCCATGTGGCACCTCACCGCCTGCTTGATGGCCTGCGTGCTTCCCAGTTCAAGCCGTATGTTCAGATCCTGGTGGTTGAAGCCGCTGCGCGCCAGGGCCAGCTCCATCACCTTGCGCGTGCCGGAGCCCTGCTCGCGGGTGATGAGCGTCTCGGATGCCAGCTCGCTGAAGCTGATGGATTGGCTCGCGCTCCACGGATGGTCGCTCGGCACCACGACCACCAGCTCGTCGTGCCAGAACGTCTCCACGGTGAAGTTCGGCTCGTCGGGCACGGGCCCTTCGATGAGGGCGACGTGCAGCCGCTTGTCCATGATCTCGCGCGCGAGTATCTCGGTGTCGGCTATCTGCACGTCGATGTCGGCATCCTGCTCGTTTGTGTAGTACTCGCGCAGGAAGAAGGGCAGGAGGTACTCGCCGATGGTGAACGTGGCCCCGATGCGGATGCCGTGGTGGCAGGTGGCCGCCTTGAGCACGGCCTCGCGCGCCTCGCAGATGAGCTGCACGATCTCCTTCGCGTAGCCGTAGAACACCTCGCCGCTCTCGGTGAGGGTGACGCCCCGGTTGGTGCGGTCGAGGAACTGCGTGCCGTATTCCTTCTCCAGGTTCTGGATGTGGATGCTCACGCTTGGCTGGCTCATGTGCAGTCGCTCGGAAGTGCGGGTGATGTTGCCGGTGTAGGCAACGTCCTTGAATACGAGAAACTCCTCTAAAGAACTCATGCCGCCCCCTCATGCTTTCAAAAGGCCGACAAGGCCCCTTGTTAGACAACGAACGGTACCCTCCCCGGAAAAAAGTATAAGTACAACGGTGTCAATTTGGCCATAGAGAGAACAGGGGATGCCATACGTAATTCCGATTCCAGGGAAACGCTGCCTCCCACGCGGCCGAATCCTTGTTCTCCCCTTGCTGCGTTCATGGTTTATCAGCAGAGTATTACCAGATGAATCGATAGTTTTCATTTTCATTGCACAGAGGGAGCCCAGCGTTTGCGCAACCATTTTACCGCAAGTCATAGCTGCTTTTTATGACGCTATCGCAAAACAGAATTTTACACTTCGGCAACCGTGCCGTAGCTTTAAGGCCATGCCGGTGCATCACGCCGAGACGGTTTTTCCACCGATGCGCGCTCCGGAAAAGGGCGTAGGGGGGCGGTTTCAATGACGGTTGATATGCTCGTATCCGTGTTCATTCTGCTTGCGATGTTCGGTTTCTTCGCGCTGTCCTTGAGGAAAGCCTACAAGTTCGCGCACATGCAGATCCATGCGCGCCTCGACCTCTATCCCGTTCCCAAGGAAGGCGGCGGGCGGGCGGCCTACGGCGGCTCGTACCTGGAGGAGCCCGAATGGTGGACGAAGCCGCGTAAGATCGACCGGGTCAACGAGGCCGTCGACATCATGAAGGAAATGCTGTTCATCAAGAAGCTCTTCGTGCACCAGCGCGTGCTGTGGTGGGCGTCGTACTCCATGCACCTGGGCATCTACGTCATGCTGGGATGGTCGGTGCTGCTGCTGGTCAGCGTGGCATGGCATCCCGACTGGTACGTGCTCGCGGTGACCGTCGTGGGGGTCGTCGGCTTCGCGCTGTCGACGGTGGGCTGCGTGCTCTTGCTGGTGCGCCGCGTGTCGGACCGCGTGCTGGCGAAGTACACCACCCCGCTCGAGTACTTCAACATCGTGCTGCTGCTGACGGTGTTGCTCACCGGCGCGTACTCGTGGCTGTTCGTCACGTCGCCCTTCGAGGTGGCCGCGCAGGTGTTCACGCTGAGCGCCACGGACCTGCCGCCCATCGTGCTCGTGCACCTGGCGCTGCTGGGCATCATGTTCCTGTACATCCCGCTTTCCAAGATGAGCCACTACGTGGGCAAGTTCTTCTGCTTCCACAAGGTGCTGTGGGACAACGATCCCAACCTGCCGGGCAGCTCCGTGGAGCGCCGGTTCGAGGACGCCGCCGCGCATCCTGCCCATACCGGCTGGTCGGCCGCGAAGCAGCAGGCGCCCACGTCCGAGTCGTCGAAAGGATAAGCGGTCATGGCCATGGAATACAAGAACGTGCGGACCACGGACATCTCAAGGCGGGAGGGCCTGCTGAGCGCCCTCGACGACTTGGCGCCCCTGCCCGCGCCGTACGACAAGAACGGCCTGGAGCCCGCCTTCAAGGACCCGAAGCCCGAATGGGCCGAGACGAACTGCTGCTCGCTCGACGGCTTCTGCGCCATCGACACCATGAAGCGCCCCGAGACGCAGGAAGAGGAGGACGAGCTCAAGGTAAAGTTCCTCAAGGGCCTGGAGAAGCTGTTCCTGGACGCCAACAACAAGTACCTGCAGCCGCTCAGCTTGACGATGGAGTACTGCGCGAAGTGCAACACATGCTCGGAGGCGTGCCATGTGTACAAGGCGGCGAACGGCGACGAGATCTACCGCCCCATCTTCCGCGTGGACGTGCTGCGCAAGCTGTACAAGAAGTACTTCACCCGCTCCGGCAAGCTGCTCGGTTCCCTCACCGGGGCGGACATCGACCTGGACTGGGAGACCATCGCGCGGCTGGGCGAGTCGGCCTATCGCTGCAACCTGTGCCGCCGCTGCGCGCAGGTTTGCCCGATGGGGCTGGACAACGGCATGGCGGCCCGCGAGATCCGCAAGATATTCAGCATGGAGATGGGCCTGGCCCCCACGCCCGTGCACGCGAAGGGCACGCAGCTGCAGCTGAAGACGGGCTCCTCCACGGGCCTCACGAGGCCGGCCCTGTTGGACACGTTGGAGTTCATCGAGGAGGACACCTACGAGCGCACGGGCCGCAAGATAAAGTTCCCGCTCGACAAGAAGGGCGCCGACGTGCTGCTCTTCCACAACGCGGGCGAGTTCATGGCCTGGCCCGAGAACCCGGCGGCCTTCGCCATCCTGCTCGACGAGGCGGGCGTCGACTGGACGCTCAGCACCGACGTGGTGGGCTACGACAGCGTGAACTACGGCATCTGGTACGACGACGTGCAGGCCAAGAACGTGGCCATGGCGCAGTTCGAGGCGGCCAGGAAGCTGGGCGTGAAGCGCATCGTCATCGGCGAGTGCGGCCATGCCCACAAGGCGGCCGTCGTGGGCGCCGACCGCATGGCCGACAGCGAGGAGCGCGGCGTGCCCGTGGAGAGCTTCCTTCCCATGATGGCCGAGTTCGTGCGCAACGGGCGCCTGAAGTTCGACCCTTCGAAGAACGACTTCCCCGTCACGCTGCACGATCCGTGCAACATCGTGCGCCAGATGGGCATCGTGGAGCCCCAGCGCGAGATCCTGCGCAAGATAGCGCCGCAATTCCGCGAGATGACGCCCCACGGGGTGGACAACTACTGCTGCGGAGGCGGCAGCGGGTTCGCCATCATGAACTCCTACAACTTCGGCGACTTCCGCACGAAGGTGAGCGGGCGCATGAAGTTCGCCCAGATACTCAACGCGTTTGCGGACGAGATGGAGAATCCCGACATAGTGAAGTACGTCTGCGCGCCGTGCTCCAACTGCAAGGGCACGATACGCGACCTCCTTCAGGCGTACAAGGCCACTGCGCGCTACAACGTGCAGTACGGCGGCATCGTCGAGCTCATGGTCAACGGCTTGGCGAGCATGGATCGGCCCTACTTCGAGTTCCTGGAAGCGGAGTAGGCGCTGCCCGGGGCCGTGCGGAAGGCGCGCGGCCCCGGGGTTGACCGGGTTTCACGCGCGTCTGCTGGGGAGCGGGCGGCTGGGGGATGAGACGGGAGCGGGACTATGCATACCATCGTCGTGGGGCTGAGCATCAAGCGCGCACCCCTTGAGATTCTTGAGCAGCTGAGCGTGCACCACTCGCAAAACGAGCTGTGCGTGCAGGATGTGAAGGCGGCCGCCGGGCTGGCCGGCGCCGTGGTGCTGAGCACGTGCAACCGCCTGGAGTTCTACGGCGTGTGCGAGGACGCCGACGAGGGCGTCGCCCGGGTGCGCGACTTCATCCTGGGCCAGGGGGGCGCGGCCGATGCGGCCCCGGCGCGGCAGTTCCGCGAGCTTTTGTACGCCTTCACGGACGGGCGCGCCGTGCGCCACCTGTTCGAGGTCGTGTGCGGCCTAGACTCGCTCATCGTGGGCGAGACGGAGATAGCCGGCCAGGTGTCGCGTGCCTACCGGGCCTCCTGCAAGGCGGGGGCAAACGACAAGATGGTCAACGTGTGGTTCCAGCGCGCGCTGTCGCTGGGCAAGAAGGTGCGCTCCGAGACGCGCATCAGCCGCTACTCCACCTCCATCGGGCGCATTGCCGTGGAGTTGGCCGCGCGGGAGCTGGGCGGCATCGCGGACAAGCGGGTGCTCATCCTGGGCGCGGGCGAGATGAGCGAGCTGACCATGAAGTACCTCGTGGCGCAGGACGTGTCGGTGGCCATGGTGTCGAACCGCTCGCTGGAAAAGGCGCAGCGGCTGGCCGGCCAGTACGGCTTCGGCGCCTGCTCCCTCGACGAGATGGACGCCTGCCTGGAGCAGGCCGACGTGGTGTTCTCGGCCACGGCGGCGAAGAGCTGCCTGGTGGGGCGCGAGCGCCTGGCCGCGATCATGGAGCGCCGCGCCGAGCGGCCGCTGCTGTGCATCGACATGGCCCTTCCGCGCGACATCGACCCGGCGGTGCGCGACATCCCCAACGTGAGCTGCTACGACATCAACGAGCTGCGCGACGTGGCCAACCGCCACCAGAACGAGCGCCTGCGTGCGGCCAAGACGGCCGCCCAGCTCATCGACGAGGTGGCGGCCGACTTCGAGCGCTGGCAGCGCTCGCTGGAGTACATCCCCACGATCGACGCGCTCTACCGCCAGGCCGACCGCATTAAGGCCGACAAGCTGGAGCGCGCCATGGGCAAGCTCTCGGGCCTCACGCCCAGCCAGAAGCAGGCCGTGCAGTGCCTGGCCACGTCCATCGCCCATCAGCTGGTGCACGAGCCCGTGGCATCGCTGAACGCCATGGCGGGTTCCGAGAAGAGCCGCGCGTACGCCGCCATGCTGCAGGAGCTGTTCCACCTCGAGCCCGAGGAGGGGCCTGCGTCTGCGGAGATGCCCGCGCGCGCGGATGCGCCGGCGCCTGCGGAGACGGGAGCGGGCCCTGGGGGCGCGCTGACGGGAGGTTCGCGATGAAGCGCCTGGTCATAGGTACAAGAAAGAGCGAGTTGGCGCTGTGGCAGGCGAAGTGGGTGCGCGAGCGCCTGATCGAGGCGCATCCCGGCCTGGAGGTCGAGCTGGCTGAGACGGACACGGCGGGCGACCGCGACCTGGCGACCCCCCTTCCGCTTGTGGACGGAAAAGGCGTGTTCACGGCCGAGATCGAGGAGGGCCTGCGCGACGGGACCATCGATTTGGCCGTGCACAGCCTGAAGGACCTGCCCACCGAGCTGCCGGAGGGTTTCGAGATAGGTGCGTACTGCCTGCGCCATGACCCGCGCGACGCGTTCCTCGGCAAGGACGGCCTCGTGCTGGCCGATCTGCCCGAGGGCGCGCGCATCGGCACCTCGAGCCTGCGCCGGGCCGCGCAGGTGTACCGCGTGCGCCCCGACGTGGAGTGCGTGAGCATCCGCGGGAACCTGGCCACCCGCTGGCGCAAGCTGCAGGAGGACGAGGGCATGGCCGGCATCATCCTGGCCGTGGCGGGGGTGGAGCGCTTGGGATGGAGCGACCGCATCACCGAGTACCTGGCCCCCGACGTGGTCATGCCGGCTGCGGGCCAGGGCATCATCGCGGTGGAGGTGGCCGCGGGCCGCGACGACGCCGCCGCGCTCGTGCGGGCCGTGAACCATGCGGAGTCCGAGCGCGCGGCGCGTGCCGAGCGCAGCTTCCTGGCGGCGCTCGAGGGCGGCTGCCAGACGCCCATCGGCGCGCTGGCCGCGTGCACCGGCGACGTGGTCAGGCTCTCGGGCATGGTGTGCAGCCTGGACGGCGGGAGCATGGTGCGCGTGGAGCGCACGGGCACGCAGCCCGAGCGCGTGGGCCGCGAGGCCGCCGAGGACGCGCTCGCGCAGGGCGCGGCGGGCATTCTGCCGGCGCACGCCGATCGGTCGGGGGTGTGACATGGCGCATTCGAAGGGAGAGACCCAGGTATACCTCGTGGGTGCCGGACCCGGCGACCCCGGCTTGCTCACGCTCAAGGGCCGCGCGGCCATCGAGCGCGCCGACGTGCTCGTGTACGACCGGCTGGTGTCGCCGCGCCTGCTCGGCTACGCCCGGCCGGACTGCGAGCTCGTCTACGTGGGCAAGACCCCCGACCACCACACGCTGCCCCAGCACAAGATCAACGCCCTGCTGGTAAAGAAGGCGCTGGCCGGCAACGTGGTCGTGCGCCTGAAGGGCGGCGACCCGTTCGTGTTCGGGCGCGGCGGCGAGGAGGCGGAGGAGCTGCGCGCCCACGGCCTGTCCTACGAGGTGGTGCCCGGCGTGACGTCGGCCATCGCCGCCCCCGCCTACGCGGGCATCCCGGTGACGCATCGCGACGCGGCCTCGTCGTTCACCGTGATCACGGGCCACGAGCGCGATGGCAAGGGCGTCTCGGCCATCCCCTGGGGGCAGGTGGCGCGCCTCAAGGGCACGCTCGTGTTCCTCATGGGCATGGAGAACCTGCCGCGCATCGTGGACAACCTCGTGGGGCACGGCATGGACCCCGCCACCCCCGCGGCCGTCGTGCGCTACGGCACCTGGCCGATGCAGCGCACGGTGCGCGCCCCGCTCGCCGCCCTCGAGGAGCGCGTGGGCGAGGAGGGCATCGAGAACCCGGCAGTCATCGTGGTGGGGCAGGTGGCCGCGTTGCGCGAGCGCCTGTCCTGGGCGGAGCGCAAGCCGCTGTTCGGCAAGACCGTCGTGGTCACGCGGGCCCGCCACCAGGCGTCGGCCCTCGCGTCCGCGCTCGAGGAGCGCGGCGCGCAGGTCCTCGAGTTCCCGGCCATCGAGATTGCCCCTCCGACCGACCCGCAGCCGCTCGCCGAGGCGGTGGCCGGCATCGAGGCGTACCGATGGGTCGTGCTCACGAGCGCGAACGGCGTCGACGCCTTCTTCGCCGAGGCCGCGGCCCAGCGCCTCGACGCGCGCTGCCTGGCCGGCGCCGAGGTGGCGGCCATCGGCACGGGGACCCAGGCGGCTCTCGCGGCCTACGGCATCACGCAGGTCCACGTGGCGCGGGAGTTCTGCGCCGAGGGCCTCGCAGGGCTGCTGGCGGGCAAGGTGCGCGCGGGGGACCGCGTGCTCATCGCCCGCGCCGAGGAGGCCCGCGACGTGCTGCCCCGGGCGCTCGAGGAGCAGGGGGCGCAGGTGAGCGACGTGGCGGCGTACCGCACGCGCGCGGTTGCGGAGGGCGCGGAAGCGCTCGCGGCCGCCCTGCGCGCGGGCGACGTGGACGCCGTCACGTTCACCAGCTCGTCCACGGTGACGAACCTGCTGGCCTGCCTGGGCGGCCCGTCGCTGCTCGAGGGGGCCGACCTGTACTCCATCGGTCCCGTGACCACGGAGACGCTGCGCGCGGCCGGCCTCGAGCCCCGCGCCCAGGCGGTCGAGTACACCATCGCGGGCCTCGTGGCCGCGCTCGTCGATACGCAAGAAGGAGAGCTCCTATGAAGATGCGCAAGCGCCCCCGCCGCCTGCGGGAGACGGCCGGCCTGCGCGCCATGGTGCGCGAGCACCATGTGCGCGTGGACGACCTGGTCTACCCGCTGTTCGTATGCAGCGGCACGGGAAAGCAGGAGCCCGTGCCCTCCATGCCCGGCGTGTTCCACTACTCCCTCGACCGGCTCGGGCCGGTGCTCGACGAGGTGGCGGGCAAGGGCATTCCCGCCATCCTCCTGTTCGGGCTGCCGGCCTTCAAGGACGCGCGTGGCACGCAGGCCTATGCCGAAGACGGCATCGTGCAGCAGGCCGTGGCCCTTGCCAAGGAGCGCCAGCCCGCGCTCACCGTCATCACCGACGTGTGCCTGTGCGAGTACACCGACCATGGCCACTGCGGCCTGGTGGACGGCGAGCGCGTGCTCAACGACGAGTCGGTTGCGCTCTTGGCCGCCACGGCCGTGTCCCATGCCCGGGCGGGCGCCGACATCGTGGCGCCGTCCGACATGATGGACGGCCGCGTGGGCGCCATCCGCGACGCGCTCGACGAGAACGGCTTCGAGCACGTGGCCGTCATGTCCTACGCCGCGAAGTTCGCCTCCGCCTTCTACGGGCCGTTTCGCGAGGCGGCCGACTCGGCGCCGCAGTTCGGCGACCGCAAGAGCTACCAGATGGACCCGGCGAACGGCGACGAGGCCCTGCGCGAGGTCATGCTCGACGTGGAGGAGGGCGCGGACCTCGTCATCGTGAAGCCGGCCCTGGCCTACGGCGACGTGCTGTACCGCACGAAGCAGGCCTGCGGCCTGCCCGTGGCCGCCTACTGCGTGAGCGGCGAGTACGCCATGGTGAAGGCCGCGGCCGCGCAGGGGTGGATCGACGAGCGCCGCGTGGTCATGGAGGCGCTCGTGGGCTGCAAGCGCGCGGGCGCCGACCTGCTCATCACGTACCACGCCCTCGACGTTGCCGGGTGGCTGCACGAATCGATGTGACCGACCGAGCCGGCAAGACGGCCGGCGCGGAAAAGAAGGAGGTGTGCCGGGCATGCTCGACACGACGAGAAGCGAGGAAGCGTTCCGCATTGCCTGCCGGGTGATACCGGGAGGGGTCGACTCGCCCGTGCGCGCCGCGCGCGCGGTGGGGCGCAACCCGGTGTTCCTGGCGCGCGGCGAGGGCTCGCACGTCTGGGACGTGGACGGGAACGGCTACGTGGACTACGTGGGCTCATGGGGCCCGCTCATCTGCGGCCATGCGCATCCCGCCGTGGTGGAGGCCTTGTGCCGCGCAGCGCAGCAGGGGTCGTCCTTCGGCGCGCCCACCGAGGCCGAGACGGCGTTGGCCGAGGAGATCCGCCGCGCGTACGATGCCGTGGAGATGGTTCGGTTCGTCAACTCGGGAACCGAGGCTACCATGAGCGCCCTGCGCCTGGCGCGCGGCGCCACCGGGCGCGACTACATCGTGAAGTTCGAGGGCTGCTACCACGGCCACTCGGACGGCCTGCTGGTGAAGGCCGGCAGCGGCGCGCTCACCAACGGGCGTCCCAGCTCGGCCGGCGTGCCGAAGGACGTGGCCGAGAAGACGCTCGTGGCGCGCTACAACGACAGCGAAAGCGTGGCCGCGCTGTTCGAGGAGTACCGCGAGCGCATCGCCGCCGTCATCGTGGAGCCGGTCGCCGGCAACATGGGCGTGGTCCCGCCCGACCCCGGATTCCTGCTCGATTTGCGCGCGCTCACGCTCGAGCAGGGCACCGTGCTCATATTCGACGAGGTCATGACGGGCTTCCGCGTGGACTACGGCGGCGCCTCGCGCTACTACGGCGTGCTGCCCGACCTCGTGTGCCTGGGGAAGGTCATCGGCGGCGGCCTGCCGCTTGCGGCCTTCGGCGGGCGCGCCGACCTCATGCAGGGGCTGGCCCCGCTGGGGCCGGTGTACCAGGCGGGCACCCTCTCGGGCAACCCGCTTGCCGTGGCCGGCGGCTTGGCGACGCTCAAGCTGCTGCAGGAGCCCGGCACCTACGAGAGCCTTTTCAAAGCCGCCGCCGACCTTGCGGACGGCCTGGAGGGCATCGCGCGCGACTGCGGCGTGCCGCTTCAGGTCAACCGCGTGGGGGCTATGTTCTCGGCCTTCTTCACGGACGAGCCGGTGGTCGACTACGAGAGCGCCTGCAACGCCGATGCCGACAGGTTCGCCCGCTACTACCGGGCCATGCTGGAGGCGGGGGTCTACTTGGCCCCGAGCCAGTTCGAGGCGGCGTTCGTCTCGACGGCCCACAGCGGGCAGGACATCGCGTTCACGCTGGAGCAGGCCGAGCGCGTCTTGCGCGCCCTATAGCGCATCACGCGGTACGTGCGTGCAGCTCGAAGACGAGTTCGCAACGGAAAGGGGGTGATTGGTATGTATATGGTTTCTCTTGACGAGGAGGCGTGCACCGGGTGCAACTCATGCGCTGACGGCTGTCCCGCGGGCATTTTGACTTTCGACGGGGAGAAGGCCTCCATCAAAGGCGACCCGTGCGACTGCATGGGCTGCGAGGCCTGCACGACGGTATGCCCGTCCGGCGCTATCACCGTGATGGAACTGTAGTGCCAACGAACCCCCCGGAAAACAGGAGGAAATTATGGCAGAAAAGAGAGAAACCCCCCAGCTCGACGAGCTGGAGAAGGGTCCGTGGCCCAGCTTCGTGACCCAGATCAAGCGCGCGGGCGAGAAGAACGCCATGGCCGACGATCTGCTGGGGCTCCTCGAGAAGTCCTACGAGGACAAGGTGGGCCACTGGAAGCACGGCGGCATCGTGGGCGTGAAGGGCTACGGCGGCGGCGTCATCGGCCGCTACACCGACATGCCCGAGGAGTTCCCGAACATCAGCGAGTTCCACACGGTGCGCGTGGCCCAGCCCAGCGGCTGGTTCTACACGAGCGACATGCTGCGCGAGATCTGCGACGTGTGGGAGGAGCGCGGCAGCGGGCTCACGAACATGCACGGCTCCACCGGCGACATCATCTTGCTGGGAACGCACACCGACCAGCTGCAGCCCATCTTCGACGACATCAGCGATCGCGGGTTCGACCTGGGCGGCTCCGGCTCCGACCTGCGCTCGCCGAGCTGCTGCGTGGGACCCGGCCGCTGCGAGCACGCCTGCTACGACACGCTTGACATGTGCTACGACCTGACGAACGAGTACCAGGACGAGATCCACCGCCCCATGTGGCCGTACAAGTTCAAGTTCAAGATGTCCGGCTGCGCGAACGACTGCGTGGCGGCCCAGGCGCGCGCCGACTGCTCGATCATCGGCACCTGGCGCGACTCCATCATCATCGACCAGGACGAGGTGAAGAAGTACGCCGCCGACGGCCTGGACATCCAGATGGACGTGTGCCACCGCTGCCCCTCGCACTGCCTGACCTACGACAAGGACACCCAAGAGCTCTCGGTGAACGCCGAGGAGTGCACGCGCTGCATGCACTGCATCAACGTGATGGGCAAGGCTATCAAGCAGGGCAAGGAGAAGGGCGCCACCATCATGATCGGCGCGAAGTCGACCATCGTGAAGTCCGCCTTCATGTCGTGGGTCATCGTGCCCTTCATGAAGATGGAGCCGCCCTACACCGAGTTCAAGGAGATGATGGACCGCATCTGGGACTGGTGGGACGAGAACGGCAAGACGCGCGAGCGCATCGGCGAGCTCATCTACCGCCTGGGCATGGGCGAGTTCCTGCGCGCCACGGGCATCCCGGCCGTTCCCCAGATGGTGTACCGTCCGCGCGCCAACCCCTACGTGTTCTGGCAGAAGGACGAGATCGAGGACTAGCGCGATCGCGCTTGAACCGTATTGTTCCCGTTGAAAGATGAGGTGAGTTACATGCCCAAGATCGACAATGGACCTCCGGACTACCGTAAGAACCTGCCGCCTATCGTGGAGCAGAACTACGGCAAGTGGGAGTACCACGAGTCGCCGCGTCCCGGCGTGCTGAAGCACGTGGGCCCGGCCGGGGCGCTGTACAGCGTCCGCTGCGCCTCGCCCCGCCTCGTGTGCGTCGACTTCATCCGCGACGTGTGCGCGCTGGCCGACAAGTACTGCGGCGGCTACCTGCGCTTCACCAGCCGCAACAACATCGAGTTCTTGGTATCCGACGAGCAAAACGTCGAGCCGCTCATCGCCGAGTGCGAGGCCCAGGGGCTTCCCGTGGGCGGCACCGGCGCTTCCATCAGCAACGTCGTGCACACGCAGGGCTGGGTGCACTGCCACACGCCCGCGACCGACGCCTCGGGCATCACCAAGGCGGTCATGGACGACCTGTTCGAGTACTTCCAGCGCGACGACCTGCCCAACAAGCTGCGCATCGCCATGGCGTGCTGCCTGAACATGTGCGGCGCCGCCCACGTGAGCGACATCGCGCTCGTCGGCATCCACCGCACCGTGCCGCGCATGGACCACGAGGCCATCCGCAAGGGCACCGAGATTCCGAGCCTGGTGGCGTGCTGCCCCACGGCGGCCATCCGCCCCGACCCGAAGAACAAGAGCGTGACCATCGTGGAGGAGCGCTGCATGTACTGCGGCAACTGCTACACCATGTCGCCCGGCATGCACATCATGGATGCCAAGAACGACGGCGTGGCCATCCTGATCGGCGGCAAGGTGTCCAACGCCCGCACGGCGCCCAGCTTCTCGCGCATGGTCATCCCGTTTCTGCCGAACAACCCGCCGCGCTGGCCCGAGGTCACCGAGGCGGTGCGCCATATCGTGGACCTCTGGATCGCCAACGCCCGGAGGGGCGAGCGCTTGGGCGAGTGGGTCGAGCGCATCGGCTGGGAGCGTTTCTTCAGCCTGTCGGGCATCCCGTTCACCGACAAGCACATCGACGACTACATCTTCTCGCGTGAGACGTTCAGGACGTCGGCGGCGTTCAAGTACTAGCGCTTCGAGCTCTCAATCCGCGTCGGCGGGGCCGGCGGAACCGGTCGGCGCGGATTGGTCAACGATAGCCGACGACATCGCTTATCGCTGATCGAGTGTTTGAGGGACGAGCGGCATGCAGCTGCTCGAACAAAGAAAAGGGGATATTATGTCAACAAACAATACCAAGACCAACGGCGGGGGCCTCAAGAGCCTCTATTTGAAGGAGGACTGGTGGGCCGTATGGATCGGCCTCGGCATCGTCGTCGTCGCCCTGATCCTTTGGGCAACCGGGCAGTCCGGCATCCTGGGCGCCCTCAACGTCAAGTTCGCGGGATACAGCGACTTCTCGGGCCTGCTGCCGTGTGTGACCGGGATCTTCCCGAACGCGATCATCCTTTACGTCGTATTGGCCGTCATCTTCTCTATCGTCATGGGCATCATGGGCAAGAACGTGCCCAAGTTCTTGGGCGGCTTCACGCTCCTCTACGTGATGGCCATCTTGGTCCAGATCCTCTCCGCTTGGAGCCTGGCGAAGCAGTTCAGCCTTGAAGCGCCGGTCATGGCCCTGATCGTGGGCATCATCATCGGCAACTTCGTGAAGATCCCGGACTGGTTCGAAGCCGGCATGCGCACCGAGTTCTACGTGAAGACCGGCATCGTGCTCATGGGCGCCACGCTCCCCTTCACGCTGATCCTGCAGTCCGGCCCGGTTGCCCTCATGCAGGCCACCATCATCGCCGTGTCCACCTTCCTGGTGATCTACTTCTGCGCCTCGCGCCTGTTCAAGCTTGAGAAGCCGTTCGCGGCGACGCTGGCCACCGGCGGTTCTATCTGCGGCGTGTCGGCCTCCATCGCCATCGGCTCTGCCGTGAACGCCAAGAAGGAGCACGTGTCGGTGTCCATCTCGATGGTTGTTATCTGGGCTACGATCATGGTGTTCCTGCTTCCCGTCGTCTGCCGCGCCCTCGGCTTGTCCGACGGCGCCTCCGGCGCGTGGATCGGCACGTCCGAGTTCGCGGACGCCGCCGGCATGGCCGCGGCCGCCCAGTTCGGCGACGGCGCCATCACCACGTTCACCCTCATGAAGGTCGTCGGCCGCGACATCTTCGTGGGCGTGTGGGCCTTCATCCTGGCCATCATCTCCGTCACCATGTGGGAGAAGGGCGAAAGCGCCGACGGCACCCGCCAGAAGCCGTCCGCCGGCGTTATCTGGGAGCGCTTCCCGAAGTTCGTCGTGGGCTTCTTCATCGCCTCCATCCTCATCACCGTCGTGACGTTGGCGAGCACTCCCGACGTTGCGGCCACCATCGACAAGCAGGTCCTCAGCCCCATCAAGGGCCTGCGCGGCTGGGCGTTCATCCTGTGCTTCCTCTGCATCGGCCTGACCACGCGCTTCAAGGCGCTCGCCGCCACCGGTTGGAAGCCCTTCGCGGCCTTCACCTGCGGCGTCGTGGTCAACGTGGCGCTCGGCTTCCTGTTCTCCACGATTATCCTGAACAGCTACTGGACGACCGTGGGACTCGGGTAGGCAATGGACGAGCCAACCGTAGTCAAGCATACCTGCATTCAAAGCGCCTGCTTCTTCCTCCCGTTCTTCGAGGCGGGGGAGTGGCGCCGGAGGGGGAAATCGCCTTGGAAGTCCGTCAAGAAGATCGAGGCGACTCCGGATGCGATTCGCGAGCTCGCGGCCTACACGAACCGGTGCATGTCGCACAGCGCGGCCGTCATGGAGTTTTTGCTCAGCATCCATGACGACTGGGAGATCACCGTCAAGAAGGACGGGGTGTGGATGGAGACGGAGACGATGATCTACGAGGACATCCTGCCCCGGCTCGAAGAGGCGGGGATCAGCGAGAACGACTACGCGTTCTACAGCGAGTACACGCGCAAATGGGGCATGATCTAGCCCCGGAGGTTCATGCTTGAAGCCGCAGGCGGTCTCGCTAAAACGGGGCTGCCTGCGGTTTTTTCACCGCAGGGGCGACGCGAGGGGAAAGGGGTCAAGATGAGAGCTTACGAGCGTATCGTGGAGGTGCTCGGCGACGAGGCCGACGCGGAGTCGCGCGAATGGGTGCGTCGCAAATACACCATCAGAGTGCGCGTCGCGGGGGTTGCCGCCTTCGCGCTGTTCGTGATGATCATGGGAATGTCGGGCACCCCCTGGTTCGCCATCAGCACGTTCATCCTTCTGCCGCTCATGATCGTCGCGGTTTTCTTCGGGGTGTTCATGAGGGGCTCGGTGAACAAGGGGCTCACGCGCCTCATCGACGACGACTGCGACCCGCTCCTGTGCGCTCGTCGGACGCTTGCCCTGCTCGAGAAGGACAAGAAGAACGCCGACCCGCGCAGCGGGCTGTTCAGCTATGCTTACGCCCTGCGATGGCAGGGCAAATGGAACGAGGCGGCCAAGCTCATGCGGGCTCTGGAGGACGACGCCGACCCCCAGGGACAGTTCCTCTACCACAACCTTCTGGCGTACTGTGCGTGGGACAAGCGCGACCTCAAGGGCCTCACTGCCGAGGTCAAGGCTTTGAAGGAGCTGCCCGCCGAGGGGCTGTCGAAGGACGCTGCTTCCCACATTGCCGAGCACGTGGCCCTGCGCGATATGCTGTCAAAGGAGCTCAACGGGAAGCCGTCCAAGGCGGCGGCCGGGTACCTCCAGGTTGCCGATGACCCCAAGGCCCTTCCCGCGCATCGCGTGCTGTTCTCGCTGAAGGCGGCGGGCTGCCTGGCCGATCCTGCCGAGCGGCATGCGCGCCTTGCCTACGTGGCGGAGCATGGCGGTACCACCTGGTGCATGGCGGAAGCGAGGAAGCGGCTGGAGAAGGAGTCCCGCAAGGGCCTCGGTGCCCCTGCGGGCACGGCGTCCTAGGCGGGCACGAGGGAAGGGTGCAACGTGTCCGACATCACGAAAAGCGGGGTGCGGGCGCTTGTCGAGGCCGGTGACGAGACGGCTATCCTGGCGCTGTTCGACGAGGACCCGCATCGGGTGCAGCGCTTCCTCAAGCGGCTGGCCTGCGCGCCCGACGCGGCGCACCACGCGCGCACCGTCGCGTGCTTCCGCATGCTCTCGCGCGAGCGGTCGGCGGGTATGCCCGAGTTCTTCCGGGAGACCATCCGGCGCAGCCTGTGGGAGATGAACGAGGAGGGCGGCAACGTGGCGTGGTCGGCGCCGGAAATCGCCGCCGCCGTGGTGGCCGGCGCGCCCGAGCGCTACGGCCGGTTCGCCTCGTACCTGATCATGGCCGCTCTCGACGAGCCCACGTTCCACCCGAGCCTGCTCGCCGCCGCCGACCTCTTGGCCGCCGCCGACCCCGCGCTGGTGGAGGAGTTCCTGCCCCAGCTGGAGTCCCTGCGCCGCTGAGCCGGCGGGCGTGCTTTTATAAACGGCGGAACTCGTTACACGAATGCAAGGAAACTTGAACCGACCGAAGGTCCGTCTCTACAGGGTTGCGCAGGCGGTCCGCTCGGCTTCCAGCAGCTCTTCTAGGAGGCGCTCGGCGGCCTCTTCGTCGGCGGCTTGCACGAGGCGCTGGACGCGGCCGTCGGTGGCCTGCTGCCAGAAGCGGAGGCGGGCGGGCTCGTCGGGCAGGGCGGCGATGGCGCGCGGGCGCCAGGCGGCCAGCAGGTCGAGGTAGGTCTCGAAGCCCGCGGGGATGCGCTCCTCCAGCTCCCTGCGCAGCCGGCGCGCTGTGAGCGGGCTCGCGCCCTCGGTGGACACGGCGATGGACAGCTTGCCCCGGCGCAGCACCGAGGGGAGGAAGAACGTGCAGAGCTCCGGCCGGTCGGCCACGTTCACCATGAGATGCGCCCCCGACGCGTCGCGGTAGGCCCGCGCGTTCACATCCTCGTCGTCGGTGGCCACGAACACGATGTCGGCGCCGCTCAGATCGGCAGCGTCGTAGGCCTTGGCGCGCCAGGCGCACCGGCCCGCGTCGGCGAGCGCGCGCAGGGCTTCCGTGACCTCGGGCGCGACGACGGTGACGTGCGCTCCGGCGGGCAGCAACCCTTCGACCTTCCGGGTGGCGACGGCGCCTCCGCCCACGACGAGCGCGGCGCGGTCCTGCAGGACGAGCGAGACGGGATACGTTGGCATGGCGCCCCTTTCCCCAAGGCATGGGCGGGCTCGGCGCCCGCGCCTGCCATTGTAGCGCACACGGTGGCGGGCGGCTGCCGAAACGCGGGACAAAAAGCGTCAAAAATGATGGTTGAACAGGGGTTGAAGGTGGTCATCGCGTTTCGTAATGCCTTGATGAAAACCTTTTATTTTACAGGTGGCGAACAGGATGATTTACTGGTAGCTGCGTGGGGAAGGGCAACGGGTTCGGTCCGGTATGCCTTTCTTGGCACGCGCCCTATCGAGGAGGAGGCTCGTATGCAAAAAGGTGCTGCAGATCCTGCCATCAAGCAAAAAGTTCTCGATTACCTTGACACGGTGGAGAAGGCGAAGAGCAAGGAGATAGCCAAGGCGATCTCCGAGGAGAAATCCGCCGTCGACCTGGCTGTCAAGGAGCTTGCGTTCGAGGACAAGGTCGAATACCTCTACATCACCACCACGTTCGTCGCCCTGAAGGGCAAAGTCGCCCCTCCCGAATAAGACGCGCTCATGGGCACGGTCTACGGGGAGATCGACGCGAGGAGAAGTTCCCTATTCAAGGCTTGGAGGGCGTGTTTCGACGGCGGGTCCGCATCCGCCTTCCCCGTTGCAGCGGGGAAGGCGGGCCGGTTCTCCAATCCCGCCGCCTATCTTGCCGACGAGTGCGCGAGCGACGTGCTCGCCTGGTTGGCAGGCGCAGGGGGAGAGGCGGACATTCCCGCCTCGGTGGCCGACTGGTGCCGCCTGCGAGCCGTCCAGGAGACGGACCAGGCGCATGCGTTGCGCCCTCTTCTCGATCTGAAGCAGGTTGTCCGCGATGCCGTGGGCGCCGCAGCCGGCGACGGCGAGCTCGCCTTGGTGGACGAGCGCATCGACGCCTTGGGGCGCTACGCGTCCGACCGGTACGTCGAATCTCGGGAGAAGCTGAACCAGATCAGGTTGGACGAGATGCAGAGAGGTGAGGGTCTCATGAACAGAAGGCTGGCCCGCGATAGGGCCCGGCGCGAGGGGGACGCGGTATGAGGATCGTCGGCCCCCTGATCTTGACGTTGGCCCTTGCCGCCGTGGCCTGGGTGGGCACGCAGTATGCGGGCCTCTACGCCGTGTTCGGCATCGTCGTTCCCTACCTCGCCCTGGCGAGCTTCGTGGGCGGGTTCGTGTTCCGCCTCGTGAAGTGGGGGAAGTCGGCCGTGCCGTTCCGCATCCCCACCACCTGCGGCCAGCAGAAGTCGCTGCCGTGGGTCAAGCAGAACAAGATAGAGAACCCCTCGTCCTTCGCGGGCGTCGTGGGCCGCATGCTGCTCGAGGTGCTGGTGTTCCGGTCGCTGTTCCGCAACACGAAGACCGAGAAGCAGGGCGAGGCCCTCGGCGTGGGATCGGCGAAGTGGCTGTGGCTGGGCGCGCTCGTGTTCCACTGGTCCATGCTGATCATCGTGCTGCGCCACCTGCGCTTCTTCCTGGAGCCGGTACCGGGCGCCATCATGGCCCTCGAAGGCGCCGACGCGTTCTTCCAGATTGGGCTGCCGGCGCTCTACCTCACCGACCTCTTGATCGTCAGCGCGCTCACGTTCCTGTTCGTCCGGCGCGTCGTGATCCCCCGCGTGCGCTACCTGTCGTTGCCGAACGACTTCTTCCCGCTGTTCCTGCTGCTGGGCGTGGTCATAGCCGGCATCGTGATGCGCTACTTCTTCCGCGTAGACATCGAGGGGGTCAAGGAGGTGGCCATGGGGCTGGTGACGCTGCACCCCGTGGTGGTGGCCGGCATAGGCCCCATCTTCTACGTGCACCTGTTCCTGGCGAGTGTGCTCATCGGGTACTTCCCGTGGAGCAAGCTCATGCACGCCGGCGGCATCGTGCTGTCGCCCACGCGCAACCAGGCCAACGACAGCCGCGCGGTGCGCCACGTGAACCCGTGGAACCCCGACCTGCCCGTGCACACGTACGCCGAATACGAAGACGAGTTCAAGGACAAGCTGGTCAAGGCCGGGTTGCCGCTGGATGCGGAGTGAGGGCGATGGCGAAACTACCGAAACAAGACGAGCTTCTGGACTTTTCCTTCGACGTGCCCAAGACGGGCTGGATGCACACGCCCACCGAGTTCAAGGAGGGCATGTACTGCTACGGCACGAAGCCGAAGAACCTCGAGGTCGTGGGCATGCCGAACGGCCACGACTGGTCGCCGGCCGACGAGGACTGGCACCTGCCGGAGGGCTGGAAGGACATCGTCCTGAACGGCATGGAAGACCTCATGAAGAAGTACCGCTCGTTCAAGCTGTACATGGACGTGTGCGTGCGCTGCGGCGCCTGCGCCGACAAGTGCCACTTCTACCAGGGCACGGGCGACCCCAAGAACATGCCGGTGGTGCGCGCGGAGCTGCTGCGCTCGGTGTACCGCCGCTACTTCACCACGTCCGGCAAGCTGCTCGGCGAGCTGGTGGGCGCACGCGACCTCACCGAGGACGTCATCAAGGAGTGGCACTACTACTTCTACCAGTGCACGGAATGCCGCCGCTGCTCGGTGTTCTGCCCCTACGGCATCGACCAGGCCGAGATCACCCTCATGGGCCGCGAGCTGCTGAACCTGCTGGGCCTGAACACCGAGTGGATAGCCGGGCCGGTTGCCAACTGCTACATGAAGGGCAACCACGTGGGCCTCGAGCCCCAGACCATCATGAGCAACATAGAGTTCCTCATGGAGGACCTGCAGGACATCACCGGCAAGGCCATCAACCCGTCGTTCAACCGCAAGGGCGCCGAGATTCTGTTCGTGGTGCCGTCGGGCGACTTGTACGCCGAGCCCGGCACGTACACGTTCATGGGCTACATGCTGCTGTTCGAGCAGCTGGGGCTGGACTACACGCTGTCCACGTACGCCTCGGAGGGCGGCAACTTCGGCTTCTTCACGGCCAACGACATGGCCAAGCGCCTGAACGCGAAGATGTACGCCGAGGCGAAGCGCCTGGGCGTGAAGTGGATACTGGGCGGCGAGTGCGGCCACATGTGGCGCCTGGTGAACCAGTACATGGACACGTGGAACGGCCCGGCGGACTTCCTGGAGGTTCCCGTGTCGCCCATCACCGGCACGCGGTTCGAGAACGCGGCCTCCACGAAGATGGTGCACATCACCGAGTTCACGGCCGACCTGCTGTACCACGACAAGATCAAGGTTGACCCGAGCCGCAACGACCATCTGGTGGTTACGTACCACGACTCGTGCAACACCTCGCGCGCCATGGGCCTTTTGGAGGAGCCGCGCTACATCATCAACAAGGTGTGCAACCACTTCCACGAGATGCCCGAGGAGACCATCCGTGAGAAGACGCTGTGCTGCGGCAGCGGATCGGGCCTGAACGCGGGCGAGAACATGGAACTGCGCATGCGCGGCGGCTTCCCGCGCGCGAACGCCGTGCGCCACGTGCGCGACAAGTACGGCGTGAACACGCTCGCGAACATCTGCGCGCTCGACCGCGCGTCGTTCCCGGCCCTCATGGACTACTGGGTGCCCGGGACGAAGGTCATGGGCGTGCACGAGCTGGTGGGCAACGCGCTCGTGCTGGACGGCGAGGGCGAGCGTACGCTCGACCTGCGCCTGGAGGAGCTGCCGAAGAAGCCCGCGCCGGCGTCTGCAGGGGACGCGGGGGCGACGAGCGACGGGGAAGGCGGGACGGACCATGTATAAGGGAGGAAGGATCATCGCCTTCGCGGCGCTGTTCTGCTTGGCGGTGCTGTCGCCGTTCATCGTGAACCTGGCCAACGCCGCGCCGGCCCCCGAGACGAGCCTCGACACGCCCGCCATCAACGCGCAGCAGACGAAGGAGTGCGTGGCGTCGACGGAGTACATGAAGGACAACCACATGCAGCTGCTCGACGAGTGGCGCAACGACGTGGTGCGCGACGGCTCGCGCGAGTACGAGAGCGCATCGGGGCAGGTGTACGAGAAGAGCCTGGACGGCACCTGCCTGGAATGCCACTCGAACCGCGAGGAGTTCTGCGATTCCTGCCACGACTACGCGTCGGTCGATCCGTACTGCTGGGACTGCCACGACGGCGAAGCGTCATGAGGCACAGGCGGCCAAGGCGTTTCACGGGGGCGATGAGAGGAGCCGGGTACCGGTCATGAAGAGACGTGATTTTCTGATAGCGGGAGCTGCGCTCGGCGTTGCCGGCCTGGGCTGCCTGGGCGGCTGCAGCTCGTACACCGGCTCGGCCCGGGTGTCCGGCGGCGGCGTTGCCGGCCGCCATTGGGGGTTCGTGGTCGACGTGGAGCGGTTCAACCGCGAGGCCGACATGGGCAAGATCCAGGCGGCGTGCCACCACGCCCACAACGTTCCCGACATCGGCGACCCGAAAGAGGAGGTCAAGTGGATATGGGGTGAGCCTTTCGAGGCCAGCTTCGCCGACATCCACTCCGAGCACCCCTCCCGCGAGCTCGAGGAAGCCACCGTGCCGGTGCTCTGCAACCACTGCGAGGAGCCGCCGTGCGTGCGCGTGTGCCCCACGAAGGCCACGTTCAAGCGCGACGACGGCATCGTGGAGATGGACTACCACCGCTGCATCGGCTGCCGGTTCTGCATGGCGGCCTGCCCTTATGGCGCGCGCAGCCTGAACTTCCGCGATCCGGGGCCGTACCTCGACGAGGTCGATCCCTCCTATCCCACGCGCACGAAGGGCGTGGTGGAGAAGTGCATGATGTGCGCGGACCGCATCGACGCGGGCGAGCTGCCGCTGTGCGTTGAGGCGTCGAACGGCACCATCCTGTTCGGCGACCTGAACGATCCGGATTCCGACGTGCGGCGGGCGCTCGACGAATCGTTCGCCGTGAGAAGGCGCACGTCGCTCGGCACCGGCCCGAGCGTCTACTACATGATAAAGGGAGGCGAGGCGCATGCTTGAGAAGGCTTTGCGCGGCTCCAAGGGCTATTATGCCTGGGTCGGCATCCTGTTGCTGGGCATCGTCGCGGGCGTGGCCGCCTACGCGAACCAGCTGGCGAACGGCCTCACGCTCACCGGCATGAGCCGCGACGTGTCATGGGGCCTCTACATCTCCCAGTTCGTGTTCCTGGTGGGCGTGGCGGCCTCGGGCGTCATGGTGGCCATCCCGTACTACCTGCACCATTTCAAGACCTACGCGAAGATCGTCGTCATCGGCGAGTTCATGGCGGTGGCGGCCGTGCTCACGGCCGTGCTGTTCATCGTGGTGGACCTGGGCCAGCCCATGCGCGTGCTGAACGTGATCCTGTTCCCCACGCCGAACTCTATCCTGTTCTGGGATATGTGCGTGCTCTCTTCGTACCTGGTGGTGAACCTGGTTATCGGGTGGACGGTGCTCGGCGCCGAGAAGAAGGGCTTCCCGCCGCCCCGGTGGACGCACGTGCTCAGCATCATCGCCATCCCGCTGGCCATCGGCATCCACACGGTCACGGCGTTTCTGATCTCCGGATTGGCGGGGCGCGAGTACTGGCTCACGGCCATCATGGCCGCGCGCTTCCTGGCTTCCGCGTTCGCGGCGGGGCCGGCGCTGCTCATCGTGCTGTGCCTCGTGCTGCGCAAAACCGCGCGGTTCAACGTGACGGACAAGGCCATCGACTCGCTGGCGAAGACGGTGTGCTACGCCATGATCGCCAACGTGTTCTTCTTCGTGCTCGAGGTGTTCACGGCTTTCTACAGCAACATGCCCGGGCACAAGGCGCCCATCGAGTACCTGTTCTTCGGCTTGGACGGCCATGCGCAGCTCGTGCCTGTCATGTGGCTGGCCGCCGTGCTGGCCATCGGGGGCATCCTGCTCCTGCTCGTTCCCAAGCTGCGGCGCTCCCACAAGGTGCTCGTGCCGGCGCTCGCGGCGGTGTTCTTCGCCTGCCTGATAGACAAGGGGCTGGGCCTCGTGCTGGGCGGCTTCGTGCCGAACTCGTTCGAGCAGGTGGTGGAGTATATCCCCAATCCGAACGAGCTCCTGGTCATCGTGGGCGTGTACAGCATCGGGGCGCTTGCGCTCACCGTGCTGTGCAAGGTGGCCGTGGGCGTGCGCGCCGAGAACGGCGACCTCGCCCCGGTGCCGGCGTCGCCCGAGGGCGCGGGCGCGGAGGCGGGCGACGGCCGCGCGGAAGGCGGCGTTGCGGTGGGCGGTGCCCTGGAGGAGCCGGCCGCCTCGTAGAGACAAGCATCGGCCGGCGGAGCAGTCCGTCGGCTGGTCATAGATGATGCACGACGATCAAAGGAGGATAGCTATGGCTGAGTTGGTGGTTGGAGATCGCACGCTCGCGCTCGACGA
The DNA here is from genome assembly GCF_003340385.1 of Gordonibacter pamelaeae. Taxonomy (NCBI): domain Bacteria; kingdom Bacillati; phylum Actinomycetota; class Coriobacteriia; order Eggerthellales; family Eggerthellaceae; genus Gordonibacter; species Gordonibacter pamelaeae. The sequence goes on along the minus strand of NZ_PPTS01000006.1, from coordinate 174,564 downwards.
GGACGGATTCCTCGAGGACGCCAGCCTGTGGGACGAAGAGGTTGCGGAGAAGCTCGCCGAGACCGAGGACGTGGTGCTGACCGACGAGCATTGGGAGGTCATCAACTACCTGCGCGGGTACTACGCCGAGTTCGGCGTGGCCCCCATGGTGCGCAAGATGCTGAGGGACACCGGCAAGTCCAACGCCGAGATCTACGAGCTGTTCCCCAGCGGTCCCGGCAAGGGAGCCTGCAAGATCGCCGGCCTGCTGAAGCCGACCGGCTGCGTGTAGGCCTTCGCGTCCGGGCGCGCTGGAGGGAGGCGCGCCCGGGCCAAGGATGCCTTATGGGCGCTATCGAAACGACAGGCCCGGCCATGCCCCGGGTCATGGTTGCCGCACCCCACGGCAGGAGCGGCAAGACCGTCCTCACGCTGGGGCTGCTGCGCGCGCTGCGCCGGCAAGGGTGCGCCGTCCAGCCTTTCAAGAAGGGCGCCGACTTCATCGACCCCGGCTGGCACACGGTGGCGGCTGGCAGGACGAGCCGCAACCTCGACCGCTACTTCATGGAGCCCGACCAGATCCGCGCCGTGGTGCGCGAGGCTTCGGCGGGCGCCGATGCATGCGTGATCGAAGCCGCCATGGGCCTGTACGACGGGCTGGATGCCGAGGGCAGCACGTCGTCGGCCGAGATCGCGAAGATCACGGACACGCCGGTCATCCTCGTGCTGGACGTGACGCGCATGACGCGGACGGCGGGCGCCCTCGTGCTGGGATGCTGCGCGTTCGATCCGGACGTGCGCATAGCGGGGGTCATCTTGAACCGGGTGCGCGGGGCGCGGCAGCGCGGGCTGATCACGGAGGTGATCGAACGCACGTGCGGCATCCCCGTGGTGGGCGCGGTGCCGGCCGATGCGCGGCTCGACGTGCCCGACCGCCATCTGGGCCTCGTGACGAGCGGCGAGACGGACGGGCGGGAGCGCCTGCTGGACGGCATAGCCGACGTGGTGGAGGAGTGGGTGGACCTGGACGCCGTGCGGGCCGTCGCGGCGGGAGCGGGGGAGCTGCCGGGCGCGATGCCGGAGACGTTGCACGCGGACGACGCCGCGGAGGCGCCGGGCGCGCGGGCGACCATCGCCGTCGTGCGCGACGAGGTGTTCCCGTTCTACTATCCCGAGAACCTCGCCGCGCTCGAGCGCGCGGGCGCGCGGCTCGCGTTCGTGCGCAGCCTGGAGGACGACGCGCTGCCGCCGGATGCGGACGGGCTGTACGTGGGCGGCGGCTTTCCGGAGGTGTTCGCCGCGCAGCTGCACGCCAACGAGGGCCTGCGACGCAGCGTGCGCGAGCGCGCCGCGCACGGTCTGCCCGTGTACGCCGAGTGCGGGGGCCTCATGTTCCTGGGGCGGCGCCTGGTGTACCACGGCCAGGGCTACGACATGGCAGGCGTGCTGGGCCTGGACACGGTCGTGCAGGACCGGCAGACGGCGCACGGCTACGCCCGCGCCGTCGTCCGCGAGGATGCCGGCTGGCTCGAGCCCGGAGCGGTGCTCGTGGGCCACGAGCACCATCACTCGCAGGCGACGGACCTCGATCCTGCGCTGCGGTTCGCCTACGCGGTGGAGCGCGGCCGCGGCATCGTGCCCGGCTTCGACGGCGCGTGCACCGGCAACGTGGTGGCCGGCTACCTGCACGTGAACGCCCTTGCCTCGCCTATGTGGGCCCCCAGCTTCGTGCGGGCGGCCGAGCGTTACCGCGCGCGACGCAGCGCGCGATAACAACTTCGAAGCGGCTGCGCGGCAGGCCTCCCCCTGGGCCCCGCGCATGCCGCCACCGTTCCTTCTTCGTGCGCGGTCTCCGGATGCGCTACAATAGCGGGCAATCGAAACGCACGAGACGAAAAGGAACCCTCCATGGCGATACAATCCCCCGAAGGCACGCGCGACCTGCTTCCCGACGAGGCGAAGTTCTGGGCGCACTTCAAGGCCGTGGCTGCCGACATCTTCGGCCGCTACGGCTACCTGCCCATCGAGACGCCGCTGTTCGAGCAGACGGAGCTGTTCGTGCGCGGCATCGGCGAGGCCACCGACGTGGTGTCGAAGGAGATGTTCACCGCCATCTCGGGCCAGAACCTGCAGACGCTCCTGGACGGCGGCTCCATCAAGGCGAAGAGCCGCCTGTCGCTGCGCCCCGAGGGCACGGCCGGCGTCGTGCGCGCCGTGGTGCAGCACGATCTGGTGCCGCAGGGCGCGCAGCCGGCGAAGCTCATGTACGCGGGGCCGATGTTCCGCGCCGAGCGCCCGCAGAAGGGCCGCCAGCGCCAGTTCAACCAGGTGGGCATCGAGTGCCTGGGCGCGGAGGAGCCGAGCGTGGACGCCGAGGGCATCATCATGCTCATGCGCTTCTACGCGGCTATCGGCATCCCGGTGGAGTCCACGCGCCTGCTGGTGAACTCCATGGGCTGCGAGGCGTGCCGCCCGGCGTACCGCGAGGCCGTGCGCGCGTTCATGGCCGAGCATGCGGGCGAGCTCTGCGAGGAGTGCAACCGCCGCGCGGAGATCAACCCGCTACGCGCGTTCGACTGCAAGAACCCCGGCTGCGCCGCCGTCATGGAGGGCGCGCCGAAGATCACCGACCACCTGTGCGACGACTGCCGCGCGCACTACGAGGCCGTGAAGGCCTATCTGGACGGCGCGGGGCTCGCCTACGTGGAGGACTCGAAGCTCGTGCGCGGGCTGGACTACTACACGCGCACGGTGTTCGAGGTGCAGGTGACCGAGGGCATGGGCAGCCAGAACGCCATCGGCGGCGGCGGGCGCTACGACAAGCTGGCCCAAGAGGTGGGCGGCCGTCCCACGCCGGGCTTCGGCTGGGCGCTCGGCTACGAGCGCTGCGTGCTGGCGCTCGAGGCGGCGGGCCGCGCATTCCCTCCGGCCGCGCGCTGCGACTTCTTCGTGGCCTGCGTGGACGACTCGGTGCGGGCGGAGGCGTTCTCGCTCGTGCAGGCCATGCGCGACGCCGGGTTCGCCGGCGAGATGGACCACCAGCACCGCAGCCTCAAGAGCCAGTTCAAGCTGGCCGACAAGCTGGATGCTGCCCAGGTGGCCGTGCTCGGGCCCGACGAGCTGGCCGAGGGCAAGGTGAAGGTGCGCAACATGCAGACGCACGAGGAGCGCCTTGCAGACCTTGCGGCGACGAAGGCGCTGCTCGCCCGCCTGTCCGCCGAGCCCCAGGGCTTCGAGCCCCCGAGCATCGACGAGGTGTTCGGCGCGTAGCGAGGCCCGGCGCCCTGCGCGGGGAGCCGGCCCCCCCCGCGCGTTGCCCGGTGGTTCGCAAGCCGTCCTAGTCGACGACGTTCTGCGGGCGGCCGTCCACGAAGGCCCCCACGTTGGCGGCGACGGTGGCCAGCAGGCGCTCGCGGGCCTCGTGGGTGGCCCAGGCGATGTGGGGCGTGACGACGATGTTGGCGCCCTTCGCCTGGAGCAGGGGGTTGTCGGGGCGCATGGGCTCCACCGACACCACGTCGGCGCCGAAGCCGGCCAGCTTGCCCGAGCGCAGCGCGTCCACCACGGCCTGCTCGTCCACGAGGGAGCCGCGCGCGGTGTTCAGCAGGTAGGAGCCGTCCTTCATCTTGGCGAGCGCCGCGGCATCCATCATGTGCTCGGTCTCGGGCGTGGCCGGCACGTGCAGCGACACCACGTCGGCCGTGGCCAGCAGCTCGTCCAAGCCCGCTTGGCGCACGCCGTCGCCCTCCAGCTGCGGCTTGGGGGAGCGGTTCTCGAACACCACGGGCATGTCGAAGGCGCGGGCGATGCGGTCCACCGCCTGTCCGATGCTGCCCATGCCGACGATGCCCATCGTCTTCCCCGCCAGCTCCACGAGCGGCGTGCTCCAGAACGAGAAGTCCTTGGCGCGCGTCCAGTCGCCGTCCATGACCAGCCGGGAATGCTCGCCCACGTGCAGGCACAGCTCCAGCAGGAGCGCGAACGTCATCTGCGCCACGTCGGGCGTGGAGTAGGCCGGCACGTTCGACACCACGATGCCGCGTGCGCGCGCCGCATCGAGGTCGACCACGTTGTGGCCGGTGGACGTGAGCGCGATCATCTTGAGGCGCGGCGCCCAGCCGAGCGCCTCGGCGTCCCAGACCGTCTTGCTCGATACGGCGACGTCGACGTCGGCCATGCGCTGCGCCAGCTGGTCGCGCGGCGTGCGGTCGTACACGGTGACGGTGCCGTACGATTCGAGGGCGTCCCAGCTAAGGTCGCCGGGATTGTTCACATATCCTTCGAGAACCGCGATGTTCATGGGCGCTCCTTCCCGCAGATGCTCTGCTCGGCTTGCTCTGCCGGCGATTGTAGCACCGCGCGCCCGGCGCGGCCTTCCGGGCGCCGAAGCGATGCGATGCGGTAACGCGGGCGGGCGTCGGCTCCTCGGGGCGGGCGGGCAGGGAAGCGGGCGGCCTGAAAAAGATCGGCCCGGCGAGAGGGGAGCTCGCCGGGCCACAAGGAGGGGGATGTGCAGCGTTCTTGGACGCCGCTACTGCTTTGCAAGGGGTTACAAGCAGTGCAAGTTGAAAGGAGGGGAGCCTTTTCACTTGCTGGGATCAGTATATAAGTTGGCCTTGAAGAACATATGGGCTGCACGTGCGCGTTTTGTCGATTATCGCCCCGTTTGCGTTACGTTCTCGTTACCTGGCGGGAGCCGGTGGGCGGAGCCGGCTGCCGACCCGCATCGGCGGGGCCCGAGGGGAAGGCTTGGGAAAAGGATCGGCCCGGCGAGAGGGGAGCCCGCCGGGCCACAAGGAGGGGATGATGCGGTGCCTATTGGGCACCGACTCTGCTTTTAAGGGGTAAAGCAGATGCAAACTAAAAAGGAGGGGAGCCTTTCGTTTGCTGCCACCCAGTATAAAAGTTGACCTTGAAAAACATATGACGGAGGAGTGGCCGTTTTGTGAATTAGAGGGCTTGAAAGTAACAATTAGGTAAAGTCCGCCTTCCGCAGGCTCCGCGGCTACCCGCAAACGCTCCTGCCCGCATGCTGCCAAGGGGGGCGGTCAGAAAAAGATCGGCCCGGCGAGAGGGGAGCTCGCCGGGCCACAAGGAGGGGATGATGCGATGCTCTTGGGCATCGCTACTGCTTTGTAAGGGGTACAAGCAGTGCAAACTAAAAGGAGGGGAGCCTTTCGCTTGCAGGGCCCATTATAGAGGCAGGGGTTGAAAAACCTATGGTGCAGGCGTGTTCGTCTTGTGCAACGGCCGTGCACGGTCGGTGAATTGCAGGCCGGGGCTGCATGGCCGCCGCTCGCGGACGCGCGGCAACCGCTCGCGCGCACGGCGCCTGGCCGGTTGCCGTGCGGCTGTTTCGGCTCCTTCTGTCGAAGGGACGGGTTTTCCCGACATCCGCTGCGCGCGCCGCGTCGTTTCGGTATCATGGAGGAATCGAAGAAAGGAACCTCCATGCCCGATATCGCGCTGCGCTTCCACAAGGACATGCTCGTGCTGTCCGCCCCCCTCGCCGCCGTGCTCGCCCGCCAGGGCGTCGACGTGGCGCGCGACCTGGAGTACCTGAACCTCATCGAGCCGGAGGCCGTGCGCGACGCGCTGCGCCTGGAGTCCATCGCCGGCGCCCAGTGCCTCGTTGCCGGCACGGAGGGCATCGCGCCCGCCCGCCTGGCCCACCACGGCATGGAGGACCGCCTGGGAGACCTCGCCCGCGCGGCGCTCGGCATCGTGGAATCGCTCAAGCCCCAGCACGTGCTGGCGGAGGTGGGGCCGTGCGGGCTGCCGCTCGACGGCTCCAGCGCGGCGTCGCTCAACGAGAACCGCAGCCAGTACGCCCGCGCGGCGCGCGCGTTCGAGGGCGCGGCGCTCGACGCGTTCCTGCTGGGAGGGTTCGCGAGCCCCGTCGACCTCAAGTGCGCGCTCATGGGCATGCGGCAGGCCACCGACCTGCCCGTGTTCGCGGCCATCGACGTGGACGGCGAGGGCCGCGTTGCCGACGGCCGCACGACGGTCGAGGAGGCCGTGGCGCTCATGGGCGAGTTCGGCGCCTCCGTGGCGGGCATCACTACCGGCGCGCCCGCCGATCGGGCCGCGGCGCTCGTCGAGCGCGCCTGCGCTGCGACCGACCTGCCGGTGCTCGTGCAGCTGCGCGTGGCCGAGCACGCGCCGCGGCAGGGAGCCCCCACGCCCGAGAATCCCTACTACTGCCCCGACGTCATGGTCGATGCCGCGGCACGCCTGCGGGCGGCGGGCGCCCAGTTCCTGCGCGCCGTGGGCGACGCCACGCCGGCCTACACCGGCGCGCTGGCGGCGGCCACGGACGGCTTCGACGTCGTGGCGCCCCGCGGCGCCGACCCTGCCGAGGACGAGGCCGACCTGGCGACGCTGCTTTCCGCCGCGCGGGAGAGGTAGGCGCATGGCTTCTGGTTCCAACATCGAGCGCAGCCCGCACTACGGCGCCCTGCAGGACATGGTGGACGGCTTGTTCGCCGGCGCCTCGGCCGACGACACCGTGCGCCGGCTCGACGCGGTGATAGCCGCCGAGGCGGCCGACCTTCCCGACGACCTCATGGAGGTGGTCAGGCTGCTCCCCCCGGGGTCCTACACCCGCCAGCGCCTCTGCGACCAAGTCAACTCCGCCCTCGGCGGCCACGCCTGGGGCCAGGTGTACGGCACGGTGGAGTAGGGCCGCTCCTTCCCGCTCGGCCCCTCTGCTCCCGCATGCCCGCATTTCTGAAGTTCCTGTGATGCCCTTCGTGATTTTCGAATGGAAGTAGATTTGTAACATTTATCCCCCTTGTTTTCTCTCCCGCTCCCCGGTACTATATGTCCACGCTAAAGCGAGAACCAACCACAACATATTGTGGAAAAATGATTTAAAGGCAGTGGAAACTCGGGGTATAACCGCAGCATAACCACTGCTCGCAAAAGGAAAAACCGGCAGAGAGGAACAGCACGCATGGTCACCACCATCATCAAGCGCGACGGGCGCACGGCGGAATTCAACGAGGGCAAGATCGCCGAGGCGGTGGAGCGCGCGTTCCAGGCGTGCGGCGCCATGCAGGATCGCACGGCCGCCGAGGACATCGCGCGCAAGGTGGTGGAGAAGCTGGAAAGCGGCGCCATCGAGGGCGTGCCCACGGTGGAGGGCGTGCAGGACCTCGTGGAGGAGACGCTCATCGAGTCCGGCTTCGTGCAGACGGCCAAGTCCTACATCCTCTACCGCGCCGAGCGCAGCCGCGCCCGCGACGTGAACAGCCGCCTCATCCAGACGCTCAAGGACATCACGTTCTCCAAGGCCAGCGACTCGGACATGAAGCGCGAGAACGCCAACATCGACGCCGACACCGCCATGGGCACCATGCTCAAGTACGGCTCGGAGTCTGCCAAGCAGTTCTACGAGATGTGCGTTATCGACCCGAAGTTCGCGCGGGCGCATCGCGAGGGTGACATCCACATCCACGACATGGACTTCTACACGCTCACTACCACGTGCTGCCAGATCGAGCTGAAGAAGCTCTTCAAGGGCGGCTTCTCCACGGGCCACGGCGTGCTGCGCGAGCCGAACGACATCACGAGCTACGCGGCGCTCGCCTGCATCGCCATCCAGTCCAACCAGAATGACCAGCACGGCGGGCAGGCCATCTGCGACTTCGACTACGGCCTGGCCGAGGGTGTGAAGAAGACGTACCGCCGCCTGTACAAGAAGCACCTGGCCGAGGCGGTCGACCTCTTGGCTGACGGCGTGGTGGACGATGCCCGCGCGTTCGCTCAGGACACGCTCGCGGCCGTCGAGGAGCAGACGGGCCTCTGGGCCAGCCTCAAGAGGGACGAGGGCTTCGAGGTCGCCGTGCGGGAGGCGCTCGTCGCGGCCGGCGTGGACGAGGCGCTTGCGGACAAGGCGCTCGCCTACACGGCGAGGAACGCGCACGCCGACACCGACCGCGCCACGTTCCAGGCCATGGAGGCGCTCGTGCACAACCTGAACACCATGCACTCCCGCGCCGGCGCCCAGACGCCGTTCAGCTCCGTGAACTACGGCATGGACACGAGCCCGGAGGGCCGCATGGTGGTGAAGAACATGCTGCTGGCCACCGAGGGCGGCCTCGGCTCCGGTGAGACGCCCATCTTCCCCGTGCAGATCTTCCGCGTGAAGGAGGGCGTGAACTACAACCCCGAGGACCCGAACTACGACCTGTTCAAGCTGGCCATGCACTGCTCGGCGAAGCGCCTGTTCCCCAACTTCAGCTTCCTGGACGCGCCGTTCAACATCCAGTACTACCAGGGCACGCCGGAGACGGAGATCGCCTACATGGGCTGCCGCACGCGCGTCATGGGCAACGTGTACGACCCCGACCGCGAGGTCACGCCCGGGCGCGGCAACCTGTCGTTCACGTCCATCAACCTGCCGCGCCTGGCCATCCGCAGCAAGGGCGACCTCGACCTGTTCTTCGACCTGCTGGACGCGAAGCTGGCGCTCACGGTGGGGCAGCTCGACGAGCGCTTCGAGATACAGGCGCGCAAGAAGGTGTACAACGCGCCGTTCCTCATGGGCCAGGGAGTGTGGATCGACTCCGAGAAGCTGGCTCCCGGCGACGAGCAGCGTGAGGTGCTGAAGCACGGCACGCTGTCCGTGGGCTTCATCGGCCTGGCGGAGGCGCTCGTGGCGCTCACCGGCCAGCATCATGGCCAGTCGCAGGCGTCGCAGAACTTAGGGCTCGAGATCATCGGGCATATGCGCGGCTACCTGGACCGCCTGTCGGCCGAGCGCAAGATGAACTACGGCCTGATAGCCACGCCCGCCGAGGGCCTGTCCGGCCGCTTCGTGCGCATGGACCGCGCGCGCTACGGCTCCATCGCGGGCGTCACCGACCGCGACTACTACACGAACGGCTTCCACGTGCCGGTGTACTACGACATCAGCGCGTTCGACAAGATAGAGATCGAGGCGCCGTACCACGCGCTCACGAACGCGGGCCATATCTCCTACGTTGAGCTCGACGGCGACCCGTCCGAGAACCTGGAGGCGTTCGAGGCCGTCATCCGCCACATGAAGGACAGCGGCATCGGCTACGGCTCGGTGAACCACCCGGTGGACCGCGACCCGGTGTGCGGCTACAACGGCATCATCGGCGACGTGTGCCCCAAGTGCGGTCGCACCGAGGAGGAGCACGGCATGGCCTTCGAGCGCATCCGCCGCATCACCGGCTACCTGGTGGGCACCCTCGACCGCTTCAACGACGCCAAGCGCGCCGAGGAAGCCGACCGCGTGAAGCACTTTATTGCGTCGGCTGATCAGCCGTCGCAATAAGCCGACGCTGCGGCCGCCCGTGGTGCCCGATCTTCGCACGATCGCGGAGGCTCGCGTACCGAAGTACGCTTCGCCTCCGCGATCCCACGAATCTCGGGCACCACGGGCGGTCTCGCTGACTTACTACGCCAACCTGTTCGATTATTATGCGCCCTTCGGGCGCATGCGAGGCTACCCATGACTACTCCCACTATCATACGTCTTTTCGGCACGGCTCCCGACTCCATCGTCGACGGGCCGGGGCTGCGCTTCGCCGTGTTCGTGCAGGGGTGCACGCACGGCTGTCCCGGCTGCCACAATCCCGAGAGCCAGCCGCGCGCGGGTGGGGAGGTGCGCGCTATCGACGATCTTGTGGCCCATATCGCGGCCAACAAGCTGGCGCAGGGCGTGACCATCTCGGGCGGGGAGCCTTTTGAGCAAGCGGCCGCCTGCGCCGAGCTGGCGCGCCGCTGCCGGGCGCTCGGCCTGAACGTGTGGACGTATTCGGGCTACACCTACGAGCAGCTGGCCGCGGGCGTGCCCGACCCTGCGGCGCGCGACCTCCTCGCGCAGACCGACGTGCTGGTGGACGGCCCGTTCGTACAGGCGAAGCACTCCTTCGACCTCAAATGGCGCGGCTCCTCCAACCAGCGTCTCGTGGACGTGCCCGCCACGCAGCGGGAGGGCCGCATCGTGCTCTGGGAGCCGCGCGAGGTCGTGCCGCCGAAGCCCCCTTCCTGGTAAGCGCTTTATTCTCTCCTCCCTCTTGCACAACAGACCGATCATGTGATACTATCCTTTCTATCATTTGATAGAAAGGATAGGCTATGAGCGACGATATCACTCCTGATGAAATCAAGCGCATCCGCAAGAAGTACGGCTTGACGCAGCAGGCGTTCGCCCGGCTTCTCGGAATCGGCGAGGCCAGCATGGTGCGCTACGAGAACGGCCAGCCTCCCAGCAAGGCGAACGCGAACCTTATCCGCGCCGCTGCTCACAAGGAATTCATGCTCGAGTGCCTGGAACGCGACGGCGAGTCCATCCCGCCCGCGCAGCGCGAGAGCGCAGAGAAGGTCATATATGCGATGGTCGCGTTCGACGACAAGGGGGAGATCATGGATATCAACGAGATGTACATGCTCACGCTCGAGCAGGAAATCCTCAACGAGAAGGCCGCCGAGATCCTGGCGGAAGTGTCGCGGCTGTACCTTGAGGCTGAGAGCAAGGGCGACAAGGAGGGCATGCTGGTCTACGACGACGTCATGTCGCTGATCGCCGAGAGGAAGAGGCAGATCATCTACAAGGAGAACGATAGCTTCACGAAGCTCGCCGAGATCAGGGGAAGCATCGAAGGGCTGGAACGCTTGGCGAAGCGCGTTCATCGGAGGGCTGCATGAACCACAGGGACCTCGCCGGTTTTTCGTCCGCAGAATTTCTAAAGGCTTACGCGGGTGTTTTCAAAAAGCTCGTTGATGATCCCGACCTTTTTGCAGAGCGACAGCCGCGCGCGTTCCTCCTCGGTGGTCAAAGCGGTGCAGGCAAGACGAATCTTCACAAACTGCTGACGGATGAGCTGGGGAAGAATGCCATCGTCATCAATGGCGACGAGTACCGTTCGCGACATCCGCGCTTCGCCGAGCTGGACGCCCAGTACGGGCCCGAGGCGGTGGCGTATACCGCCGCATGGGCGGGACAGATGGTAGAGGCGCTGGTCAAGGCCCTGTCGTCCGCTCGCTACAACCTCGTCGTAGAAGGGACGCTGCGGACTTCTCAGGTGCCGCTGGACACGGCCGCGCTGCTTCGGGGCAAAGGCTACCGCGTGTCGCTGGCGCTCATGGCTGTCAAGCCCGAAATATCGCTCGTCAGCTGCCAAATCCGCTACGAGCTCATGCGCATGGCCGGAACGACGCCGCGTGCGACCGACCCCGCCCACCACAACAAGATCGTCGCCGACATCGTCCAAAACTTGGGCGTCTTGGAGAGCTCGGGGCTGTTCGACGAGATTCGGCTCTACTCGCGCGAAAGGGAGCAGCTGTACCCGGTTGAGGGGGATGCGCGCCGCGCCGCCGACGTGCTCGAGGCGGTGCTCTTCGGCCCGTGGACTCATACGGAAAGAGAGCACTACGAGTTCTTGGAGGCAAAGCTCGCCTCGCTGCAAGGAGGGGCTTCCCTCCCGTCGGATCGGTCGTAGGATCACGAGGGCGGGCGACGGGCCACGGGGCCGGCCGAAGGTGCACGAGGTTGGCCGGAGGGGGGCGCCGAGGCCGCCCGGAACCGCCCAGGGGTCCCCGGGGCTGCGCCGGGGTCGCCGGGGAGACGCACCGAGGTTTCCGCGGGTCGCCCTTGTGTCGTCCCGTACTTGGTAACACGCCCGTTAGGTTCGTTTCGCGGCATTCCGTGGTAGGATAAAAGCATGGAACAACTCGAACACTATATACAGGGCATCGTGCACGTCGATTGGCTGACCACGGCCTTGGCGGCTGCCGTCATCCTCGCGGTCACGGCCGTCTTCGCGCGCTTAACCGTTCGCTTCATGCGCAAGATGCTGCACTACAACGAGGAGAAGAACCTTCCCTCCAGCTCCATCTTCGTCAACATCGCCCGCGGCGCCGTATGGCTGCTGGGCGTGTGCATCATGCTGTCCACCTGCTATGGCGTGGACGTGAGCGCCGCCATCACCGCGCTCGGCATCGGCGGCATCGCCATCTCGCTCGGCTTCCAGGACACCATCGCGAACCTCATCGGCGGCTTGCAGGTCAGCCTGCTGCGCATCATCAAGCCCGGAGATAACATCGAGGTGGGCTCGTCATCCGGTGTGGTGAAGGACATCACCTGGCGCCACACCACCATCAGGAACAGCAAGGGGGAGGAAGTCATCATCCCCAACTCCATCATCAACAAGACGGCGCTCACGCACCTGCCGCCCACGAACCAGGTGAGCCTGCCCATCGTGGTGGTGACGCCCGGCGAGCACCTGAACGACGTGGCGGCCGCCATCGAGCACGAGGCCTCCGAGGCGGCGGGCGCGGTGGCCAAGCTGACGAAGGAGCCGAAGCTGTCCTTCTCGGCCATCACCGACGGCGGCTACGTGGGGTCCATCACGTTCAAGGTGGCCGACAGCCGCACGAGCGCGCGGGCGGGCGATGCCGTGCTGCGGGCCGTGGCGCCGCTCACGCGCGCCGGGGCGCCCGAGGCGGCTGGCAAGGTGCTCGAGGAGGCCCGGCAGGAGGCCGAGGAAGCCGAGGAGGCGTCGGAGGAGGCCGCTGCGAAGCCGAAGCCCAAGCCCGCGCTGAAAGCGAGCGGCAGGCAGGCCGCTCCCACGAGCCTGCGCAAGCGCATGGCGCGCATGTTCCGCACGAGCAAAGGGGGTCGATCGTGAACGAGAAACGCCTCGAGGGGCCGGGTCCGCTGCACCGCCTGGACGGCGCGCTCTCCGCATGCGGGTGGGCCACGCAGCTGGAGCTCGCCTACGACCGCACGCGCATCAAGGCGCCCGGATGGCGCATCAAGGAATGGGACTACTACCTGGTGAACGACGGCGCCTACGCGGTGGCGCTCACGCTGAGCGACTTAGGCTACCTCGGTCTCGTCTCGGCGTCGGTCATCGACTTCGCGCAGGCCGCCTACAAGACCACGAGCGTCATCACGCCCTTCCCGCTCGGACGCTTCCGCCTGCCTTCCACCTCGCGGGAAGGCATCTCGTCCTTTGAGAACGGACGCGTGTCCTTCCGCTTCGAGGCGGGGAACGGCGAGCGCCGACTCCACGCCCGCTTCGCACAGTTCGACGGCGACGATGACCTCGTGTTCGACGCCGTGCTCTCCGACGAGCCCGAGGACACCATGGTCATCGCCACGCCGTGGGCCGAGGACCCGCTCGCCTTCTACTACAACCAGAAGATCGTGGCCATGCGCGCCCGCGGCAGCTTCAAGAAGGGCCTGCTGGTGCACGGGTTCGCACCCGACGACTCGTTCGGCTTGCTGGATTGGGGCCGTGGCGTGTGGACGCGCGACAACACGTGGTTCTGGGGCGTGGCGCAGGGCTGGCAGGACGGGCAGGGTGGAGCCCGGCCGGGCTCGCACTGCTTCGGCCTGAACCTGGGCTACGGCTTCGGCGACACGTCGGCTGCCTCGGAGAACATGGCGTTCGTGGACGGCACGTGCCACAAGCTGCATCGCGTGGACTTCGGCGTGCCCGAGAAGCCCGCCGGTGCCGATGCCCGCAAGGTCGCCGACCGCTACGACCTGTTGGCTCCCTGGCACGTCACCGACGACGAGGGCCGCCTCGATTTGACGTTCACCCCGCTGCTCGACCGCGCGGACTGCATCAACGCCCTGGTCGTGCGCACCGACCAGCACCAGGTGTTCGGCACGTTCGACGGCACGGTGGTGCTCGACGACGGCACGCCCTTCCGCATCGCCGGCCTGCAAGGGTCGGCCGAGGTCGTGCACAACGTGTACTAGGGTGTGACAAGGGGACGGGGATAATGTCACGTTCCCCAATGAGACGCAAGGCCGCAAAGCGTCCAAGAACGTGACATTATCCCCGTCCCCTTGTCACACTGCGGCCCGCCGGATAGGCGGGCCGCTCGTCATGTCCTCGGTATCCAGGCAGGCTGCTTGCGGCAGCTGGCCTCTACAGCCCCTCGGCCTCGAAGCGCTTCTTCAGCGCCTCCTGGTGGATGCTGTACTGCAATGCCATCTCCTTGGCCACGCGTCCGCTCTTCACCAGGTCGAACAGGCTCTGGTCCATCGTGCGCATGCCCTCGGAGCCGCCGGCGGCTATCACGCTGTCTATCTGGTGCGTCTTCTCCTCGCGGATGAGGTTGCGGATGGCCGTGTTCGTGACCATGATCTCGAAGGCGGGCACCACCTCGCCGTCCACCGTGGGCACGAGCTGCTGCGACACGATGGCGTCCAGCACCATGGACAGCTGCATGCGGATCTGGCGCTGCTGCGAGGCGGGGAAGGCGTCGATGATGCGGTCCACCGTGCCGGCCGCGCCCGTGGTGTGCAGCGTGGAGAACAGGAGCTGCGCCATCTCGGCGGCGGTGACGGCCGTGCCGATGGTCTCGTAGTCGCGCATCTCGCCCAGGAGGATGACGTCCGGGCTCTCGCGCATGGCAGAGCGCAGCGCCTCGCCGTAGGTGGCGATGTCGGTGGGCACCTCGCGCTGCGTCACGATGCAGCTGCCGTGCTTGTGCACGTACTCGATGGGGTCCTCCATGGTGATGATGTGCCCCGAGCGCTCGTGGTTCAGCTTGTCGATGATGCAGGCCAGCGTCGTGGACTTGCCCGCGCCTGCCGGTCCCGTGACCAGCACGAGGCCCTTCTGCAGGCGGGCCAGGCGCAGCACCTCGTCGGGGATGTGGAAGTCGGCCGGGTTCGGCAGCCCGAACGGGATGACGCGGATGACGGCGCCGAACGACCCGCGCTGGCGGAACACGTTTGCGCGGAAGCGCCCCACGCCCGCGATGGCGAACGAGAAGTCGTCGTCGTGGTTGCCGTTGTCCACGAAGCGCTGCATGCTGCGCCCGCTCACCTCGTAGATGGCGCGCACGAACGTCTCGGTGTCATCGGGCATGAGCGGCGCCGAGTCCAGGCGGATCTGCCGTCCGCTCACCTCGTAGGACAGCGGCAGGCCTGCAATGATGAAGATGTCGGACGCCTTCGCGTCCACCATCTCCCGCAGCAGCTCTTCAAGTTTCATCTCATCGCTCCTATCGTGTCTGCGCAGCGCCCGACCACAGCGTCTCGCCTGCGCCGTTCTCCGTCCACAGCGTCGTTGCCTTCCATGACGCCACGCTGTACGTGGCGTCCGCGCGTATCTCCAGCACGACGGCGAGCGTGCGCCCGCTGTCGGCAGTGAATTCTGCCTTGACCGTCGATCCGTCCAGCTCGGCACCTTCCGGCAGCGCCGCGCGCACGGCGGACAGCGCCTCGGCCAGCCCCCCGTGCGCTGCGCGCACCGGCGCGAGCGCGGCGTCGACGTCCGCCACGAGCTCTTGGCCCGCCCGCTCGTTGGCGTACGTGTCGGTGGTGAAGGACGCCTGCCGTTCGGCGGCGGCGTACGTGGCCTGCGCCGTCGTCACCGAGAGCACGGCCATGACGGCCAGGCACAAGATGATGACGAGGGCGAACAGGCTGATGGGCCCTATGCGCACCGATCCGCGTCCCCGCGTGGTCACGCGGCATCGCCCCCTTCCGCTGCTCCGTCGCTCGCGTAGCGGGCCGTCTCCAGCTCGTAGACGACCTCTCCGTCGCGGCTCACCGCGATGCTCGCATGGTACAGCGTGCCGCCCTCCGTGGGCTCGGGCACCACTTCGCGCGTCACGAGGTAATCGCCCTCGCCGGCATCGGCTGCGGCGCCCAGCGCATCGCCGTCGCCGTCGAACGCCTCGCTCTGCGTGCCGGCGAGCGGCATCGCTGCGAACTCCTCGGCGGCGTTCGAGGCCAGCAGGACGGCCTGCGTAAGCTGGCGCTCCTCCACGCCGCGGTTGTGCGCCGCGCCGAACAGCTGCATGAACATCGCCAGCGCGAACGCCAGGAACGCCAGCAGCACCAGCGCCTCCACCACGAATGCGGTGCCGTGCCAGGTGGCGTCGGGCCCGCGGCGCGCGGCGAGCAGCGTCTCGGCCGGTTTCCTCGCCATGCTAGGCACCTCCCCTCACGCTGCGCAGCGCCACCTGCACGCTGCCGTCATCCGTCTCCACGGTGAGCAGCCCGTTCTCGTAGGAGAACGCGAAGCGCTCCGAGGCGACGACGGGGGTGGCCTTCTCCGGCGTGTACGCCGCATCGGCCAGCGCGTACTCCTCCACGATGGAGCCCTGGTAGGCGTAGATGCGCGTCTCGAACGTGCCGCTGTCCAGCCGCTCGGTCAGCACGAGGGAGCGGCCCTCGGGGCCCTTGCCCGCACCGACGGCATCCACGGAGTCGGCCGCGCGCACGCTGTTCGCGATGAGGCCCGTGGCCAGACGCGTATCGTCGGCCTGGTCGCGCACTTCCACCAGCGCGCGGTACAGCCCCGTGCCGGTCATGATGGCTATGAGCAGTGCCACGATGAACAGCGCGAACAGCAGAACCGTGAACAGGCGCCCGAAACCCTGGCCGCCTTCCGCGCGCTGTGCGATGCCCCTGCTCGTCAAAGCCTCCATAACCGCATCCTCGTCCCGCCCGGAAGGGCGCTCGCCCCTCATCGCGGAACCACCACGACGCTCGGCATGATGTTCTCGGCGAACACCTCGTAGGTTATCACGTAGTCGTCGCGGTTCACGCGCAGGCCGTAGCCCTGCTCCAGGTGCTCGAGCGAGGACGGGTAAGAGCCCTCGATGGCGCAGCACTGCTTCGCGCTGTCCAAGATGGCGTTGCGCACGGACACGGCGCCCTGCTCGCGCAGGTTCTGCCCGACGGCCCCTGCTGCGAACCAGCCTCCCACGGCCAGCGCCAGCACGAGCGCCAGGGCGGCGAGCCTCATGCCCCGCCGGCGCTTCCGCTGCCTCGACGTATGCTCGCGGTCCATGCGAGCCACCCTAGCCGATCGATCCCATGATGCCGATGAGCGGCAGCATGACCGACACGAGCGTGGCGCCCACGGCCACGGTCAGGAAGGCGGCGAGCGCGGGCTCCACGCCGTCCACCAGGCGGTCCATCTTCATGATGGCGTCGTCGAAGAACGTGAGCGACAGGCGTCCCAGCACGTCCTCCATGCTGCCCGAGCGCGCGCCGATGGTGAGCATGCGGGCGTAGACGGGCTCGAACACGCCGCTTTCGGAAACGGCCTGCGCCAGGCTCTTCGGCGCGGCCAGGTCGAGCATGGCCTCGCGCGCGCCCTCCAGCTGCTGGCGCAGCGCACGGTGGTCCACCATGGCCACAGCCTCCTTCATGGCCGTGTCGGTGTCGATGCCCGAGGCCACGTAGGTTGCCAGCGCCGACGTGAAGCGGCTGAGCGCCAGCTGGTACATCGTGTTGCGCGTGAGGGGCATGCGCTCGGCGGCGCGCATGAGGCTGCGGCGCCCGCCCTCGCTGCGCATGGCCACGGCCATGGCCAGCACGACCACGGTGCATACGAGCGTCACGGCCAGCGCCGCCCACCCGATGCCGATGGATGCGCCCACGGCGTTGAACGACCCTGCCGCCAGGTTGCCCGACAGGCTCTCGTACACGTCCACGAACACGGGAAGGATGACGGCCACCGTGAAGGCCAGGATGACGGACATGACGCAGAGCAGGGCGGCGGGGTAGACGATGCTCGAGCGCATCTTCGCGAACAGGCGTCCCTCCTCGTCATAGTACACGGCCAGCGTGCGCAGCGTGGGCTCAAGACGGCCCGACACCTCGCCTGCTCCCACCATGTCCACGACGTGGCGGGGGAAGAAGCCCGAGCCATCGAGGGCCTTCGCCAGCGGCTCGCCGGCGATGAGCCGAAGATACACGGCATCGCACGCGCGCTTGAACGCGCCGTCCTCCATGTTCTCGCCCAGCAGGCTCACGGCCTCGTCGGTCTGGATGCCGGCGGCCAGCATGATGGCGACGCTCTCGCAGAACGCGCTTACGGAGCTGCTCTCAAGCACGGTTGTGGCCATAATCTCATTCGCTCCTTGTCCGACTTTGCGCTTCCGGGCCTTGCGGCGTCCTCTTCGGCTCGCACTCAGTACGTGTACCGGTCAGTGTATTCCTTCGCGTCCCCCACGGTTTTCCCCGACCCGCCGGCGGCGGCAAACGTCAGGTCGATACGCGTCCATGTGTTGGGGTCGACGCTCACCTCGACGCTCTTCCAGCTGCCATCAAGATATACCAAATTCCAAGCATGGTAAATACTATCAGGGGAAACGTATCCAGTAACGATCTTCGTGGGAATTCCAAGGCTGCGCAGCATGGCGGCTCCCAGGCTCACGTAGTCGAAGCAGATGCCCTTTCCCTCGGCCAACGTGGCATCGGGGTTGGGCACGTAGCCCGTTGCGTCGGCCAGGCGCTCGGCCTTCTCGGTGTCGTAGCTCACGTTCTCGGTGATCCAGGTGTAGATGCTGCGCAGCACGTCGCCCTCGTTCTGGGCGCCGGCGGCAAGCTCGCTCGCCTTCGCCACGCAGGCGCTGTCAGCGTCGTAGTCGCAGAACACGTTGGGGCGCAGGAAGGGCTCGAACTCGCTCGCGAGCGCCACGTCGACGGTGGTTCCGTTGATGGGCACGTAGCGGTCGCCCTCGGTGTTCTGCATGACCTGCACGTCGTAGGCGCCGTCGCCCATGGTGAGGGGCACGGAGACGGGCGTGCCATCGCCGGGCAGGTCGTAGTTTCGCTTCACGCCGTCCTTGGTGACCAGCAGCTTCAGGCGGCTCTGGTTCTGCGCCGAGGCAGCCACGTAGCCGAGCGAGGCATGCGAGACGTCGATCATGCTGTCGTGGTCGGCCACCGCGGCATCGGCATCGAACGGGGAGGTGGCCAGGGACGGACGCTCGAAGGCGGGCCCGCTCGTCGTGCCCGCGCTGTCGCCTGCGCCCACGGTGCTCCCGCCGCCCCCGCCGCCGCCCGATTCGCCGCATCCGGCGAGCATGCCCAGCCCGACGGCCAGCGCCGCGGCCACGGCGAGCGCGAGCGTGGCGACGCGGGCGCGGCGCAGTGCCGTCGCCGGGCGGGCTTTGCATGCGCGCTGGCGTCTCACGGGTTCCTATCATGGTCGCATCGGGAAGGGGCGCGCGGGCGCGCCGCCTCGTTTCGCGTTCATTATAGCGTTGTCCGCGGATGCGGGTTCCGGGTGTTCCCCGCCCACACAACCGCATCGCCCGCAGGCTGCCTGCCGAGTTGGCGGTTCAACGAGAAATTGAGCCTCGGCCCGAGTGTCGCGTTTTTCGCGCGGTAGGGGCGACGAATCGATTATCCTTCGGGGAAGCATGTTTTGAAAGGCCCTTATCGACCCGCAGGCATCCCTGCTCGTCACCGTGTTCGTTCCCCGTTCCAGCGATTTTTGCTGCTAAATTTGCAACATTTGTGAAAATGCCCTCTCAAATGGGACGATGCGATACGCTGGGGGTCGGAATAGGAATACGTTTGTGATAGAATTGCTTGCTGGGTTGCAGTCTGTACGTCGCTGCAGCCTACCATGGAAACCTGCGCAAACCAGCATGAGCGAAAACGTATAAGCGAACCAAAGTAGACGACGCCTCGAAGGGCGGTGGCGCTGCGTACCTGCAGCCAGAGGATTCGGTGATACGTATGAGCATGTTGGAAAAATTCTGCGACGCGAAGAACACGTTCGAGGGCAAGGCGCTGGCCGCATTCATGGCGGCGGTGCTGGCGTTCTCCCTCGTCAACCTTTCCTCCCTCGCCGACGCGGCCGAGAACGGCGCGCCGACCGACGCCCCCGAGGCCCAGGTCGACAACCCGTCAACCGAGGTCGCCGACAACCCGGCTTCCGAACCCGCCCCTGCGGCCGAGTCCGAGGCCACCGCCCCGCTGGAGACCCCCGCTGTCTCCGAGGCGGCTGCGCAAAGCCAGGCGCCTGCCGCCGAGCCCTCCGCTCCTGCAGCCGACCTCCCCACTGCCGAGCCCGGCGTGGCTGTGGTGGGCTTGGAATTCCAGCATGCGTACGTGGCATACTTGGGGCAGACCATCGCGTTGCCTGCCGATTCCATCAACGTACCCTTGAACAAGGAGCTTTCGTTCGCCGCCTACGCCGACGAAGGCTACGAGATCAGTGCGGTCAAGGCCGTTGCGAAAGGCGTCGAAGCCGAGCTCCGGGCCGATGCGACCACCGGGGAGTACAAGGTTCCTGCCGAACAGGTGACGAGCAACCTTATCCTGAAGGTGGAGGCCAAAGCCGCGGAAGCCGAAACTTCCGAGCTTGAGACGCCTGCTGCCGAACCCATCACCTCCGACATGAAGATCGGCGAGGATGGGGCAGGCGGGCCCGAGGCCGACGGCTCCGACAACGGTGGGCCCGACGCGATCGAGGACGATGTCGTCGAAGTCGAGGCCGACGTGAGCAGCCCTGCTTTCGAGGGCTACGCCCAAGCGGGCAACGTGCTCGTGAAGGTGACTGCTGCCGAAGGCGTGCTGCCCGAGGGAACCACCGTGCAGGCCGTGCAGATTACCAGCTCCGCTGTCATCGATGCGGTCGAGGCCGCAGTAGAGGAGAAGGGCAAGGAACTGGAGAATGCCGTCGCCGTCGACGTAACGCTCCTCGGCCCCGACGGCAGCGTCATACAGCCCGACGCCGCAGTGAACGTGTGCTTCTTCAATGCCGGTGTTTCCGGCGAGGCTATGGGCGTATACCACGTGGCGAACGACGGCTCGAGCGTGAGCGCGGTTTCCGCCCGTCAGGCAGACGCCGCCGCGCAGAGTTTCGACGTGAGCCACTTCTCCATCTACGTCGTGACGGCCGAGGGCACGCCGAAGCTCGCCACCTATAACTTCTACGGCGTGGATGGAGCTCTTGTCGGCACGCAGATCGTCAAGACCGGCGAGAGCTTGTTCGAGCCCGAGGCGCCT
Source organism: Gordonibacter pamelaeae (assembly GCF_003340385.1). Lineage (NCBI taxonomy): Bacteria > Bacillati > Actinomycetota > Coriobacteriia > Eggerthellales > Eggerthellaceae > Gordonibacter > Gordonibacter pamelaeae. The sequence goes on along the minus strand of NZ_PPTS01000006.1, from coordinate 153,821 downwards.
CCGGTCGCCGATGGCCAATTCTTCCAGGGCTGGTATGCAAAGAACGGCGAAGACTGGGCGGGCAGGTTTGTCGATTTCGGTGCGCAAGTCGTTACCGAATCGTTCACCAGCGACCTGTACGCAAAAGTTTCCGGGGCGTGCTACGTGTACTTCATGGACAACGGCGGTCGCGTTTACTCCACCAAATCAGGGGCCGATGGCGATGTCGTCGCGGCCGATGTGGCGTTCCCTCTCGCTCCGAACGAGAGCGTGACGGGATGGTACACAGAAAAGGAGCTTGTCAACAAGGTGGATTCGGTGACGTTGGGTGCGGAGAGCATCATGCTGTACCCCAAGGTCGAGACCGGTGTATGGATGACGTTCGACGCCAAGGGCGGCTCGTACACCGAGCCCGAGTTCGTGAGCGTCGGGGGTACGTCCGTCGAGCCCGCCGCGCCGACGCGTGCGGGCTACCGTTTCGCCGGCTGGTTCGCGGACGAGGAGTGCTCCAAGGCCTACAAGTTTGGCTCGTCGCCGAGCGGTGACACGACGCTGTATGCGAAATGGGAGGCGGCCACGGCGAAGTACAGCGTGGCCGTGTGGCTCGAGGCGGCCGATTCGACGAGGGACGCGTCGCGGTACGATTACGTGACCACGCTCGACTACGAGGGGACGACCGACGAGGAAGAGCCGCTCCCCAGCGCGTCGGACATCAAGCAGAACGTAGCCTTCCTGATCGACGGCAAGTACATCCTGAACGAGAGCAACGAGTCGAGCGACAAGACGGTCACGGTGAAGGGCGACGGCACGGCCATTGCCAACGTGTACCTTGACCGAGCGGAGTTCACCGTCGATTTGCGCTGCTCGGCGAAGGGTGAGAGCGGGAACAAGAAAGATTACGTCACCGCGTACCAGATCACGGCGAATTACGGCGCGGACATCGCCGACCAATGGGATGCGGCGACGAAGGCGGTGAGCGCGAAGTACGGAACGCGCGTTTGGGTCGAGGATCCCAAGAACCCCGGAACGACGATCAACCCGGTCGTCGCTCCTTTCCGGACGATGACCGAGGACATGACGCTCTTTTACGTCAACAACGGCAGCGCGCTGCATCACCTGGAACTTCGCGTGGAAAAGGTTGGCAACACGACCCCCATCAAGAAAACCGATCCGAACTTCCCGAAATACAACTCGGGTTACCGGTATCAGAACAACTACGATACCAGCATGTTCGAGAACTACGACACCCTCGTGTTCAGGGGTGCGGGCGTGCATGCGGAGATTCAGAATTACGTGAACGCCTTGAACGGTTTCGAGTGGGTCGGAGCTGACTTGGCGAAAAACCAAGGCTTCTTCCAGATCGGGAACACCTGGACGGCGCGCCACTATTTCGAGCGCAAGTCGTACACCATCACGTTCAACAATCAAGGCGCTATGAGCACGAGCGCGCCCATCAAGTACGGCACGTCCATCGAGGGCGAAGGTTCGGCGCCGAGTGCGAAGGACGCGGGTGTTCCGGAAGGCTCGACGTTCGCGGGATGGTACACGTCCCCGACGTTCGCCGCGGGGACCGAGTTCTCCTTCGATGGTGCAACCATGCCTGCCAACAACGTGGTCCTGTACGCGAAGTGGATCCTCCCCACGTACCAGGTCACCTATTACCAGGACATGGGCGGCACGGCCTTGGCCAAAGAGAATGCGGTCGGCTACGGCGAGACGGCGATCGACGAGCCCTCGTCGATCGCGAGCGTTCCCGAAGGGTACAAGTGGGTCGGATGGACGACGCGTTCGGGCTCCGAAGGCGACTACACCTACAGGGTGTTCAACTTCGACACCCAGGTTTACGGCGATGTCGAGCTCTACCCCTACTACATCAACGACGAGAAACGCTCGGTTGCCTACGATGCGAACGGCGGCGTAGGCGAGGTGCCGACGGATGACCGCTCGTATGCGCAGGGCAGCTTCGCCAAGGTCGCCGAGAGCACCCTCTCGGCATCGACCGACGGCGACCGGTTCCTCGGGTGGAACACGAAGGAGGACGGCAGCGGCGCCACGTACTATCCCGGCGGCATGGTGCAGCTGGGCGAGGCGAACGTCACGCTGTACGCACAGTGGGGGCCGTCCGTGCCCCAGACGTCCTTGACGTACGACCCGAACGGCGGAGCGGGCGACGCCCTGACCGAGACGGGCCTTCCCAATAACGGCGAGGTGACGCTCAAGACAGCAGATGCCCTGGACTTCGCCGCTCCGCGGGCTGGCGTGCACTTCGCCGGCTGGAACACGGCCCCCGACGGCTCGGGGGCGTCGTTCGCCGGCGGTACCGCCGTCCGGGTCGATCTCGTTGGGAACGGCAATATCCTGTATGCCCAGTGGGCCCTCAACACCAATACCCCCTACACGGTGGAGCGTTACCTGCAGAACCTCGATGGCAGCTATCCCGACACGGCAACGTATACTGACGGCACGCTTGTCGGCACTACCGACCAGCTTGTGAGCGCCGATACGTCCGTGGCCTATCCAGGCTTCACCTTCGATGCCGGCAATGCATCCAATGTGCTCGAGGGCACGGTGGCTGGCGACGGATCGCTCGTTTTGAAGGTGCACTACGAGCGTAACGCTTACAAGGTGGCCTACGAGCTGGACGGCGGCGATACCACGTCGCCCGATACGACGTTCGACGGCGTCAAGTACGGCGCTTTGACGCCAGCCATCGATACGCCAACGAGACTTGGCTACACGTTCCAAGGATGGGACCCGGCGGTGTCGCCCACCGTCACGGGCAATGCGGTGTACACCGCGCAGTGGCAGCCGCTTCCCGATGTGAGCCTTGAGTATGTGGCGGAGGGCGCGGGCGGCAGCGTCATCGGCAAGGATGGCGAGCCCGGCCAGACGGCGACGGAGCGGGTGAGCCCGCTTTCGGGCGAGCCGCATGGCGCCGCCGCCGTGCCGAACGCCGGGTACCGGTTCGCCGGTTGGTTCGTCGACGGCCAGCTTGTGAGCGATTCCGCGCAGCTCGACCGCGCGGTCATCGACGCGCACGCCAAGACGGGCGGCCTCTACGTTGCCACGACCTTCGTGGCGAGGTTCGCCGAGTCGGAGAACGTGACGCTGTCCTTCGTCGCCGAAACGGGCGGCTCGGTCGACCCTGCGAGCGAGGAGGTGGCGCCGGCAACGGGCGAGCCGAAGGGCTCCACCGCCACGGCCGAAGCCGGCTATACGTTCGCCGGTTGGTTCGTCGACGGCCAGCTTGTGAGCGATTCCGCGCGGCTCGACCGCGCGGCTATCGACGCGCACGCCAAGTCGGGCGAGGGCCTGTACCGGTCGACCACGTTCACGGCGCGTTTCATGGAGAACGAGGCCACGCTCGCCTATGCATCGGCTGACGAGTCCTTGGGCACCGTCGATCCCAAGAGCGAAACGGTTGCGGTGAAGACCGGCGTGCCTGTCGGATCCGTTGCCACGCCTGCGGCCGACTGCTATTTCGTGGGATGGAGCGCGGGCACGGACCCTGCCATCATCTCCGAAGATCCCACGCTGGACAAGGCGATCATCGACGAGCATGCCAAGAAGGACGGCCTGTACGAGGGCGCTGCTTTCGTCGCGCACTTCGCCAAGAAGAAGGAGCTGGTCATCACCTCCAAGGGCGACACGTTCGTGTACGATGGCACGCCGCATCGCGCATCCGATACGGTATACGAGGTGGTGGGCCAGGAAACGCCTAATCTATCGCTGGAGAACTTGACGGCATCGGCCGAGGAGACGGACGCGGGCAGGTATCCGGTTGCGTTCAGCGGCAAGGAGAACCTCGTTTTGAGGGACCGCGACGGTCTCGACGTGACCGAGCAGTACAAGGTCAGCTACGTTGAGGGCAAGCTGGTTATCGGAAAGCGCCCGGTGGAAGTTGCCGGCGAGGGCTGGATCGAACCGCAGCCGTACAAGGGCGAGGAGTACGTGAAGTCGGGTTACGCCGCCGAGCTCCCCAGCGGCTTCTCTGAAATGCAGCCGGGCGGCACGCGCGGATTGGTGGGCGGGCAATCCATCGAGGCAGCCTATCGCCTTGCAGGCGCAGACGCAGGCTCCTATACCGGCATCTTCTCGGGGACGCCGACGGTGAAGGATGCCGCGGGCAACGACGTGACCGACAACTACGACATTTCCACCAAACCGGGCACGCTGAAGATCGTGCCGTCGGAGACGCAGCTCGTCATCACGGCCGCCACCACGTCGTGGAGATACGACGGGCAGCCGCATGCTGACGGCACCTACGCCGTCACGTACGGCGGCGTGCCGGTGACTCCGAACGAGAGCGGCGAGTACGTGCTGCCCACCGGCGACAAGGTGTCTGCCACGGTCGAGGGCAGCGTCAAGAACGTGGGCGATACGAGACCCGAGAACAACCAGGTGACCTCCTGGTCGCTGGAGAACAAGGCCAACTATGCGAACGTGGTCGCCAACACGGGCACGCTCTCCATCACGCCGCGCGAGGTGACGTTGACCAGCGCCACGGACAGCAAGCCCTACGACGGCACGCCGCTCGTGAACAAGACGGTGCGGGTGACCGAGGGCAGCTGGGCTGCGGGCCAAGGGGCTCGGTACGAGGTCACGGGCACCCAGACGCTCGTGGGCTTCTCCGAGAATTCGTTTGCCTATACCTTGACGGGCGGCGCAAGCGAGGACAACTACGACATCAAGACGGTTTTCGGCTCGCTGACGGTGACGAACGCCGACGCCCTCTACGCCGTGACGGTAACGGCGAAGTCCGGCACGGCCACGTACAACGGCTCGGAGCAGGAAGTCTCTGGCTTGGTCGGCGAAACCGAGCGCGGAGTGCGCTTCGAGATGAACGGGCAGGACTTCTTCGTCACGGGGCTCACGGCGCGCGGTGCGGGCACGGATGCCGGCGATTACCCGTCCAACGTGGTGGGCGTGCCTGTGGTGAGGGACGCCGAAGGCAATGACGTAACCGACCAGTTCAAGGTGGATACGGTCGATGGCGCGCTTGCCATCGGCAAGCGCGAGGTGACGCTGGCCAGCGCCTCTGACGAGAAGGTGTACGACGGCAGGGCGCTTGTCAACGATACGGTAACCGGCAGCGAGGCGTTCGTCGAGGGCGAAGGCGCAACCTTCGCGGTCACGGGCAGTCAGACCATCGTAGGCTCCTCGCCGAACGAGTTTACCTATGAGCTGACCGGTGCCACGAAGGAAAGCAACTACCGTATCGCGACCAGCTTCGGCAGACTGAAGGTAACCGGCCGCGATGATGCCGCCAAGTACCAGATCAAGGTAGAGGCGAATTCGGCCGCTCCCTCCTACAACGGCGAGGAGCAGACGATTTCCGGCTTCAAGCAGACGCAGTTCACCTTCAACGGGGCCGTTTTCACGGTGTCGGGCTTGACCGCCGAGGCCGCAGGCAAGGACGTCGGCGAGTATCCGGCGAACGTGGTTGGCACGCCGGTGGTCACCGACGAGGCTGGAAACAACGTAACCAGTCAGTTCGTCGTTGACGTGGAGAACGGCATGCTCTCCATAAAGAAGGCTCCGCTCGTGCTCGCTTCCGCTAGCCTTTCCAAGCCCTACGACGGTACGCCGCTGGTGAACGGCGAGACGCCGCTGGCGGAGCAGAGCGGCTGGGTCAAGGACGAGGGTGCCACCTATCAGTTCACGGGCTCGGTGCTGCTGCCGGGCGAGACGCAGTCAAACGAGTTCGCCATCGTGCCGAACGCGGGTACGAGCTTGGACAACTACGAGTTGGCGAAAACCGAAGGCCAGTTGAGCATCGAGGGCCGCGAAGCCGATGCCAAATACGAGATAACCATCGAGGCGAACTCTGGCGAGACGCTCTACGACGGCCTTGAGAAGCAGGTTGAAGGACTGAAGACCACCACATTCGCATTCGGCGATGCCACGTTTGCCGTAACGGGCCTTGAAGCCCGTGCCAGCCGCACCGACGCGGGAACCACGACGGTGCCCATCAGGGGCAAGGCTGTGGTACTCGACGCGCAGGGCAATGATGTTACCAGCCAATTCAAGATCGATTATGTGCCGGGAGCCCTCGAAGTGAACCCGCGCCAGGTGGTGCTGACGAGCGCCAGCGCCGAGAAGCCTTACGATGGCACGCCGCTCACCAACGACGCCGTGACCGTCTCCGGCGATGGCTGGGCGGGAGACGAGGGCGCCGCCTATGACGTCACAGGCTCGCAGACCGTGGTAGGCTTCTCCGACAACACGTTCGCTTACACGCTGGAGCGCGGCGCGAAGGCGGGCAACTACGTGATAGACCTGCGGTTCGGCACCCTCACGGTGACGAACCGCGATGCCAAGTACGAGGTGGAGGTGCAAGCCAACTCCGGCGCGTTCACCTACGACGGCATCGAGAAGAGCGTTTCCGGCTTCGTGGGCGAAACCGAGGACGGCGTGCCGGTGACCGTCGGTTCCAGCACATTCTACGTCAGCGGCCTCTCGGCGGGCGCCGCCCTCACCGATGCCGACTCCGTGCCGGTTGCCGTAACGGGTGCCGCCGTAGTGACCGACGCCCAGGGCAACGACGTGTCGAGCCAATTCAACGTGAAGGTCAAGCAGGGCACGTTCGAGATCACGCCTCGCACGGTGACGCTGACCAGCGCCTCGGCTACCCGCGAGTACAACGGCGAGCCGCTGGTCGCCCATGGCGTGACCGTCTCGGGCGACGGCTGGGCCGAGGGCGAGGGCGCTGCATACGACTACATGGGTTCGCAGACGCTCGTGGGCACCTCGCTCAACTACTTCTCATACGCTTTGAACGCGAACACGAAGCCCGGCAACTACCATTTGAAGCAGATCGAGGGCTCGCTGAACGTGACCAGCCGCGAGGCGAAATGGGACGTGGCCCTCGAGGCCGTTTCCTCTACGGTGCTCTACAACGGCGCTACCCAGGTGCTCGAAGGCTTTGTCGGCCAGACCGAGCAGGGTGTGCCGGTTCAGGTCGAAGGACATACCTACTATGTCACCGGTCTGACGGCCTCGGCCTACGGCATCGATGCGGATACGTACGTGCTGCAAGGCACCGGTACGCCGGTGGTGACGGATGACCAGGGCAACAACGTTTCCGAGCAGTTCGCGGTTTCGGTGAAACCGGGTAAGCTCGTGGTGGAGCCGCGCCATGTGGTGTTGGAGAGCGCGACGGATCGCAAGCCCTACGACGGCTCGCCGCTCGTGAACGGTACCGTGACCGTCTCCGGCGACGGCTGGGCCGAGGGCGAGGGCGCCGCTTATGCGGTGACCGGCTCCCAGACCCTGGTGGGCTCGTCTGAGAATGTGTTCGCCTACACGTTGGAGGGCGGCGCGAAGGCGGGCAACTACGTGATAGACCTGCGGTTCGGCATCCTCACGGTGACGAATCGCGATGCCGCGTTCGCGGTTTCCGTGCAGGCGAAGTCCAACACGGTGACCTACGACGGCTCCGAGCAGTCGGTGTCCGGCTTCACCGACGAGACCGAGCAGGGTGTTCCCGTGCAGGCCGGCGGCCGCACCTACTATGTGGTGGGCCTTAAGGCCGAGGCTGCCGGAACGGATGCCGGGACCTACCGTACGACGGTGTCCGGCACGCCTGCGGTGAGGGATGCTGATGGCAACGACGTGACGGACCAGTTCGCGGTTACGCCGCAGGCCGGCACGCTTCTGGTCGAGCAGCGCCCGCTGACGCTCGTGTCCGCGAGCCTTTCCAAGCCCTACGACGGCATGCCGCTCGTGAACGGCGCAACGCCGCTGGTGACAGAAGACGGTTGGGCCGAGGGCGAGGGCGCGACCTACGTGTTCACGGGCTCGGTCGCGCTGCCGGGCGAGGTTGCCGCGAACGCGTTCGTCATCAAGGCGAACGCTGGCACGAACCTTGGAAACTACCAGGTGGGCAAGGCCGAGGGTCAGCTGTCCATCGAGAACCGTGATGCCCGTTACGAGGTTGAGTTGACGGCCAACTCGGGCACGTTCTCCTACAACGGCGGCGAGCAGACGGTTTCCGGATTCAGGGGAGAGACGGCCCTGGGTGTGCCGGTGCAGGCTGACGGCCGCACCTACTACGTGACCGGCCTCTCCTCGCACGCTTCCGGCACCAACGTGGCCGACTCCGTGGCATCCATCCCGGTGCGGGGCGCGGCCGTGGTGAAAGATGCCGACGGCAACCTGGTTTCCGAACAGTTCCGCGTCAAGGTGGTCCCGGGGAGCTTCGCTATCGAACCGGCTACGCTCGTCATTGCGGCCAACGATGCCGGCAAGAGTTACGGCCAGGCCGACCCGGCGCTGTCTGCAACGGTGAAGGGCCTCATGGAGGGCGACGTGTTCGAGGGCACCTACGACGTGGAGCGCGCTCCCGGCGAGAACGCGGGCACCTACGAGATAACCGTGGACAAGGTGCGGCTGCCCCAGAACGGCAACTACACGGCTACCACGCAGCCCGGTCGCTTCGTCATCGCTCGGGCCGATGCGCTCACCCTCGTGGTGGGCGACGCGAGCAAGCCTTATGACGGCACGCCGCTCGTGCCGGATGGCGTGACTCCGATCGGCTTACAGCAGGGTGACACGGTCGAGGTCGTGTACGGTGGGTCGCAGACCGACGCGGGCACGAGCCAGGGCACGGTTTCCGGCTACGTCGTGCGAAACGCGGCTGGCGAGGACGTGACGGCCAACTATCCCACGGCCGAGGTCGTCCCGGGCAACTTGACGGTCGTTCCGGCCGCTGTCACCATCACGGCGGCAGACGCCTCGAAGGTTGCCGGTGCCGAAGACCCCGCCTTCACGGGCACGGTTGAGGGCTTGGTGGCCGAGGGCGACCTGGGCGACGTGACGTACCGCCGCACGAACGCCGACGAGGACGCAGGCGTGTACGTCGACGTGATCACGGCGTCGTACACGGCTAATCCGAATTACAGGGTGACCGTGGTTCCCGGCACGTTTGCCATCACGGCTGTGCCGGTTCCGGTGGTACCGCCTGTGCCTCCCGCGACCCCGCCGACTCCGGCGACGCCTGCGACGCCGCCCACGCCGACGCCCGGCACGGTGCCGCCTGATGCGCTGTCGATCCTCGCCCCCATCGCGGAGGTGCTTGAGGACGCCGTCACGCCGCTTGCCGGACCGCAGGAGCAAGCCATCGAGGACGACGGCACGCCGCTCGCGGGCTATGACCGGGTGAACTGCTGGGTGCACTACTACCTTATCCTGGGCATCATCGTCACGGTGCTCTACGGGGCGGGCGTGCTGGTGCGCCGCATCAGCTTCACGCGCAAGCTGAAGGACTTCGAGGACGACGTGCTCGGCATCGAGGACGAGTCGGCTGCTGTCCCGGCCTGCGCCGCTCGCGGCGGAAGGCAAGGAGGCCTAGCATGAGGAAGAGCAACGTGATCATACTGGCCGTCTTGGCCGTGGCTGCAGGCTTCTTCCTGTGGCTGTGGTACTACCTGGGCTTCAACTTCGTGGACGATCCGTTCGATTTGGTGCTCGCCGTGGTGTGGTGGGCCGTGGTCGTGGCGTTGGTCGTGGGCATCCATGCCGCCGAGAGGAAGCGCCAGCGCCGCGTGCGCACGGCCTACCTTGCGCCGGGCGTGCTGTTCAACAGCGAGGCCGGGTTCGTCGACCTTGCGGCGTTCGAGGAGGGAACCACGCTCGTGGACGCGCTCGAGCACACGCTTGCCGACCTGAAGTACTCCTTCGATCGCAAGGACCCGGCCGATGAGGGCGCAGCGGCGCCCGACGGCGCCGTGCCCTCCGCCGCGATGGCGGGCGGCCTCTCCGCATCCGACGAGGCGGCCGCCTCTGCCAAGCCCCGCGGCACCGTGAGGTTCGAGCGCATCGTGCGCACGGACAAGTTCGACAAGGGCGACGCCGGCAAATGGGAGGGCGAGGTCGTGGACGTGAAGACGCAGGAAGCCACGCCCTTCAAGGGCAAGGAGGAGCTCTCCGCCCTTCTCGCGGCATAGTCCCGCCAGCCAGCCTTCCAGCCAAGTGCAAAAAAGCAGGCGCCCCCTCGAACGAGGGGGCGCCTGCCGTTAGGACCGAAGAAGCGCTGCGCTAGTCGTCGACCCCGATGATGACCGACGAGGCCTTGACGATGGCGTAGGCCTCCTTGCCCACTTCCAGCTCCAGCTCCTTGAGCGACCCCATGGAGATGGTCGACGTGATAAGCTGGCCGCCCTCCAGCTCCATGATCACGATGGCGTTGACCGCTCCCGGATGAATGGCCGTGATGGTGCCCTTCAGCGTGTTGCGTGCAGAAAGCTTCATTGAATCAATGCACCCCTTTCGGGTCGTCCCCTCGTTCCAAACCGTCCTCTCCATTGTAGCGCCCCTGGTGCATTCGTGCGAGCAGAACCGCAACTCGCGAGAGCAAGCCGGCCCTTCCGAGGCTTTACCAAGATTTGACCGGCCCGAGACAGAGGCTTGATGCTCTTTCTTCATCATGTTCCGTGCGGCGCTGCTCCGTCGGGGGCGGCACTGCGCGAAGCGAACAGATACGCGCCCGGGAGGGGCGCCAAGGAAAGGAAGAGCATGAAGAAGCGTTTGGTGATGATGGCGATGGGGGCCCTGCTCGCGCTGGGCGCGTTCGGCCTCATGGGCTGCTCCGGCGGCGGCAACGCCGGCTCCGGCGAGGCCGACAGCGCAGCGGGCACGGTTCCGACCGGCGAGGTCTCCGTGTACTCGCGCGAGGACGGCTCCGGCACGCGCGGGGCGTTCGTCGAGCTCATGGGCATCGAGGAGAAGGATGCCAGTGGCGAGAAGGTCGACATGACCACCACGTCTGCCGCCATCACGAACTCCACGTCGGTCATGATGACGTCGGTGGCAGGCGACGAGAACGGCATCGGCTATATCTCGCTCGGCTCGCTGAACGACACGGTCAAGGCCCTCAAGATCGACGGCGCCGAAGCCACGGCCGCCAACGTGAAGAGCGGCGACTACCAGGTGGCCCGCCCGTTCAACATCGTGACGAAGGACGGGCTGTCCGATGTGGCGCAGGACTTCATCGATTTCATCATGAGCTCCGACGGCCAGAAGATCGTCGAGGAAGAGGGCTACATCTCCGTTGCCGATAGCGCCGCCGCGTACACCGGCTCCGGCCAGTCCGGCAAGATCGTCATTGCGGGCTCCTCTTCGGTGACCCCCGTCATGGAGAAGCTGGCCGAGGCCTACAAGGCCATCAACTCCGGTGTGGCCATCGAGGTCAACCAGTCCGACTCCACCACCGGCGTGAACATGGCCACGGAAGGCACTTGCGACATCGGCATGGTCTCCCGCGAGCTCAAGGACTCCGAGACCGGCGTCACCCCCACGGTCATCGCCCAGGACGGCATCGCCATCATTGTGAACAATGCCTCCACCGTTGACGGGCTTTCCTCCGAGCAGGTGAAGGGCATCTACACCGGCGAGATTGCGAACTGGGAAGACGTTCTGGCGTAAAGCCCGGCGACCCGACTGACAAGGAACCCGCATGTCTCACGTACATCTCAAGGAAGGCATTGCGAAGGCGCTGTTCGTGGCTGCCGCGGGGATTTCGATCCTCGCGGTAGCCCTCATCTGCGTATTCCTCTTCGCGAATGGCGTGCCGGCCATCGCCCAGATAGGCCTTCCGGAATTCCTCTTCGACACCACCTGGCGTCCCGCCAACGACGTCTACGGCATCTTCCCGATGATCGTGGGCAGCATCTACGTGACCGCCGGCGCCATCGTCGTGGGCGTGCCCACAGGGCTCTTGTGCGCCATCTTCCTCTCGCGGTTCGCCAGCGGGCGCGTGGCGGCGGTGCTCAAGCCCGGCGTGGAGCTTCTGGCGGGCATCCCGTCGGTCGTCTACGGCTTCTTCGGCCTGGTGGTCATGGTTCCGTTCATTCGCGACAACATGCCGGGGCGCGGTCTCTCGCTTCTGGCGGCCGCCGTGCTGCTGGGCATCATGATCCTGCCCACCATCATCACCGTGGCGCAGAGCGCGCTCGATGCCGTTCCCAAGAAATACTACGAGGGGGCCCTGGCGCTCGGCGCCGATCACGAGCGCGCGGTGTTCCGCGTCATCGTGCCCGCTGCGGTGTCCGGCATCATGGCCGGCATCGTGCTGGGCGTGGGCCGCGCGATCGGCGAGACGATGGCCGTCATCATGGTGGCCGGCAACCAGCCGGCCGTTCCGGGCAGCATCTTCGACGGCGTGCGCACCATGACGGCGAACATCGTGCTGGAGATGGGTTATGCGGCCGACCTGCATCGCGGCGCGCTCGTAGCCACCGGCGTGGTGCTGTTCGTGTTCATCCTGCTGATAACCATGCTGTTCAACGTCATCAAGAAACGAGGTGAGATGAAGTGACGACCCGCAAGCTGACCATCGCCTACGAGGCGGCCGACGCGCCTTCAGCCTTCTCTGCCGGTCAGATCGAACCGGATGACCGCCTGGACGCGCTGTATCGGGTTGCCGAGGCGCGCCACAGCAAAACGCGCCGTATCGTGTCGGCCCTCTTGCGGGGGGTCGTGTACGCAGGGGCCGCCGTCACGTCGTTGGTGCTCGCCTTCGTCGTAGGGTATATCCTGGTCAACGGCGTTCCCTATCTGACGCCGAGCCTGTTCGAGTGGGAGTACGATTCCACGAACGTCTCGCTCATGCCCGCGCTCGTCAACACGCTCGTCATGGCGGGGCTCTCGCTGCTCATGGCGGTGCCCGTGGGTGTGGGGTCCGCCATCTACCTGGTGGAATATGCGAAGCGCGGCAGCCGCTTCGTGCAGATGGTGCGCACCACCACCGAGACGCTGCAGGGCATCCCCTCCATCATCTACGGCCTGTTCGGCCTGCTGTTCTTCGTGACGGCGCTCCAGTGGGGCCTGTCGCTTCTGGCGGGTGCCTGCACGCTGGCCATCATGGTGCTGCCGGTGGTCATGCGCACCACCGAGGAGGCGCTGCTGGCCGTGCCGGACGCCTACCGCGAAGGCGGCTTCGGTTTGGGCGCGGGTCGTTTGCGCACGGTCTTCCGCTGCGTGCTGCCTTCCGCCGTGCCCGGCATCCTGGGCGGCGTGATCCTCGCGCTCGGGCGCTGCGTGGGAGAGGTTGCGGCGCTCATTTTCACGGCAGGCTCCATTGCCGCCATTCCGAACTTCGCCGAGGGCGCGGCCGCGCTCTTCGATTCCACCCGCACCCTGGCCGTGCATATGTACGTGCTATCGAGCGAGGGGCTGCATGTGAACGAAACCTACGCCACGGCGGTTGTCCTGCTGGTCATGGTGGTGCTGCTGAACCTCATGGCCACCTTCGCCGCCAAGAAGATGAACAAGGGAGGCACCAATGACTAACGCGACTCTGGAGAGGGCTGCCGCCAAGGCGAACGCCCCGGCCACCTACCTGCCGCATGCGCAGGGCCGGGCGGCCGAGCGCAAGGCGGCCCGCAAGGCGCCCGCCGACGCTCCGGCCAAGATGGGCGTGCGCGACCTGAACCTGTACTACCAGGACTTCCAGGCGCTCAAGGGCATCAACCTGGAGTTTCCGAAGAACCAGGTGACCGCGCTCATAGGCCCGTCGGGCTGCGGCAAGTCCACCCTGCTGAAGAGCCTGAACCGCATGAACGACCTCGTGGAGGGCTGCCGTATCGAGGGCGAGATCACCCTCGACGGCCGCAACGCCTACCGCGACATCGACGTGAACAGCCTGCGCCGCCGCGTGGGCATGGTGTTCCAGCAGCCGAACCCGTTCCCCATGAGCGTGTACGACAACGTGGCGTTCGGGCCGCGCACCCACGGCATAAAGAGCCGCGCCGACCTGGACGCCATCGTGGAGCAGAGCCTGCGCGACGCCGCCATCTGGGACGAGCTGAAGGACCGTCTGAAGAAGAACGCGCTCGGCCTGTCCGGCGGCCAGCAGCAGCGCCTGTGCATCGCCCGCGCGCTGGCCGTGCGCCCCGAGGTGCTGCTCATGGACGAGTCCACGAGCGCGCTCGACCCCATCTCCACGGCGAAGATCGAGGACCTGGTGGGCGAGCTCAAGAGCAAGTACACGGTGATCATGGTGACGCACAACATGCTGCAGGCACTGCGCGTGTCCGACAAGACGGCGTTCTTCCTGCTGGGCGAGATGGTGGAGGCCGGCGACACCGACGACATCTTCACCAGCCCCTCCGACCCCCGCACCGCCGACTATGTGGCCGGGCGGTTCGGGTAGAAGGAGTGAGGCGCTTTACGCAAATTTGACCTCTCGGAGGCTGCGGCTGCGCGGCGCCTGGCTTACAATAGGCCCAACACGCGGCCGGGACGGCCGGGAGACCCCATGGAGCAACTGCGATGATCTACTACGTTGAAGACGATACCAATATCCGCGACCTTACGGTGTACGCGCTCAAGCAGGCCGGTTTCGAGGCGGCGGGCTTTGCCGCGGCGGGGGAGTTCTTCGTCGCCTGCAAGCGGCGCCTGCCGGAGCTCGTGCTGCTGGACATCATGCTGCCCGAAGTGGACGGCCTGGAGATCCTGCACATGCTGCGGGAGGACCCGGCCACGAAGCACCTGCCCGTCATGATGCTCACGGCCAAGGGCACGGAGTTCGACACGGTGAGCGGCCTCGATGCCGGCGCCGACGACTACCTGGCCAAGCCGTTTGGCATGATGGAGCTGGTGAGCCGCGTGAACGCGCTCATGCGTCGCGCCGCCGCGCCGGCCGTGGCGGCCGACGACGAGTTCTCGTGCGGCCCCATTGCGCTCACGGTGTCGTCGCACGACGTCTCCGTGGACGGCGAGAACGTTGCGCTCACGCTCAAGGAGTTCGACCTTCTGCGCACGCTCATGCAGAACGAGGGGCATGTGCTGTCGCGTCGCCAGCTTTTGGAGGACGTGTGGGGCATGACCTACGTGGGCGAGACGCGCACGGTCGACGTGCACATCCAGACGCTTCGGCAGAAGCTCGCGGCGGCCGTCGAGGGTGCAGACGCCTACATCCAGACGGTGCGCGGCGTGGGCTACTGCGTCAAGCAGCCATGAGCTTCCGCATGCGGGGCCTTCCCCGGCGGGGCGGCGCGGGACGGAGCGCCCGATGAGTCCTACGCACCTGCGGGTCAAGAGCCTCTCCGGCAAGATATTCTCGGGCGTTTTGGCGTTCACGCTGGGCGTCATCCTCGTGCTGGGCGTGGTCATGACCACTATCTACTATATGTCCTACGAGCACGACGCCGAGGCCGAGCTCGCCGCCAGCGCGCAGGACGCTGCGGCTTACCTCAACGCGTCGCCCACCACGGCGAACATCCCCGCGCTGGAGGAGCAGTTCGCCGGCCTCACCCGCTACACGCTCATCGCGGCCGACGGCCAGGTGCTCTACGACAGTGCCGCCGACCCTGCCGCCATGGAGAACCACGCCGGGCGTCCCGAAGTCCGCGAGGCGGGGGAGAACGGCCAGGCGGCCACCATGCGCTTCTCCGACACGCTGGGCACCGACACGGTGTACGCCGCCGTGAAGCTGGACGACGGCAGCATCATCCGCCTGTCCGAGTCGCGCCACTCGCTTCTGGCCTTCCTGGGCGATATGCTGGTGCCGGTGCTCGTGGCCGTGATCGTGGCCGCCGTCCTCGTGTTCGTGCTGTCCAAGACGCTCACGTGGCGCATTATGAAGCCCATCGACGCGCTCAACTTCGCCGATCCGCTAGAGAACGAGATATACGAGGAGATGGACCCGCTGCTCATTCGCATCGACGAGCAGCAGCGCCTGCTCAAGCAGCAGAACCGCGAGCTGGCCCAGGCCGAGAACCTGCGCCGGGACTTCTCCAGCAACGTGAGCCACGAGATGAAGACCCCGCTGCAGGTCATCTCGGGCTACGCCGAGCTCATGAAGAACGACATGGTGCAGCCGGCCGATCGCCAGAAGTTCGCCGCCCTCATCTATGAGGAGGCGCAGGCCATGCGCTCGCTCATCAACGACGTGCTCACGCTGTCGCGCCTGGACGAGTCCGCGTTCGGCGACGACGCGGTGCTCATCGACTTGCACGCCGTGGCCGAGCGCGTGGCGGGCCGCCTTGGCAGCTTCGCCGCCGACCAGCAGGTGCAGGTGCGCGTGGAGGGCTCCGCGGCGCGTATCGCCGGCAGCGAGACGCTGTCCGAGGAGATGCTCTACAACCTCATAGAGAACGGCATCCGCTACAACCATGAGGGCGGCAGCGTGGTCATGCGCGTGGAGGCGGAACCGCCGGCTCGGCCGGGCGGCGGGCTGCCGGGCGAGGACGCGGTGGGCCAGGTGGTCGTGCGCGTGAGCGACACGGGCCCCGGCATTCCCGAGGAGCTGCGCGAGAAGGTGTTCGAGCGCTTCTTCCGCGTGGACAAGAGCCGTTCGAAGGAGACGGGCGGCACGGGCCTCGGCCTGGCCATCGTGAAGCACGCCGTGCTCTACCATCACGGCTCCATCGAGGTGGAGAGCGCCGAGGGCGCCGGCACCACGTTCGTCCTGCGGTTCCCGGCCGCGTAGGGCGCCCCTTCCTGGAAACGCCGAGGCGCCGGCAACCTTGCGGTTCCGACGCCTCTTCTGCGTTGCGTGAAGAGCCCCACCCCCGGCCAGGAGGATGAACCCACCTCAAAAGGTGGGTGCTCGCAGCCCGTTTCCTGGCTTTCGTATCAACGGACACGAATCTCCATTCCGCGCGCTATCTTGAGCTCCCTCATGTTACAGCATCGGTCCATCGCAAAGTATGGCTTCGAGGGCAGGACCTGATTCAGAGTATACGTGCGTTTCAGGCGAAGAAAAGTCTTGACATGCTCCGTCACCCGATATTCAACAGACGTACACAAGCCCCCTGCGGGGTGTGACAAAGGGACGGGGATAATGTCACGTTCCGCGATGGGCTGGGATGCCGTAAAGCATTCGGGAACGTGACATTATCCCCGTCCCTTTGTCACACTCTATCCATACAGACGTTCGCATGGTATCATGGACGCCATGGATACGCTATTCACCGAAATGGAAAACGAGCGCAAGTCGGAGGTCGCCCCTCTGGCGGTGCGCATGCGCCCGCGCTCGCTGGACGAGCTCGTGGGGCAGGACGAGGCTGTGGGCCTCGGCAGCTGGCTGCGCAACGCCATCGAACAGGACCGCCTGAGCTCGGTCATCCTGTTCGGCCCGGCGGGCACGGGCAAGACGTCGCTCGCGCACATCGTGGCCGAGACGACGAAGGCCACGTTCGTGGAGGTGTCGGCCATCGGCGGCACGGTGTCTGACCTGCGCCGGGAGATCGACGCGGCCGACAAGCGCCTGGCCATGGGCGGCCTGCGCACCATCCTGTTCGTCGACGAGATCCACCGCTTCAACCGCAGCCAGCAGGATGCGCTGCTCCACGCCGTGGAGGACCGCGTGCTCGTGCTGGTGGGCGCCACCACGGAGAACCCGTTCTTCGAGGTGAACTCGGCGCTCATCAGCCGTTCCCGCATCGTGGAGCTGCACGGGCTGTCGGACGGCGACATCGGCGAGCTGGTCGACCGCGCCGTGGCCGACGAGCGCGGCCTGGGCGGCCGGTACCGGTTGGACGCGAAGGCGCGCGACGCCATCGTCCTTCTGGCCGGCGGCGACGGCCGCGGGGCCCTCACCACGCTCGAGCTGGCGGCCGGCATGGTGGAGCCCGGCACGGCGAAGAAACCCGCACGCATCACCGAGGACAACGTGCGCGCCGCCACGCCGCACCGCACGCTGCCCTACGACAAGAACAAGGATATGCACTACGACATCATCTCGGCGTTCATCAAGTCCATGCGCGGCAGCGACCCCGACGCCGCGCTGTACTGGCTCGCCCGCATGATCGACGGGGGAGAGGACCCGAAGTTCATCGCGCGCCGCATGTTCATCGCCGCATCGGAGGACATCGGCAACGCCGACCCTCAGGCGCTGCTCGTGGCCGAAGCCGCGTTCAAGTCGGCCGAGGTCATCGGCTACCCGGAGTGCCGCATCAACCTGGCGCAGGCCGCCATCTACCTGGCGCTCGCGCCGAAGAGCAACGCGGCGGAGGCGGGCATCGACGCGGCGCTGGCCGAGGTGCGCAACGGCCCGGCCCGCAACGTGCCCGACCACCTGCGCGACCGCCACCGCCCCGGCTCCGAGAGCTACGGTACGTACCGCTACCCGCACAGCTACCCCGGCGGCTGGGTCGACCAGCGCTACCTGCCCGACGGCCTTGAGCGCGGCGCGTTCTACCGCCCGAGCGACCGCGGCTGGGAGGCGTACCGCGCCGATGCGGCCGCACGCGACCGCATGGAGGGCGGCAACGGGCAAAACCCCACGTCGCGCTCTAAGTAACCGATCGGCTACCGCCTGTGTAAGCCGGGTGAAAACGTGACTCGATCTGTATAGAATCCGAAGTGGAAATGATATAGTGAAAACTCGCGTAAGCTCAGGAGGCGTTTCCATGGATATCAGCGAAGTCATCAGCATAGCGTTGCCCATCGTCTACGTGCTCGTCGGTGCGGCGCTCATCTGGCTCGTCATAGAGCTGGTCATGACCGTGCGCAGGACGCGCAAGACCGTCGAGGAGGTCCAGAAGCAGGTCGAGCCGACGCTTGCCAGCGTGGAGCGCATCACGGCCTCGCTCGAGCCCGTGGCGGCGAAGGTCGACCCGCTCGTCGAGCGCGTGTCGCTCACCGTGGACGCCGCAAACCTCGAGATCATGCGCGTGGACCAGATCCTTGAGGACGTGAACGAGATCACCGATTCCGTCTCCTCGGCCGTCGACGCCGTCGACACGGTCACGAGCGCCCCCATGGAGCTGGTGAACAACGTGACGAGCCGCGTGCGCAGCGCGTTCAAGCCGAAACGTGCGAGCGACGAGTCCGTGGCGCTCGGCCGCGAGAAGGCCGCCGACGCGACGGTGGGCGACGCGGTGAAGAGCGTGGCGAAGGGCACGGCAGCCGTGGCCGGGGCGGCCGTGGCCGACCAGCGCGAGCACATGGCCGAGCAGCGTGCGGAGCGCGAGGAGAAGGCCGCCGCCAAGCGCGCCGCCGCCGAGAAGACCTCCGAGGCCGCCGCGAGCATGACCGACGCCGTGATGACCGCCGCCGCGTCCGATGCCGACGCCGCAACCCGCTACTTCACGTACGAGGGCGGCGCCGAGGCGGCTCCGGCGGGAGCGAAGGCGGCTGACAGCGTATCCGACCAGGATAAACCTGAGGCATAGCGAGGAGCCGATCCGGTGGATCCCGAACAGAACGAGCGCGAGCAGGTCAAGGCGCTGAAAGCACGACGCCGCTTCCTCACGGTGTGGACCATCGTGGGGGCCATCCTGCTGACGGGCGTCCTCGTGTACCTCTTCAACCTGTTGAGCGTGCCGGTGGGCATCGTCATCTGGACCGTGGTGATCGTGTTCTGCCTGCGCGGCCCCGTGAACAAGCTGGAGAAGCTGGGCGTGCCCCGCCTGGCCGGTACGGCGATAGCTTACGTGCTCATGTTCGTGGTGCTGGCGCTGGTGGGCCTGCTCATGTTCTCACCGGCTTTCGGCGTGGGCGACCAGTTCACAAACCTTATCCAAAGCGTGCCCGGCTACATCCAAACCATCGCGAACTGGGGCAACGACCTGTATGCCCGCTATGCCGACGTGCTGCAGAACGACACGGTGCAAGGGTGGATCACCGATGCCTTCAACGCCCTCGTGGCCTGGGCCTCCACGTTCGCGCGCGACAGCGCCTCGGGCGTGGTGGCCATCGGAACCGGCGTGGTGAACACGTTCGTGGCGCTGGGCTTCGCGCTGGTCGTGGCGTTCTGGATGCTCATGGAGCTGCCCGACCTCGGCCGCGAGAGCGAGCGCCTCGTCGGCCCGAAGCACCGCGAGGACCTGGAGATGCTGCACGTCACGTTCACGCGCGTCATGGGCGGCTACATCAAGGGCACGCTTTTGCAGTGCGCCATCATCGGCGTGGGCTGCGTCGTGCTGTTCGGCGTCATCGGCATCCCGAACTACGCTGCCTTGGGCGGCATCGCCGGCCTGCTTAACATCATCCCCATCGTGGGACCGTGGCTGGGCGGCGCGCTCGCGGCCGTGGTGGGCGTGTTCGTGAGCCCGTGGATCGCGCTTGTGGCGCTGCTGGGCACCATCGCCATCCAGCAGATCGTCTACACGTTCGTGTCGCCGAAGATCATGGCGAACTCGGTGGACGTGCACCCGGCCCTCACCCTCATCGCCTTGATGGCCGGCTCGGCCATCGGCGGCGCCATGAGCGGCTTCACCGGCTCGCTCGTGGGCATGCTGGCCTCCATTCCGGCCGTGGCCGTGGCGAAGTCGGTGTTCGTGTACTACTTCGAGAAGCGCACGGGCCGCCAGCTCGTGGCCAAGGACGGGGTGTTCTTCCAGGGCACGCCGGCAGACGGCGATGCCGTCGACCCCATAGCCGACGCCATCGCGCCGCACCCCGACGTGTCGGCTGCGTTCGAGCGTGTGGAGCAGCGGAAGGCCGACGCAGAAAAGAAGGCGCGGCAGAACAAAGAACGCTAAACTGTCTCCAGCACGTTTTGGGCGGGCCCGGCGCCTCGGCGCCGCGGCCGCCTTGAGCATAGGGGGCATCGGGGGGTGTGGCCGATGCGCAGACCAGAGGACCAACGGGAAAGAAAGACAGACGACATGGAGTATATGAGCACTGCCGAGATACGCGAGAAGTACCTGAGCTACTTCGAGGCGAAGGGCTGCAAGAGGTGGCCCTCGTCCTCGCTGATCCCCGACGACCCGTCGCTTCTGCTGACGAGTGCCGGCATGGTGCAGTTCAAGCCCTACTTCCTGCAGCAGAAGCAGCTCGAGGCGCCCTACGTGGGCACCACGACCGCGCAGAAGTGCGTGCGCACGAACGACATCGACATCATCGGCACCACGGGCCGCCACCTGAGCTTCTTCGAGATGCTCGGCAACTTCAGCTTCGGCGCGTACTTCAAGAAGGAGATGTGCGCCTGGGCCTACGAGTTCTCCACCGAGGTGCTGGGCCTGCCCGCCGAGCGCCTGTACTTCACCGTGTACCTCGACGACGACGAGACCATCGAGATCTGGAAGGGCCTCGGCGTGCCCGAGGACCACATCTCGCGCCTGGGCGAGGAGGACAACTTCTGGCGCGCCGGGCCCACCGGCCCGTGCGGCCCGTGCTCCGAGATCTACTACGACCAGGGCGAGGAGTTCGGCTGCGGCAGCCCCGACTGCGCGCCGGGCTGCGACTGCGACCGTTTCCTGGAGTACTGGAACCTCGTGTTCACCCAGTACGACGGCCAGGAGGACGGCTCGTTCGTGCCGCTGCCGAAGAAGAACATCGACACCGGCATGGGCCTGGAGCGCATTGCGGCCATCATGCAGGGCGTGCAGTCGAACTACGAGACCGACGTGCTGCGCAGCCTCGTGGGCGTGGGCGAGCGCCTGACGGGCGCCGTGTACGGGGCCGATGCCGACGCCGACCTGTCACTGCGCATCATGGCCGACCACAGCCGCTCGGTGACGTTCATGATCGCCGACGGCATCCTGCCCTCCAACGAGGGTCGCGGCTACGTGCTGCGCCGCCTGCTGCGCCGCGCCGTGATGAAGGGGCACCTGCTGGGTCTGGACAAGCCCTTCCTCAACGAGTACGTCGACGAGATCGTGAACCTCATGGGCGACGTCTACCCCGAGATCGTTGAGAACCGCGAGCTGGCCCGCCGCGTCATCCTGTCCGAGGAGGAGCGCTTCGGCGCCACGCTGCGCCAGGGCCGCGCGTTCCTCGACGAGGCGCTGGCCGGGATCGAGGGCGAGGTGCTGCCGGGCGACCGCGCCTTCACGCTGCACGACACGTACGGCTTTCCCGTTGAGGTCACGCGCGAGCTGTGCGGCGAGTGCGGCATCGAGGTGGACATGGAGGGCTTCGGCCGCTGCATGGACGAGCAGCGCGAGCGCGCCCGCGCGGCCAACACGAAGGACGCCGAGGCGGCTTGGTCCACGTACGGCGGCGTGATGAACGAGATCCTGGAGGCCGTGGGCCCCACCGAGTTCCTCGGCTACACGAAGAACGAGGCGGACGCGCGCGTGCTGGCGATCGTGAAGGACGGCCAGCAGGTCGACGTGCTGGAAGCGGGCGAGGAGGGCCGCGTGGTACTGGACGCCACGCCGTTCTACGCCGAGAAGGGCGGCCAGATCGGCGATACGGGCGTTCTGGCCGAGGACGGCGTCGTCGTGGCGGTGCTCGATACCAAGGAGCCCGAGAAGGGCCTGATCGCGCATACCGTCAAGGTGATGGACGAGCCGGCAGGCGGGCGCATCCAGGTGGGCGATACCGTGCATGCCGTCATCGACGTGCCGCGCCGCGAGCGCATCCGCCGCAACCACACGGCCACGCATATCCTGCACTGGGCGCTGCGCCAGGTGCTGGGCGACCACGTGAAGCAGGCCGGCAGCTACGTTGCCGACAGCCGCCTGCGCTTCGACTTCACGCACTTCGAGGCCATGACGGCCGAGCAGATCGCCGAGGTGGAGCGCCTGGCGAACGAGAAGGTCATGGAGAACCATCCCGTGCGCGCCTACGAGACCTCGCTCGCGTCGGCCCGCGAGGCCGGCGTGATGGCGCTCTTCGGCGAGAAGTACGGCGAGTTCGTGCGCGTGCTGGACATCGAAGGGTTCTCGCAGGAGCTCTGCGGCGGCACGCACGTGTCGGCCACGAGCGAGATAGGCTTCGTGAAGATCACGTCCGAGACGAGCGTGGGCGCGAACCTGCGCCGTATCGAGGCCGTGACCAGCTTCGATGCCCTGGCGTATATGAATCGCGTGGAGGCGGAGCTCAAGGAGAGCGCCGAGGCGCTGCGCGTGCCCCTGTTCGACGTGAGCGAGCGCACCGCCGCCAACGTG
Organism: Gordonibacter pamelaeae; assembly: GCF_003340385.1. Classification (NCBI taxonomy): domain Bacteria; kingdom Bacillati; phylum Actinomycetota; class Coriobacteriia; order Eggerthellales; family Eggerthellaceae; genus Gordonibacter; species Gordonibacter pamelaeae. Next base: position 131,055 of record NZ_PPTS01000006.1, on the reverse strand, counting down.
AAGCAGCTCAAGGAGCTGCAGACGAAGATGAAGCGCAACCGCCAGACCATCGCCGACGACGGCATCTCGGCGCTGGTCGAGGGCGCCGTCGAGGCGAAGGGCGGCTATCCGGTGGTCTTCGGCCGCCTGCCCGAGGCCGATGCGGGGCAGATGCGCAACGCCTGGGACGTGCTGCGCGCGCGCCTCGGCAAGCCGGGCGCCGCGGTGCTGGCCACCGAGAAGGACGGCAAGCCCACGCTTTTGGCCGCCGGCACGCCGGAGGCGGTGGAGGCCGGCTTCGACGCTGGCGCCGTCATCAAGGCCATCTCCGGCAACATCAAGGGCGGCGGCGGCGGGAAGGCCGCCATGGCGCAGGCGGGCGGCAAGGACGCCTCGGGGATCGACGCGGCTTTCGAGGCCGCACGGGAGATGCTGCTGTAACGCCCCCGGCTGGGGCTGTCCGATGCATCACGGCGCTCGGGCAGTCCCGGCTCGCGCGAACAGCCCGCTGCTGGGCCAGCTTGCACACCGATCAAGAAAGGCCCTTAGCATGCGCATCATGGCGCTCGACATAGGCGAAACGCGGGTGGGCGTCGCGGTATGCGATCCGGGGGAGCGGGTGGCGTCGCCGGTGTGCGTGCTGCCGGCTGCCGAGGTGCTCTCGTGCGCGAAGCCGTTCCGCCGCCTGCTGGAGGACTGGGAGCCCGAGCTGCTGCTGTGCGGGCTGCCCTACACGCTGGCCGGCCAGGAGGGGCCGCAGGCCGCGCGCATCCGCGCAGCGGCCGATGCCGTCACGAAGGCGTGCGGCATCCCGCATGAGTTCGCCGACGAGCGGTTGAGCTCGCAGGAGGCCAAACGGAGTTTGCGTGAAAAGGGCTTGGGCGAGCGCGAGATGCGCGGCAAAATAGATATGATAGCCGCAAGTCTGTTCTTGCAGGCGTGGCTTGATGCGCGCCGTTAGGCAAGCCGAAAGGTAGAGGAACGTCCATGCCCCCACGGAAGCAAGTCACGTATTCGCAGCGCCCGAACCACGCAGCCCGGTCGGCCCATGCGCGCGGCGAGCGCGAATTCCGCACCTACGATACCAGCTACATCCGCCCGAAGCAGAGCAAGGGGCCGAAGATCTTCGCGGCCGTGCTCGCCGTCGTTGTCATCGGCGGCCTGGCTTGGGGCGGGCTCACCCTGTTCAACAGCTGCTCCGGCTCCGCGCCGGTCGAGCTCCTTGCCGAGGGCCAGGAAGCCACCGTCGTGGTGGAGCAAGGCTCCGGTGCCAAGGCCATCGGGGAGCTGCTCGTGGAGGAGAAGCTGGTGGGAAGTGCTTCCGACTTCGCGAAGCGCGTGAGCGAGATGGGTGTGGAGTCCCAGCTCAAGCCCGGCACCTACACGTTCGCGGGCGGCACGTCGCTCGATGATATCGTCAGGCAGATCGCCGCGGGCCCCGATATGGGCAACGCGCTCACCATCCCCGAGGGCTACAAGCTCTCCGACATCGCCGCGGCCGTCGCCACGGCCTCCGAGGGCCGCATCACGGCCGAGGCCTTCACGGCCGCCGCCTCCGATGCCAGCGTGTACGCGGCCAGCTACAGCTTCCTGGCCGATGCGGGCACGAACTCCCTCGAGGGCTTCCTGTTCCCCAAGACCTACGCGGTGGCCGACGACGCCACGGCCGATTCGCTCGTCCGCATGATGCTCGACCAGTTCCAGAAGGAGACGGCGAGCCTGGACTGGTCGTACCCGCAGTCGCAGGGGCTCTCCATCTACGACGCCGTAAACCTGGCCTCCATCGTGGAGAAGGAATCGAGCGGCGACGAGCAGATCCGTGCCAAGGTGGCCGCCGTGTTCTACAACCGTCTGGAGACGACGGGCGAGCCCAGCTACGGCTTCCTGCAAAGCGATGCCACGACCGCCTACGAGGTGGGTCATGACCCCACCCCCGAGGAGGTGCATGCCGAGACGCCTTACAGCACGTACACGAACAAGGGCCTGCCGCCCACGCCCATCTGCTCTCCGAGCCTCGACTGCCTCAAGGCCGTGTGCGCACCTGACCAGGAATCGCTCGGCAAGTACTTCTTCTTCTACTTCGAGGGAGACAGCTACTACTTCACCGAGACGTATGAAGACCACATGAACACGTTCTCGTAGGCCGCCTGCGCCTGTGCCGAACGCCTGACCGTCCCTAATGTAAAGCAGCCGACCATGCCGCTTCTTGAACCCGACCGCTATTTCTCGCGCCTGTCGCACGTCGACATCGAGCGCGACTTGCTGGCGCTCGGCTTCCGCTTCGTGCTGCTCGACATCGACAACACCATCCTTACGCGCGACACGCACGAGGTGCCGCGCGATGCGGGCTTCTGGCTCGCGAAGGCGCGCGATGCCGGCATCACGTTCTGCCTCGTGTCCAACAACTGGCACGAGGGCGTCTACCAGCTGGCGAACCGCCTGTCGCTGCCCATCGTGGCGAAGGCCGTGAAGCCGCTGCCGCCCGCATTCCTCAGGGCCTTGGGCAAGATCGGCGCAACGCGCGCTGCCACGGTCGTCATTGGCGACCAGCTGGTCACCGACGTACTGGGCGCCCACTTCCTGGGCATGAAGGCCTATCTGCTGGCCCCGCTCGTGGAGCAGGACCTGCCCCACACGCTGCTGCTGCGCAACTTCGAGCGCCTGGTCATGGGCGAGCGGAAGCCCGAGGGCGCTGGCGTTCCGACGGCTTGCCAGCCGCCGGAAGCTGCCGACGCTGCGGCTTCCCCCAGCACCCGATCTCGCGGCGATGCCGGAGACTCGCGTACCGAAGTATCCCCCAAGGGGACTTCCTGCGGGGCGCGTTTCGCCTCCGGCATCCCCACGACCTCGGGCGCCGGGGAAACCCTCGCTGACCTTGGTGGACCTGCGAGTGGGGGGATTGACGAACCTGCTAGAACGGGAGGGGCCTCATGAGCACGCTGGAGACTGTCGAGAACCTGTACCTGCTGGGGCATCCCATCGCGCATTCTAAGTCGCCGGTCATGTACAACGCGGTGTACGGGCGGCTGGGGTTGCCGTGGTGCTACGAGCTGGCCGACCTGGCCTGCGAAGACGAGGCGCGGGCGTTTTTGGCCGCGCGGGACTTCCTGTCGGTGAACATCACCACGCCGTACAAGCCGCATGCCTACGAGGCGGCCACGCACAAGGCGGCGTCGGCCAAGCTTGCACGCGGGGCGAACCTGCTGGTCAAGCATGGGGAAGCGCTGCTTGCGTACAACACGGACGGCCAGGGCTGCGTGGCCTTCCTCGAGCGAACGGGCTTCGACTTTGCCGGGGCGTCGGTGGCCGTGTGCGGCACGGGCCCCACGGCGCTCGCCATCCTGCACGCCTGCGCCGTCGCCGGGGCCCGCGAGGTCGTGCTCGTGGGGCGCGATAGGGAGCGTGCACAGTCCGTGCTGCAGGATTACGTCGACGAGTTCGGACGGCTGTCGTCGGCCGCGATCGACCTGCCGGCGGCGAGCGAGCACCATCGCAGCTTCCGCGAGGCCTACGACGCCACCGCGTTCAAGTTCGGTGGCTACGCAACGTCCACGCAAGCCATACGCGACGCCGACCTCGTGGTGAACGCCACGCCCCTCGGTATGCAGGAGGGCGACCCGGCCCCGTTCGACACGGCGCTTTTCCAGCCCGGGCAGCGCGCGTTCGACGTGGTGTACGGCCACGGCGAGACGGCCTTCGTCGCCGGCGCCCGCGCCGCGGGCTGCACGGTGTCGGACGGCGCGGGCATGCTCGTGGCCCAGGCCGTGGCCAGCGTGCGCACCGTCTGCGACATCGCCGGCGTCGAGGTCGACCTGGACGCGATCGACCTGTTCGCCGTGATGGCCGACGCTGCAGGTTTCTAGGTTCCGGCGGCTCCCGGTTCCGTCGGCCTGACGGCCGCCGGAACGAAGCCGACATGCTGCGCCGCGAAGCAAGTCCCCGAAGGGGGCGGCCGGCCGTGGCACCCGATCTCGCGGCGATCCCGGAGGCTCGCGTACCCGTTGTACGCGTCGCCTCCGCCATCCCCACGATCTCGGGTGCCACGGCCGGCCTCGCTGACTTACTGCGCCAACCTGGGCGGCTGTTTTCGCGCTGGCGCGCGAAGCGCGGCCGTCCCGCTCCCATACTTCCCCTCCCGCTTCATGGCGATCTGGTACGACGGGCGAACCGTCGTTCGCCTTGCCGCGCGGCTGCGGTACAATAGGCGCAAAACGACGACAGCGGGAAAGCGGACCAACATGCGCTACCTAACAGCGGGCGAGAGCCATGGCCCGGCCCTCACGGCCATCGTGGACGGCGTGCCGGCAGGCCTCAAGATCTCCGAAGACCAGATAAACAGCGACCTGGCGCGCCGCCAGTCGGGCTACGGCCGCGGCGGGCGCCAGGCCATCGAGCGCGATCGCGTGCGCGTGACCTCCGGCGTGCGCTTCGGCCGTACCATCGGCTCGCCGGTGGCGCTCACGGTGGCGAACCGCGACTGGGAGAACTGGACCGATCGCATGGCCGCGTTCGGCGACACGCCGTCCGACCTCGTGCGCGAGGTGTGCCCGCGCCCCGGCCATGCCGACCTCGTGGGCGCCCTCAAGACGAACACCGACGACTGCCGCAACATCCTCGAGCGCGCGAGCGCCCGCGAGACGGCGGCGCGCGTCGCCGCCGCCGGCATCGCCCGCGAGTTTTTGGCCGAGCTCGGGGTGGAGGTGTTCTCCTATGTGGCCTCCATCGGCGACGTGTCGCTCGACGAGGACGACCCGATGCTCGCCGCGCCCGACTACAAGCCGCTCGACATCGAGCTCTCCGACGTGCGCTGCCCGGACGAGGAGGCCACCGAGGCCATGAAGGCCGCCATCGACGCCGCGCGCGCGGCGGGGGAGAGCCTGGGCGGCACGTTCCGCGTCGTGGCCACAGGCCTGCTGCCCGGCGTGGGCGGTTACGCCACGGCAGGCGAGCGCCTGACCGGCCGCATCGGAGGGGCGCTGTTCTCTATCCCGGCCATCAAGGGCGTGGAGTTCGGCCTGGGCTTCCAGGCGGCGCGCCGTCCCGGCTCGCAGGTGCACGATCCCATCGAGCTGGACCCCAAGGCCGGCTTCACGCGCACCCGCAACAACGCGGGCGGCCTGGAAGGCGGCATGACCACGGGCATGCCGCTCATCGTGACGGCGGCCATGAAGCCCATCCCCACGCTCATGACGCCGCTGGCCACGGTGAACCTGGACACGCTTGAGCCCGAGGAGGCCTCGCGCGAGCGCAGCGACGTGTGCGCCGTGCCGGCCTGCGCCGTGGTGGCCGAGGCAGAGGTGGCCATCGTGCTGGCCGACGCCTACCTGGAGAAGTTCGGGCACGACAACATGACCGACATCAAGGCCGCCGTGAAGTCCTACCGGCAGCGCCTGCGGACGCTGTCCCGGTGACGCGCATGAGCGCAACGAGCCTGCCTTCGCAGAACCGCCCCGCGCGCATCGTGTCCGAGCTGGCGAAGCCGGTGTTCTTCGTGGGCTTCATGGGCGCGGGCAAGACGTCCGTGGCCCGCAAGCTCGCGCGCACGTGCGGCATCGCCTCGGTCGACATGGACACCTACCTGGAGCGTCGCGAGGGCAAGCGCGTGCGGGAGCTCTTCGCCGAGGCGGGCGAGGACGCGTTCCGCGCCATAGAGACCGACGTGCTGCGCGAGCTGGCCGAGAAGGAGCCGCTGCTCGTGTCCTGCGGCGGCGGCGCGGTGCTGCGGCCGGAGAACCGCGCCATTTTGGCCGAGCGGGGATATGTGGTGTACCTGCAGGTCACCGCCGACGAGGCGGCCTCGCGCATCAGCGATGTGTCCACGCGCCCCCTGTTCCGCGACCTCGACACGGCGCGGGCGACCATCGAGGCGCGCCTGCCGCTGTACGAGGACGTGGCCGACGCCGTGGTGGACACGTCCGGCAAGAGCGTGGCGGCCATCGCGCGCGAGGTGCGCGGCGTGTTGGAGAGGGAGGGAATCCTGTGGCAACGAAAGTGATCGTGAACATTCCCGGCGAGGAGGCGTACGACGTGCGCATCGGCACCGGCGTGCTCGATGCGCTGGGTGCGCGCATGCGCGGCGTCCCGTCGCTCGAGCAGGCGGAGCGCGTGTTGGTCGTCACCGACGAGAACGTGGCCCCGCTCTACCGCGACCGGGCGAGGGAGTCGCTTGCGGCCGCGGGCTTCCGCGTGCCGGATATCGTGGTCCCGGCGGGCGAGGACACGAAGTCGGTCGAGGTGGCGGGCGAGATATGGGAGGCCATGGCACATCTTTCGCTCGGCCGCGACTGCGCGGTGGTGGCACTCGGCGGCGGCGTGGTGGGCGACCTGGCCGGGTTCGCCGCCTCCACGTACATGCGCGGCGTGACGCTCGTGCAGGTGCCCACCACGCTGCTCTCGATGGTGGACTCGTCGGTGGGGGGCAAGACGGGCGTGAACCTCACGGCCGGCAAGAACCTCGTGGGCACGTTCAAGCAGCCGGCGTACGTGTGCGCCGACACCGGAACGCTTTCCACGCTGCCCGAGCGCGAATGGGCGTGCGGCTGCGCCGAGGTGGCGAAATCGGCCGTCATCGACTCCGACGAGTTCTTCTTCTGGCTGGTGGAGGCCGCCGATGCCCTCGCGGCGCGCGAGGAGGCCGTCGTGTCCGAGGCCATCGCCCGCTGCGTCGTGTTCAAGGCCGACGTCGTGGCCGAGGACAAGACCGAGAGCCGCGGGGTGCGCGAGTGCTTGAACTACGGCCACACGCTCGGGCATGCCGTGGAGGCGCTCGCGGGCTACGGCACGTTCTCGCACGGCGCCGCCGTGGCCGAGGGCATGCGCTTCGCCGCGCGCCTCGCGGCGGCGCTCGCGGGTGCGTCCCTCGAGTTCGTGGCCGCGCAGGACGACCTGCTCGACGCGCTGGGGCTTCCCGCGCTTGCCTGGTCGGCCGAACCTGCGGACCTGCTCGCCGCCATGAAGCGCGACAAGAAGGCGCGCCACGGCCAGGTGCGCTTCGTCCTTCCGCGGGATGTAGGCTCCTGGGAGCTGCGCGATGTGGACGACGCCGTCATCCTGGAGCACCTGGAGGCCTGGGCGCGCTCGAAGGAGGAATGCTCATGAAGCGGATACTGGTGCTGAACGGCCCGAACCTCAACCTGCTGGGCGTGCGCGAGCCCGACGTGTACGGCACGGTGACGCTGGCCGACATCGAGCGCGAGGTGGCGGCCTATGCGGCCGAGCGCGGCGCGACCGTCGATTGCTTCCAGTCGAACCACGAGGGCGTGCTCATCGACCGCCTGCATGCGGCGCGCGGCGTCTACGACGGCATCGTGTACAACCCCGGCGCCCATACCCACTACTCCTACGCGCTGCGCGACGCGGTCTCGTCCATCGACGTGCCCACCGTGGAGGTGCACCTCTCGGACATTTCATCGCGCGAGGACTTCCGCAAGGTCTCGGTCATCGCACCCGTGTGCATCGCCCAGATCAAGGGCAAGGGCAAGGAGGGCTACAAGGAGGCCGTCGATGTGCTGCTCGGCCGATAGCGCCGCCTGCGCCCAGACCGGCGCTTCTGCTTGCCGTCTGGACCGCCTGCGCGCCGCCTGCGCCGACGCCGGCATCGACGCATTCCTTGTGCGCGACACCTCGAACATCGCCTGGCTCACCGCCTTCGACGGCGTGTTCGACGACGAAGGTGCCCATGCGCTGCTCGTCACGCCGCGCGCCGCGGTGCTCCATACCGACTCGCGCTATGCCGACGCGGCCCGCGTCGCCGCCGCGGACGGTCCCGTCGCCGTCGACGATGCGCGGAAGACCCACGCGAAGTTCGTCGCCGACGCCCTCGGCAATCGCTGCGACGCCGCGAACGCCGAGGGCGACGCGCCTGCCGCCTCCCTCGTGCTCGGCATCGAGGACTCCCTCGCGCTCGGCGAGTTCCGCGCCCTCGAGGCCGCGCTCGTCGAGGCACCCGCCGAGGTACCGCGCCTGCACGAGACGAGCCGCTTCGTCCTCGACCTGCGCGCCGTCAAGGAGCCGTCCGAGGTCGCGCGCCTGCGCGCCGCCCAGGCCGTCACCGATGCCGCGTTCGCGCATATCGTCGCGTTCATGCGCCCCGGCATGACCGAGCGGGAGGTCCAGATAGAGCTGGAGGACTTCATGCGCCGCCACGGTGCCGAGGGCCTCGCGTTCCCCTCCATCGTGGCCACGGGCCCGAACGGCGCGAGCCCCCATGCCATCCCGGGCGCCACACGGCTCGAGGCGGGTCAGTGCGTCGTGCTCGACTTCGGGGCCCGTGCCTGCGGCTACTGCTCCGACATGACGCGCACCGTGTTCCTGGGCGAGCCCGACGAGCGCCTGCGCGCCGCCTACGAGGCTATCCGGCAGGCGAACGAGCAGGTGGAGGCCGCGCTGCGCCCCGGCGTCACCGGCAAGGACATGCACGAGCTGGCCGAGCGCGTGCTGGCGGACCACGGTTTCGCGGGCAAGATGGGCCACGGCCTGGGCCATGGCGTGGGCATCGACATCCACGAGGAGCCCAACCTCTCGCCGCGCAACCCACACCCGCTCGTTCCCGGCAACGTGGTCACGGTGGAGCCGGGCGTCTACCTAAGCGGCGAGTTCGGCATGCGCCTGGAGGACTTCGGCGTCATAACCCATGATGGTTTCGCAGTTTTCACCCAATCGACGCACGACATGGTTATAATATAGCGGCAAAATATCTGCGTGCCGCCGCCCCAGACGAGAGCAGTTCCGCGGTCGGCGCGAGCAATCGAAAGGAACCAAGGGAATGGCAATCTCTACCGCCGATTTCAAGAACGGCATGTGCATCGAGTACAACGGCAAGCTGTGCACCATCGTGGAGTTCCAGCATGTGAAGCCCGGCAAGGGCGGCGCGTTCGTCCGCACGAAGCTCAAGGACATCAAGACCGGCCGCGTCATCGACAACACGTTCAACGCCGGCGTGAAGGTGGAGTCCGTGCGCCTCGAGTCGAAGAAGCTCCAGTACCTGTACAACGACGGTGCCGACTTCAACTTCATGGACAACGACACCTACGAGCAGACGGCTATCCCGGCCGACGTGGTGGGCGATGCCTCCCAGTGGCTCAAGGAGAACGACGAGGCCACGCTGCTCTATGCCGGCGACGAGCTGATCAGCATCGAGCCCCAGATGTTCGTCGAGCTCGAGGTCACGCATACCGAGCCCGGCTTCAAGGGCGATACGGCCACGAACACGACGAAGCCCGCCACCCTCGAGACCGGCGTGGAGCTGCAGGTGCCCACGTTCGTCGAGATCGGTGACATCCTGCAGATCGACACCCGCGACGGCCGCTTCATCAAGCGCGTCTAGCCTGTTCCGTCGGCTTGTCGGCTGACAGGCCGATCCCCGGCACCAGGAGGCCTCTCTGATTTTGGCCCAAACCTGCAAGAAAGAAGACGCCGCCCCTCGGGGCGGCGTCTTTGCGTTAGTACTTCTGGGCGATCTTGATGGCTTTGCGGTAGTCGGCGTAGTCCTCCACGCAGTGGGCGTCCGAGGCAATGTAATCCACCAGGTCGTTCTCCAGCAGCTTGAGCGCCGCTCGCTTGCTGTTGCTGCGGAACCCGCCTGCGGCGAAGTTCCCCGACAACTGCAGCAAGCAACCCAGATCCTTCATCTCCTCGGCAATGCCGATGTCGTTCTGCACGGGCCGGTAGCGCTCCGGATGCGCGATGATGGGCTGGATGCCCTGCCCTTGGAGGTTGTAGATGATGCGCTGCCAATTCGGCGGCAGGCTGGCCACGCCGAACTCCAGCAGCAGGAGGTTGGTGCCCTCGAAGCAGAGGTGCGACGCGTTGTCGATGCCGAAGCTTATCAGGTTCTCCCAGTACACCTCGAAGCCCAACGTCATCTGAAAGCCCTGCGAATGCGCGAACCGGCTAAGCACGTCGAAGTGGTCGACGATGCGCTGGTAGTCGAAGCGCGAGCCCCGGCAGTGGGGCGTGCAGACGATGTTGTCGATGCCCGACTTGCGGGCGGCGTTGAGCATGGCCTGCGACTCGGCGAAATCGTTCGACCCGTCATCGACGTCGAACAGGATATGGCAATGGAGGTCGAACATGGCGAGATGCGCTCCAGCTTCCGGCTTACGAGCGCGTCCGGTTCTTGTGGCGCGGCGTCTTGCCTCCCGGCGTCATGGCCTTGAACGCGTTGGGCGCGTAGGGATTGCCTCCCGCCACGGCCCCCTGCACGTCTGCCATGCCCGGGCGCGGCTGCGCTGCCGAACGTCCCGAGGACGCGCGCCGGGGCGAGGTGTGCCCCTCCTGCTCCCAGGCCACCGGGTTGTTCAGGTCGGAAGGCATGGCGGCCGGCTCAAGGTCCTCCTTGTTCACGCGCTTGCCGTCCTGCGTGTAGTAGGCGTAGTAGTAGCTGCTCTCGTCATCGGTGCAGAACGTCATGACGGTGCCCAGGATGCGGGCATCGGCCACACGGAGCTGCTGGGCGCACTTCGCCACGAGGGAGCGCTTCGTCTGGTTCTGGCGGATGACCAGCAGCGTGCCGTCCACCAGGCTGCTCAAGATGGCGGCATCCACGAACAGCGACACGGGGGGCGTGTCGAAGATCACGTAGTCGAACGAGTCGCGCAGCTTGTCCACCAGCGACGCGAAGCGCTTCGTGCTCAGGATGTCCGCGGGGCTCGGGATGTTCGGCTCGGCGTCGAGGAAGTACAGGTTCGGGATGTGCGTCGGCAGGATGGCATCGTTGAGCGAGGCCGAGCCCGAGAGGGCGGCGTACAGGCCGCTTGTCGGGTGGATATCGAGCAGCTTGCCCAGGGAGCGGCGGCGCATGTCGGTCTCCACGATGAGCACCTTCTTGCCCGCCGTGGCGATGGCGTTCGCAAGGTTCGTGGACACGATGGTCTTGCCCTCGTTCTGCTCCGAGGAGGTGACCACGATGGTCTTCACCTTCTCGTCTACCGAGGCGAAGCGGATGTTCGCCAGAAGCGTCTTCGACGCGTTGGAAAACTGCGGATGCTCGAAGCGCGCGAGGATCTTCTTGCTCTTCTTGGCCATGTTAGTTCCCCTTACCCTTCAGCGCGGGCATGCGGCCCAGGACGGGCAGCCCCAGAAGCTCCTCGGCTTCCTCGGGGCTCTTCACGGTGGTATCGATGAGGTCGAGCAGCACGATAAGGGCCACGGCGAAGAACAGGCCTGCCAAGAAGGCGACGGCGGTGTACATGATGCGGTTCGGGCCCGAGGGGGCGTTGGGAACCTGGGCGGCGTCGACGATGTTGACGGCCTTGAGCTCCATGACCTCCACGGCGGTGTCGGCCGTCTGCTTGGCCAGCTCGTTGGCAATCTGCGCCACGGCCTCGGGCTTCTTGCCCGTGACGCTCAACGTGATCACGCGGTTCGTGGTGGCCGAGGTCACCTTGATGTCGTAGCCCTTGAGCGTGCTCATGCCCAGCGACTGGGCGGTGGCGTCGATCACGCGGTTCGACTGGGCCATGACGGCGATGTCGTTCGCCAGCTGCTGGCTGGCCGTGGTATCGCTGCTCGTGATGTTCGAGCTCTGCTCGTCGGTTTTGTTGAGCACGTAGAGCGATACGTCGGACGTGTAGTCGTTCGACATGAATCCCCAGCAGTAAATGGCGGTGGCTCCCGCGAAAACGAGCGGGAACACGACGACCAGGTACCACTTCTTCCGAAGCAGGTGGAGCAGTTCTAGCAAGGTCACGGGTTATCTCTCCTTATAAGCCCAGGTATCGCGTTTCCAGGTCGAATGCTAGTCGACCTGACGGTAGTACACGTCCAAAACCGTCTCGTAGACGGCATTCTTGTCGAGGTAGTACTCGGCGTATTTCTCGCCCTGCTGCATCTCGCCCGGGAGCGTGGTCACGTTGAGGCTCGTGATGCCGCTCGAGAGCACCGAGGTGGCCAGGTAGCTGAACTCGCTGACGCCCAGGTTGGTGATAGAATACCCGTTCGCCGTGTTGAACAGGTCCAGCAGCGTGCCCACGTTGCCCTGCGCCATGCTGAGCGCCTGGGCGGCGAAAGCCTTGATGTACTGCACCTGGCGTGCCTGGCGGTCGAGCGAGGACGTGAGCACCGACGTGTCGCGCCATTGCACGTAGCGCAGCGCGTTGTTGCCGAACAGCACGGTGTCCTGCCCCTCCACGATGCCCGTGTTGGGGATGCTCTGCAGCGGCGTGAGCGCCACGCCGCCTATGGCGTCGTTCAGCGGGCCGACGCCGCTCAAGTCGAGTGCGAAGTAGTAGGAGATGGGCATGTTGTACAGTACGCGCGAGGCCACGGTGGTGGTGTACTGGCAGCTGGTTTCCCTGCCGTCGCCGTAGCTGTACGCCAGGCACAGCTGCATCTTGTCAAGGCCGATGAACGCGCTGCCCACGAATTCGCCCACTTCCACCATGCTGTCGCGGGGAAGGCCGATGGCGGTGGCCTCGCCGGTTTTCGTATCGAGCGCCATCACCATGACGGCGTCTGCTTGGCCGGCCTTCTCGCCCACCTCGGCGGGTGCCGTGCGGTCGAAGCCGATGATGCAGATGGAGACCATGTTCTCGTTCAGCGCATAGGTGTGGCCGTTGTATTTGACGGTCTTGCCCTCGTCGTAGGCTACGGCGTTTTCGGCGGTTTGGATGTCCTCGGCTTGGGAGGCCTCGTGGATGGCGCCTTCGCCGGCTTTGATGGTGCTCATGACGCCCCAGGCCGTGCCGCCGCCCACCAGGGCCACCACGACCAGTACGACAAGCGCGACGCGAATGCGTTTCTTGCGTTTCGAGTGGCTTCGCTTGCGCTTGCGGATCAGCACTTCCTGGTTCTGGGAGGCCGCCTGCTGGGCAAAGAACTCGGACGAGTCGGCTCGCCCTTCCGTTGGCTGACCCGCCGTCTGCTGGGGAGCCTGGGTGGAGGGGGATCCGCTTCGAGGCGCACGCGAGGGCGGCGTCGGTCGGTTAGTAGGTCGGTTGGTCATCTATTAAAACTCCAGTAACGATGTAGCGGCTGGTTGTGTGGTTGGTGTCGCTCATGCAGGTGCTCAACTGCACTATTTTATCATCAATTGACAGTTCCGTGTCGCTTCGGGTGTTAACCAGCAGAGAATCCGGATGCATGACGAAGTTGAAGTATTCCTGGCGCACCGTCGGATCGGAGAGGTTGTAGGAGTTCAGGATATGGCGGTCGTCGTACAGGTAGGCCGAGACAACGCGGTAGGTGAGCGCATGCCCCGGCGTGTAGATATACAGCGTGTCATGCTCGTTGAAGAAGTCCTCGTTCTCGAAGTAGTGCAGGGTGGAGAACATGGTGCCGTTCTGCAGGTTGTGGCCGTAGAGCACCGTCACGGGGTCGCTGAAATCGGTGTTGTTGGCCATCTCGGTGTAGATGGCTCCCTCGATGGCGTAGTCGCCGTCTTTGTTATGGTCGAGGTAGAGGAAGTCGTTCGTGGCGCTCTGCAGCACAGGGAGGTTCACATCGGTGCCGGGAACGTGGATCCACGCGTAGATATCGGGGTTCTCCTGCTTCAGCGACGTGAAGTCGATGGGGTTTTCCACCCGGTTGTCGGCGGTATCCTGTGCGGGTTGCTCCACCACCGGTTCCGGCGTGTTCTTCATCTCCTCGGCCACGCGGTCGAGCTCGGCTTGCTGCCAGATCAGATAGCCGCACCCGGCGGCGACGCCGCACAGGAGAAAGGCGAGGAGCACCGCGAGGATGATAATGGAGCGCTTCTTCTTCCTCGCCTCGAGGGGGCTGGCGGCCTTCGCGTGCTTGGGCTGGAGGTCGTCGCTTCGTTGTTCCAAAGGCGCTTTCGGCATAGGAAGGACCGCTCGCTTTCGTAAAGGTGTTTCGTACCTCAAGTGTTGAGGCTATGGTAGCAAACCGTTTGCCCATAGAAGAAGAGACCTGTTGTAAAACAGGTCTCTTCGATACAAGTTCTATATAAGACTTGCGGTGTGCTTGCTACTCGGTGACCTTCTTGCGCAGGGCCACGAAGACAGCGCCGGCGGCGATGGCCGTCACGACGGTGGCGCCGGCAACGGTGCCGAGGTCAACGCCGGTCTGCGGGGAGGTGGAACCCGTGTTGGCGTTAGCTGTCGAACCCGCAGCGCCGATGGCGATGGAGAAGATGGACAGTTTGTCAACATGGATTGCGATGGTGCCATCAGCGGCAACCGTGCCCGTCAAAGTCTCGGTCGTACCGTCCGTATGCTGCACGTAAACCGTGTAAGCGTAACCGGCGTACTTGGCGCCAACGTTGAACGTAAGGTCGACGTTGGTGGCGTCGCCCTTAACTTCGAAAGAAGCAACGATATCGGTGCCGGCAGGAACGTTGCTGGCCTTCGCGGAGGTAGAAGCCACGCTCTCGATAGTGCCAGAACCAGCCTTGACGACAGCGCTCACACCATTGTCGCCCGTGGCGGTGCCATTGTTGCTCGGGCTCGGGGCTGCCCATGCAAGCGTCGGAAGCGCAAGCATGAGAGCTGCAGCACAAGCAATCGCTACAATCCTCTTCTTCATTAAATCCTTCTTTCCTTGGGTGCTCTTCACGTAAACACAGTTTTACAGCCTTACTCCACTGAATGATAGCGGCCGTTCGACGCGTTTGTCAATGAGAAATCGATCTTTTGCCTCGTAAACGTTGTAATTCCTCTTTAGCGGGGTGTTATTCGTGTTGTGCATCAAAAGGATTCGGCAATGGTTGCGGGCAGCTTGCCGGCGGTGATGGCGGGCAAGGGGGAGAGGAGGCTTGCAGGCTCTCCATATGACAACCACATAAGACAGGTTCGTACAACCGTTCTGAAATTGTTGGTTAATGAAAGCAAAAAAAGGGGGCTTAACCGAGAAAAACGACTCTTAGAAAAAGAATCTCCACATTTGGCGTTGCTAAACTGTAAACCTCAACCTATCATTTATAATGACAACCGCCAGTTTTATCAGGGAATACATAATCTTTTGCTGTGCATTTGAGGTTGTATCCCCATGGCGGCTGGTAAAAGGCCGGTTTTGGAATCTGCGTTCTCGTAAGGGCGTGCTTTCCAAAACGACGAAGCGAATCCGCGGAAATCATAATGGGCTGCGCGAGGGCAAGCTGATCGTGCGGGTCCCTCCGCTTCTTTCGAGTCGTTTCGGTCGTGGTGGTTGAACCGCCGGGCATATCTTACAAGCGAGGGATCGTCGCTGGGTGCGCGTCTCGTTGCGAGTAGGAGGATGAATAACGTTGTCGTTTCGCATCGCCTTTCGGCGCATGGCGAAGCCTTACCTTTGTAGAGGCCCTTCGGCAGGAGGCTGGCTATGTGGTATGTCGTGCAGGTCGTCGGCGGCAGGGGGCGCCGCGTCCTCCATCTGGTGGAGCAGCTCGTCGATGATGACGTGCTGCAGGAGTGCTTCATCCCCCAGTACGAGATCATGAAGAAGATCAAGGGCGAGTGGAAGCGCCGCTCCGAGATCCTGCTCCCCGGATACCTGTTCCTTATCACTGATAAGGTTGACCAGGCCGCGGACGAGCTCCGCAAGGTTCCCGCGTTTACCAAGCTCCTGGGAAACGACAACGCGTTCATTCTCCTTAACGCAGATGAGATAGCCTTCATCGATTCCTTCACGACCAAAGACCACCGCGTGGTGGAAATGTCGGAGGGCGTGATAGAAGGCGACGAGATCAGCATAACGAAAGGCCCGCTGGTCCACCATACCGCCCTGGTCAAGAAGATCGACCGCCACAAGCGCCTGGCATACGTGGAAACAACGATGTTCGGCCGCAAGCTGAACCTCAAAGTCGGACTAGAGATTGTCAGAAAACACAGGAATATATCAACTTGACGAAACTGCTGCCGCTATGGCGGCTGAGACGGCTCTACCGGGGGACGATTTCTGCCTTGAGGACGATCCGGCCGATTCAGCTGGAGACCGCATGGCTGCCCGCCTGCATCCGGGCATTGAAGTTCGTCCGCCCCTCTCGCGTATTCCAAGCAAATCATATGCACACGTAAAACGCGCCTTCGACATCGTATTCTCGGCCCTGGGCCTCGTGGCCCTGTCGCCCGTGCTCGCCGCCTGCGCGGTGGCCGTGAAGGCCACCTCCCAGGGGCCGGTGCTCTTCAAGCAGAAGCGCTGGGGTCGGGCGGGGAGCCGCTTTGAGTGCTGGAAGTTCCGCACCATGCTCGTGGAGACCCCGCCCGACATGCCCGCCCAGGATTTCGCCGACAAGGCGGCGTTCATGACGCCGGTGGGCAACTTCCTGCGGAGGTGGTCCCTCGACGAGCTCCCGCAGCTCGCGAACATCCTCAAGGGCGACATGTCGATCATCGGGCCACGCCCCGTCATCATCCGCGAGCGCCGGCTCATAGACCTGAGGATCCCGCTCAACGCCGAGGCTGTGCGCCCGGGACTCACCGGCTGGGCCCAGGTGAACGGCCGCAACCTCGTCTCCGACGAGGAGAAGGCTTTCCTTGACGGCGAGTACGTGGCCAACATGTCCCTCGCCTTCGACGCGAGGGTGTTCTTCAGGACGATCTCCGTGGTGTTCAGCCGGCGCGGTGTGAACAGGGAAGCAAGATGAGCACTATCGCCGGTCTTGTTTCGGTAATTATGCCTAATTATAACTGTGAAGCTTATATAAGCGAATCAATAGAATCCGTACTATCGCAAAGCTATTCGAATTGGGAATTGATAGTTGTCGATGACTGCTCATCCGATAACTCGGCAGAGGTTGTCAAAGCATTTTGTGACGCGAGTCCGAAAATTCATCTAGTAGAGTTAGCTGAAAACACAGGAGCAAGCAACGCAAGGAATGAGGGGATTTCCCTTGCGCAGGGGGAATACATTGCATTTCTTGATTGCGATGACATTTGGCTTCCCGAAAAGCTTTCAATGCAGGTTCAATTTATGAAAGAGAATTTCTGTGCATTCAGCTGTGCGTCATATGCGGTTATTTCTGAAGATGGAGCAAACAAAGGTGTCGTAAAGAAGCCGCCGGGAAGCGTTGGGTACCACAGATTGCTATATCTAGGGGATTCGATAGGGAATTCCACGGCTGTTTATAGTCAGCGGATGCTTGGGAAATGCTACGCACCCAGCATTAAGAAGCGAAATGACTACGCATTATGGTTAAGCATCCTTCGAGAAAATGACGTAAAGGTTTACGGCCTTCGGGAAGTAGTTGCCAATTATCGGGTGCGCGAGGGTAGTCTATCGTCCGGCAAACGCAATCTTCCAAAATGGCAGTGGCATCTCTACCGAGAAATAGAGCATCTTTCCATCGCGTCAGCGGCACTAGCTTTTGTTATTTGGGCACTAAGCAAATCCATTGGTTATGGCGTGGACAAGCTGCTCGAATTGAATTTCAATAGAAGCGGCGCATTGAAAGTCGAATAGGCAATGTATGTCCTGCTTATAAACGCTGCCCTGATTGCTATCTACGGTCCTATTGTGTCAAGCAAAAGCAAGAAGGTTTGTGTAACGCTTATCGGCATTCAGCTGTTTTTGCTCCTGGCCCTTCGAGCCGAATCGTATGGGCCCGATGCTGAGATTTATGCTGCGGGGTATAGATATATTTCAAGCCTCACCTTTTCTCAAATGCTTGGTGCCCTTAATCCCAATATTCTCGACAACGCGAATTTGATATACCTATACGACTTCGAAAATGGATGGGTCGTTTTAAACTGGCTACTTGCTTCTTTAGGGTTTAGCTATCAGGGATTAATTGTATTTCTAGCGGCAGTTACATCGTTCTCGTTCTGTTTCTTTTCTTTACGTTATTCAGATACGCCTTGGTTTACTCTATTCATTTTGAGCACCATGAATTTTCTCTGGTACTCGATTTCGATATTGAGACAGATGCTCGCTTTATCGATTTTTCTATTCGGCATCATCTATATCGTCAAGCGAAAACCCATCAAATTTATGTTGGTTATACTTTTGGCGATGATGTTTCATAGAGCAGTTATATTGGCGGCTTTGCTGTATCCGCTATCTAGAACCAAGATGACAAAGAGGAAGCTCACATATATTTTTATTGCGTTCGTTGTGCTATGTGCGCTTTCCGCTTTTGTGTTGCCAGAAGTTCTGAAAATGATTCTCGGCGTATTTGGAAAAGAGGGGCTTGCTTTAAGTTTCTCATGGAATAGTCTCATCACTTTGCATATAGTGATCGTCGTCGCGATCCTACTTCTGTTCGATGTAGATAAAATGACTGAAGAATTTAATGCGAACCTTTCATTGTGCGGAGTAGCTGCAAGTCTCCTCTTTTGTTCGGTATCGCTAAATAATGAAGTTCTAGCGCGTGCTGATGAATATCTTTGGATATTTGTCAGCCTTCTTATTCCAGTCTGTTTAAGGCAGGCTGATCCACGACTAGCTGTTTTAGGCAAAATGGGCGCGATCTGCTTACTATTGCCTTTCCTTGCGTACCAGATATATGGAACAACTCTCGATCCGTACATTTCAATATTCGGACCGATTTTTTAGTTCTATGAATGTCAATCCGAAAGTATTATTCGTAGCTAATAAATTTGGAGGTGGCGGTGCGGAGAGGGTTACGTCTATTCTCTGCAACCACTTCTACGCTAAAGGCTACCGTTCGGGTGCCGTGTCTATAGACGAAGATCATTGTTCTTATGAATTGAGCCAGGGCGTAAAGATGTACGGTTGCCAGCCATGCCGCCAAAAGCATATCAATATAATTAAAAGGTTACATTTGATTAAAAGAGTCCTATCGGAGTTTGATCCCGACATAGTTGTTGCTCTTGGCCGCCCCATGAAATACGTACTGGCGGTTACTCGCGGAATGCAAGTCCAAACCGTTGCATCCGAGCGGAATTATCCGCCTTGCATTTATTCTGAAAGGGAATTTTGTGATTGCGTTAAGAATTATGAGCGAGCCTCACGGGTAGTGTTCCAAACCGAAGAAGTCCAACAGCTTTTCCCGACTGATATTGTAAGCAAATCTAAAGTCATACCGAATCCTCTTGTGACTGCGTTGCCGGAATATGGTGGTCCTTGCAGCAAAAGAATAGTCACCGCAGCGCGTCTTGAGCCGCAAAAGAATCTGAGGCTCCTCATTGACGCATTCAATCTTTTTCGTGAAAAAGTGCCAGGCTATTGTTTGGACATATTCGGAGATGGCTCGCTGCGCTTTGAGCTGCAGCAGCATATCAATTCTTTGCAGTTGGAGGACAGAGTCAAGTTGCGCCCATACTCCGATGATGTTCATTCTGAAATACGCGATGCGGCCATATTTGTGAGCTCTTCTGATTTTGAAGGAATGCAAAATTCGCTCATGGAGGCAATGGCGATGGGGATTCCTTGCGTTGCAACCGACTGCCTTGGTGGGGGAGCTAGGTTATTAACAGAAGGTGGGCGACGTGGACTGCTTGTCGAGCGTGGAAATCGAAAGGCGCTAGCGGAAGCGATGATAGCGGTAGCAGTTGATCGAAAACTTGCAGAGGTACTCTCATGCGAAGGAAAAAGCATTGCTTGCGAAAAACACCAGCTTGAGATATTAAACGCATGGGAACAATTTCTAGTATATGGATACTAAGTCATGACTGAGGTATTTAAAAAACTCTATTGCTGCTTTTATCAGCATGTATGCGCAAAAAATGGTGAAGCATATGCAAAACGAATGGATGCTCGAATTCGTTTTGGCAGGAAACTCAATTTGGATCACCCGGTATCTTTGGCGGATAAGATCATCTGGCTTGAGCTCAATAAGCAAAGTAGCCTTAAAGTTGATTGCACTGACAAATATCTAGTTAGAGACTATCTCAAGATTAAAGAGATGGGACAGTACTTGATTCCTCTATGCGCGGATCCATGGTTTTCTGAGGCGGATATTAGCTTTGATGGTCTTCCAAATCAATTCGTAATGAAAGCGACACATGGTTGCAAAATGAATCATATTTGTCTTGATATGGCCAACACGAAAAGAGAAGAACTTTTCTCGCTTGCAAAAACTTGGTTATGCTCAAACTATGTCGGTGCTTACTTCGAGCCCCATTATCGCAAAATCAAACGCGGTGTTATTTGCGAAAACTTGATAGCCTCGCCAGACGAAATCGTCGACTACAAAATACATTGCATAAATGGCAACCCGGAATTCATTTTAACGTGCTGTGATCGCTCTACGGAATTGAAGCTCGGTCTATATGATTTGAATTGGCGAAAAATCGACGGATTGACCTCCGGAACTTTAACCGCAGAAGTTAATAAGCCAGAAAACTTGGATGAGATGATTCGCGCATCGAAAAGACTCAGCGAGGATTTCGACTTCGTAAGGGTTGATTTGTATGAAACTAAGGGGCGCATATATTTTGGAGAATTGACTTTTACTCCTGCGTCAGGTGTTCTTCCGTACTTTACGGATGAATTTTTAAAAGAACAAGGGGAAAAACTTGTCATTTCGTCTTTGGTGAGTTGAGAAAGTGAACAAGAGGATGACAATAGGATTGATTGGCTGCATCGACCCTGAGGAAACGCTATTTGACGGCCAGACGATTAAGACGCGAACCATTTACAAGTTGCTTGTAGACAGGTATGGGGCATCGGCTGTTAAGTGTGTTGATACCAGGCAGTATAAGCTGAGGCCCTTTTCGGTAATTGCCGATCTCATTTCCTGTCTTTTTACCTGCGATGACATGATTGTTCTCCTTTCTTCGAATGGACGAAGGGTTTTCTTTCCCGTTCTGAGCGTTGCTGCGAGAACCATGAAAAAAAGAATCTACCATAATCTCATTGGCGGAAGGCTCGCTGACGAGCTCCAGCAAAATCCCCGATATATGAGGTATCTGAGTTCTTTTGCAGTTAATTGGGTTGAAAGCCGGAAGCTCGAAGAGCGCTTGACTCGTCTCGGATTGGCAAACGCAAGATATCTTCCGAACTTCAAAACACTGCACCCTGCTGATTTGAATGAAGTGAAACAAATGGAGTTCAGCGAGCATCCTCCCTATCGAATGTGCACTTTTAGTCGAGTAACAGAGAAAAAAGGAATCAACGAAGCGTTGTTGGCAATTACGCAGCTTAATGAAAAAGTGGGGTTCTCCCCACGGCATGATGGTTCTTCCGGCGCATCCGATTCTGCTTTCGCAACTTTAGATATTTATGGGCCTATTGACGATGCTTATAAAGATGAGTTTGAGGTTGCGCTAAAAAGCTGCCCTTATGCCAAATATAAGGGAATCGTTGCCCCAGAGTCGTCCGTCGAGGTGATCAAGGATTACTATGCGCTGCTCTTTCCCACTAAATGGGCCGCAGAGGGCATGCCGGGCACAATAATTGATGCCCTTTCGGCGGGTGTACCAATTGTTGCCAGTAAATGGCCTTACTATTCGGAGATGCTTGAGGATGGTGTTACAGGTTTTGGTTACGATTTCGATAAACCAGAGTTGCTTCTCGAGGCATTGGAGAAGCTTTTGCTCGGAGAGGTGGAAATTGAGACAATTAGAACGAACTGCCTCAATCACTCTCGAAGCTATGCTCCTAACTTGGTATTTGGCGAGATTGTAAGGGTTATAGAAGAAAACATGGATATAAATTTCTCGAAAAGCATCTGAGATTTGCGCATGCGCTAGATGAGGGACATTTTGACAATCAAAGAAACTGCCAACAAATTATCGAACTACATCAGTAGCCGTCGCAGATATATTTGCTCGTTACCTCAAAGGGTTTTAATCGAAAAGGATTCTAAGCGTGAGTGTCTTCAGAAAATATATTGACAACCCAAGGCTGCTGTATTGCCTTGCTACTGCTAAAGGTCTAACGCGTTGGATTTCCGATGAGTTGCATCTTAAGATGATGTACAAAGCGCTATTCGGCGTTGCTCCCGATCTCGACAACCCACGGTCCTTCAATGAAAAAATGCAATGGTTGAAGCTGCACAATCATGTGGAGAGCTACTCTAAAGTGGTCGATAAGCTTGCGGTTAAGGATTGGGTAAGCGAGAGGGTTGGCCGAGGCTATGTTAACGATACGTATGCTGTTTGGCAGGACGTGGATGATATCGATCCGTCTGTATTGCCCAAGCATTATGTGCTTAAAACAAATCATGACTGCGGGGGTGTAATCATTTGCAATAACCCCGACTCGTTTGATATTGCTTTAGCGAAAGAAAAGCTTCGCAGGCACTTGAATGCTAATTATTACTGGGGTTCTAGAGAATGGCCTTATAAAAACGTGAAGCCTCTAGTGTTTGCAGAGGAGTACCTAGAGCGCATCGAGTGGGAGTATCAGACGTGGAACAGTTATGGTGATGTTAAGGCTATTGGGGTTATCACAGAACCTCACGGATGCAACAAAAAGAGATTCTACGATGCTGAGTGGAGAGAATGCCCCTTCGTTTCGTCATTGCCTAAACTAGAGGAACCGGTCGAAGCGCCTGTGGAGCTGATGCAGATTATCGAGCTGTCGCGTAATTTGTCTCAAGATTTTCCCTTTGTCAGAATTGATTTCATTAAGACGCGAGACGGCTTGCTTCGCCTGTGTGAAATGACTCTATTCCCGGCAGGAGGATTCGTCAAATGGCAGCCGCCTGAGTGGGATATGCAAGCTGGCTCTTGGATTGACCTCTCCCGTTGCGATTACTCTGGAGTCTTGTAATGGCAGATGTTCTGGTTGCTGTCGGTGGGATGGACTTAGGCGGCATAGAGACATTCATTATGAATGTCTATCGCAAAATTGATCCGGGTTTCGTCCGCTTTGACTTCTTGCTTCCGCATGACCGCAATTATTTCTTTGCTGATGAAATCCGTGATCGAGGCGGTAGATTGTACTTCATCGACGAGAGCAGGAAGCATCCCATTAAAATGCGAAAAAAGCTCGATGCGTTTTTCTGTGAACACTGTTATGACGTAGTATGGGAAAACAAGGGCTCCTTGAATTCTATGGCAATATTGTTTGCGGCAAAACGTAGCGGGGTTCCTCGCAGGATACTGCACTCCCACGCTAGCACCTCGTCTGTTTTCGATATCAGGTCGGCGATGAACTATGCAATTCACTCCGTAAACAGACGTAGGATTGGGGCGGCAACTGATTTCTACGCTTGCTCCCCTGAAGCGGCCGATTGGTTTGGGTTTGACCGTTCGGGGAAGGCTGTTAAATGGAAGTTTGTGCCGAACGGCATAGATGTCGCAAGGTTCGCTTTTGATGATGAGAAGCGCAATCGTGTGCGAGATGCGCTTGGTTTCGGGGTTGAAACTTTTGTTGTCGGCAATGTTGCGCGCCTGGTTAGTGTAAAAAATCATATATTTCTATTAGAGTCCTTCGCTTTTCTCCAATCGAGCTGCTCAAAAGCAAGGCTGCTGTTAGTGGGATCCGGCCCAATGAAGGCGGAGATAATAGCAAAGGCTTCGGAGTTGGGGATCTGGGAGAAAGTGACTTTGCTGGAGGATCGGATGGATACGGATGAATTGTATTCAGCGATGGATGTTTTTGCCTTTCCCTCAAAAGCGGAAGGACTTGGGCTAGCTCTGATTGAGGCTCAGGCTGCGGGGCTTCCCTGTGTCGTTTCGAAAGGCGTTCCTTCTAGAGCTCTCATTTGCGAAGGGTGTCAGGTTGTTGATCTGGCCGACGGTGCTACAAAATGGGCTGATGAGATCAAGCATGTTGCGACGTTTGGACGTAACTCAAAAGGCCCTGAAAAGGTGAGGAATGCTGGTTTTGACATTGCCCGTGTAGCGGCAGATATTCAAGCTGATTTTATCCGCGTCACAAAAGACCAGAAAAGGGGTTTTGGTGTTTAAGCGCGCGGTGATAACGGTTAGGATAGACGATATCTGCCCATGGAACGATATTGAGAAGGTTCAGGAAGCTGTTTCGGCGGTGGAAAGCTGTGGGGTTCGGGGGCTCTTGGGAGTCGTTCCAGCCTGTGCCGATCCAGACTTGCGTAAAAACGACTTCAATCCACATTTTTGGGAGTGGCTTCGCGGCATGAAAGACAGGGGTTGGTCCGTCGCCCTTCACGGCTACGCTCACCATCTCGATTCGGACGGAAAATCACTCATTACATCTGGGACAAAGAGTGAGTTTGCTGGGAAGCCGTATGGTACGCAATTTGAATTGCTAGAAAAAGGAAAGCGGATACTAACCGAGCATGAGCTTGAAACAGATATTTTCTTTGCGCCGGCGCACTCCTTTGATTCGGTAACTCTCGAAGCGCTGAAAGAAGCGGGCTTCAGGTACGTTTCCGACGGTCGCTCTATGCATTGTTATATACGTAAGGGCATCAAGCATATTTCGTGCCGCAGCTACGGCATGCCAAAGCACCCGAGAGGCATTGTCACGCTGGCGCTTCACCCTTGCGAGGATAAGCCATTAAAGCCCTGGCTAGACTACATAGAGAGATGGCGACAGAGCTTGGTCGACTTTTCTTCGCTGCTCGATTCGCCATGTCGCAACATCCTCGGACCTTTAGAGGAGAAAGCTTTCCTTGCGTGGCGGAGCAGCTTGAAACCCGGGTTGCAAAAAATGAGAGACAGCTTTGCTGATTGCTGTGATTCTGGAAATCATTGATGCAGATATATTCAAAGTCGAGCGATTTCATTTGGAATTACAGTGGCCTCTTTTTTAAAATGGCAGGTCAGCTGCTTTTGCTTCCTATGGTTTTGTCGATGCTCCAAGATGATCTGGTGGGTTTGTGGTATGTGTTTCTGGCTGTCAACAGCTTCGTAACCACTTTCCAGGCTGGTTTCGGCCCGACCTTCGGTCGCAACGTTGCTTTTTGCTGGAGTGGCAGCACGGCGTTTCTTGTGGAAGGAGCTCCTAAAGTTGATGGGGGCGAAGTGAATTTCCCTGTGTTGCGAGCGCTAATTGGCTCATGTAAACGCATATATCGGATGATTGCTTTTGCTGTGTTGATCGGAGCTGCCTCTCTCGGAAGCCTATATGTCGTATCTGTTTCCGAGGGGTTGACGCCTGCTCAATACACTGCTGCTTGGGTAGTTTTTTGCATTGGCGTTTTTGTTAACGTTCTATATACCTATTGGGATTCGTTCTTAAGGGGAATAGGCGATTTTGCGGGTGTGAATAAAGCTATCATTGTCTCTAGCCTTACGCAGATTGCTGTTATAGCGGTTATGCTGTTATTAGACTTGGGCCTTCTCTCGTGCGCGGTAGGTTTTCTGGTTCAGGGCTTAGTGTTTCGCTTCATGTGTAAACTGTTTTTCTTTCGTGCGGAGGGTATGAGGGAGGGGCTCGGAGGCGCCCCGACGCCAACGAGGAGCGAAGTCTGTGAGATTGGGAGAGCGTTATCGGTTAACGCTTTCAAGGATACGGCTGTTTCTCTTGCGAACTATGCCGTTACGACATCAAATACGCTCCTGTGCGCTGCATTCATCGGATTGTCGGAGTCCTCTGTCTTCTCAGTGACCCTTCAAGTGCTGAATGCCTGTGTGAATTTGAGCACGGTTGCTCTGACAACTTATTCTCCATCGATGCAATCGGCATATGTAAACGGTAACAAGGAGCTTGGGCGTAAGCTGGCGGGGAAGTGTCTAGTCAGTTTCTATGCTCTCTATTCGGTTGGTTTCACGCTGGTCCTGTTTGTTTGCATGCCGGTGCTTGGCTTGTTTAAGCCAGGAATCGATTCGATGCCCCTCCTTACTATTTCTTTAGGTCTCTACCTGCTGCTCTGGCGTCATCATTCGCTATGTGCAACGCTTATCTCCAATACAAATCATGTTCCCTACGCAACTTCTTTTGTCTTTTCGGCTGTGCTGGGAGTCGCTCTCTCAGTTGTTTTTCTTATTTTAAGTGGCGGCAGTGTGCTTGGTTTAGTAGCTGGGCAAGCCATTGCCCAGCTTGTTTACAACAACTGGAAGTGGCCTCACGAGGCGGGGCGGCTGTACGATACCACGTATCCGTGTCTGTTGCGTGCAGGGGTAAAAGCATTCACTGCCAGATTTAAGAGAAGTCGATAGCATAGAAGCGTCAACAAAGATAATTGCGGTTGTTATGAGCGGCAAGAACTCGGAGCGGGAAGTATCGTTTTCTTCTGGGCAATGCGTTATGAGTGCTTTTGAAGAGTTGGGCTACGCCGTTGGGATGGTGGATCCTGCGACGTATGCCGGAATAAGGCGTTTGGCGGATGGCGGTTTTGACTGTGTATCCCTTTGCCTTCATGGCGTGTATGGCGAGGATGGGTGTATCCAAGGGCACCTTGATTTAATAGGCCTCCCGTATACGAGCTCTGATGTGCTTAGTAGTGCGCTGGCAATTAATAAGGCTATGGCTAAAGTTATTTGATCCCCCAAGCGCTTCTGGGCTTCCACGTTTGCGGGGCTCCTGGCCATGTCTTTAACGCTTGCGCTATGCGCCGTTCTCGTTTCGGACCATCTTGCCTGCACGGTGATATCGGTGGTCGTGACTGTTTCGGTTTACGCGACGGTTGGCATCGTCTGCCGCAACGAGATGGTTTTACTGCTGGCGCGCAAGGTTTTTCCAAATTAAAGAAGGAAAGGTAGAGGGGTGCTCTATGCCTAAAAGGAAGGATAGTGCGCAGGCGTTGATCCTCGTAACTGGAGCAGCCGGCTTCATCGGGGCGTTCCTCTGCAGGTGCTTGCTCGAGGAGGGTGATGCGTGCGTCGTCGGGTTCGACAACGTTAACGACTACTATGACGTCGGGATCAAGGAGGGCCGGCTGCGGATGCTCGCCGAGGCGGCGGGCGGGTCGCCGGAGGATGCCGACGTGGACGGCTTCTCCTGCGGGCGCTTCGAGTTCGTGCGGGGAGATCTCGCCGACGAGGCGGCGGCCGAGGCGCTCTTCGAGCGAGCGTGCCCCGACGTCGTCGTGAACCTGGCCGCCCAGGCGGGGGTGCGCTACTCCATCGAGAACCCGCGCGCCTACGTCGACTCAAACCTCGTGGGCTTCTTCAACGTGCTGGAGGCGCGCCGCAGGCATCCGGTCGGGCACCTCGTGTACGCGTCCTCGAGCTCCGTCTACGGCGGCAACGAGAAGGTGCCCTTCTCCGAGGAGGACCGCGTGGACTCGCCGGTGTCCCTCTACGCGGCCACCAAGAAGTCGAACGAGCTCATGGCCCACGCCTACTCCAAGCTCTACTCGATCCCGGCGACGGGCCTGCGGTTCTTCACTGTCTACGGCCCCATGGGCCGGCCCGACATGGCCTACTTCGGGTTCACCGAGAAGCTCGTGCGCGGCGAGTCCATCAAGATCTTCAACATGGGCGACTGCATGCGCGACTTCACCTACGTCGAGGACGTGGTGGAGGCCGTGGCGCGCGTCATGGGGAACCCGCCCGAGGTAGGAACCGGCCCCGACGGGCTGCCCTTGGCTGCGCACCGCGTGTACAACGTGGGCAACTCGAGCCCCGAGAGCCTCCTGGACTTCGTGGACACGCTGCAGCGCGTGCTGGTGGAGGAGGGAATCCTGCCCGAGGACTACGACTTCGAGGCGCATCGCGAGCTCGTGCCCATGCAGCCGGGCGACGTGCCGGTCACCTTACGCCGACACCTCGGCGCTCGAGCGCGACTTCGGCTTCAGGCCCTCGACGCGCCTGGAGGACGGGCTGCGGGAGTTCGCCCGCTGGTACAAGGGGTATTGCGGGAAGCGGGGCAAGTTGTGAGCAGCGCGTTCCTCGAGGACAGGCGGCGATATGGCGACGGGGGGGGGTGCTGACTTGCCACGAGCTTCGCTTTCTCTGGGTTCTCCGCAGGCTGCAGGACGGCGGGGGCGTCTTGCTGAAGCTCGTCCACAGGCGCATGTTGCGGAAATACGGGCTGGAGATCCCCGCCGCAGCGACCATCGGAGGCGGGCTGTACCTCGGCCATGCCTTCAACATCACCGTCAACCCGGCGGCGGTCATCGGCAGGAACTGCAACTTGCACAAGGGCGTGACCATCGGCCAGGAGAACCGCGGCAAGAGGAAAGGGGCGCCGCGCATCGGGGATCGGGTATGGATAGGCGCAAACAGCACGGTGGTCGGGAACGTCAGCATCGGGACGGACGTGCTGATCGCTCCTAACAGCTATGTGAACTGCGACGTTCCCTCGCACAGCATCGTCTTGGGGAGTCCTTGCAAGATCATTCCGAGGGCGAATGCGACGGAAGGGTACATCAACAGCCGGGTATAGCGTGTTTTGTTGGGTTCAAGAACTTTGACAACGGAAGAGGTAAAGGCATGAGGATAGCGGTCGCGGGCACCGGGTACGTGGGGCTGTCGCTGGCGGTGCTGCTGGCGCGGGGGAGCGAGGTCGTGGCGGTGGACGTCGTCCCCGCGAAGGTCGAGGCGCTCGCCAGGTGGGAGAGCCCCATACGGGACGCCGAGATCGAGGAGGCGCTCGCCGGGGCCGCCTCGGGGGAGCGCCCGCTCGCGCTCTCGGCGACGCTGGACGCGGGGGAGGGGTACGAGGGCGTCGACTTCGCCGTCGTGGCCACCCCGACGGACTACGACCCGGCGCGCAACTTCTTCAACACCTCGAGCGTGGAGGCGGCCGTGGCCGCCATCCGCGCGGCGAGCCCCGAGGCGTGGATCGTCGTGAAGTCCACCGTCCCCGTCGGCTACACCGCGCAGCTGCGCGAGCGCCTGGGCGATCGTCGCATCCTCTTCAGCCCCGAGTTCCTGCGCGAGGGGAGGGCCCTCCACGACAACCTCCACCCCTCCCGCATCATCGTGGGCGCCGACGAGTCCGACCCGGAGTCCATGGAGGCAGCCCGGCGCTTCGCGAACCTGCTCGCCGAGGGCGCGGAGGACGAGGCCCCCGTGCTCGTCATGGGCTCCACCGAGGCCGAGGCCGTGAAGCTCTTCGCCAACACGTTCCTCGCGCTGCGCGTCGCCTACTTCAACGAGCTCGACACCTACGCGAGCTCCCGGGGCCTGGACGCCGCGCGCGTCATCGAGGGCGTGTGCCTGGACCCCCGCGTGGGCTCCCACTACAACAACCCCTCCTTCGGCTACGGCGGCTACTGCCTGCCCAAGGACACCAAGCAGCTGCTCGCGAACTACGCCGACGTGCCGCAGAACGTCATGGGCGCGGTCGTGGATGCGAACCGCACCCGCAAGGACTTCGTGGCCGACCAGGTGCTCGAGCGGGCCTCGGCGCTGGAGGAGCCGCTCGTCGGCGTCTACCGCCTCACCATGAAGACGGGCTCGGACAACTTCCGCGCCTCGTCCGTGCAGGGCGTCATGAAGCGCGTCAAGGCCAAGGGCGTGCCCGTCCTCGTCTACGAGCCCACCCTGAGCGCTCCCGAGTTCTTCGGCAGCGAGGTCACCCACGACCTCGAGTCCTTCAAGGAGCGCGCGGGCGTGATCGTCGCCAACCGCTGGAGCGACGAGCTCGCCGACGTGGTGGGGAAGGTGTACACGCGGGATCTGTTTAAAAGAGACTAAGCTGTGAAAATTGGAGGAGCGGCAGCGGAGACTAGCAGATTCCTTTTTGCTCTAGTTGGAGGATATTTACAGTAAATGCGCTTATTGGGAAAGCACGCCTCGGGTGGTGCCGGCGGCTACGCTTTCTATGATCCTCGCTAAGGCTTCTTGGGCGGCTCGTCCTTTGCTGAGGAGGTCGGCTCCCTCGGGGGTGACGAGGTATCCGAGCGTGTCGCATCCGTGCTCGGCATTGGCACCCTGCTTCTGCCGGAGCAGGTTCTTCTCTACGAGCAGGTTGACATAATCGAGGAAGTCGCATTCGGTGCAGACGAGGTCCTGCGGGGTGGCGAGCTCTCCTGAATTGCATGCTTTGAGGATATCCATATAGCGCTTCCTGGCATCGTAGCGCTTCCTGCCCGTGACGCGGTACCGCTTGACAGGGAGGCCCTCCACGAGCCATCTTCCTTCCTTCTTGACGGCGTTCGCAATCGTCCCCTCCCGGCACCATTTTTGGACGGTGCCTTGCGACCTGCCGAAGAACTCGGCCATTGCCTGCGTGTCCATGATGCGCTCGGAGCCCTTCGCCAAAGACCCTTCTTGGTTTTCCTGCATGCTTCGCTCCTTGCGTCTCGGGTATCGTACCCGCTTTTCCTCTTGGTAGTGCCTTTTCAGGTTGGCCAAGGCGCTTTCGAGCTCGTGGGCCTCTACGTGCAGCGTTTCGCTCTGACGGGCCAGCTTGAATCCGTTCGGGAAACGTTCGGCCAGATGCTTTTCGATAACGACATTCGACCGTTCGACGCCGATGCCGCCGCCGTGCACGAACGCCGCATGGATGGGTGCCGGGACGGCCGAGAGCGTCTTGCCGTTGGAATGCTCGTGCCACACAAGGCCGCGCTCTCTCATGCGCTCTCGGATCGCATCCGTGCTGCATCCAAGTTCGCAAGCCTTCTGCTTTTCCGCGCTCCGAAAGTTGTGCCGCCGGCTTTCCGCTGAAAACCGTTCTAGGTCGACATGGCCGATCACGGCGTCTTCAAAGGGGGAGAAGTCCGGCTCCCGGTTTCGGTACGCCACGCTTGCCGTTCCGTACTCCCTCTCCATGAGCGCGTTGAGATCCGCTCCCTGATGGTCTTCCCGCCGTTGCTCCGATAAGACACGACGGCGTCGTCGGACAAGCGGAAGGCGCTGTTCCCCGGCGGGCCACTCCAAGTTCCCGCGGTGGGGAGGGGCAAGGTGGTGACGCTGGCGCTCGCTGCGGCGATCCTCACGTCATCGACCGTGAGTTCGGGCTCGCATGCATGCGGCGCGCCTAAGCGGTTTCTACCATCGGCCATCGCATATCCCCTTGGGCGCGTTTCCTCATGGTCTCGATGCTTGGCCCTGGTAGTCCAGGCCCTTGCTTGCAACGATGCGGGAATGGGGCACGTTGCCATGCGGCGACAGTGATGCCACGAGTCGCAGCACGGGGCATTATCCAGGTTGCGCTCGCGTTATTCTCCAAAGAACTCCGAGTCGAAGAACTCGGCAAGCGACACGCCGAGGCCTTTGGCTATCTTCTCCAGGTTGACCGCGGCCACGTTGCGCTTGTCGGTCTCCACTTCGCCGAAGTAGGAGCGCGACATGCCTATGAGATTGGCGAACTCCTCTTGGCTCACCCCGCGCTCGGCACGCAGCTCCTTGATGCGCAGGCCTATCTTGCTCCGGATGTCGTAGTCGTGCATGCCGTCCCCTTCCGCCTTTTCCTCCCATGATTCCCCAAGGCCCGCTATAAGTTGACTCGCTATGGGCGGCATTCTGCGGGGTCGGGCGAATCGGGGGAACGTGCGGGAGGGGAGCGCCCCTAGCGGGTGGGAGGCGCGCCTTTGACGCGCTCTTCCCCAACCCACGCCTGCGCAACCTCCACGAACGCCCTTGCTGCGGCGCTGGCCTCGTCGCCGGGGCGCAGGCAGAGGGCTATCTCGCGGTCGACGGGAACCTCGGGCGGCAGGGCGGCCAGGGGGAAGGGGGCGTCCTTCAGGATGAGGGAGGGCAGGACGCTGAAGCCCAGGCCGGCGCTCGCCAGCGACATGACGGCGTAGTCGCTCACGATGGAGAACCTCACCCGCGGCTCGGCGCCGTTGGCACGGAAGACCTCGTCCATCTCGGACGACGCACCACTCTCCAGCCTGATGTAGGGCTCGGTGGACAGGGCGGATGCGGGGAAGAAGGGCGCTCCTGCCAGCGGATGGTCGGGCGCCACGGCCACGAGCAGCGGGTCGCGTGCGAGGTGCACGGTGCGCAGGTTCCGTTTGACGGGCAGCACGGCGAAGCCGACGTCGTAGTCGCCCCGCCACACGGCCTCCTCGAGCTCGGCCTGGTCGTCGATGCAGGCGAGGTCGAGCTCGACTGAGGGGTGCAGGCGCCCGAACTCCTTGGCGATGCCGGGGAGCCATTGGATGGCCGTGCTGGTGAAGGTGGCCACGCGCACGTTGCCGCCCTCGAGGTGGCGCAGGTCGGCCGCACGGGCATGCAGCCGGCGCTCGGCGTTGCAGACGTCCTGGACGAGCGGGGCCAGGTCCGCGCCCTCGGCGGTGGGCCGCACGCCTCCGTAGTCGCGCACCAGCAGGGTGGTGTCCAGCTCCTTCTCCAGCGAGTTCACAAGATAGCTCATGCCGGCCTGCGTGTAGCCCAGCTCGCGTGCGGCCTCTTTGAAGCTGCCGGTCTCCACAACCTTCAGGAACGCCTCGTATTTCTGGTTGGCCATGGTTTTCGACCCCTTCTCGCGAAGTCATGATCGGTAGAAACAAGAAATTCTTACAATTCTTTAAAGAAAGTCTCGTTTTACTTTCAATTGGACTAAGCATACCATAGGTGCAATCCGGAACAGAGACCGAGGGCCCTGCCAGGCGACAGGGCGTTGCCTTGCACGGTCAAACGACGGGGCCGAAGCGAGAGAGGAGGCGGGACGTGGCGCGCATCATGGACATACGCGGGATCTGCATTGCGAGCGTCGTGCTGCAGACCGTCATCTTCGGCTCCGGTAGCGCCTTCACGAAGCTCGCCTACGAGAGCATCTCGCCCCTGTGGGCGCTCGCCATCCGCTTCGGGCTGGCGTCGGCGGTGTTCGCCGTGCTGTTCGGGCCGCGCATCGTGCGGGGGCTGCGCGGCGCGCGCCTGGGCGACTGGCTGCCGGCGGCGCTGTGCATGGCGGCTTCGTACATCTCCTGCAACGTGGCGCTCGACCTGACCACGGCCACGAACGTGGGGTTCCTCATGGCGTTGCCCGTGGTGTTCACGCCCATCTTGGCGGCCGTGGTGCTGCGCCGTCGCTACCGGCTGGTGCACCTGCCGTTCCAGGTGGCGGTCGTGGGCGGGCTGTACCTGCTGTGCTCGAGCGGCGGGTCGTTCACGTTCGGTTGGGGCGAGCTCTGCGGGCTGCTCACGGCCGTGTCGCTGGCCGGTGCGCTCGTGTTCGGCGAGCGGGGGCTTGCGCGCATGGATGTGGTCACGGTGTCGGCGACCCAGATATTCGCGACGTTCGCGTTCTCGCTGGCTGGCGCGCTGCTGTTCGACCAGCCGCTCGACGTGGCGGCGGTGCAGCCCCTCGCATGGGGAACCGTGGCGTTCCTTGCGTTGGCCAGCACGTGCCTGACGTTCGCGCTGCAGAACATGGCGCTCGTGCGCCTGCCGTCCGCCACCGTTTCCATGCTGCTCACGGGCGAGCCCATCTTCACGGCGCTGTTCTCGTGGGGCGTGCTCGGCGAGACGCTTTCCACGGCGGGGCTCGTGGGCGCGGCGGTCATCGTCGTGTGCGTGGTGGCGGAGACCTGGGTGGACGGACGCCTGGACGAGAAAGCCGGTGCGGCGGAAGGGGCTGCGGCGGATACGCTTCCTGCGGCAGCGCCTGCGCCCGCTTTCGGCGGCGAGCCGGCGATGTTGGGCGAGCCCGCCTACGCGGCCGCCACGTCGGTGCGGGGACCGGTGGCGTTGCCCGTGGCGTTCGTGCCTCCGCATCCGGCATACGAGCAGGATTAGCAGTCTTCCAGCAGCGAGGCGCCGCGTCAAAGGCGCGGGGCCTCGCTGCTGGAAGGAGCGGCGGGGGCGGATGCCCGCCGTCCCGCACGCAGGCCGTTTCGACCGCATCTTTCCCCGGTATTCTCTTTTCCCTACAAACTCCCACCTCGCATTGCCCTTTTCGCGGATTTGGTGCATCATGGTTCAAAGAGCCCGACAGCGCTGCGGCGTGAGTGGGCCGAACCGCGACGAAGGAGGCTTTTTATGGCTACCATAGGCGACGGATTCAAGGACATCTTCCTGGCGGGCATCGGAGCGATGGCCATCACCGCCGAGAAATCGAAGGACCTGGTGGACCAGCTCATCTCGAAAGGCGAGCTCACGGTGGACCAGGGCAAGCAGATCAACACCGAGCTCAAGCACAAGGCCGAGGACGTGGCCAGCACGCTGCGCTACGACGCCCTCGAGGCGCGCATGGCCGTCATGACGCCCGAGGAGCGTGCGGCGTTCGCGGCCAAGGCCGCCGAGATCGCGGCGAAGCAGAGCGCTCAGGCGCCCGTTGCCGCGCCGTCGGCCGATTCCCCCGAGCCCCAGGCGGAGGTGGGCGACGCCTCCCCCGTGGAGACGTCGGCCGCGGAATCGCCTGCGGTGGAGATCCCCATAGAGGGCGGCTCGCCTGCGTCTCCCCAGACGCCTGGCGCGTAGCCCCGGCCCCGCGCGCGTTCGAGAGAGGCGCCCGCCATGGCCATGGCCGACAACACGCTGCTCAAATACTTCTTCAGCTCAGGCGCGGAGATCGACCCCGAGGGACGGTTCAATCTCAGCCGCAAGACGCGCACGCGCCGGCTGAAGGAGATCTACTCCATCCTGCAGAAGCACCATTTCCTGCGCGGCTTCTCGCCGGAGGAGTTCCGCGCCATGCTGGAGGACCTGGGCCCCAGCTTCGTGAAAATCGGCCAGACGCTGTCCACGCGCTCGGAGATCCTCCCGAAGGCCTATTGTGACGAGCTGAAGAAGCTCCAGATGGAGTGCGACCCTCTGCCGTTCGACCAGATGCTCGCAGCCCTCGACGACATCTACGGCGAACGCCAGGGCGACATCTTCGATGCCATCGATCCCACGCCGCTCGGCAGCGCGTCGCTTGCGCAGGTGCACAAGGCGCGCCTCGCGAACGGCGACATCGTGGCGGTGAAGATCCAGCGTCCCGGCGTGAAGGCCACCATGGCGCT
Source organism: Gordonibacter pamelaeae (assembly GCF_003340385.1). NCBI lineage: Bacteria > Bacillati > Actinomycetota > Coriobacteriia > Eggerthellales > Eggerthellaceae > Gordonibacter > Gordonibacter pamelaeae. The sequence goes on along the minus strand of NZ_PPTS01000006.1, from coordinate 96,581 downwards.
CGACATCGACATCATGCGCATGGTGGCACGCCAGGCGTCGCGCTTCATGAAGGACGACCAGATGCTCGACCTGCGCGACGTGGTGGAGGAGCTGTGGGCCACGTTCCTCGAGGAGACGGACTTCCAGCGCGAGGCGGCGAACCTCCAGGAGTTCGCGCGGTTGAACAAGGATGTGGCGTTTATCGACAGCCCGCACGTGTACCCTGAACTCTGCGGCGAGTACGTACTGGTCATGGAGTACATCGACGGCATCCCCATCCTGGTGACCGACCGGCTGCGGGCTGCCGGCTACGACTTGGAGGAGATCGGCGAGAAGATCCTCGACAACTACGCCACGCAGATCCTCGACCACGGGTTCTTCCACGCCGACCCGCATCCGGGCAACCTGCTGATCCGCAACGGGAAAGTCGTCTACATCGACCTGGGGATCATGGGGCGCCTGTCGCCGCACGACCGCGCCGGGTTCGGCAACATCATCCAGGCCGTGGGCATGCAGAGCGCCACCGAGCTCAAGAGCGCGCTCATGTCGTTCGCCATCGCGAAGGACAACGCGGCCATCGACCACACGCGCTTCCTGGCCGACCTCGACCTGTTGCTGGAGGACTACGGCTCGTGCGACGTGGCCGACATCGATATCGGCATGTTCCTGAACGACATCCTCATGCTCACGCGCTCGTGCAAGGTCACGCTGCCGTCGTCCATCACGAGCGTGTCGCGCGGCCTGGTGACGCTGGAGGGCACCATCCTGCCGTTCATCCCGAACGAGAACGTGGTGTCCATCATCAACGCGCACATCCAGCGCACGAAGGACCCGGCCGAGGAGCTGGCGGGGGCCATGGAGGACCTGGCGCTGGCGCTGCGCTCGTCAGCGCGCGGCTCGATGGACGCGGCCCAGTACTCCGGCGAGGCGCTGAAGATGCTCACGCGCGGCCAGCTGAAGGTGAACACCGAGGTGCTGGGCAGCGAGGCGCCCCTCTCGCACCTGGGCAAGATCGTGAACCGGCTGACCATCGGCATCATCATCGCAGGGCTGTTCATCGGTTCGAGCATGCTGTCGCTCTCGAGCATGGAACCGCGCCTGCTGGGCGTGCCGGTGCTCGCGTTCTTCGGTTACCTGGGCGCCGCGATCCTGTCCCTCTGGGTGGTCGTGGACATCGCGCGGAAGAGGTAAAGAGCGCCCTCCCTGTTTTTAGCCTGCATTTAACCAGATCAGATAGCCCGCAACCAATAATTGCGGAAAATTCCAACTGGAAGCGGTCGCGCGGCGATTCCCGCAACCGTACCCTTTTGAGTACGCTATGATGAATGAAACGAGAAAGGGTTCGGAACCATGAACGTCGAGATCGCCCAGCGCCTGTCGGCGCGTCGCAAGCAATCGGGACTGTCGCAGGAAGCGCTCGCGGAGAAGCTGGGCGTGTCGCGCCAGGCCGTGTCGAAGTGGGAGCGCTCGGAATCGTCGCCCGACACCGACAACCTCATCGCGCTCGCGCAGCTCTACGGCGTGTCGCTCGACGAGCTTTTGTATGTGGACGACGAGATGCGCGACGACGTGGCGTTCGAGGCCGTCGACCGCGCCGCCGAGCGCGCGGCGGCCACCGGCGCGCCGAAGCCGAGGCCGGGAACTGCTGCGTGTGCGGCCCCGTCGGCGGGAGAGGACGGCCCGGAAACGTCGACCTCCACCGAGGGGGGAGCGGGCGGCGCGGACGCTCCGGAGTCGGGGCCCGCCGACGGCAAGGAGTCGAAAGTGCGCATCGGGCTGGGCGGCATCCACGTGCTCGACGGCGACGACTACGTCCACGTTTCGTGGCGCGACGGCGTGCACGTGAAAGACTCCAAGAAGGGCGACGAGGTGCATGTGGGTTGGGACGGCATTCATGTGAAGGAGGGGTCCTCCGCGGACGTGCAGGGCGCGTGCGAGGGGGGCGCCGCCGAACCCGGCGCTGACGCGAAGAAGCCCGGCAGCCGCTGCACGCTTGAGGACGACGACGGCAGCCAGGTGGTCATCGACGGCGACGGCGTGGTCATCAACGGCGAGCACTTCGACAGCTGGCGCGACGCTCACGAGCGCTACGGCTACGGACACATCCACGAAGAACGCTGGAACGAGCCCTGCGGCTACACGGTGAACGGCGAGCGCTTCGACACGCTCGACGACGCGAAGGCCAAGTATGGCCCGGAGGTGGGCCGCACCATCCCCGTGCGCAAGCACTACCTGCGCGCGTTCGAGAAGGAGTGGGTGAAGTTTCCCTATCCGCTGGTGATAATCGTGGTGTACCTGCTGCTGGGCATCTTGAACGGCGCATGGGGCATGGGGCTGTTCCTGTTCCTGACCATCCCCGTGTACTATATGGTGGGCCACGCCATCGGCCGCCGCCGCATCGCACCGCTCGTGGAAGGCGCGTACCCCATCGCCGTCACGGCGTGGTTCTGCTACATGGCGTTCGTGCTGAACCAGCCGCATCCCGCGTGGGTGGCGTTCCTCACCATCCCGTTGGTGGAATGGCTCGCGCACAGCCTGTCGCGCTGGTGGCGCGGACGTAAGCGCGAGCGCGCGGCCGCGAAGAACGCTCCCATCGACGTAGAGCCGCAGTAGGGGAAGAGTACGGCCTGCGCTCGGGGCGTTTGCCGGTTATTTTTAACCCGGGGCGGTTTGGACGCGGCCCCGGGTTTTTCTCTGCCCTCTTCCATAATTCGCCTCATCCGATCGGGCATTACATGATTCTGCTTGTATTTATTCTCAAAATAGGATAGCACGACTCCTTAATAAAACCATTAAACTATGGTACTATGACAATAGTTCAATCAGACAACTAAGTGAGCCGGGGGAGGGCTCGGGGGAGTTGGTCTTATGAGAGTGAGCTATTAGTCCCATCGATCGCATCCGATCGTCGAATCAACGCGAAAACGCAGATTGCGGCCTCCTTGGCCGGATGGATTCGTGCGCGGATTCCTAACCTCTGCGCGTCGTGCTTTATCGGATGCGCGTTATCCACTTCAAGGCGAGCAGCCTGCACGAAGGGAGTGCGGGCAAGCAAATAAGACGAAGGACAGGAGGAAGGGCATGAAACAGGAGGGGAAGCTGACGAGGCGCGCGTTCCTGCAGGGAACGGCCGCTTTGGGTGCGATGGCTGCATTGTCTGGCTGTGCAAGCCAAGAGGCACTCAAGCCAAGCCCGGCCGGCGAGGCCGGTGTCGCATCGGGTGAGGTGGAAGTGCGCCACGCTTGGTGCCAAATGTGCGGTCCGGCTCGCACACACTGCTCCACATTGTGCTACATCAAGGATGGCCGCTGGACAAATGTTGAAGGAAATCCCGAGGCAGGGAACAACTGGGGTAGAGGCAGTCGCAGCCTCTGTGCAAAGGGGAATGCGGCCATGGCGGTGCTCTATGCTCCCGGCCGCATTCTGTATCCTATGAAGCGTACCGGCGAAAAGGGCGAAGGCAAGTTTGAGCGTTGCAGCTGGGATGAGGCCATGGATGCTATCGCTAGTAAGCTGCTTGAGCAGAAGGAGCAGTACGGGGCAAAGTCATATGGCGTGCTCTCTCCTCAGTTCTACGCAGTTCTTGGTACGATGGGACGTCGTTTTCTGAATGTACATGGCAGCCCAAACTACATGCATAGTGCTATTTGCAACTCGCAGCGCATGTTCTCGCGCTTGGTGACCATAGGCGGTCCGAAGCATGCTCAAGCTACGGATACAGCTCCTGGACAATTGGGCAAGACGAAGCTTCTGGTGGTATGGGGCTACAACAGCGAAAACTCCGCAATCAACCAGGGCAATCCGTATGCTCGCCTCAATGCCATCGAAAAGGGTCTCAAGGTCATCGATATCCGTCCGATGCAGGACGGCCTGGCCTCGAAGGCGGATATATGGGTTCCGGTTCGTCCTGGCACGGACGGCGCGCTCGCTATGGCCATTTTGAACGTCATCATCGGAGAAGGCCTGTACGATCATGACTTCGTAGAGAACTGGTGCAACGGCTTTGACAAGCTGGCCGAACATATGAAGCAGTACACGCCCGAGTGGGCTTCCCCCATTACAGGAATTCCCATTGAGCAGATTTATGAGATCGCCCGCTTGATGGGCACCGTGAAGCCTATGGGCATCAATATCGGCAATGGCATTGGTGACCAGCAAAACGACGGTCACTGGACAGTCGCCTGCGCCTGCCTCATCGAGGCTATTACCGGTAACTTGGGCATTGCCGGAGGCGGGAGTGCCGGTATGGTGGCGCCTCCCTCTCTTGTTAAGACGAAGGGCATTGATATCCTTTCTGACAGGCTTCCCAAAAGTAAGGAAGACGAGGAGAAGGGGTACATGGCAGGTGTTGCCGATCTCGTGGGCCCCGAGACGCCGCGTTGGTTCCAGACCATGGCGACGCAGGAGTCTGGTCCTACAACAGCCTATTACAAAGGGCTCATGAGCATTTTGACGGAAGATCCGTATCCGCTCCGCTGTATCTTCGGCCAATCGTCGAACCCTCTCTCCGCCACGCGCTCACCCAAGAAGGTGGAGGAAGCCCTCAAGAAGCTCGACTTCTATGTGGTCATGGACACGCAGTGGAACTCGTCATGCGACTATGCTGACTACGTGCTGCCGGCTTGCACGAACTACGAAAGCAGTTACCAGTTCGGCACGAAGAACAGCGCTGCCGGTACGTTCGTCGCCATTAACCAGAAGATCGCCGAGCCTATGGGGGAGTCGCGCTCTGACTGGGAGTATTACCTGGACTTGGCCGTGCGCATGGGCTACGGCGAGGATTTCTGGAACGGTGACATGGATGCTTGCCTGCGCGAGCAGCTTGATGGTTCGGGCATCACGCTTGAGGAGCTGCGCGTTGCCAATAAGGGTATCTTCGTAGAGCGTACTGATGGCGCAAAGCCGACGGAACCGGTCTACCAAGATTATGCCAAGATGTTTGCCAGCCTTCCGAATGGTAAGGTCCAATGCTACAACGAATGGATCGGCAACAAGCCGAACTGTGATGATACCGGAGAAATATCGCCCTTACCTGTGTACCATGGGCCGGCTGAGAGCATTGCGGGTACGCCTGATATAGCGAAAGAGTACCCTCTGGTCATCTCCGACGTGCATGCGTATCGCCTGTGCAACCACAGCTATTACGTCGACGTCCCCTATCTTCGCGAGCTGCAGCCCTATCCCTGGGTGAAGATCAACCCGTCTACTGCGAAGCAGTATGGTATCGAAGACGGCGACTGGGTGAAGATTGAATCGCGTCATGGTTGGGTAAAAATGGTCGCACGGTATCTGGAGAGCATCGCTCCGGATGTGCTCATGTCTCGTCGAGGTTGGTGGCAGCCTTGTGAAGAGCTCGATCTGCCTGGTTACGAGCATCTGGATGGTGGCAGTGAGATCAACGTGCTGTACGATGCCGAGCTGAAGAACTTCGACCCGTTCAACTCCGCCATGTCTAAGCAGACGCTCGTGAAGATCAGCAAGCTCGAGGGAGGGGATGAATAATGGCCAAGCAATACGGGTTCTACATGGACACCGAGCGCTGCATCAAGTGCTGGGCGTGCGAGGTGGCCTGCAAGCAATGGAACGGCATCGAGGCGGGGACCATCGCACGCCGCAAGGTGCATGAGGTGGAGAGCGGCACGTTCCCGAACGTCACGCGCACGTTCGTTTCAATGTCGTGCATGCACTGCGGAGAGCCGGCCTGTGCAAAGGTGTGCCCGGCAGGTGCTATCACTAAGCGCGGCGAGGACGGCATCGTAGTGGTGGACAAGGAGAAGTGCATCGGGTGCCACTACTGCTTCTTCGCCTGCCCGTTCGGCGTGCCGCAGTACACCGACGCCGGCATGGACAAGTGCGACTGCTGCATCGGCAATGGCGTGGAGCCGGGCGACACGCCACACTGCGTGGCCACGTGCCCGACGCAGGCGCTGCAGTTCGGCACCATGGACGAGCTGGCCGCGAAGGTGGGCGACAAGAAGGCCAAGCAGATGGCGGCCGACGCGAAGCCCTCGGTCGTCGTGTCGTGAAAATGCGATGCCGGGAGCGCGGGGCCGCGTGCCCCGAGGCGCTCCCGGCCGACATGACGGAAAGGAGGAACGACCATGGTTGAGTTGCAGACGACCTGGAGTTGGCTGCCGGCGATATACCTGTTTCTCGGCGGTTTGGGCGCAGGCGCGTTTCTGACGGTGTCCGTTCTGCGCCTGGCGAAGCCGGGACGGTTCAAGAAGACCGTGACGGGCGGCGTGTGGACGGCTGTGGCGGCGCTGGCCATCGGATTGCTGGCGCTCGTGTCCGAGGTGGAGAAGCCCTTCCAGGCTATGATCCTGTTCAAGAGCTTCGTGAACGGTTCGTCGTGGATGACGGTGGGTGCGTGGCTTCTGTTGGTTACGTTCGTCGTGTTCGTGCTGAGCGCGCTGTTCACCACCGACAAGATAGCCGACTGGCTGGGCTCGGCGTGCAAGCCCCTCGGGCGGGCTCGCGCCGGCATCAACAAGGTGCTCGCGGTGATTGGGATACCGCTCGCGCTTGCAGTGGCGGTGTACACCGGCGTGCTCCTGGGCGCGGCGCCCGCTATCCCCCTGTGGGGAACGTGGCTGCTGCCGGCGCTGTTCACCGTATCGGCGCTCGATACGGGCGTGGCGGCTGTGTCTATCTTCGCGGCTGCGATGGATCGCGATGAGGGTATCGAGCGTGTGCGTGCGACGTTGGAGAAGGCGGTCATCGGCCTGGTGGTGTTGGAGGCCGTGGTGCTGGCGGCGTTTGTGCTGACCATGCAGGGCGCCGGCGCCGACGAGGCCCGGGCGATCGGGCTGCTCACAGAGGGCGCGCTAGGCGTGCAGTTCTGGCTGCTCGTGGTGGCCGTGGGGCTTGGGTGCCCGCTCATCGCGGCTATCACCCAGCTTGTGGCGTCGAGACAGAAGGGCAAGGTTGGCCCTGCTGTGCCGGTGGGAGGAGCCGCGTGCGCGCTCGTCGGTGGGTTCACGCTGCGCTTCGTTGTGCTGGCTGCCGGCCTGCATGCCGCACTCGTCAGTCCGGCGGCGCTGCAGGCAGCGCAGGGCGCGCTGATGCTGATTTCGTAGACGATTGTTGAATGGGGGCGCCCGCCTCGGCGGGCGCCCCGCGAGGGGGAGGGTGATCATGGACGCATGTGAACGCATTGCCGAGGTCGAGGCTCGAGAACTTACATACTCGCTCCTGTCTCGCCTGTTCTTGGAAGAGGTTTCGGAGGACTTTCTCTCGCGACTTGCCGAGGAGTCGCTTCCGCTTGAGGGCGAACTCGGGCGCTATGCGGCCGAGCTTCCAGGGGCGGATTTAGCGGCGTTGCGCGCGGAAGCGGCGGCCGAATTCGCGGCGCTGTTGCTGAATATGTCGGCCGACCCCGTGTTCCCGTATGAGTCGGTGTATACAAGTGCCGAGCATCTGCTTATGCAGCGATCGCGCGATGAAGTGCTTGCTGCGTATAGATCGCAGGGATTTGAGCGCTCGGGCGAACTGAACGTTCCCGAGGATCACGTCGGTATTGAGCTGGAGTTCATGGCGCGTCTGTGTTGTAAGGAGGCTGAAGCGCTGGCTGCTAACGATGGGGCTGGAGTCGATGCGGCGCGTGTTGCGCAGCAGGATTTTCTGCGCGACCACCTGCTGGTTTGGATTCCGCAACTCTGTGATGATCTGGAGAAGCGCGCGAAGCCGGGCTTGTACCGTGGCCTAGCCGAGACGGCACGTCAATTCCTTGTGTTCGAGCGCGAGGAATTGGGTGTCGGGTAAGGGCGATGTTCCGCCTCAACAGCTGACGTCTACTCGCGGGTCCCGCGCGGTCGGCCTTCCCTCCCTCCCGGGCTGGCCGCGTGTGGGGCTTCATGCGCTTTGCGACCCTGCGCGGCAGGCGGGGCCGAGAATGCTATCATATGACGATACTACTTGGCGAATGAAGGTGGGGACTATCCGAGCGTGAGTGCCGCCAACCAAACCGTGCAGATTACCATCGACAGCGACAGCGGTATCCCGCTGTGGCTCCAGTTGCGCAATCGCCTGATCTATCTGATTGCCTCGGGCAGGTTCCAGGCGGGCGACAAGCTGCCGACGGTGCGCGAGCTAGCCGTTGACCTGGGCATCAACTACAACACGGTAAGCAAAGTGTACCAGGATATCGAGCGTGACGGCTACATCGTTTCAAAACGCGGCAAGGGCACGTTCGTGGCAGACCAAGGGCCCGCCCAGGCAGAAGAGGCCAAGACCGAAGTTGATTTTCTGACCGACGAGTTCATACGCCAGTGCAGGGAGCTGGGCGTTCCGCGTCACGATATAGCCGACGTGCTGCAGCGAAGGCTGGCGGCGGCAGCCGAATAGCAAGACGTTCGAGGGGAGCAGCGATGGGTTTGTTCAGACGGTCGAAGGGCGAAGCAGAGGCTGACGCCTCCCGCAAGGTGGCCGAGACCGAGCTCGAGGCCAACGACGCCTCCCGCGGAGGCGTTTACCTGTTCTTTCTGGCTATGTTCGCCGCAGGGTTCCTCGCGGTGCTCTTCGCGACGTTCGCGTGGGTGTCGCCGCTGACCATCGCCGCATCTGTGGTGGCCGGGTTCGTGCTGGCCACGTCGGTGCGGGTGGCGCCCCATTGGGAGCGCGTGGCTATCCTGCGTTTCGGCAAGTTCAACCGCATAGCCGGCCCAGGGCTGTACTGCTGCATCCCGTTTGCGGAGTACGCGGCCATCCACGTGGACCAACGCATCATGACAGCCTCGTTCTCCGCCGAAGCCGCGCTCACAGCCGACCTCGTGCCGGTGGACGTGGACGCCATCCTGTTCTGGATGGTGTGGGATGCCGAGAAGGCGTGCCTGGAGGTGGAGAACTACCCGAAGGCCGTGCTGCGTTCGGCCCAGACGGCCATGCGCGACGTCATCGGCCAGCTCAACCTGGCCGACATATCCCTGCGTCGCAAGCAGATCGATCGCGACCTCGAGGATATCCTCGGCAAGAAGTGCGAGCAGTGGGGCGTGACCGTCATGTCGGTTGAGATCCGCGACATCATGATCCCCAAGGAGTTGCAGGACGCGCTGTCGAAGGAGGCCCAGGCCGAGCGCGAGCGCAACGCCCGCATCATCCTGGCCGAGGTGGAGAAGGACATCTCCGAGATGTTCGTGGAGGCTGCCGAGGTGTACGACCGCAACCCCCGCGCCATGAAGCTGCGCGCCATGAACCTGGCCTACGAGGGCGCCAAGGACTCGAAGGGCGTGCTGCTCGCGCCCAGCGCGCTGGCGGACGGCTTCAACGTGGGGCAGGTAGGCGGGGGAGAGTAGGACCTGCGCAGCCCGTCGTCGCTGCGGATTTCCAAAAGGTGTATTCGCCAACTGTCCTAGTATCATAGGTCACTGCTTCATGCTATGATGTCGACAGCGTGTCGACGTGGCAGGATAGGGGGCTTAAGGACGTGGCCAGCTCGTACATCGCGTGGTACCTGTTCTTGGCGGGCGCAGGCGGCGGCGCCTTCGTCATCGGCGCCTTCGTCGACCTGGCACTCCGCTTCAAGGATCCTGCCTGTCTGGCACGTGTGAGTTCTGTGACCGACGCGGGTCTGGTGGCTGGCCCGGCGCTCGTTGCGCTCGGCAGCGTATTCCTCGTTCTCGACCTGGGTGCACCCGAGCGGGCGTTCGCGGTGTTCCTGTCGCCGGTTACGAGTGTGCTTGGGTTCGGCGCCTGGTCCGTCGCTGTGTTCTGCTTCGCGGCGGTCGGGGCGCTCGTGATGGGTATCGTGCAGGACACCCGCACAGGACGTGCCGTTGAGTTCGTTTTGCAGGTTGTCGCCATGGCGGCCGCGTTGTGCGTCATAGGGTATTCGGGCGTGTTCTTGTCGCTGTGGCCAGCCGTACCGTTCCTCAATACTCCGTTCGTGCCGGTGCTGTTCACGGCCTCGGCCCTGGCAACGGGTGCCGCGGTGCTCATCGTGGTGGGCTTCTGCCGCCAGAATCGTCCCGAGGTCGAGGAGGGTCTTGGCGGGCTCGTGATGCTCGACCTTATGCTCGTCGTGGTGGAGGCCGGGGTGCTTGCGGCGTTCTTGCTGGCGAGCGCGCAGGCGGGAGATGCGGTAGGAGCGTCGGCCGATGCGCTTATGACGGGCCGTTTCGCCGGCGCGTTCTGGCTGGGGGCGGTGGGACTCGGGTTGGCCGCTCCCTTCGTGGTAGACGTGGCCAGCCGGCGATCCTTCGATCCGCTTGTGCTCGCCATAGGATCGTGCTGCACGCTGGCGGGCGGCATCTGCCTGCGCTACGTACTGCTTTTGGCCGCCGTCCGGTTCAACCTGGTGGGGATGACCCCGCTGCCGTTTTGGTTGTGAGTGTTTTTCATGGGAGGGCACGCGTGCATGGTACCATGGAGATTGCTATGACCGACACGATCATCGACAAGGACGTCGCTATGGACGCCATGGGCCAGTTTCAAGTGGACGATAACAGCGACATTCCCATCTGGATTCAGATCCGCAAACGCCTCGTATACCTTATTCGCTCCGGCAAGCTTGGCGAGAACGAGCGCCTTCCCTCCGTGCGGGAGCTCTCCGTGCAGCTCGGGGTCAACTACAACACCATTAACAAGGTGTACCAGGACCTTGAGCGCGACGGGTTCATCTTCACGCGGCGCGGCAAGGGTTCCTACGTGGCCGAACGCACGGCGTACGAGGCGCTGGACATCGACGACGAGGTGGAGGCGCTTGCAACGGATTTGGTGGGCCGCGCTTTCGAGAAGGGCATGGAGGCGGACGACCTCGTCGATTTGGTACGGGAGAAGATCGTGCAGCTCACGGGGCGGGCCCGGTAGGCGGGGCCGCAGGCGCCGCCGCGGGCGGCAGGAGGGGTTGGTCATATGCGCAGCAGGAAGCAGGCCGAGGGTGCCAAGGTGCCCGCAGCGGGGCGCCGGGCGCCCGAATTCTCGGGTCCCAAGGCGAAGAAGACGTCGAGAAACGGCGTGTATGCATTCTCTTTCACGGTATTCGCGGTGGTGTTCTGCCTGGTGATTGCTCTTTTCAGCTCCATGCTGTCCGTGCTGGTGGTCTTGGGCGCGGCCGTTGTCGCCACACTCGCCACCTTGAGCGTGCGCGTGGCACCCCAATGGGAGCGTGTGGTGGTGCTCAGGCTGGGTAAGTTCAGTCGCGTGGCCGGACCGGGGCCTTATTTCGTCATCCCTATTATCGAGCACGTTGCCGCTCGTGTCGACCAGCGCATCATCACCACGGCGTTTGTGGCCGAGGAGGCGCTCACGGCAGACCTCGTGCCACTCGACATCGACGCCGTGCTGTTCTGGATGGTGTGGAATCCGAAGGATGCGTGCGTGGAGGTGGAGGATTACTCGTCGGCCATCTGGTGGGCCGCCCAGACGGCTTTACGTGACGCGGTGGGCCGCATTAACCTCGCGGAGGTGGCCACGCGTCGCGCGCAGATCGACCATGAGGTCAAAGAAATTCTCGACGAGAAGACGCGCACCTGGGGCATTACCGTGGTGTCAGTGGAGATTCGAGACATTGCCATCCCGCCCGATTTGCAGGACGCGATGTCGAAAGAGGCCCAGGCCGAGCGCGAGCGCAACGCACGCCTGCTCTTGGCGGAGATAGAGAAGGACATCTCCGAGATGTTCGTGGAGGCTGCCGAGGTGTACGAGGGCAGCGACAAGGCGCTCCAACTGCGCACCATGAGCCTGATCTACGAGAGCGTGAAAGACAAGGGCGGCTTGGTCATCGCGCCGAGCGCTTTTGGCGAGGCATTCAACAATATCGAGAAGTTCCTCAAGTGAGTTTGGCTTAAGCGCCCTGGCTGCCGCGATGCCGACGTCGATGGATGTTGCCTTCGGCTTCCTTGTCCTGAAGGGAGCACGGGGGCTACTGACCGATGTTGCAAGTGTTGCAGATAGACCGCTATAAGAAGATAGAATAATCAATCTGATTGACTGTCATAGTAGACCATGATACTCTGACACCAATGAAACTGGCGTATGTTCGCCGGGGGAGGGGGTACCATGGGCGAGGTCTTCATCTCTTACTAGCAGAATTCCAACGACTAATTTCAAAAGTGCAAATCGGGGTACTGCCTCGGTTGAATTCGCACATGCTCATCCGGCCAAATGGTTCGCCCGGTGGCCGGTGGGCGAAGTGCTGCCAAGTGTTGACCTGCGAGAACGCTAGGAGAAAGGATGGTGGGCGAAAGGGCGCTGCAGGTGCGCCCCGGCAACGAGCAATGTGAGCGATGTAGAGGAGGACGAGGAGGAAGCGATGAGCAAGGAGAGCGTGAGCATCAGTCGCCGCGGCTTCGTGGCGGGAGCGGGTGCGGCGGCGTTGGGCGCCGGTATGGCTGGCACGATTGCCGGTTGCGCGCCGAAAGGTGAGAAAAAGCCGGACGAGGCGTCATTGTCGGTTCAGCAAGCCTACGATCCGGAAGCCGGGGAATGGATTCCTACGACATGCAACATGTGCTTCAACAACTGCTCGATCAAGGCGCGCGTCATCGATGGCGTGGTGGTGGAGTTGACGGGGAATCCTGACAGCTCAATCGGTCGTGGACATATCTGCGGCAAGGGCGCTGCGGGCATCATGCAGCTCTATGATCCCAACCGTGTGACCAAGCCCTTGAAGCGAACCAATCCCAAGAAGGGCTTCGACGAGGATCCGGGTTGGGAGGAGATCAGCTGGGACGAGGCCTACGAACTGGTGGACAAACATGTGAAGGAGGCTATCGAGCGCAGCGGCCCTCACGCCGTTACCGGCATGTCCATGGTGGCTAGCCAGATAGGTTCGCTTGTGCGTCACACGGCGCTTGGCGTGATCTACGGCAATGCCGAGGGCAGTTGCTCGGACATCTGCGGTGCGGGCGTCCATCAGCTCGAATACTTTTTTACCGGAACAGGCAATGCACGTCCCGACTACACCAACTGCAACTACGTCATCCAGTTCGGAACCAATGCTGGAACGGCCACGCGACATGGTTTCAATATGACTGTCGAGCCGTTTGCCGAGCGTCGCAAGAATGGGTTGCGCCATGTGGTTTTCGATCCCCATATGGGCGCTGCGGGAGAAAAGGCGGATCTTTGGGTGCCTCTGCGTCCCGGTACCGATGCTGCCGTTGCCCTTGCTATTGCCTATGTGCTTGTGCATGAGGAGAATCTCATTGATAGGGAGTTTCTCACGAACCGAACCAACGGTCCTTCTCTCGTTGACTTGGAAACCAAGCGTATCGTCTTCGACGAGAAGACGGGGCATTCGCTTTATATGGACGCTGACGGCGCGGCAAAACCCTACGACCAATGCAGTGCGCCTCAGCTTGAGGGCTCTTTCGAGGTAGACGGCAAGCAATGTTCCACGGGTTTTACCCTGTACAAAGAGCATCTAAGGACTTATACCCCCGAGTACCAAGAGGGGATAACCACGGTGCCTGCCGCTACGGTTCGCCAGATTGCCAAAGAGCTCGGAGAGGCGGCCTGTATCGGGCAGACCACCCAGATCGACGGGGTGACGTTGCCCTACCGACCTGCGGCCGTGGATGCATTTTCCGGCATCACGCGCCACAAACATGCTTTTCTTACCTGTTGGGCTGTGTTCAGCTTGAATAACCTTATCGGCGCGACGAACGCGGTCGGTGGGTTCTGCGGCTTCGATCCCATCTGCAATGGTTGGACAGACAGCAATCCGAATATGTCGTGGCGTCCCGGACTGTGGGAGCCCGAGGGTCTCATCGACTGTGCAGGGCTCTTGCTCGCGTTCCCCAACTCCTACTATAAGAAGGTTTACGAGAGTGACTATACGCCCACAACCATGGGCATGATGGAGCTGCAGCCCATCTCCGAGGACAACCACTTCGAGCATATCGCCCAAGCGCATCCTGATCTGTACCACACGCAAGCGGCCGAGGTGGCTCTCTGCTACGCGTGCAATCCTATCAAGTGGTGGGGCAACTACGATGAGCAGGCCGAGATATTCAAGGGCTACCAGTACGTGGTGGGCATCGATATGTTTCTGAACGAGTCGTCCTATTTCTACGATGTGTTCCTGCCCGAGTGCTGCTATCTTGAGCGCACCGAGCCGCTGCCGCACGCCTCAGGCAACCATCGCGTCATCGGTGGTTTGGAGAATCCATGGACCGTGCCCGTGTGGCAGAAAGTTGTCGAGCCGAAGGACGGAGCGCCGTCGAGCTGGGAGCTTTTTAGCGAGCTCGCCAGTCGTGCCGGTAAGAACGCCGAGTTCATTGCAACGCTCAACGGCATGTTCCGCGTTAAGGACGAGTACTCCGTGCCGCTCGATCAGAAGCTTGACGTAGAGGCCTTTGCCGACTCTATTCTGAAATCAAACATTGACGAGAAGCACGACTTCGCATGGCTTAAGGAGCATGCGGTGTACGATCATCCGCGAACGGTGGACGAAGTGTACATCTGGGCGAACGGTGATCCAGGACGCGTGCCCCTTTACTTTGACTTCATGCTGGAAGCGAAGGGAAAGGTAGAGGCTAAGGCGGCTGAACTGGGCATACCATGGGAGACCGAGGACTATCAGGCTCTGCCCGATTGGAAGCCCGGCTGTGGGCATGAGGTGGTCGATCACGCCTTCGACATTTTGCCCGTGTATTACACCGACGCTATCAATACCGACTCGTGGCTCATGGAGAACCCTTACATCAATGAGATCAACGAGGCCAATCCCTATGGTTACACCATCGAGATCAACGCCGCTACGGCTGCGGCGAAGGGGCTTGCCACCGGCGACAAGGTGCGGCTCGTCACTACCGAAGGCGTATCGGTTGAGGGGGTGCTGGCCACGTCTGAGGGCGTGCACGCAGAGTGTGTGGCCGTCATCGGTGGACATTGGGGCTCTAAGTCGGCCTATATGCCCAATGCGAAGGACAAGGGAGTTCCTGTGGTGCATCTTGTTCCCGGTCAGACTCCTGACCGCATGGACCATGTGTGTTCGGCGTTCGACCAGTGCGTCCGCATCAAAATCGAGAAGATCGCGTAGAGGGGGTGAGAACCATGACGTACGGAATGCTTATCGATTTGAAGAAATGCGTCGGTTGCCATGCGTGTGCGGTGGCCTGCAAGGAAGCGCATGGAACGCCTCCTGCTGTGATGAGGTCGCATGTGGAGCGTGCGTTCGAGGGAACGTACCCTCAAGCGGTGAAGCATGTTGTGCCCATGTTGTGCATGCATTGCGAAAATGCACCGTGTATCGCGGCCTGTGCCGTGGAGGGTGCTACGTACAAGCGCGATGACGGTATCGTGATGATCGACAAGGAGAAGTGCATCGGTTGCAAGGCGTGCATTACGGCCTGCCCCTATGCGGCCCGGTACTATGTCGAGAGCGAGGGCGGCTATTTCGGTTCCGAGCTCAATGAGTACGAGGCTCTTATGTATCCCACCATGCCCAAAGGCTCGGTCGACAAGTGCACATTCTGCGTCGAGCGAATCGATGCTGGCAAGGGCGAGGTGCAAGCGTGCGTGGCTGCCTGCCCGGCCGGCGCGCGCGTGTTCGGTGACTTGGAAGAGCTCAAGAAGCAGGCTGTAGAGAAGGATGGCTTCCAGCTTTTGCCCGAAGAGGGCACGAACCCGGCCGTGTGGTATGTGCCGAACGTGAGGAACGAGTAAGAGAGACCTACTCCCTTCCCTCCCTGGGGCGGCAGGCATCGTGGCTGGTTTGCCGCCCTACTGTAGGGAAACGACGATGGTGACGGAGAGGGGGATGCGCGATGAGGCACGTGAGCAATGCGATCATGGAGGTTTCCCGATCGCGAGAGAACGCGCATGCGGTGTTGCTCGTGGAGCGTTTCGACGGCGGGCGGTTCGCCGAGCGGCCCGACTTCGTCGTGCAGGAAGTGAGCATCGAGGTGTTCTTGGACGGTCGCCCGACCTTTCGCGGCACCTGCTCTCCGTGGGATGTCGAAGACCTCGTGGTGGGGCGCCTGTTCTTGGAGGGCGCTATCGTCGAGATGGACGACGTCGTGTCGATTGAGGTCGATTTGGAGGGCGGGCGTGTTGATGTGCTCACCCGCCCGCGTGGCCGTCGGACCGGGGACGGGTGCGTCATCGTGCCATTTGGCAGCCTGCCGGGGCGTGCTCCGGCAGGCGTGCCGGTCGCGGCGCGCCCGCTGTCCGACATGCAGGTGGCGGCTGCCACGGTGAACGCTGCCATCGCGCTGTTGGAGCGCCAGTCGCTCTTGTTCAGGAAAACGGGCGGTGTGCACAGTGCTGCTTTGGCCGACATGCGTGGTCGCGTGCTGGCTTGGCGCGAGGATATCGGCCGACACAGCGCCTTGGATAAGCTCGTCGGCTGGTGCGTGTGCTCTGGCGAGCGTGCGGCCGAGTGTATGGTGCTGTTCAGTGGGCGTGTGCCGCTAGAGATCGTGGCGAGAGTGGCCGCGCTCGGCTGTCCTCTTGTAGTGTCGCCCGGAGCTCCTACAAACCTCTCCATCGAGCTTGCCGAGCGAAGCGGCCTTACCCTTGTCGGTTTCGCCAAGCATGGTCGCTTCAACGTGTATTCCCACCCCGAGCGTATTGTGGAATGGGAGAGGTGAGGCTTCCGAGGTTGACGAAGCCTTTTTCAAAGCCGATTGAGCGTTGCCTTGCAGAGTTCCACCAGCGGGCGCTCCAGATGCTCGCGTAACTCGTCGGCTCCTGGAGCAGCCTGCGCGTCGTCGAAAGCGCCATCAAGGTTGTCCAGCACGTCTTGGGCGAGTTCCGCCATGAGCTCCACGCAGGCGGCTTCGCCGAGGCCGAAGCGCGAGAGGTCATTGGCCTGGGCATAGCGCTTGAGGGCGTTTCGCGAGGTGTGGCCAACCCTGTTCTCGCCTCCGATACTCATCGCCAGACGCGCTTTGCGTCGCAGCTCGTCGTAGGCGAGGCCGGAGGCGACGTCGTAAAGAGGGGCCACAAGGGCATCGCGTCCAGTGCCGAGTAGCAGCGAGAAGTTCTTAGCATGGGCATCCGGCGCTCCGATGAGGCAGTTGAAGAACAGCATCGCGGTGAATAGGTGGACGTTTCTCGCTGCTTGCGTGGTCGAGCTTATGACGCGGATGATGTCCGACGCTCCCGGACCTCCGTATTCGGGGTACTTGTTCTCGGGGAGTATGCCGAGTATCTGGCAGAAATCTTCCTGATGGAGACGCACGATGCGGCCGTCCGGCGCCTTCACGCGGTCATAGCGCTCGATAACGATAGCGGGCTCGCCCTCGAACACTTCGTAGCTTGTGTTTGCGGCGGGAAGGCCGCACCGGCTGGCAAGACGCATGCAGACGAACTCGTTCAGGGCCTGCAGGCGGAAGCCATGCACGCCGTTTTTGAAGATGTGGGTCGTTGGCGCTGAGCCATGGCAGGCGAACCATCGGCCGTCATGGCGTGCGAGTGCGAATTTTCCCTGGTTGCCGCCAAGGGACCAATGCTCGTGCGTGCCGAGCCACGAGTCTTCACGGTGTTCGCGCAAGGTGGCGAGTCGCCGCGCGATGGTTTCGTCATCAATGGGCTCGAGCTTCTCCTGACGTGTGGCGAGGATTGCGGTCTCGCAGGGTTTGCAGAACTGCACGGCGCCCGGGCAGTCGAGGCCAATATTCTCCAACAGGGAAAAGGGGTTGTCGCTTCGCACATCGAACTCGAGGCCGATGTTCCTGCGCACGCTCCTGTCGTCCGGCAGCAGCCCGAAAAGGAATGGCTGCACGACGCGATGGGGGAACGTGCGGTTGGACACGGGCATGGAGAACGACAGCGGGATGCCATCGTAATCAAGATCGTAGCGGAAGCTGATCTGGCCGCTGCTGCCTTGTGCGAGCTCTCCGGCAGGCTGGCCGCAGATGAAGACGAGCAGAGATGCTTCGGCCATGTCGGTCACCGCCCTTCTTGCGCATAAGCCGCTTGGCGCAAGGCCGCTCGAGCTATGTCGTCGTAGGCGTCTTGGTAGGACGGCTTCCGGTCATCTTCCACCAGCGGCGCGTGTGCGGTTTGGGCTGCGGGCCGCTGGCCCTCTTCCGGCTCCGACGGCCACGCGATCGATATCGTCATGCCGAGCGCTTCGAGAATACGGAGTGCCTTGTCGAAGGCGATGCCATCGGCATCGCCCATTTCCAAGCTCGTAATAAGCCGTCGCGATACCTGAGCCGCCTCGGCGAGGCTGGCTTGGGAGAGACCAAGCTGCAAGCGTCTTTTCCGCACGGCTTGGCCGAGGCGACGGGGAAGCCCGATGACGTCTGAGGGCATGGGATCCTCCTTGCGTGGTCGGAATGCATTCGTTGTTTATGCGCATTATACTGCACATAGAGAAAAGCGCAATATTTTGCTCATTACGATATGCGCACTATGTTGCGCATTTTGCGGGGCAGCTTTGCCTGCAAAACGAGGACGAGCCGCGTCGGCGGCTCGTCCTCGTTAGCGTGCGCGTTTTGCTGTGTTCTTAGAACCGCTCGGCGGCCTCGTGCTTCTCGCTCTTGGCGAAGCGGCTGTAGTCGTAGCCGCCGGTGCCGTTGCCCTTCTTGGAGCGCTGCTTCTTCGCGGGCTTGCCGCCCTCGCGGTACGGCTTGTCGAAGCTCTTCTCGCCGCGGGCGGAGGCGGGCTTGCCGGAGCGGTCGGAGCGCTTGCCCGGCTTGCCGGCATTCGCGCGGTCGAAGCCGCCCTTGCCGGAGCGCGGGGCCTCGGCACGCTCGAAGCGCTTGCTTCCCTTGGACTCGCCGCCTTCGGCAGCGTAGCTTTTGCCGGCCGGCTTGCCGTCCTTGCGGTCGTCGGACTTGCGGTAGCCGCCCTTGCCGGCGGGCTTGCCGTACGACTTGCCCGCAGAGCGCTTGCCGTAGGGCTTCGAGCCGCCGCTCTTGGAGCCGCCCTGGCGCGCGCCGCCCTTCTTCTGCTTCAGCAGCGTCGGGTCAAGCTCGTAGGTTTCCAGCTCCATGAACGGGATGTCCTTGCCGATCAGGCGCTCGATGTCGCGCAGCGTGCGGCTGGTCTCGCGGGTGACGAACGAGATGGCGTAACCCTTCTCGCCCGCGCGGCCCGTGCGGCCGATGCGGTGCACGTAGTCCTCGGGCATGTCGGGCAGGTCGAAGTTGATCACATGGTCCACGTCGGGCACGTCGATGCCGCGCGCCAGCACGTCGGTGGCCACGAGGATGGACGTCTTGCCGCGGCGGAAGTTCTCCAGCGCACGACGGCGGGCGCCCTGGCTCTTGTCCGAGTGGATGGACTCGGCGCGGAAGCCGGCGTCGCACAGCGCCTCGGCGCAGTCCTCGGTGCGGTTCTTCGTGCGGGCGAACACGATGATGCGCTCAGAGCCCTTCTCGCGCAGCACGGCCTCCAAGAGCTCGGGCTTGTTGAAGTTCTTGATGGGCATCATGAACTGCTCCACCGTCTTGGCCGTCTCGCCGTTGCGGGCGATCTCGACCATGGCGGGGTCGTTCAGAAGCGAGCCCAGGTTCTTCTGGATGGACTGGTCGATGGTGGCCGAGAACAGAAGCGTCTGGCGGCACTCGGGCGTGGCGTCCACGATGGTGGTCACGTCGGGCAGAAAGCCCATGTCCAGCATGCGGTCGGCCTCGTCCAGCACGAGCACCTCCACGCTGGACAGGTTCACCACGCCGCGCTTCATGAGGTCCTTCAGGCGCCCGGGCGTGGCGATGAGCACGTCGGTGCCGCCGCGCAGCTCCTTGATCTGGGGGCCGTAGGGCGTGCCGCCGAACACCGTGGTGGTGAAGTGGCGGGTCTGGCGCGAGATCTGCATGCACGTGCGGGCGATCTGCTGGGCGAGCTCGCGGGTGGGGCTCACCACCAGCACGCGCGGGGCGCGGTTGCGGCCCTTCACGCGGGGAAGCGTGCTCAAGATGGGCAGCAGGAACGCGGCCGTCTTGCCGGTGCCGGTGGAGGCGGCGGCGATGAGGTCGCGGCCTTCCAGAACCAGCGGGATAGCCTGCTCCTGGACAGGCGTGGGGTTCTCGTAGCCCAGCTTCTCCACCGCCGCGAGGGCGTCTTTGGACAAGCCGAGGTCGGCGAATTTCGTCATAAGGGTATTCCGTTTCTCTTCGACGGGCGTCCGCCTCTGCGGAACCGCTCCGTGGTCGCACCCGCTCCAGCGGCGTGCCTTGCGCTTGACTCGAGCCGCTTTCTGCATCCGTGAGCGTCATCAGCGTGCGCAAAAGAGAAACAAGAAAGAATTTCGTGCAAAGCGATTTACCAGTATGGGGGTTCGCGGGGTATGCGGCGATGGGAATCTGGCGAAAGCCCCGGTTGTGCGCGAAACTCCACAAATGGCGAAGGGGTCGAGCCGTGTCGAAAAATTTCTCGGTTCGTGGCTTTTCCAACAGATTATTCCGAAATAAATATTATTCTCATACTAGTATATATTTTGGAGAGGCAAGGGGACTATGGCTTCGAAACGTTCGTCAGCGGGAGCGATCGTCATCGCGGTGGCCGTGATGGTCGTGTTGTTCTTCGGTTCGTTCATGGTCGGGCAGTATCCCATCGATCCGGTGGGGGTTGTCGAGATCATCGGCGCCCAGCTGTTCGGCTTCGACTGCTCGCAAAGCGACATGGCCCAGACCATTGTGTGGAAAGTGCGCCTGCCTCGCATCTGTGCCGCGCTGCTGGTGGGCGCGGCGCTTTCCATTGCCGGCGCCGTGTACCAAGGGCTTTTCAAGAACCCCATGGTTTCGCCCGACATATTGGGCGCCTCGTCGGGCGCGGGATTCGGCGCGGCGCTGGCCATCCTTTTGTCGCTTCCCTATGCGTTCATCCAGGTGAACGCATTCGCGTTCGGCATCGTGGCCGTGGGGCTGGCCTACTTCGTGTGCCAGCGCGTCAGCCGTGGCAAGGATGCCATTCTCATGCTGGTGCTGGGCGGCATGATAGTGTCCACGCTGTTCTCGTCGTTCATCACGTTGACGAAGTATGTGGCCGATCCTGACAGCAAGCTGCCCGAGATCACGTACTGGCTCATGGGCAGCCTGTCCACGGTGAACCTTCAAGACATCTTGTTCTTGCTGCCGCCCCTTCTCATCGGCATCGCACCTTTGGCCTTCCTACGCTGGCAGCTTAACGCCATGGCTTTCGGCGACGAGGAGGCGCAGGCCATGGGTTTGAACGTGAAGCGGCTGCGCGGGCTGTTCATCCTGTGCGCGACGCTGCTCACGGCGGCTTCGGTGGCCATCGCCGGCATGATAGGGTGGATAGGGCTCATTATCCCGCATATGGCCCGGTTCATCGTGGGGCCGAACTGCAAGGTGCTCCTGCCCATGTCGTTCTTGGTGGGCGGCAGCTTCCTCTTGCTGGTGGACAACGTGGCGCGCAACCTGTTCACCGTCGAGATCCCGCTGGGCATTCTCACGTCCATTATCGGCGCGCCGTTCTTCTTCTACCTGTTGCTGAAGAGAAAGAAGGAACAGCTATGATCTTGGAGGCACGCGGCGTATGCGCCGGGTACCGCGACGTCGGCATCGTGCACGACGTGAGCTTCGAGCTGGAGAGCGGGGAGGTGCTGTGCCTGCTGGGACCTAACGGCGTGGGGAAGACGACGCTGTTCAAGTCGCTTCTGGGCTTCATCCCGTTCTCGGCAGGCGGGCTGTATGTGGACGGGCGCGCGGTGGACCACCGCCGCCGGAAGGAGACGGTCTTGCTCATCGGCTGCGTGCCCCAGGTGCACGAGCCGCCGTTTCCGTTCGTGGTCATCGATGTGGTGGTCATGGGTTCCATCGCGCGGACCGATGCGTTCGCGGGGCCGGGACGCGACGCGTTCGACGAAGCCGACGAGCTGCTGGAGCTGCTGGGCATAGCGTATCTGCGCAACCGTGTGTACACCGAGATCAGCGGCGGAGAGCGGCAAATGGTGCTCATCGCCCGCGCGCTCATGCAGAACCCGTCGTTCCTCATGATGGACGAGCCTACGTCCAGCCTGGACTTCGGCAACCAGATGCGGGTGCTCGCGCAGATCTGCGCGCTCGCCCATCGCGGCGTGGGGATCATCATGACGTCGCACTTCCCCGACCATGCGTTCCTGTGCTGCGACAAGGCGGCCGTCATGAGCCGCACGAGCCCGTTTCGCGTGGCGGATGTGGGCGACATCGTGTGCGAGGAGACTTTGGAGGAGGCGTACGGCATTCCCGTGAAGGTGGCGTCCCTCGATGTGCCGGAGCATCCCGACGGGACGGTGACCACGTGCGTGCCGCTGTTGAAGACGAAGGCGCATCCGTGTCCGTGCGGGGAAGAGGGCTTGTTCGGCGTTGACGGGAGGGTACGGTGATGTGCGGCAAGCCGAACGGCTTCGTGGCAGCAGACGCGCCTCGTAGCTTGCATGAGCTGATAGAGGAAACGCTGCGCATCACCTGCGCAGATGGTCTGATACCTACCGTGAGGCGCTTGTGTTTCGGTGCGCGGTGGGCCGTAGTTGAGCTGTCGGATGGACGCGCGGGGCGTGCGTTCACGTTCAACGGCCAGCATGCGGTGTATGGGGCGCTCGACTTCGAGTACATGAGGAGCCTGCAGAGCTTAACGGGCGTGCATGCGGACGATGCGGTGGCGCAGTTATTGGACGAGGGCGTGTGTGGGATTACCCCGGGGGCGGCCGATGATGCGGCGTATTGCTCGCTTCGCCGCAGCGTGGCGCTGGCGGTTGCGAATGCGCTTTCGTGCGAGGTGAATGCACCCGAGGCGCTGGCTGAGCGCGGCTTTGCCGTCTCGGATCCGTTCGACCGGTCGTTTTTACGTTCCGACGACGCCGTGGTGCTGGTGGGTGCGGGCATGCTGCTGCGGGAGGCGGCCGCCATGTGCGCCTCGCTCGACGTGGTGGACCTGCGTCCGCGTGCCGCGCTGCAGAGCGTGCTCCTGGATGCCGATGGCGTGCACACCGGTCCGGGCACGGTGCGGTTCCATGGCGTGGAGGATACCGCGGCGCTTGTCGCGCAGGCCGATGTCGTGGGTATAACGGGATGCGCGCTGGAGAACGACAGCCTGTTCGACATCGCCCGCCTGCCGCGGCGCGCGCGGGAGTTCGTGGTGTTCGGGCCGTCCGCGCAAGCGCCGATGGAGTTGTTCGCCGCTCTGGGTGCAACACGCGTCCTGGCGAGCCGCATTGTGGATGCGGATGCCCTTATCGAGGGCATGTTGGAGGCCTTCGACGCCGCCGGACCGCGCAGCGCGACCGAAGGCTCTGTGGTGACCATGCCCGAGCAGGGCAGGGAGTAACGGCGTGCGCCCGTAGGTTCGTCCGCGGGCGCGGGAGGAAAGGATGCATTGTCGATGAGTCAGAACATGAACCTGCTCACGCGTAGGCGCTTCGTCGAGCTGCTGGCTGCGGCCGGCGTGGCTGCGACGGGCACTATGGCGTTGGGCGGCTGCGCGCAGCAGGAAGAGGGACCGAAGCCGGCCGACGGCCAGGCCCCCGAGACGGTCTCGGGTACCGTCGTGGACGCGAAGGGCAACGAGTTCGCCATCCCCGAGAGCGTGGAGCGCATTGCCATCACGTGCAACGGCGGCACCACCCACGAGGTGGCCATCTTCGGCGCGGCGGACAAGATCGTGGCACAGCCCTCCATGAAGAAGTTCCCGCAGCTGCTGAAAATGTACCCGCAGTTCAACGACGTGGTGAACGCCGGCTCGTTCGATGACCTCAATATCGAGGCCCTGGTGGCAACCGAGCCTGACGTGGCGCTTGTGGGCGTGAGCTCCGACAAGGGCAACGCGCAGATCGCCGAAGTGGGAATCCCCACCTACGTCATGCTCATCGGATGGGCGGCCATCGATACGCTCAAGCAGGAGTTCCTGAACGTGGGCAAGATCCTCGGCAACGAGGAGAAGGCGCAACGGCTGGTCGACCACTGGAATGCCACGCTGGGCGATTTGGAGAAGAAGGTTGCGAAGATACCTGCGGGCGACCGCAAAAAGGTATATTACCTAAGCGGCGCCGACATCACGAAGGCGAACACCGGCGACTGGGGCCGCACGTGGATCAATGCGATAGGCGCCGACTTCGCCGTGCCCGAGGCCGATCTCAACGGCGACGTGACTGTGGAGAAGGCGCTCGAATGGGATCCGGATGTCATCGTCGTGCAGGGCGGCAGCAATCTCGACGAGCTCTACGGCGCCGAGCAGGTGCAGGATCTCAAGGCCATCAAGAACAAGCAGGTATTCTCCATCCCCATCGGCGGCTTTTGGTGGGATCGCCCGAGCCCCGAGGCGACGCTCGGCTTCTTGTGGCTGGCCCAGACGGTGTATCCCGAGTATAGGGGGGACGTCGATCTGGCGGCAGAGACCAAGGACTTCTTCAAGGAGTTCTACGGCTACGATCTCTCCGACGACGAGTACGCGTCGTTCTTCTAAGCGTTCCCCTTCCCTGGAACGGCCCCGGGTGCTGTGCCGAAGCCGCCGCACCGCCCGGGGCGCAAGCAGCTGCGGGGACGCGGGAGGCGGCTACGGCAGGCGGTGGAGCTCGAAATGCTTGCGGGAGAAGGTGAGGTAGCCGTCTTTCTGGAGGCGGCTCAGCTCGTGGGAAAGGGCGCTGCGCTCCACGTAGAGCGCGTCGGCGAGTTCTTGCCGGGTGTAGGGGATGTCGAATGCGGAGCTGCCGTGGAGCGCTGCCTGGTCGGATAGGTAGGCAAGTACCTTCTCGCGCGTGGAGCGGTTCGATACGATGCCCAGCTTGCCCAGTAAATCGGCGTTCATCTGCAGGGTGATGCGGGCCAGGTTCTCGCGGATACGGTTGACGTGCACCATGCAGCACGGCTTGGCTTCCACATGCCGCTCGAGGTTGAACTGCAGCAGCGTGCACGGGCTGCTGGCAACGACGTCGGCGGGCAAAGGGAGGTTCAGCTTGAAGAACTGCTCGGCTGCGAGTACCGAGCCGGCGGCGTATTCGCCCAAGATGGGGCGGTTGCCCCAGTAGTCGTTGCTCACAAGCTGGGCGCGCCCCTCGCAGAGGTAGCCGGTGCTGCGCTGCGTCTCGCCGCGGCCCAGGATGCGCTCGCGTTTGCTGAACGTGGCAAGCGTCGCATTGAGGCAGGAGAGCACATGGGGGACCTTCTCGACCGGAACGCCTTCGAACAGCGGGAGGTCGGCGGTGAGGGCGGCAAGGTCGGACACGGGGGCAGCTCCTTCGGCTTTTGGTGGTAAAACCAACTGAAATTATCCTGGTTCCTGCATTATCTTACTTCAAGGATTAATAAGAGGCAAGAATGGCTCGGTATTTCGCAGGGAAGCGCACGGGGAAGGGATGGGACGCGATGTTGAGAATCGCGGTGTACGGAAAAGGCGGCATCGGGAAGTCGACGACGGTGTCCAACCTGGCGGCCGTGTTGGCGCTGCGGGGGTACACGGTCATGCAGATCGGGTGCGATCCGAAGGCTGACTCCACGTACGTGCTCATGCACGGCGAGCGCATTCCCTCGGTGCTCGACCTCATGCGGAAGACGGCGAACCCCACGCTCGAGGACGCCGTGCACCGCGGTTTCGCAGGCGTGCTGTGCGTGGAGGCGGGCGGGCCGACACCGGGAACGGGATGCGCGGGGCGCGGTGTCATCACGGCGTTCGAGCAGCTTGCCGCGCTGCACGCCTACGAGGAGCTCGCGCCGGATATCGTGCTGTACGACGTGCTGGGAGATGTGGTGTGCGGCGGCTTCTCGCTGCCGCTGCGCGGCGAGCGCTCCGACGTGGTGTACGTGGTCACGTCGGGCGAGATGATGTCGATGTATGCGGCTTCGAACATCGCGCAGGCCCTTGAGCGGTTCAAGGCGCGCGACTACGCGCGCTTCGGAGGCCTGGTGCTGAACCGGCGCGACGTGGCCGATGAGCGCGCACTGGTTGAGAGTCTGGCAGACGAGCTGGGGACGGGCATTGTGGCCGATGTTCCGCGCTCGGCAGACGTCCACGCGTGCGAGCAGGAAACGCTCACGGTGGTCGAGGGCGCCCCTGCAAGCGCGGCGGCGCGTGCCTATGGGGCCTTGGCCGATGCCGTGCTGGACGAGGCGGGATTGCCCCGCGCGAAGGCGGGAATCGCAGGGGGGCCGAGCGAGAAGGCTGCCGTGCCGACGTCGAATGCGAAGGCGGCCGCTGCGGCGGCGTTTGCGGGCGGGCCCAAGGCAGAGGGGGTCAGCCGTGGCCTCTGACCTGTCGTACTTCATCCCGCACCACGGCCGTCCCAAGGTGTCGCTGTGCATTCCGGAGAGCTTCAACCTGTACGTGTGCCCTCCCTCCTGCGTGCGGCGCGTGTCGATCCGTGCGCTGCGCAACGACACGCGCGGGGCGATGGGCTTTCTGTTCCTCACCGAGGCCGACGTGGCCACCGGCGCGTACGAGCACGCCGTTGCCGAGGCTGTCGCCGAGGCGCTTACAACGCTCGAACGGCCTCCGCGTGCGTTCTTCATCCATCTGAACTGTATCGATGACTTTCTCGGCACTGATGAGGACGCCCTGCTCGACGAGCTGCGCGCACGGTTCCCGGGCCTCGGATTCGCCGTGGTGCACATGAACCCCATTGCCGCCGACCGGGGGCTGTCCACGGGGCTGCGCATCCACGATAGGCTCTACAGCATGCTTCAGCCAACGTCGCACCGCGATAGCGCCGTGAACCTCGTGGGGACGTTCGCCGATATCGGGGGCGACTGCGAGTTGTTCGAGGTGATGCGGGCCTGGGGCGTGCGCGAGGTGCGCCAGCTTTTCTCGTGCGCGGACTTCGAGGCGTACCGGCGGCTGGCGTCAAGCCGGCTGAACGTGGTGTTGGCGCACATCGGCTCGTATGCGGCGGAGAACATGGAGAGGCGCCTGGGCATTCCGCGCGTCGACGCGCCGGTGTCCTACGACTTGGACGAGATAGGGCGGCAGTACCGCGCGATCGGCTCAGCGCTTGGACAGGCCGGCGGGGTGGTCGATGGGACGTGCTCGCAAGAGGGTCGGGCGTTCGAGGGGCGCCAGGCACCGTCATCGGCGGCCGATGACGAGGCGGCCCGCCTGCTTGCGCAGGCCGAGGGTGCGGCGTGGGATGCGGTCGCGCGTGCGCGCGAGGCTTTGGGCGACACGCCGGTCATCGTGGACTCCTCTGCCGCCATGCGCCCGTTCGCGTTGGCGAAGGCGTTGGCGGGTTACGGGTTCTCCGTGTGCGCCGTGTTCGCGTTGCATGAGAAGGACGACGACGCCGAGGAGCGTGCCTGGGTTGCCGCGCAGGTGCCCGGCATTGCCGTCGTGCGTGGCGAGAGCTACGAGGGCATCCTCGATCTGGGGCTGCCCGCCGACGCCGTGTGCATCGGCTTCGACTGCGCCTACCTGCTGAAGGCGCGGCGCTTCGTGGACGTGCAGAAGGACGAGGGCTTGTTCGGATACCAGGCCGTGCGGCGGCTCATGCGGCTGATGGAAGCCGCACTCGACGGCGATACGGTTTGGGAGTGATGCGCTATGGCCCGATTGTCCCTGTTCCTGCCCTCGTTCGCCGCCGACTACTCCGGCGTGTGCTCGTGCCTGTTCGACCTCGATGCCCTGGTGGTGGTGGCTGACGCTGCATGTTGCACGCGCAACTACATCGACTACGACGAGCCGCGCTGGTCGCGCGGCAAGACCACCACGCTGTGCGCGCAACTGCGCACTTTGGACGTGGTCATGGGCGACGAGGCCAAGACCGTGGCGAAGGTGGCCGCCGCGGCGCGCGAGCTGGAGCCGCGCATGGTGGCGCTGCTGGGGTCGCCGGTGCCGGCCATCACCGGCATGGACTTCCGCGGCATGGCGCATGACATCGAAGACGCGACGGGCGTGCCGGCGCTCGGCTTCGCCACCACGGGCTTCGCCACCTACGAGCGCGGCTTGGATCTGGCGCACCGGGAGCTGGCGGAGCGGTTCGGGCCCGCAGGCGACGGGATGCTGCGCGGCGCGGGCGACGGACGTCCTGCGCTCGCCCCTCCAGCCAGGCCGACTGCGGACGGGCGGCCGGAGGGAACGGGCCCGTGCGGGCTGGCAGCCTCCCCGGAACGGCCGGCCGTGAACGTGCTCGGGCTCACGCCGCTCGATTTCGGAGGGGGCCCGAATGCGGAAGACCTGCGGGAATGCCTTGATGGCGCCGGGCTTGCGGTGAATGCCACATGGTGCATGGGCTTGTCGCTTGAAGGCGTGGCGCAGGTCGGGAAGGCTTCGGTCAACCTTGTGGTATCGGCGGGGGCACTCGGGGTCGCCCAGGTCCTTGAGCGAGCGTACGGCACGCCGTATGTGGTGGGTCTGCCCTTGGCGGGCGCGCAGGCCGGCCTCGTGTGCGAGGCGCTGCGCCGGGCCGCACGTGGCGGCGCGTCGTCGTACGCGTTCGCAGGCGGTCCGCATGCTGAAAGCTGCGATGCGGGGGTGCTGCCAGAGTCTTCGCGAACCGTATTCGACGCGCGGATGGATGCGTCCGGCGCAGGGGGCGAGGCGGTACTCGTGGTGGGCGACTGGGTGTGCGCCGCCTCGGTGCGCTCGGCGCTGCGCCTTTCCGGCTGGAGCGGTCCTGTGACGGTGGCGAGCCTGTGCGGGCAGCGTCCCGGCTTCGCCGAGCCGGGCGACGTTGCCTTGGCGGGCGATGCCGACCTAGCAGCCCTCGTGGCACGCGGCGGGTTCTCCGTTGTGGTGGGGGACCCGCTGCTCGCCCGCATCCCCGGCGTGCCGGGTGCGCGTCACGTGAGGACGGCGCACCCGGCCGTATCCAGCAATCTTTTCGCCAAGGAGGTGCCACGCTACTTCGTTGACGATATCGTGCGGAGGTTCTAGGCCCTGCACCCGCATACCGGCAGACAACAAGGAGGACGATGATGAAATTCGATCATGGGAAGGCGCTGACGCGCGCGGAGGCGCTGGAGGCGCTGAAAGCGCGCTGGGAGTTCGAGAAGCGTACCGAGCACGTGCCGGTGGGCGAGGCATGCGGGCGCGTGCTTGCGCAGGATTGCCATGCGGCTTACGATCTGCCGCGACATCGCGTTTCGTCGTTCGACGGCATCGCCGTGCGGGCGGCCGACTTTGCGCAGGGCGTCCCCGACACCGGCGAATGGGTGCGTGGCATGCACTTCGCCCAGGCCGATACCGGCGATGACTTCCCCGACGAGTTCGACACGATCATAGCGGCGGAGGACGTGGGATACGACGAGGCGGGGCGGCTCATGCTCGATCCTGCCCTCGAGGTCAAGGCGGGCAACGCTATCAAGCGCGCGGGCGCCACGATGGGCAAGGGCGAGCTGCTCTACGAGGCGGGCACGCTGCTCGGGCCCGAGGCCCTGGCTATTCTGGCGGCCGACGGCTGGGCCGAGGCGCCCGTGGTTGCGCGCTTGAAGGTGGCCTACCTTCCTACCGGCACGGAGCTGGTGCCTGTGGGCACGGTGCCCGAGCGTGGGCAGAACGTGCAGACGAACTCGCTTATGCTGGGCGCCTATTTCGCGCAATGGGGCGCGGAGATGGTTGCCTATGACATTGTGGCGGACGATCGCGCGGCCCTGGGCATCGCCATCGACCGTGCGCTGGCCGAGGCCGACGTGGTGCTGGTCAACGGGGGTTCGTCGCGCGGCTCGGAAGATTTCAACTCGGAGCTTCTGCAGGAGCGCGCGTCGTGGTTCTCGCACGGCGTGAAGGCGGTTCCCGGACGTCCCATCGGCCTGGCAGTTATCGAAGGCAAGCCGGCCATCAACGTTCCCGGACCCATGATTGCGGCCTACCTGGCGGCCGACTGGCTGGTGAGGGGCCTGGTGTGCCACTACTATGGCCAGCCGGTGCCGCAGCGCGTGAAGGTGCCCGCCGTGCTTGATGCGCCGCTGGGCGCCCGCCCCGGTTTCGAGCACCTGGCGCGTCTCGTGGCTCGTGACATGGACGGCGTGCTGCATGCGGCGCCGGTTCCGAACTCGGCAACGTTGGCCGAGAACATTCGCTCGGCGAACGCCTTCTTGGCCGTCCCAGCCGGCGTGCGCTACGAGGTTGGCGATAAGGCCGACATAGAGCTGCTGGGCACGAAGGCAGGGTAGGGCGCAGGCCGACGAGCGCCGCTCATTAAGAAAAGGCTGGAGGTCGTTGAGGACCCCAGCCTTTTCCTGTTCCCCATGTGCGATGTTCTCCGTGCTGCTCCGGCGTCACGCGTGGCGTCCCGGATCGTGTCGCTGTTGCGCATATGACACCCTGTCATATGCAGCACGCCTGTTTTGTGGGATACTGACGGGGATGCAGAGGGAAGCGTGCGATCTGCAAAAGCAACGTGGCTCCCGTGTCTGGATGCGCCGCCGCCTAGCGGAGCGTCCTGCGGCTGCGATGAGGGGAGGGGATGTGCTCGGAACGTTGGCGGTGGGCTACCTGTTCCTCGGCGGTGCCGGGGCCGGGGCGATCGTGGTCGCGTCCGGGCTCGACCTGGCCCTCGTGCGTGCGCCCTTCGGGACGGATGCCCGCGTGTCCGTGGACGAGGCGCCGCCGTGCGAGCGGGTGGCGGCTTTCGCGCTGCTTGCCGGCTTCGCCGCGCTCGCGCTGGGCGTGCTGTGCCTGCTGTTCGATTTGGGGCGCATCGACCGGGTGCTCGACCTGTTCCTGCGGCCGTCGCCTACGTATCTGACCGTCGGCTCCTTCGCCCTGGCCGTGCTGGCCGCGTGCGGGGCGTTCCTGACGCTTGTGCGGCTCGCGTACCTGCCGTCCGTGCCGCGTGCGGCGGCGGTTGCCGTCGAGGCGGTCGCCGTGGCGGTGGGCTTGGTGGTCATGGTGTACACCGGCCTGCTGCTGCAGGGGCTGGGAGCGGTGGCGTTGTGGAGGTCGCCGTTCGTGCCGGTGCTGTTCACGCTGTCGTCGCTGTCGTGCGGCATCGCCGTGGTGCTGGTGGCGGCGTTCTTCGCCGACCCGGAGGGGGAGGCGGGCCGCATCGTGCGCCCGCTCGTGCGGGCAGACGCCGCGCTTATCGTGCTGGAGGCCGCGGCGGCTGCGCTGTTCGCGGGGCTGGCGCTTGCAGGCGGCCATCCGGGCGCTGCGGCCTCGGCGGTCCAGCTGGTGGACGGCAGCGGGGCGCCGGCGTGGTGGGGCGGCTTCGTCCTGTGCGGCCTGGCGGTGCCCCTCGCCGTTGAGCTGGCATTCGCCGTTCGCGAACGGTCGCAGGCGCGGGCCTTGCCGCCGGCCCTGCGGACGGCCCTGGCCGTGGCGGCGGTGCTCGTGCTGGTGGGCGGGTTCAGCATGCGCAGTGCCATCGTGGATGCGGGCATGCACCGCGACCTGGAGCTTGAAGAGCCGAGCGCGCAGGCGCTTAGATTGGAATAGAAATGGCGGACGACGTGGCCCTGTTCGAGATCAACGAGAAGAGCAGCATCCCCATCTGGCTGCAGCTGAAGAACCGGTTCATCTACCTCATCACCTCGGGGTACTACAAGCCGGGCGACCAGCTGCCCACGGTGCGGGGCCTGGCCGCCGACGTCGAGGTGAACTACAACACCGTGAGCAAGGTGTACATGAGCCTGGAGCAGGACGGCTACATCCAGTCGAAGCGCCGCCAGGGCGCGTTCGTGCTGGACGTGAGCGGCAAGCCGGGCGTGAGCATATCCACCACGGCCGAGATCGTGACGCAGGAGTACCTCAAGCGCTGCTTCGAGCTGGGCATGTCGCTGGAGGATATCGAAGAGCAGTTCGCGCAGAGCATGAGCGACGAGAAGAGCAAGCGGGACGCGGCCGTTGGCGCGCGGGCCTGAGAACGGAAAGGGAGCAAGCATGGGACGCAGCAAGCGCGCAAGCGCGTCGCACGGCGGGGCGCAGGGAGCGGCGGCCAGCGCGCCGTCGATGGCGACGGGCACGCAGTTCTCCACGGCCGGGCACATCGACACGGGAAAGCGCCGCGCCTCGCGCAACGGCGCCGTCGTGTTCGCCATCGTGGTGTTCGCCGTCGCGTTCGGTCTGGTGCTGGCCGCGACACAGGTCCTGCTCGGCGGCATCGGCCTGGGTGCGCTCGTGGCGGCGGCCATCGTGGGATGGCTGGCCTCGTCATCCGTGCACATCGTGCTGGAGTGGGAGAAGGCCGTGGTGCTGCGCCTGGGCAAGTTCAACCGCGTGGCGGGGCCGGGCATCGTGTTCACCTTGCCCATCGTGGAGTTCTACACGCTGCGGGTGGACCAGCGCGTGTCGGCCACGTACTTCGGTGCCGAGGAGACGCTCACGAGCGACCTTGTGCCCATCAACGTGGACGCCGTCGTGTTCTGGATGGTGTGGAGCGCGAAGAGCGCTGCCGTGGAGGTGGAGGACTATGCGTCGGCCGTGTCGTGGATCGCGCAGACGGCCATGCGCAAGGCCATCGGCCGGGCCACGGTGGCGGAGGTGGCCACGCGCCGCGACCAACTGGACGAGGAGCTGAAAGAGGCCATCGAGGAGAAGCTCAACCCGTGGGGCATCACCATCATCGACGTGGAGATCCGCGACATCGTGCTGCCGAAGGAGCTGCAGGAGGCCATGGCGCAGGAAGCCGTGGCCGAGCGCAAGAAGAACGCCCGCATGGTGCTGGCCGAGGCCGAGAAGGACATCTCCGAGATGCTCATGGATGCATCCGAGGTGTACGCCGGCGACGCCGACGCCATGAAGCTGCGCACCATGCACCTGGCCTACGAGAGCGTGGAGAAGTCCGGCGGCACGCTCGTGGTGCCGAGCGCCTTCAGCGAGGGATTCGTGGAGGGCGGGGCCGAGAAGGCAGCCAGGGATGGCCATCAAGCGTAGATAATCGTTCGCTGTCATATGCCCCCCGATATCATGACTGATCATATCATGGTGTAAAATCCCTGTTCAGCTAATATTATTCTATAAATAGAATAATATATTGTCATAGTCTGTCATACTTCCTTGTTGATAATCATAGTGACGTATGGCAGACTATGACACAGAGGGAATCGGCCGATTTCTGATATGAGGGGGACATCTCGGAAAACGCACCGGGCGCGCCTGCGCCCGCCATGTGACCGAAGGGGACTGCCGTTCGCAGAACGCTCGCCTTCGTCCGATGCGCCCCTAGGCATTCTGCATCAAGAATGGAGGAGGAGACATGTCGGAAACGAAGAGCCCGCACGGCGGACTCACGCGCAGGAGCTTCCTGAAGACGACCGGCGCCGTTGCAGCAGCAACCGCAGCGGTGGGCTCGGGCGCGACTCTGGTCGGCCTTGCCGAGGCGGGCGAGGCGGCAGCGGACGAGGCAGCCCAGGCCGAGAGCACGTTCAGAAGCCAGTGTCGCGGCAACTGCGGCAGCCGTTGTCCGCTGAAGGTGACTGTGCGCGAGGGCCGTGCGGTGAAGGTCACGGCTATGGAATATCCGGGCGAGGACGCTCATCGCCGCCGCCTGTGCG
This sequence comes from Gordonibacter pamelaeae, assembly GCF_003340385.1. Lineage (NCBI taxonomy): Bacteria > Bacillati > Actinomycetota > Coriobacteriia > Eggerthellales > Eggerthellaceae > Gordonibacter > Gordonibacter pamelaeae. The sequence continues at coordinate 63,350 of NZ_PPTS01000006.1, read as the reverse complement.
TGAAGGGCTTCAGCCAGCCGCAGCGCGTCTACGATGCCGACCGTTTGAAGTACCCCTTGAAGCGCGTCGGCGAACGAGGCGCAGGCGAGTGGGAGCGCATCGAATGGGACGAGGCGCTCGAGATCATTGCCGGAAAGATGAAGACGGCCCTGGCCGAGCACGGCGGCACGTCGCTGGGCTTCTGGTCCTCGTACGGCTCGTACGGATCCCTGAACGGCGCTATGGGCGGCTTCATGTCGATCGCCTACGGCCGGTTCTGCACGGCTACGGGCGCAGTCATCTTCGGTGCAGGCGCCGATACGGCACAGCAGCACGTGCAATCCACGCTGCTGGGCAACAAGGGAAACGACTTCGCCGATGCGGTCAACGCCAAGACCATCATCACCTGGGGCGGCAATCCGGCCGAGGCATACGTGCACGCGTGGCAGTACGTGTGCCAGGCGCGCGAGAAGGGCGCGAAGCTCATCACCATCGATCCGCAGTTCACGGCTTCCGCCGCGCATTCCGACACCTACGTGGCCATCACCCCCGGCACCGATGGCGCTATGATGCTGGCCATGGCCAACTACATCATCGAGAACGACCTGGTGGACGTGGCGTATATGAAAAGCAGCACGGTGTCTCCTTTCCTGGTGAAGGAAGATGGCACCTACCTGCGCTTGAGCGACTTCGGCGTTGCCCCTACGGAAGGCCCGGTAAATCCGCAGACCGGTCAGCCGACCATGATCGATCCGGTTATGGTATGGGACGAGGCCGCGGGCGACAAGGCGCCGCTTCCGAAGGCCGTCGACCCCGCCATCGAGGGCTCGTTCGAGATCGACGGTACGACTTACCGGACCGTGTACCAAACGGTTAAGGACCACATCAAGGATTACACCGTCGCCAAGGCTTCGGGCATTTGCGGCGTTCCCGAGAGCACGATCGAGGAGCTTGCGCGCATCTACGCCACGGAGGGCCCTGTCTACGTCATGACGTTCCAAGGCCTGGGCCACCACGCGAACTCGCACCACAATTACAAGAACCTTGCGTTCCTGGCGGCCTTGACCGGCAATGCCGGCAAGCCGGGAGCAGCCATCTGCGGCAATCCCGCCCCGTTCAGCATGATCCCCTATAACACGAAGGCGTTCATGGCCGGCATGCCCGGGCCGCGCATCTGCGGCATGTACCTTCCCGAGATTGTGGCGAACAAGAAGTTCGGCAAAGACGACATCGACTTGCAGGTGCTGTGGATCCATAACGGAAACGTGCTCTCCTGCGAGTCCGGGCGTCTGGACCTCATCGAGGCCGTGAAGAAGATTGATCTCGTAGTGTGTGCTGACGTGAACATGAACGACTCGGCACAGTGGGCCGATATCGTGCTCCCCGTGCCGCATGCCTTCGAGATGGAGGATATCGATCCGGTTGGCTCCACGCCGTTCCCTGCCTATTACGAGAAGGGCCTCGAGCCTCTGTACGAGTGCAAGACCGACGTCGAGATCATGCGCCTCCTGTCCGAGAAGATGGGAATGGGCAAGATCTATGCGAAGAGCGACCAGGACTTCCTGCGCGATGTGTACAACACGGAGACCAACAAGAAGGCCGGCGTCAGCTACGATGACTTCGCCACGGGTGAGTTCGTGCGCAACCCGATGACCAAGCCGGAGAACCTCGTTCCGACGTACGGCCCCTCCGAGGGTACGCGCTTGAAGTACTACATCGAGAAGCCGACCCCTCGCAACAGCTTCGGCCAGGAGATCGCCGATTTCGAGAAGCTTCCCTATTACGAGCATGCGAACGAGGCGTATCTGGACAATCCGCTGCGCGAAAAGTACCCGCTCCTGGGCTGCAGCGAGCACAACAAGTACCATGTGCACTCCCAGCTCGCCGTGACGCCGGTTGTCCGCGAGCTCGAGCCCGAGCCCATGATCAAGATCAACGCAGCCGACGCGGCTGCCCGCGGCATCGAACAGGGCGATCTGGTGCGCGCGTATAACGACCATGGCTATGCGGTCGTGAAGGCGCTGGTAACCGAGGGTATCATGCCCGGCGTGGTTTCGATCCCGCATGGCTTCCAGGCTGCCCAGTACGTCGAGGGCCATACGCAGGACCTCACGAACGTGTTCATGAACGATTTCTGCTCGAACAGCGCATTCTACGACTTCCTGTGCGAAGTCGAGAAGTACTAAGGGGGTGCAAGCATGCATTACGGAATGGTTATTGACACCAAGCGCTGCGTTGGCTGCAACGCGTGCACGGTGGCGTGCAAGATGGCGAACAACGTGCCCCAGGATATATTCTGGACGCGCGCGCTTACCGACGGCGGTGAGATGATGGACACGCCGGCGGGCGAGTTCCCCGATGTCTCCCTGCGCTACATCACGGTCTCCTGCCAGCACTGCGAAAACCCCGCTTGCGCGAAAGTGTGCCCGGTGGGCGCCACCTACAAGGACCCGGAAACGGGTGTCGTGCGCCAGGACTACGACAAGTGCATCGGCTGCCGCATGTGCATGTCGGCCTGCCCCTATACGGGCGTGCGCTCGTTCAACTGGGAAGAGCCACGCTACCCCATGGACTTCGCCCTCGGCGACGCGGATGCTCCCAAGCACCAAAAGCACGTAGTGGAGAAGTGCATCTTCTGCTATCAGCGGCTTGCACGCGGTGAAACCCCCGCGTGCATGGACTTGTGCCCTGCCCGCGCTCGCCACTTCGGGGACTTGGACGACCCGGACTCCGAGGTGTCGAAGCTCCTCAAGGAACGCTCGTACGAGCAGCTGCTGCCGAGCGAGGGAACCAAGCCCTCCGTCTACTATCTCGTATAAGGCGAAAGGAGAATCATGACTGAGAACACCTCGGCGACGAAGTCGCCCAAGGCTCCCGCCGCCAAGTTTGGGGGCAAAGGCATCAATATCGGTATCGTGGTCGCGGCCCTGCTGACCATCATGGGCCTGGCCCTGTGGGTCATGCAGCTGTCCGGCGGCATGGTCCAGACCGGCATGCGCAACCTTGATTCCTGGGGGCTCTACATCACCATGTTCATGTTCCTCGTGGGCCTTTCCGCTGGCGGCCTCATCATCTCGAGCGCGCCGCGCGTGTTCGGGGTGGAGGGCTTCGGCGGCATCTCGAAGATCGCCGTCTGGACATCCATCTGCTGCACGGTGCTCGCCATCGGGTTCGTGGTGGTCGACCTGGGCCAGCCGCTTCGCCTGTGGGAACTGTTCGCGTACTCGAACCTGGGCTCTCCCTTGATGTGGGACATCATCGTGCTGGGCACGTATCTCATCTTGTCCATCGTGTACCTGTGGGCCACGCTGCGTTTCGAGGGCGGCAAGGGCTCGGCCACGTCCCTGCGCGTGATCAGCGCCATCGCGCTCGTCTGCGCCATCCTGGTCCATTCCGTGACCGCGTGGATCTTCGGTCTGCAGCAGGGCCGCGAGATGTGGCACACCGCGCTCTTGGGCCCCTGGTTCGTGTCGTCGGCGCTCGTGTGCGGCGTGGCCCTCGTGCTCGTGGTGGTCATCGCTCTGCGCAAGGCGGGCTACCTTGAGCTCGACCAGTCCTTCGTCGTGAAGATGGCCAAGCTTTTGGGCGTGTTCGTGTGCGTCGACCTGTATTTCTTCGCCTGCGATCTTTTGACCGAGGGCTTCCCCGGCGGGCATGGCGTGGAGGTTGTGTCCATGCTGACGACCGGTCCGCTCGCCCCGTTCTTCTGGATCGAGGTCGTGGGCTGTGCGCTGACTGCCATCGTGTGCTTCACGCCTAAGCTGCGTACCAACCCGCTCATCGTGGCCGCCGGCCTCCTGGCCATCGTCGGCATCTTCTGCAAGCGCGTGCAGCTGCTGGTGGGCGGCTTCCAGCTGCCGAATCTTGACTATGCCGGTCCCGTGTCGCCGTACACGGTGACGGGTTGGGAATCCGGCATGACCGCGGCCTATCAGGGCATGGTGTACTTCCCGACCCCGCTCGAGTTCGGCGTGACGCTGGGTGTTATCGGCCTGGGCGCGCTCCTGCTGCTGGTGGGGTTGAAGTACCTGCCGCTCAAGCCGACGGAGAAGTCGCACTAGGTTCGCTCCGCAGGCAGCGAACAGGAGCCCGCCCCGAGGCGGGCTCCGACAGGCGGATGCGGCTGGTGGCGGCCGCATCCGCCTGTCGGATACACGGCTCGTTCCTTGGAGGGGGAGCTCATGGACGATATGGTTTCCGCCCGTCCCACGTTGGCCGCATGGCTTGAGGAGTACGCCGCCATCGAGCGCGAGTTCGTCGCCGCGATGGCCGCGGAGGGGCCGGTCTTCGCGCCGCGCGCCGCCGGGCGCCCGCGTGCCGACGAGCTGCGGGAAACCCTGCGCGAGCGGGGTGCGCGCTTCATGAACGGCGGGGCCAGCGTGTCGACCGGGTTCCTGTCGAGCGCGTGCGCCGCATGCGTGGGAGGCTGTGGAAGCCGCACGTTCTACATCAACCTGCGGTGCAATCGAAACTGCTACTTCTGCTTCAATCCCAACCAGGCCGACTTCGAAGAGCACTGCGCCCGCGACACCCCGTGGAGGGAGGAGCTGGAGGCGTTCGGCCGCGAGGTGGCGGAGGTCACCCATGTCGGCCTGACGGGTGGCGAACCCCTGCTTTGCAGCGACGAGGCGCTGGCGTTCTTCGCCCGCGCCCGCGAGCTCTATCCGGACGCGCATCTGCGTCTCTATACATCGGGCATGGGTCTTGACGAGGCTTTTTGCGCTAAGGCAGCCGAGTGCGGGCTGAACGAGATCCGCTTCAGCGTGAAGCTGGACGAAGGGGAGGGCGCGGTCGAGGAGGCTCTCGCGGCCATCGCGCTCGCGCGTCGGTTCCCCTTCGATGCCATGGTGGAGATGCCGGTCGTTCCCGCCGAGCTTGAGCGCATGAAGCTGCTGCTGCGGCAGCTGGACGATCTGGGCGTGCGCGGCATCAACCTGTTGGAGTTGTGCTATCCGCACCGCAACTGGGGCGACTTCGCCCGGCGCGGGCTTGCGTTGAAGAACCCGCCCTTCGAGGTGCTCTACGACTACGGCTACGCGGGCGGCATGGCCGTGGCCGGCAGCGAGGAGGCGTGCCTGGAGCTCGTGCTGTTCGCTCTTGACGAGGGGCTTTCCCTGGGCGTGCATTGCTGCACGCTGGACAACAAGAACCGCGACCAGGTGCTGCAGAGAAACCGCGCCGTTGCGCTGGACCCCGAGGTCTACGAGTTGGGCGACGACTGCTTCTACCGCACGGCGAAGGCGTTCGACGGCGACAAGGAAAAGGTCAGCGCCTACCTGGACGGGATCGGTGCGCGCTACGGCGTGGAGGAAGACTGCGTGTCGTTTCATCCCGCGCGCGTTGCCGAGGCGGTCGGACTGGGCGTCCTTCCCGTTCTCTCGTGGAACGTGGTCGAGGGACAGGGCGCCGATGCGTATATTCGCGAACTGAAGCTCCAGGTGGTTGACGAATCGGGGCACCTGCGATGAGGAAGCTCCTGATGACGCTCGCGGTGTTCGCGCTCGCCGGCGGCCTGGTGCTGGCTGCGGGCAAAGCGGTCGAGCCGGCGACGGGGGTGCAGGCGGTGACGGCCGAGTCGCCCTGCCCGGTGGCGGCGTGCGCGAGCGGTGCGTGCCACGGGTTCGACGACGTGCCGGAGCCCGACGGCGTGGCCGAGATGATGTGCCCCGAGGCGGGCTGCGCGAGCGTCGAGTGCCATGCGTGGGACTCCCTGACAACGCGCTACCACCAGGCGAGCGATGCTAGCCTGAACCTGTGGCTGCTCGCACCCGCGGCCTTGGTCGTGGGGCTCGTCCTCATCGTGCGGAAGGTGGGTTGAGCCGTGGACAGGAGAAACCTTGCTCTCGACGTAGCCGCCCTCGCGGTCTTCCTGGTGGTTGCCAATCCCGCCCTCACGGGCATCAGCATCCACGAGTGGCTGGGCCTGGGCATGTTCCTGGTGTTCTTCGTGCATGCGCTGCTGCATGTGGACTGCGCGGTTGAGATCTTGCGGGGGTCGATCGCGCGCCCGGCATGGGGGCGCACGGGCAACCTGGTGCTCGATCTGCTGATCGTCGTCGTGCTCATGGCGGTTACGGTGTCGGGCGTCATGGTCTCCGGGGCGGTATTGCCCACGTTCGGATGGTATGCGCAGGGGTACTATTTCTGGGACCCGCTGCATGCAGTGAGCGCGAAAGCCCTGCTGGCGCTGCTGCTCGTGCACGTCGTGGTTCACGGGAAGTGGATAGCGGCCTGGTTCAAGAAAAGGAACGGTGACAAGCATGAATGACGTCGACTGGGGTGTCCGCGCCGCCGCCTGGGAGCTCGCGGCGTTCTCGTTTCGCTACCCGGGAGCCGAGCTTGAGGGCGCCGTGGCCTCCGGCGAGTGGGCCGCGGCGGCGCGCGAGATAGCGGGGGCGCTCGGCCTGGCGCTGCCGGAGGGCCTCGGGGAGGGGCTGTCGGGGCGCTCCGGCCCGGGGGACGTCCTGCACGCCCTGCGACCCGAGGCCACGCGCCTGTTCGTGGGCGCGCCGGAGCCGGCGGTCTCGCCCTACGAGGGCGTCTGGCGCGCGGCCGACGACGGGGTGCAGGCGCTCTTGTTCGTGAACCCCCACTCCATGGAGGTGGAGCGCTTCATGCGCTCCTGCGGCCTGGGCCGTCCCGAGGGCACCAACGAGCCGCTGGACCACGTGGCGACGGAGTGCGAGCTCCTGGAGCACCTGGCCCTGCGCGCCGCCGGCGCCGAGCCGCCCGAGGGCGCTCCGGCCGGCTCCGGCCTCCCCGGCGGCTCGCCCGCGGCGGCCTACGGGGCCTTCCTCGAGGAGCACGCCCGCGCCTGGATGCCCCGCTTCGCCGAAGCCGTCGCCGCGGAGTCGCGCATTCCCTTCTACTGCGACGCGGCCGCGTTCCTCGGCGCGCTCGTTGCTCGATAAGGCGCCTGCGTTCCTAGCGATTGCCAAACTGGTAGTTTTTTGACAGAACAAAACAGGCCTATGAACAGGTAAAATACAATATATCACCTGTTCATAAGCCTGTCAAAAAACACTCGGTTTGGCAATCCGCAGCAGCATCTCCAGGATTTCGCGTTTTTGCTTCTCGGGCTATCCGTCCCAGATGACGCACGAGGGCTGGGGGACGGCGATGCGCGCCTCCTCGCGTGGCTCGTCCGTGGCCGGGTCGAGGGCGAACAGGACCACCTCGTCGCTGCCCTGGTTGGCCACGGCCAGGTGCCGTCCCTCGGGGGAGAGCGAGAAATGGCGCGGGCCTCGCCCGCCGCACGGGCAGTCGGCGAGCGGGGTAGCGGCGCCGTCCCTGTCGATGCCGAACAGCGTCAGACGGTCGCTGCCGCGCACGGATACGTACAGGCGCCGACCGTCAGGCGAGAACGCGGGATGCGCCGCGCGCACGTCGCCGGGGACCACCGGCAATTCGAGCCTTCCTGTTTGCTCCCAGCCCGTACCCGCTCGGTCGTACCGGTACAGCAGCACGTCGTTCGCCAGCTCGTTCACCAGGGCTGCGAGCGGTAGGCGGGGATGGAACGCCAACATGCGCGGGCCGGAGCCGGGCGGCACGCGCACCGTCTCCACCGGCGGCGTCTCGAGCGTTCCGGTGGCCTCGGCCCGGTAGAGCGTCACGGTGTCGGTTCCCAGGTCCACCACGGCCAGCAGGCCCGTGCCGGGCACGAAGCGCGCCGAGTGCACGTGCGGCGCGCTCTGCCGCGCGCAGTTCGGCCCGCTTCCCGCATGGCGTATCGACGGCAGGCCGCCGCAGGGGTTCCCGTTGGCGTCGAGCAGGCACAGCCCCACCGAGCCGCTTTCGTAGTTCGCGCCGTAGAGGCAGCGCCCGTCGGGATGCACGGTGGCGAAGCACGTGCCGGCGTCGGCAGGCGACGAGCATGTGCCCCGGCAGCAAAGCGTCCCGTCCTCCGCCACGTCGTAGGCGGCCAGGCAGCTGCGGTCGGCGAGCTCATGGGCTGCGTACAGGGTGCTTGTCGCGCTTCCGCCGGGCTTCGTCTCCGTGCCGGCCTCCGCGCCCGCGGGCGAACCGGCCGACTGCGCGCGCACGAGGTAGGAAGGGTTCGGCGCGTGCGTCCCCGCGTTCACCACATGCAGACGGCGCTCGTCCTCGTCGAACGCGAGCACGTAGATGCCCTCGCTCGCGGTGTCCTCGGTGTAGGTCCCCACGAACAGACGTCGCTCCGCCCTTGCTCGCTGCATGGCCCGTCTCCTTTCCTCGCGGCGTGCTAACCGCGCTCCTCGGCCAGCTCTTCCCGGTCCAGCACGTGGAAGCGGCGGTAGAGCCGAAGCGTGGCCACGCGGTTCCACGCCGTGATCAGGGGACCGGTCATGAACGCCGCCACCACGGTGAACACGCCGATGGGCCCGCCGGCCAGCACGGCCACCACGGTCACGAGGATGTCCTGCGCCATGCGTACGGGCGTGTAGGAGAACCGCGTGCGCGCCACGATGACGGGCGCGATGGCGTCGATGGGCGCCACGCCCATGCGCGTCTTCAGGTACAGCGACACGCCCAGCGTGAACAGCAGCGTTCCCAGCACCAGGTGCGCGCCCGCGCTCACCAACCCCGAGGGCTGCCAGGGCAGCAGGTGGTAGATCCAGGTGAAAAGCTCAATCAGGTACCCCACGAACACCATGTTGATGATCGTGCCCAGGCCGATTTGCCACTTGTCGAACGCGAACACCGCCACGAGGATCACCAGGTTCACCAACAGCTGGAACGTGCCGAAGTCCATGCCCACGAGCGCGCTCAGCCCCAGGTTCATGGCGGTGAACGGGTCCACGCCCACGTTGCCCACACGACACACGGTGGTGCCCAGCGCGATGCACACCACGCCGATGCACGAGAACAGCAGCTTGCCCTTCAAGTTGTACGTGTGGCGCAGGTCCATCCACCGTGCCATCAGCCGTCGCCCCGCTCGAACGACGGGTACAGCGCCATGCCGCCGTCAACGAACAGGCTCGTGCCGGTGACGTAGCTGGACTCGTCCGACGCGAGCCAAACTGCGGCGGCGGCCACCTGCTCCACCGTGCCGATCCGGTGCAGGGGGATCATGCGCTCCGTTTGAGCGCGCGCCTCGGGGTCCTCGAACTTCTCGGCGTTGATGGGCGTCTCGATGGCGCCCGGCGCGATGCAGTTCACCCGGATGCCGAGGTGGGCGTACTCGAGCGCAATGGTCTCGCTGAACAGCTTCACGCCGCCCTTACTGGCTGCGTAGTGCGCGAACGTGGGCCAGGGGATGCGCTCGTGAACGGACGACAGGTTGACGATGCAGCCTTTCCGATCCTGCTCGACGAAGTGCCCGAGCGCCGCCTTCGAGCCCAGGAACACGCCGGTCAGGTTCACGGCGAGCGTCTTCTCCCATACGTCGAGGGGCAGCTCGTGGGTGGGGTGGCGCGACTCGATGCCGGCGTTGTTCACCCACACGTCGATGCCGCCGAAGTGCTCGAGCGCGGCGTCGCGGAGCTTGGGCGCGCCGTCCTCCTGCGAGATGTCCGCCTGCACGAGCACGACGCGCGCGGTCTCGCCCGGCGCGTTGAACTCGTCGGCGAGCTTCTGGGCCTCGCCGCGGTGCTTGTCGCTGTGGAAGTTGACGACGACGCTCATGCCCTCCTGCAGGAATCGCCGTGCAATGCCGTGGCCGAGGCCGACGGACGCGCCGGTGACGACGGCGGTCTTGCCGTTGAGGTCGGGATACATGGTGCACCTCCTTTGAAGGGGCCGATTCGCAGAAGTATGAGGGCGCCCGGCGGCGCGCTTGCGCGGCAGCGGGGGAGCGTGGCGCTTCCGTCACGGCATTGCCACGCGCCCGGCACCGGCCAAGGGCGGCAGGAGGAGGGGGGGGGTCGCCGCTCCGTTGCGATGGTGCTATAATACCTATGAATTGGTACATTGCGACAAATAGGATGCCAGCCGGGTACGAAGCAAGCGCCATCCGGGGGCGGGACGGCATGTTCGCAGCGAGGGTGCGGCCGCGTCGGCGGGCAACCGGCGGGCGGAGGGACGGACCTGCCGCGCAGGCAGGCCGCACAGGGGGTCGGAATTCGCATGTTCAACCTGCTCACGACAGGCTACCTGTTCCTCGGCGGCGCCGGGGCGGGCGCGCTTGTCGTGCTGAGCGCGCTCGAATGCGCCAACGTGCGGCGCCGGTTCGCCTTCCCGCCTTCCCGCTCCACCCGCATCGAGCGGGCTTTCGCGCTGCCCGACGAGTTCTTCGCTCGCAGCTGGCCCGTGTGCTTCGTGGCCTTGGCGGCCGGCATGCTCTGCCTGCTCGCAGACCTCGGCCGTCCGGAGCGCCTGCTGTACCTGCTCACGTCTCCGGAGCCGTCGGCCATTGCCGTGGGCGCCTACGCGCTGGTCCTTGCGCTCGTCTGCGCCGGCGGGTTCTCGCTGGTGGAGCTGCTGGACGGGCTGCGCATCCGACCCGCTGCGGTAGGAGGCGTGGCGGCGGTCGGCGTGGCAGCGGGGCTCGTGACCGTGGCGTACACGGGCGTGCTGCTGCAGGGCTTGGCGTCGGTGCTGTTCTGGCAGACGATGTTGCTGCCGGCGCTGTTCGCGCTGTCCTCGCTGTCGTGCGGCGTCGCCTGCGCCTTCCTGGGCGCCGCATTCGTCGAGACGCGCCGCCCCATCACGCGTCCGCTTGCGCGCCTTGCGCTCGTCGACGGGGTGCTGGTCGTGCTGGAGGCCCTGGTGATGGCTGGCTATCTAGCCTGGGCGTTTGCAGGAGAGGGCACGGCGCTCGCAGCGCAGGCGCTCGTCGCGGGCGATCTGCGCTGGGCGTTCTGGGGCGGTGCGGTCCTGTGCGGCCTGGCGGTTCCATTCGCGCTCGAGCGCTGCCTCACGCACGGCAACAGCCGCACGCAGCTTCTGTGGATCGCGGCGGCGCTTCTGGCGGGCGGGTTCGCGCTTAGGTTCTGCCTCGTGGGCGCCGGGGCCTACGATGCGACGCAGCTGCCCGGCCTGCTGTTCGGTTTGACGATAGGATGAGAGGCAAAGCCATGAGACGACGAAAAGCCGACCGCACCATGCGGGACGCCCCCTACGAGCTCACCGACAAGGAGGCCGAGATCAGGGCCGCCACCTCGTACGTGCCGCGCAAGTCATCGCGCAACGGCGCGGTCATCTTCAGTATCGCCGTGTTCGCGATGACGGGCGCTGTCGTGCTGGGCGTCGCCCTCGTCGCGACCGGCGGCATCGGCCTCGCTGCCATCGTCGCTGCGCTGCTCACGGCGTTGCTCGTGCTGTCCTCCACGCACATTGCGCTCTCCTGGGAGAAGGTGGTGGTGCTGCGCTTCGGCAAGCTGGCGCGCGTCGTGGGGCCGGGCCTGTACCTCACCATTCCCCTCATCGAGCACGGCACCATCCGCGTGGACCAGCGCACTATCGCCACGCCGTTCTACGCCGAGAAGACGCTCACGGCCGACCTCGTGCCGGTGACGGTGGACGCGGTGCTGTTCTGGGTGGTGTGGGATGCCGAGAAGGCGTGCACCGAAGTGGAGGACTACTACGCCGCCGTGTCGTTTCTCGCCCAGACGGCCATGCGCGAGGCTGTGGGCCGTTCGACCGTGGCCGAGGTGGCGCTGCGCCGCGACCAGCTGGATATCGAGATAAAGGAGGACATTGAAAAGGAGGCGGCCAACTGGGGCGTCGACATCATCTCGGTGAAGGTGCGCGACATCGTGATCCCCGACGAGCTGCAGGAGGCCATGAGCCTGGAGGCCCAGGCCGACCGCGAGAAGAACGCGCGCATGTCCGTGGCCAGCGTGGAGAGCGACCTGGCCGAGATGCTGGCCGAGGCCGCGCGCATCTACGGCGATCCCGACGCGGCCCTGAAGCTGCGCACGATGCTCATGCAGTACGACACCGTGAAGAAGTCAAAGAGCGCCGTGGTCACGGTGCCGAGCTCGTTCTCGGACGGCTTCGCCGACGCCGCGGACAAGGCCGGTGCCGACGGGCTCGGCAGGGCGCCGTCGGACGCGGTGAGGGGCGGCCGGCAATGAGCCCGGCTATCGGGGCGGCAACCGAAAGCCGTCCCGTCCCGGTGCGGAACGGAGGGCTCGAAGAGGCACTGGTTCGGGGAAAAGCGGTGGTCGGCATGGGGATTGAACCGTTTACCCGAGGGGCGTCTCTCGTACGGATCGTTCGCCCGCGGCACTCCCGTTGCGGGGATTGCGCGAACGTTGCAAGGCCTGCAACCTGCGGCAACGTGGTTTTGTTATGATGAAAGCTAACCGACACCGTGAGAGAAAGCCCCATGAGCCCGCTTGAGTCGTTCGAAATAGATTACAGCAGCGGCCTGCCCGTATGGATACAGGTGAAGAACCGCATCGCCTATCTCATAGGCTCGGGCGCCTACGTTCCGGGCGACCGCCTGCCCACGGTGCGCGCGCTGGCCGTGGACCTGGACATCAGCTACAACACGGTGAACCGAGCCTACATGGACCTCGAGCGCGAGGGCTATATCTCCACCCGCAAGGGCAGGGGAACATTCGTGGCCGAGCGCCATTCCGTGGGCGCCGACCTGGCTGCGAACAGCCCGGTGGAGCTGCTGGTGGACGACATGATCCGCGCCTGCGCCAACGCCGGCCTCGCCGACGACGACATCATCGCCATGGTGGCCGCCCGACTGGCAAACAAGAAACTCGCGCACTAGGCGCGCGCCCGCCCGACGTGCCGTTACCGATCGGGAACAACAGCGCGAAAACCTCTTGACCGTTCCCGATCGGTAATAGTGTTCTCAAGTCGCTGGGTTCATCCCGAACGGGAACGCGGTATGAATCGAATACTCTCGGCAGGTGACTTTGGCGCGATCGTTCGTGCGCGACGGAAACAGCTCGGTTATTCCCAGCACCAGCTTGATGCTGTACAACTATTTGATCAGCAATTGCGGCGCGCATCTTAAAAACTATTCGCTTGCCTGGACTGGCTCCAACTCCGTGCGCTTTGTTCCGGCCTATGATCTTGTGTCGACAGCGGTGTACGACGGTCGGTGCGGAGCCAAACTGAGTCGCAGCATGGGCCTGCGCGTGGGGGAACACCTGAATATCGACAAGGTGAATGCCGACGACTTCGACCTGCTTGCGAAAGAGCTGAGGCAGCCAGCTTGGCAGGCTGCGGACGAGCGTGCGCGCTTGCGACATGAGCTGCCCGATGCGCTGCGGCGTGCGGCGGAGCAGGCGGTATGCTCGGGCTTCGGCGAGGAAGCCGATGCATTGGCCGACCGCATCCTTTTCGGCGCCAAAGTTCGCATGAAGGCGTTCGGCTAGCACATCGTAGATGACCCTTCTATCTCCTTCTATCTCCGATCCGGCATAGTTTATTCTATTGATTGTCGCAAGACATTGTGATAATGTGACAATATCGAGATTGGCCAATACGAGGATTAACAAGGGGGTATCCCGAAGGCCAAGCGAGGGGAGCGGAGGTGCGCACTACGTTTTCCCGAGCAGCTTTCTCCAGGGTATCCTGATGATCTTTGAGGAGGAGATATGTCAGGAAACGAACGCCCACATTCTGGGTTCACGCGCCGAAGCTTTCTCAAGACGACTGCCGTTGCGGCCGGTCTGGCCGCGGTCGGTACCGCCGCAACGCCGTCGCTCCAGGCCTTGGCGGCAAATTACGAGTCAGGTCAGGATGAAACGAAGAGCGAACATGTATTCTGCGGAGTCTGCCGCGGCAATTGCTCTGGCACTTGCAAGCTCAACGTCCATGTTCGCGATAACAAAATCGTAAAGACTTCAAAGCGCAAATTCAATTCCTTTCCGAACGGCGAGATCGATAGGATTTGTCTGCGTGGTTTAAGTCACCCCTACAACGTTTACGGTCCGAACAGGATCCAATATCCCTTGAGGCGTGTCGGAGATCGAGGCGCGGGAGAGTGGGAGCGCATCAGCTGGGATGAAGCTGTGACTGAAATTGCTGAAAAATGGCAGGCGATACGAGAGAAGTACGGCGACCAGGCAATTGCTTACACGCGAGGATCGGGCAATATGGGAACGATCAGCGGCGTTGCTTCTCCCATGTTCAATGTTTTCTTCAATAAGATCAATGCAACGCAGATCAAGATTGCTCGTGATCAGGCAAATACGCGTGGCGTCAATCGCGTTGTAGGCAGCCTGGGCGATTGGGTTCTTAATGATCCTTCGGACTTCAAGAATGCTAAAACGCTATTTGTCTGGGGAGCCAATATCACAGATGCCCAGATGCACGATTGGCATTTCATAGCGGAAGCTCAAGAATCAGGTACGAAGCTGGTGGTTATCGATCCAGTTTTAACGCAATTAGCTGCTAAAGCAGACAAATGGGTGCCGATACAGCCAGCAACCGATGCTGCGCTCGCGTTGTCTATGATGTATGTGATGGTGAGTGAGGAGCTTGAGAACAGGCCGTTTCTCAAGGAGCACACGTGCGCTCCGTTTCTAGTCAGAGAAGATACAGGGAAATTCCTTCGCATGAGTGATCTTGGGGTGGAGCCGACTGTTATCGAGGTAAGCAGAGAGCAGGTTTCGGCCGCCTCAAGTTCTAACAAGGGCGCCGCTGTTGGCCAGGGTTCGACGATAACGAAGATTGTAGACCAGCCGGCGGTGCTCGAATTCGACGGAAAGCCGGTCGGAGCTGATGATGCCAAGGACCCCAGGCTAAGCGGAACGTATAACTTTAACGGGGTCACTTGTCGTACCGCATACGATCTTCTCGTTGCCGATATCATGGACTATTCACCGGAAGCGGCCTCGAAGATATGCGATATCCCCGCTGATACTATTATCGAACTGGCCCATATGGCGGTGGATGGTCCGTGCATTCATCGACTCGGCTGGGGATCCAACTCATACACGAATGGCGTGCACGCCGCCCATGCCAATATAACCATGGCGGCTTTAACGGGGCAAATAGGTTATCCGGGTGCGGGTACCGGTATTGGTGATTTTAAACCCTGTTGGGGCATCAATGCTTTGGTAAAGGGCATGACGGCTGCAAAATATCCCATGATATCGGCGCTGTTTTTGCCCGAAATAATGCGTACTGGTAAGTATAAAGGACAGGATTATCCTATTAAGTCGCTCTACGTTTATTCAGGGAACCCCGTTTGCAATCAAGTAAACACTAATGAATACCTACGCGATATTGTAGGAAATCTCGATTTTCTCGTCGTTGCCGATTATACGTTTACCGATACGGTCAAGTATGCCGACATCGTTCTTCCAGCTGCGCATTGGTTCGAGCAACAAGATGTGATTGCCATTTCGGCCACGCAATGCTTTATCTATAGTGAAAAAGCGATTGATCCTTTGTACGAGTCGAAGTCTGACTTGGATATCCTTCGCCTATTTGCCGAAAAGATGGGCCATCCTGACTTGCTTTCTCTTTCCGATGACCAATACATGGCACAGGTCATCAATACGCCGGCTTTGGAAAAGCTAGGTATAACCTGGGAAAACGTGAAAAAGAACGAAGACATGTATTGGTATCCAAGCAAGCCTTGGATACCGTGGGAGAATGCCGAATTCAAAACTCCTTCTGGGCGAATGGAGTTCTATGTAGAGAATCCGACCGTTCAGTTTGATATGGGGCAAGAATTCGATGTTGAACGCGAACACTTGCCGCGGTATTTCAATCCGACTGAGGCGTACCAAGGAAGTCCTGCCTGGGATAAATACAAGCTCATTCTTTTGAGCGAACGTCCAAGATTCCGCGTGCATTCCATGTGGTCTGACAACCAGTACCTGCGCGAGCTCGACCCCGAGCCGACTATCAAAATGAATCCCGTCGATGCTGGCGAGCGCAATATAGCAGATGGCGACTATGTGGAAGTGTACAACGATCGCGGCCACTGCGTTGCGAAAGCCATCCTTAACGATGCCGTTCGTCCCGGATGTACGGTGTACCCGAAAAGCTGGCAGCAAAACCAATTCAAAGCCGGATCGTGGTCGGAATTGCTGACTTCGGTCTACGATCCAGTTGGGGTGAATGAGAGCTATTTCGACAATCTGGTCGAGATTCGTGTCTGGAATGAGGGGTGAGCACTGTGGTAAAAGAACGGCTCGGAATGACGATAGATACCAAGCGTTGCATAGCATGCAATTCATGTGCAGTCGCTTGCAAGATAGAAAATAATCTTCCTAACTTCAATTGGTGGAACCGGGTGATGACGGTCGGCGGCAATCACATGGATGCACCTTCAGGGATGTACCCGAATCTTGAAATGTACAACATAACGCTTGCCTGTCAGCATTGCGAAAACCCTGCGTGCGTGAAGGTGTGTCCGGTAGGGGCGACTTACAAGGATGAGGAAACGGGAGTCGTGCGTCAAGACTATGACAAGTGTATCGGTTGTCGTATGTGCATGGCGGCCTGCCCTTACACGGGTGTGCGCTCGTTCAACTGGGAAGAGCCGAGGTATCATCTTGAATTCTCCGTCGGAGACTCCGATGTGCCTGGGCATCAGAAACATGTTGTAGAAAAATGCACCATGTGCTGGCATCGGCTTGCTAAGGGGTTAGCGCCTGCATGCGTTGAGGCTTGCTCTGCCCGTGCTCGGCATTTCGGGGATTTAAACGATCCTGACTCTGACGTCTCTCGCCTTATTCGCGAACGCGGATACCAGCAATTGCTGCCGGAGCGCGGAACGGAACCGTCCGTTTACTACCTCGTTTAGCTTGGAAGGAGAACTATCATGACCGAGGATATTTCGGCGACACCATCGCCTAGAGCTTCGTCGCCCAAGGTCCCTGCTGCCAAATTCGGGGGCAGGGGAATCAATATCGGCATCGCGGTCGCTGCCGTCGTGACCGTCGCGGGCCTCGCCCTGTGGGTCGTGCAGCTCTCCGGCGGCCTCGTGCAGACGGGGATGCGCAACTTCGACTCGTGGGGGCTCTACATCACCCTGTTCATGTTCCTGGTGGGCCTGTCGGCTGGCGGCCTCATCATCTCATCGGTGCCGCGCGCGTTCGGTATGAAGGGCTTCGGCGGCATCTCGAAGGTGGCTGTGTGGACGTCCATCTGCTGCACGGTGCTCGCCATCGCCTTCGTGGTGGTGGACCTGGGGCACCCGGCGCGATTGTGGGAGCTGTTCGCGTACTCGAACCTCGGCTCGCCGCTCATGTGGGACATCGTCGTGCTGGGCACCTACCTCGTCCTTTCCATCGCGTACCTGTGGGCCACGCTGCGCTTCGAGGGCGGCAAGGGGTCCGAGAGGTCGCTGCGCGCCATCAGCGTGGTCGCGCTTGCGTGCGCCATCCTGGTGCACTCGGTGACGGCCTGGATCTTCGGCCTGCAGCAGAGCCACGAGATGTGGTACACGGCGCTTCTGGCCCCGTGGTTCGTGTCCTCGGCGCTCGTGTGCGGCACCTCGCTCGTGCTCGTGGTGGTCATCGCGCTGCGCCGGGCGGGCTACCTCGAGCTCGACCAGGCGAGCATCGTGAAGCTGGCGAAGATGCTGGGTGCGTTCGTGCTGGTGGACCTGTACTTCTTCGCCTGCGACCTCCTGACCGCCGGCTTCCCGAACGCCTCGGGCGCGGAGGTCGTCGCCATGCTGACCGCCGGGCCGCTCGCACCGTTCTTCTGGACCGAGGTCGTGGGCTGCATCCTCTGCGCCGTGGTGTGCTTCGTGCCGAGGCTGCGCACGAGCCCGCTCATCGTGGTGGCATCGCTGCTGGCCATCGTGGGCATCTTCTGCAAGCGCGTGCAGCTGCTGGTCGGTGGCTTCCAGATCCCGAACATCGACATGGCCGGTCCCCTGACGCCTTACACCGTCACCGGCTGGGAGTCCGGCATGGCGGGCGCCTACCAGGGTATGGTCTACTTCCCGACGCCGCTCGAGTTCGGCGTGGCGCTGGGCGTGATGGGCCTGGGGGCGCTCCTTTTGCTGGCAGGGTTGAAGTTCCTACCTCTCAAGCCGGCCGAGTAACGGCAACGACTGTTCGTTCGAAGCGCGCCGGGTCCGAACGTCCACCCTCCCTGCCCGGCGCGCCTTCGTGGTTCGACGGGGCGCCCATCGCCGCCTGCGCGTTATCGTGCGGCAGGCGCCCTCCTACTTGAAGGCGATGGTTCCCATGGTTAGAAAACTCGTGATAACGTTGGCGGCGTTTCTGCTGGTAGGGTCCTGCGTGTTCGGGGCAGGCCTGGTGGTCGATGCTACGGTAGGCCCGCCGCAGGCGATAACAGTCGATTCTCCTTGCCCGGCCGTCGGGTGCGCGTCGGGAGAATGCCACGGGCTCGACGACGTGCCCGCGCCCGACGGCATTCACGAGATGAACTGTCCCGAAGCCTCCTGCTCGAGCGTGGAGTGCCATGCGTGGGACACGCTGGCCACGCGTTACCGCCAGGCATCCGACGCGAGTCTGAATCTGTGGGTGCTCGCGCCGGTGGTGCTTGTGGTGGCCTTGGTGCTGCTGGTGCGGAAACTTTAGGAGGCGGAGTGGCTGTGGATGCGAAGAAAAACCTCGTGATCGATATTCTCGCGTTGGGAGCATACGCGGTTGTGGCCAATCCTGTCTTCACGGGCATCGCGGTGCACGAATGGGCGGGGCTTGGGCTGGTTGTCGTGTTCCTGGTGCATGCGGCCGCCCATGTCGACTGGGCGGTGGATGCGGTGCGCACGGCGTATCGCGACCCATCGTGGGTGCGCAGGGGAAACCTCGTGTTGGACGCGCTTATCGTGGTGGGTTTCATGGTGGCGACGGTCTCGGGTCTCATGGTGTCGGGCACGGTGCTGCAGGTGCTCGGGCTGTACGCACCCGGTTATTTTTTCTGGGACCCGTTGCATGCGATTGCGGCGAAGCTGCTGCTTGCACTGCTAGTAGTGCATGTGGCGGTGCACGCGCGCTGGATCGTGCGGATGGCGAGGAAGGGGAAGGGCGATGACGAACTCGATTGACGGACCGAAAAGGTGGCAGGCTCGCGCCGCCGCCTGGGAGCTCGCGGCGCTGTCGTTTCGCTACCCGGGGGCCGAGCTGGCCGGGGCCGTGGTCTCCGGCGAGTGGGCCGACGCGGCGTGCGAGATAGCGGGGGCGCTCGGCCTGGCGCTGCCGGAGGGCCTCGGGGAGGGGCTGTCGGGACGCTCCGGCCCGGGGGACGTCCTGCACGCCCTTCGACCCGAGGCCACGCGCCTGTTCGTGGGCGCGCCGGAGCCGGCGGTCTCGCCCTACGAGGGCGTCTGGCGCGCGGCCGACGACGGGGTGCAGGCGCTCTTGTTCGTGAACCCGCACTCCATGGAGGTGGAGCGCTTCATGCGCTCCTGCGGCCTGGGCCGTCCCGAGGGCACCAACGAGCCGCTGGACCACGTGGCGACGGAGTGCGAGCTCCTGGAGCACCTGGCCCTGCGCGCCGCCGGCGCGGAGCCACCCGAGGGCGCACCGGCCGGCTCCGGCCTCCCCGGCGGCTCGCCCGCGGCGGCCTACGGGGCCTTCCTCGAGGAGCACGCCCGCGCCTGGATGCCCCGCTTCGCCGACGCCGTCGCCGCGGAGAGCCGAGTTCCCTTCTACCGCGATGCCGCTGCATTCCTGGGCGCGCTCGTCGGTTAGGGGCCGCGCATCTGCCACAGCCTCGATTCTCGTCCACCTGATCGCAAGCCTTTGAACAGGCGTGATGGCAGGTAATACCTGGTCAGAAGTGTGGACGAAAATCGAGGCTGTGGCAACGGCCGAGCCACGACGACGGCGGCAACAGCCGGGCTGCGGGGCTATGGCGAGGCGCCCCGCCCCGCAGCCGTATCGGCAGCTGCTACTGCTTCTCCATCGCGGGCCTGAAGCAGGCGAGCGCCCAGGAGTCGTCGAGGGCGAGGCCTATCCGCTCCTCCAGCCCCTCGCGGCGGGCGGTCAGCCAGAGCGCATGCCACCCGAATGTGCGTCCCTGTCGTCCGCGCGGCTTCGGGAAAGCCACCCACAGCTCGCCGCGGCGGGAGAGCGCCTCGCGTGCCTCCGCGACGCGGGCACGGTACTCGTTCAGGTTCGTGGCGAACAGCACCACGAAGTCGTACGGCCCCCGGGAGGGGAAGGCGACCAGCTCCTGGCCGGCTGCCATGGCGTGGAACTCGGGCGGGGCGTACAGCGCGATCCCCTTCGCGCCCTCTTCCAGATGCATTTTCTTGAACACGGTGGACTCCATACGTCCTCCTTCCCTCATGTTCTTGACGGTTTTCCCGGCCAGTGTAGCGTGCCCGCCGCTTGCTGTGCCCATCGCCGCCGTTCTGCAACGCGCGCGTCGCCCGGCCTTCGCACGATGCGCACATGGCGCGGCTGCCGGAAATGTCCTACAATGGCTCCGTGATTGTCTTAGGATAATTTGCGCCGCGCAGCGTCGACGCACGGGTTCGGCGCCTGTCGCATCAAGGAGCGCAGTGCGCTGCCGGCACGGGCACGCGCGGCGAGCTCTCCGTTCGTTGTCGCGGGATGCGCACCCGCTGGGTCGGAAAGGGAAGGGGTGGCTCGATGCTCGGTCCGCTGATCGTGTGCTACCTGTTCCTGGGCGGGACGGGCGCGGGCGCATGTCTCGTGCTCGCCGTGCTGGGGATGCTGGCGCCGCGCGAGCTCGTTGCGGTGCAGGGTGCCGGCGGGCGCGGCGCCAGTCGCGGCCCGGCAGGCGCGCACGCGGTGCTGCGGCCCCCGGCGCCCTACCGCAGGTTGCTGGCTCCCGGCTATGCGGCGGCGCTCGTGGCGCTCGTGCTGGGCATGGTGTGCCTGCTGGCAGACGTGGGCCGCGCCGACCGCCTTCTCCTGCTGCTCACCAGCCCCGCGTTCTCGCATGTGGCGGTGGGCGCCTGGTCGCTGGCGGTCTGCGCGGCGCTGGCCGTGCTGGCGGGGCTTGCCTGGGCCGGCCTGGCGTGGCGCTGGCGCTTCGCGGCGGTGCGGGTGCTGCAGGTGGCGCTGGCGTTGGCGGCGCTTGTGGTCATGCTGTACACGGGGCTGCTGCTGCAGAGCCTGAACGCGGTGCCGCTATGGGCCACGCCGTGGCTGCCGGCGCTGTTCGTGCTGTCGTCGCTGTCGTGCGGCATGGCGCTCGTGCTGGCCGCGGCCCAGCTCACCGGTGCGGCGTTCGCGTTCGTCACGGTGCTCGGCCGGCTGGCTGCCGTCGATGCCGCCGTCGTCGTGCTGGAGGCGCTCGTTCTGGCCGCGTTCGTGGGCACGGCGCTCGCGGGCATCGGCGGCAACTTCCTGGTCGACCGTACGGCCGAGGCGTTGGCGGCGTCGGCCGAGGCCCTGGTGGCGGGCGAGGCGGCCTGGCTGTTCTGGGGAGGGTTCGTGCTGGCAGGACTCGCCGTGCCGTTCGCGCTCGACGTGGCCTTGGCCCGGCTGCGACGCCCGCGCCCGGCGCTCGCCCTCGTGGCGGCGGCGTGCGTGCTGGCTGGTGGGCTCGCCATGCGGTTCTGCGTGGTGGAGGCGGGCATGCATCCGCTGCTTGCGATGGCGTCTTGACGAAGAGAAGGCTGGAGGAACATGTTCCCGTTCGAAGTTGATACCACGACCGACGTGCCCCTGTGGGTGCAGCTGCGGCAACGGCTGATCCATCTTATCAACACCGGCTACTTCAAGCCGGGCGACCAGCTGCCCACGGTGCGCGGCCTGGCGTCCGAGATATCCATCAACTACAACACGGTGAACAAGGCGTACCTGAGCCTGGTTTCCGACGGGTACCTGGAGTCCACGCGCGGGCGCGGCGTGTTCGTGCGGGGCCTCGATGCCGACGTGGGCGACGAGCACGCCCAGGAGATCGATGCCATCCTCGGCGATTGCGTGGCGTCGTGCCGCGATCTGGGGCTGACGCTCGACGACGTGCAGAAGTGCATGGTGCGCAAGATCAAGCAGATGAAGCGCGAGGCCGGGGAGGAGCCGGCTGGCGAGGCCGGAGGCGGCCGTATAGTGGAGATCGACGTGGGCTGCGTTGGCCGCGCGTCGCAGACGGGAGCGTGATGGCATTGGCAAGGAGAAGCGGTGCGCAGGGCTTCGCGCCCGATACGGCGGCGTTCGCCGGCAAGGGGGCGGCGCCGTCCGCCCATCGGCGGTCGTTCCAGGTGGTGCCCGATGCGAGCACCGAGGTCGTGGGCGAGCGCGCCTCCAACGCCGGCGTGCTGCTGTTCTCGGCGGTGGTGTTCGCCGTGTCCTTCTGCGCTGTGCTGTGCGCAGCATGGGTTCTCGCCGGCGGCATCGGCCTCGGCGCGGTGGTTGCCGCCTTGGTGGTGGCCGTGCTCGCCACCATGTCGGTGCACATCGCGCAGCAGTGGGAGAAGGTCGTGGTGCTGCGCCTGGGCAAGTTCAACCGCGTGTCGGGCCCGGGCCTGTTCTGGACCTGGCCCGTTATCGAGCAGAACACCATGCGCGTGGACGGCCGCGTGCGCGTGACCACGTTCGGCGCCGAGGAGACGCTCACGGCCGACCTGGTGCCCCTCGACGTGAACGCCGTCTTGTTCTGGCATGTTTGGGACGCGAAGGCCGCTTGCACCGAGGTGGGCGACTTCACGCGCGCCGTGGAGCTGGCTGCCCAGACCGCGCTGCGCGACGCCATAGGCCGCGCGGGCGCCGCCGAGGTGGCCATCCGCCGCGAGCAGCTCGACCGCGAGCTCAAGCGCGTGCTGGAGGAGAAGGTGGCCGCCTGGGGCGTGACCATCCTGTCCGTGGAGGTGCGCGACATCCTGCTGCCGAAAGAGCTGCAAGACGTCATGAGCCTGGAGGCCCAGGCCGAGCAGCGCAAGAAGGCCCGCATCATTCTCATGGAAGCCGAACAAGACATCTGCGAGATGATGGACGACATGGGCGACACCTACGCGAAGAACGGCGCCGCCCTGCGCCTGCGCTCGATGCACCTCCTGTACGAGAGCGTGCGCGAAACAGGCGGCACCGTCGTGGTGCCGAGCTCGTTCAGCGAGGGCTTCGGCGACGTGCTGGGCGACGCGGCGAAGGATGCGCTGGGCGGAAAGACCGGCAGCGGGAAAGCATGAGAGAACCCTGCGCAAAGGATTTCCGCTTTTTACATTGATCCAGGTAGACAGCTCATGCAAAAGATGCAAAAGTTTGCAAAAAACGAAAAAGTTTGCAAAAATGATGCTCGCAAGGCCCTTCTGGAAAGGTATAGCCATGGTATTGCACAACCCTTTCACACCCTCGTTCGGCATCATCCCGCCCTACATGGCAGGAAGGGAGGATCTTATCGAGGAGCTTTCGAACGCCTTTTCCAACGGCCTCGGGGATCCCAATCTTTCGACCATCGTGTCGGGCCCGCGCGGTTCGGGCAAGACCGCCCTCCTTTCTTTTGTGGCCGAGGAGGCGGCATCGCAAGGATGGATATCCGCCAACACCACTGCGGCGACAGGAATGCTCGAGGACGTTCTCGACCAAGCGACCGTTGCGGCGCGTGATTTCCTTGACTCGTTGGACGGTAAGAAGCTCAAAGGTATAACCATCGGCCAGTTTGTCGGATTCGAGTGGGATAACGAGACCCCGCGTTCGGGCAATTGGCGCACGCAGATGAACGCGCTTCTCGATCAACTTGCGGAGCACGAGGTGGGCCTGCTCATCACGGTCGACGAAGTACGGGTCGATCTCGAGGAAATGCGGCAACTTGCCCGAGTATACCAGCATTTCGTGCGCGAAGGCCGCAAAGTCGCCCTTCTGATGGCGGGGCTTCCCCATGCAGTGTCAGCTCTTTTAGGCGACGAAAGCGTGTCGTTTCTTCGCAGGGCGCGCAAGCATGCTCTTGGCCGTATTCCCGATAACGACGTGCGTGATGCCATGAGCATCACCATCGTGCAGGGCGGTAGGGCCATATCGCCAACGGCGCTCGATACCGCCGTACGCGCTGTCGATGGGTTTCCCTATATGATGCAGCTTGTTGGCTATCGTGTTTGGGCGGAGAGGCCTGCATCCAAGGAGATATCGCCAGACGATGTCGCCCGAGGTGTGGAGCTTGCCCGTCGCGAGATGATGGAGGGGATTCTCGAATACACCTATCGCGAGCTGTCGAAGGGGGACAAGCGCTTTTTGGCCGCCATGCTTCCCGATGCCAAGGACAGCTCCCTTGCCGACATAGCCGAGCGTATGGGCGTGAAGAGCAATTACGCCTCCCAGTACAAACGGCGTTTGTTGGAGCAGGGCGTGATCGGCGAGTATCAAAAAGGATACGTGCGCTTCGACATGCCGTCGTTCAGGGAGTACCTGCAAACGCAGTTGGAGGGATAGCATCCTAGATGCCCCAGTTGCGCGTCGAGGATGATGTGCTACGCTGCGGAGGTAGCAGCCTGACAATTCAATGACCTGCGCAATCAGGAAAAACTATGTTAAAAATAGAATAATCATATGACAAATTATCCTATGACAATCATTGATTGTCATAGGATAATTTCGTATAGTGAAGCCGAGGGAATTTGGCCAATTCTCACGAGAAGCAGGGGGATATTCTCGCATGGGGCTTGTCGGCTGGGGCGCTAAGCTCGCTTGGCAGGCAAAGCGGGGATATCTTGACGACATCTTCGAGGAGGATCCATGTCAGGAACTAGCAGCCCGCGCAGCGGGCTCACGCGCAGGAGCTTTCTGAAGGCGACCGGCGCTGCTGCAGGCGCGCTGGGCCTTGCAGGCGCCGCCGGCATGACCACGGCCGACAGCTGGCTCGCACCGGCGCAGGCGCATGCCGAACCGGAGGAGCGGGTGGGGTATACGTTCCACTATCGCCACTGCCAATGCAACTGCCATCTGAAGTGCACGGTTCGCGACGGGCGCATGGTTCTGGTCGAGCCGAACGAATGGCCCGACAAACGCAACGAGACCATCTGCCTGAAGGGTATTTCCGAGATTCAGCATACGTACAGCAAAGAGCGCCTGCAGGTCCCGCTCAAGCGCGTGGGCGAGCGCGGGTCGGGCGAGTTCGTCGAGATCACCTGGGACGAGGCGCTCGACACCATCGCCGAGAAGGTGAAGGAGACCCAGGAGAAATACGGACCGGGAGCCA
The DNA here is from genome assembly GCF_003340385.1 of Gordonibacter pamelaeae. Taxonomy (NCBI): domain Bacteria; kingdom Bacillati; phylum Actinomycetota; class Coriobacteriia; order Eggerthellales; family Eggerthellaceae; genus Gordonibacter; species Gordonibacter pamelaeae. The sequence continues at coordinate 38,441 of NZ_PPTS01000006.1, read as the reverse complement.
TCGCCATCCAAACGGCCGTCGACTCGCTCACCACCTTCCTTCCCAAGCTGCTCAAGGGGCAGGAGAAGCCCCACCGCGGAATCGATATCGGGCTGGGCAACGGTTTCTCTCCGGCGCTCGCCGAATCGGGCCAGCAGGGAGCCTCGTCGAACGAGGTGACCGATTGGAAGAACGCCAAGACCATCCTGAACGTGGGATGCAACATGCTGGAGACGTGCATGGTAACCGCGCGCTACTTCTTCGAGGCGAAGGAGGCGGGAGCCGAGATCATCACGCTCGATCCCAACTTCTGCACGACCGCCGAGAAGAGCTCGCAATGGATCCCCTTGGTCGCCGGAACCGATCCGGCTCTCTACCTGGGCATGATCTCGATTATCTTGGACAACGGGTGGTACAACGCCCCGTATCTGAAAGCCAACACGAGCATGCCGTTCCTCGTGAAACGATCGGATGGATCGCTGTTGCGGAAGAACCCCGTTGACGACATCAAGCAATCCGGTGCCGATAATCCTTTCATGGTGTGGGACGAGGCCTCGGGTTCCCTGTCTGCCTATAATGCCGAAGGCGTGAACCCTGCGCTCGAATACGAGGCGACCATCGACGGGGAGGCGTATGCCACGGTTTTCAGCCTGCTGAAAGAGGGTCAAAAGCAGTACACGCCTTCTTGGGCTGCCGAAACGACGGGTATAGGCGAAGACGTGCTCGTTGAAATCACCGACAAGTACGCGAACCACGGACCCTCGATTCTCTCCTTCGGCTTCGGCGGCGGGGAGAAGTTCTACAACGCCGACGTCGCAGGGCATGCGGCGGTGCTGCTGGCCACGCTCGTCGGTTCGTTCGGAACCGACATTCCCGGATGGGGAGCGGGTGCGTACGTGAACGCGTACCAGAAGATATTCGGTGCGGGCAAGCTGGCCTCATGGCCGCTGCCGGCGGAGTGCAAGACCGCGTCGGCGCCGAAGGCGAGCGTCGACTACCGCGATGAGGAGAGCGGTATCCGCTTCATGTGGGTGCAAAACGGCGCGTTCCAGCAGATCGCCGGCAATCAGAATCGTACGAACGAGTGGGCGAAGACCCTCGATTTCGTCGTCGTGCAGGATATCTGGCATACGCCTTCGGTGGATTGGGCCGATATCGTTCTGCCCGTGTGCTCCCATTTCGAAGTGGACGAGGAGATCGGCTTCGTGCGCGCTCTGCGCGGCCATGTCCTTTTGCAGCAGAAGGTGCTCGATCCCCTGTTCGAGAGCAAGACGGACTTCTGGATCGATCGCGAGATGGCCAAGCGTCTGGGATACGGGGACGCGCTTCCCGAGAGCCAGGAGGAGCTGACGCGCTTCCAGCTGGAAAAGGCAACCGACAAGGCCCTTGCCGGCATTACCCTCGACGAGGTCGTATCGCACAACGGCGTGGTTGCGCTGAAGAACCAACCGGACATTGCGCGCAGTTACGGCAACCAGACCTACAAGACGACGTCAGGCAAGATCGACCTGTACTACGAGAACCTGGTGGAATACGGTCAGGCGCTTCCCCAATACGAAGCACCCCATGAAGCGTTCGAGGGCAATCCCTTGCGGAACACGTACCCGCTCGTCATGACCCAGCGCCGCTCCAAGTACTTCATCCACCAGAACCTCATGGACGCCTCGTGGCTACGACAGCATTACGAACCGACGCTCGAGATGAATCCCGTCGACATGGCGGCGCGCGGCCTCGAGTCCGGCGACGTGGTCGAGGCGTTCAACGATCGCGGGTCGTTCCAATGCGCATGCATTGCCACCGAGGCGGTGCGCCCGGGAACGACGGTCATCGTCGAGGGCATTTGGAGCAAGTACATGACTGCCGGTGATTTGCAGAACGTCACCAACGACGCTGCGAACCCCCGTGGAAAAGCGCTCGCCAAGGGGAGGGTCACTCCCTTCAACGACACGCTTGTCGAAGTGAAGAAAGCATAGGTGGTCCTCATGACTCGGTTGGCTATAGCCATCAATCTGGATCGTTGCACGGGGTGCAACACCTGCGCCATGGCGTGCAAGATGCAGAACAACGTTCCCATGGGCATGGCTTGGAATCGCGTGCTCAACGAAGATTGCGAGTTCGAGGTGGGCGTTCAGGGGACGTATCCCCACGTCTCCCGCTCGCATCTGCCCGTTGCCTGCCAGCATTGCGAGAATCCGGCGTGCCTGCGCGTGTGCCCCACGGGTGCCACGTACAAGGACGATAAGGGGCGCGTGGAGATCGATTACGAGAAGTGCATCGGGTGCCGCATGTGCATGGCGGCATGCCCGTACAACGCGCGCGTCTTCAACTGGAACGAGCCGGTGCGCGACCCTGACTTCAACTACGGCGACAAGGACGTGCCGGTGCGGGGAAAGGGCGTAGTGGAGAAGTGCACGCTCTGCAAGGAGCGCACCGACCGCGGCGACGAGCCCATGTGCGTGAAATGCTGCCTTGCCAAGGCGCGTATCTTCGGCGATCTCGACGATCCCGAGAGCGAGGTCTCGCGCGTCGTCCGCGAGCGCAATGCCACCGCCCTGCTTCCCGAGCAGGGAACCCGCCCGCAAGTCCGTTACTTCAACTAAGGAGGAGGTGCGAACCATGCAAACCTCTACGAAAGCCAAAGCAGCGATGGGCGTGCTCGGCACGCTCACGATAGCGGGAGTCGCCGCGTGGATCTACCAGCTTGCAAACGGCCTCGGCGTCACCGGCATGTCGAACGGCACCTCGTGGGGCCTCTACATCACCATGTTCATGTTCTTCGTGGGCCTCTCGGCCGGCGGCCTCATCGTGGCCTCGTCGGCAAGCGTGTTCCACGTGGCAGACTACAAGAAGGTGGCGCTGCCCGCCGTCATCCTGTCCACGGTGTGCATCTGCTGCGCTGGCATGTTCGTGCTCATCGACCTGGGCGGCATCCAGCGCGTGTGGCGCATAATCACGGGGCCGAATCCGCTGTCGCCCTTGTTCTGGGACATCTGCGTTATCACGCTGTACCTGGCCATCAACGTGGTGTACCTTGCGTTCATGACCTCCAAGAAGCCGGGCGCGGCCGACAAGGTGGCCGTCGTGAGCCGCTTCGCCCTGCCGGTCGCCATCCTCGTCCACTCGGTGACGGCATGGATCTTCGGCCTTGAGATGGCGCGCGAGGGATGGTACTCGGCCATCATGGCGCCCTTGTTCGTGGTGTCGGCCATGGACTCCGGCCTGGCGCTGCTTATCCTGTCGCTCATGGGCCTCAACAAGTCCGGCCGCTTCAAAACCGACAAAAAGCTGCTGTCCAACCTGGCCGGGCTTTTGGCGGTCTGCATCGCCGTCGACGCCTTCCTCGTGGGCTGCGAAGTGCTGACCATGGCCTACCCGGGAGCCGCCGGAGCCGAGACGCTCGCCATCATGGCCACGGGCGCCACGGCCCCGTTCTTCTGGTTCGAGATCGTCATCGGGCTGCTCATCCCGTTCTGCATCCTCGTGTTCACGAAGAATCGCGCCCGCATGGGCCTCGTGGCTGCTGCCAGCGTGTGCGTGGTGGCAGGCGTGTTCTTCAAGCGCGTGTGGCTGCTGCTCACCTCGTTCGTCGAGCTCAATGTGGCGGGTGCTCCCGGCGTGTCGCTCGGCACGACGGCTGCGCAGCAAGGCGGCGCCGGCATGTGGGCCCTTGCCGGCTCGTATGCTCCCACCTGGGTGGAGATCGTCGTCGCCATCGGCGTGGTGTCCCTCGGCGCGCTCGCGTTCGTCATGCTGGCGCAGAAGCTGCTGCCCGGCGGTGCGCCGAAGCGCGAGGCCGTAAACGTTGCGGCGGGAGAGGCCGCGTAGGCGCCTCGCGCCGAAAGGAGGTTTGGCATGTGCAAGGACATTCCTTGGAAAACCCTGTCCGAGGCTTATGCGTTTGTGGGGAACTCGCTGTTGAGGCCGATGACGATGACATCGCCGGTAGGTTTGGATCCGGCGTTTTGGAAGGCGTTCCCGGTGTTCGACGACAACGCCGTGGCCCGGGCCGTGGAAGCCTGCGCATGCTATGCCGAAGGAGCCGCGCAGCGCACCGGGGCGGGCGAGGACGGGCCGCAGCGCGTGTCGGTGGAATACACGCGTCTGTTCGTCGGCCCGCCCTCGCCCGCGGCGCCGCCGTGGGAGACGATGTACCGCGGCAAGGATGTCACGGTGGGGTTCGGCCAGCCCACGTTCGAGATGCGCGAACTGCTGCGCGCGGCCGGCCTGGAAGTGAGGAACGCCAACAACCAGTACGAGGACCATATGGGCATCGAGCTGCTGTACCTTTCGGAGCTTTGCCGCCGCGAGGCCATGGGGGAGGGCGCCGCCGAGGTGGCGGACATCGCCGCATTCGTCGAGCGGCATCCGCTGTCGTGGATCGGGCCGTTTCTCGATCGCGTGTCCGAGGCGGTGCCCGGTGGCTACTTCGCGGGTTTGCTCCTGGTGGCGCAACGGGTTCTGGAGCACCATGCGAGACTCCTTGCGCGCTAGCGGTCGGGCTGGTGCAGGCCGGTTTTTCCTTTGAGGCTACCGTTCTGCAACGGGAGCGTCGCTCGGTCTCTGCACAATGCGCAGAGAGAAGCCCGGCGGTCATTGCCTGCCGGGCTTCTCTTTGTCCTTGTAGGTCGTGGATCGCTAGGGAAGCGCTGATTAATGTAGCGTTCACGTTTGACCCGTAGGGCAAGGGCAGAGCCCTTGCCCTACGAAACGGGTCCCAGCGCGCATTGATCAGCGCTTCCCCAGGTTCGAGCAATGCCCTGCTGGTGGGCATACGGCCCTGCAAGATGAGGTAAGAGGTCGAACTACGGTAATGGATTCGGAATTTTTTCCCGATATATTACCGAACCTCGGGATTTCGCGTCCGAAACCTAACATCCGACGCCCAATATCCGGCTTTTCGCGCTGATTTGGGCGATTATCTCACCTTGGAAGAGGATTTCGGAACCCTCATCGTTCGCTACGGTAAAATATCGAAAATTTTCTTCGATTCCATTACCGTATTCAAAGAAACAGGGCAATGCGAGCGGACATCGTCGCGCAATCGAGCGGCAAGCACGTGCCTGCCCTATGAAAAAGCCGAATCCGAAAATTAATCAGCGGTTCCCTAAAACAAGAACGCCCCGTCAACGGTCATGGAGATGCAGTTGCCGTTGGGCTCGCAGATCAGGCGCACGTTCGCGGTGGTCGGCGTGACGCCGTCGGCGCCGATGATCGATACGTCGTTCACGTACTCGTAGCCGCCGCCTTCCTGGGGCGTCACGGTGGCGGTGGAGGTGTCGACGCCCTGGAACGTGTAGAACGTGTTGTTGGTGAAGAGCGACGGCATCTCGGCCTCCAGGGCGGCCACGGCCTGCTTCTGCGCCTCGGCGGCCGCGTCCTTCTTCGGCTCCTGCTGCTTCGACTCTTCGGACTTCGGCTCGTCGGTCTTGGCCGGCTGGGTGCCCTCGTTCCCGCCTTCCTGGGCGGGCTGCACGGCGGGCAGCGTGAGGTCCCACGTGCCCTCGGTGGCGCCGTCGTTCCAGAACAGGCGCTCGGAGCCGTACTGGTCGTCGAACGTGAGCGTGCCCGACACCTCTTCGCCGGCCGGCACGGTGATGGTGCCGTCGTCGAACGACGAGCCCACCGGCGGCATGCCGAACGACAGCAGGCAGTCGGCGCCGAGCGTCTGCGGCAGCGTATGGCTCCTCACGGTCACGTGCGCGGTGAGCTTGTCGTCGGCGCGGTCGACGGACGTCACCGTTACCTCGTAGTCGCGCCAGACGGCCGTCTCGCCTACGGCCAGGGCCTTGAGCTTTTCGGCATCGGTGAGCGTGTAGCTGTAGCCGCTGGAGGCGGCTGCGGAGCTGCCATCCGCCGGCACGTTGGGCTCCTCGACTTCCGAGTTGCATCCCGACAGCGTGAGCGTTGCGGCTACGACGCAGGCCGCGGTTGCGAGCACCATCTTCTTGTTCACAGCGTACCCCTTCGTCAAGAGCGAGCAGGCGGGCGGACGCGGACGCCCTGCCGGCCGGCGCATGCGTTTGGGGCGTCGCGCCAGCCGTTTTCGGTTGAGCCGTATCATACCAGTTCGCAGAAGTTTCGTGCGCCCCTCATCGAAAGTGCACGGAGCCTGCCCCCCCCGGCCCGAGCGCCGTGCCGGCGGTTGCAACCGCCGGGCACGGCCCGCCCCGTCCGCCCTCCGGCTTTCTGCAGCCGCAAGAGCGCCGCGCCCTGTGCGCACCCCTCTGCCCCGCTTCCCGACTCCCGGTCCCGCGCGGGCGCGCCGTGCCCCCGCTTGACCTCCGGCGGCAAAATGGCGAGACTGTGCAGCGCAGGCAGGACTCCACGGGAAGGCGCGCATGGACATCGCGGAACTCATAGGCTCGGCGTTCGCGGACGGGCAGGTGCTCACGGTGCCGTGGGGCATCGACTACTTCTCTGTGGTGGTGGGCGTGCTCACCGGCGCGCTGTTCGCGTGCGACCGCAAGCTGGACATCATCGGCACGGTGGTGCTGGGCCTGGTCACGGGCTACGGCGGCGGCATAATCCGCGACGTGCTGCTGCAGGACAAGGGCGTGTACTTCACCTCTCATCCCGACCTCATCCTCGTGTGCATCGTGCTGTGCGCGTTCGTGTTCTACTTCCGCGGGCTTTTCAAGCACCTCGACGCCATGGTGTTCTTCGCCGACGCGCTGTCGGTGGGCCTGTTCGCGCTTGCGGGCGCGTCCAAGGCGTACGCGTGCGGCGAGGGCTTCGTGCTCACCGTCATCTTGGGCGCCATAACGGCCGTGGGCGGCGGCGCCGTGCGCGACATCTGCGTGGGCGAGACGCCCGGCATCTTCCAGCAGTCGAACTTCTACGCGGTGGCGGGCCTGGGCGGCGCGCTGCTGTTCACCGTGCTGGCCTATGCGGGCGTGCCGCTCGTGGTGGCCGGCATCGCCTGCGTGTTCACGGTGGGCTTCCTGCGCTACTGGAGCGTGTACTTCGATTGGAAGACGCGTAACGAGGCGGACCTCACCCCGCATGTGGCGCGCGGCCTGGGCAAAGCGCGTCGCGTGGTGGCGGGCGTGTTCCTGCAGGGCGGCGACCGCATCTCGGTGCGGCGGCAGCGCAAGCGCCTGCGTGCGCGGAAGAGGGCCGGCCATGACGGGGACTGCCGTGCGGCTTGCGAGGGCGAGCGCCCCGAGGACGCCGGATGCCGGGACGACGGGGGCCGGGATGCCGGATGCCGCGACGGTGCGGGCGAGGATGCGAACCGCCGCGACGGTGCGAGCGGGGATGCGAATCCGGGGAATGTCGCGAGCGGGGGCGCGGGCCGCCAGGAAAGCGGGCGCGCGGCGCGCTAGCGGGGGACGCTGCCGGAAAGCGTCGGCCGGCCTCTCGCCCGAAGCGCCCCGAGCGCGCCGAATGTGCGGAAAAGGTGTCGAAAACATCACCCTATGGGTTACTGATGAAAAATTCGGGGGGGGGGGGGGCATTTTTTGCCTTGACACTATGCTAGTATGGTGCCCTCAATTAAGACGGCGGCGACGTGCCGTAGGCTGCGATGGATGCGAAAGCTGGCGATATGGGGAACCTGGCATTCTTGCTGGTCGACAAGACCCGGGAATTCGTGGAGGCCTGCTACGAGCGGGGCGACCTCGATGCTGCGCTGTCCTGCCTCGATCCCGTGCGCGCAACCTGCTACGGCTACGCCAGCGAGCTCCACGCCTTCGACACCGATGCCGTCGCCCGCCTGCTGGGCGCCTCCTGCGCGTTCGCGCGCCGTATCGGGTCGCGCATCGTATCCCACGAATGCCATCTCGCCTACCGCAACGAGACCTGCACCGTCGTGCTGTCCAGCCTGCGCACGCGCGCGACGAAGGGCGACGCCGAGGGCGAGCCTTCCGATGACGAGTACGAGCGCCGCCTGACGTTCGTGTACGCTCCCGTCGGCGACGACTGGCTCATCGTCCACATGCACAGCTCGGCCCCCCACGCGCCGGACGACCCGTTCGCCTCGCGCAGGATGACCGCGCGCGACGTGGGCGCGGTCGACCTCGACGCCGTGCTCTCGCAGGCCAAGGTGGAGCGCGAGCGCTACGAGATCGTCTCGGAGCTGTCCGACGACGTCATCTACGAATACGACGTGGGGCGCGATACCCTGTACCTGTTCTCCACCCGTTTCGGCAAAAGCCCCGACATCAGGCGCAACAAGCTGGTTATCGAGCACTGCCTGGACACGATCGGCCTCGACGGCTTCGTGCACCCCGACGACCGCGTGCGCTATGCGGCCGACGCGCGCAAGCTGTCGCAGGCCCAGCCCGAGCGCGGCGACGGGCGCGACGACTACGTGCACGTGTACCGCCTGCGGCCCATGTTCTTCTTCGGCCGCGAAAGCGAGCAGGACGTCTTCGTGCACCAGCGCGTCATGGGCCGCCGCATCTACGATGCCCGGGGCCGGGTCGTGAAGTACGTGGGCAAGATCGTGGACGTGTCCGAGGAGTACGAACTGCTGGAGCAGTCCTCGACCGATGCGCTGACCAGGGCCTACAACCGCTCGTACCTGCAGGGCCGCCTGCGAGAGTACTGCGCCTCCAAGCAGCCCGACGTGTCCTACGCATGCCTTCTGGCCGACGTGGACTACTTCAAGTCGGTCAACGACAAGTTCGGCCACCTGGTGGGCGACAACCTGCTCACGGCGTTCGTGGACACCGCCCGCACGCTCTTCCGGACGAGCGATATCGTGGCGCGCCTGGGCGGCGACGAGTTCATGGTGTTCATGCGCGACGTGTACGACCCGCGCGTGGCCATGGAGCGCTCCGAGGCCCTCATCGACGCGTTCCGCACCATGGCGGCCGACCGCGGCTTCCCCCGCGACGTCAGCCTGAGCGTGGGCGTGGTGGTGGAATCCGAGCCGCACCCGTTCTCCGAGCTGTACCGTCGGGCCGACATCGCGCTCTATCGGGCCAAGGCCGAGGGAAAGAACCGCGCCGTTCCCTACCTGGAGGGCATGGCGTACCCCGAGGGCGGCGCCCTGGCGAAGCCGCTGCCCCCGCTGGGCGATTGACGCAGTTTTTATCGAAGCGCCGCGCGTGCCGTTCGCCGCGTGGTACACTTTCTACTCGATACCGAACCCGAAACGCGCAGGGCCGCCTCGCGGCCGCCTGCGGAAAGCGATACCCATGGCAGACTACATCGAGGGCAAACGCCCCATCATCGAGGCGCTGCGCACGCAGGTGCCCATCAAGCGCATCCTTCTGGCCGACAACGCGAAGCGCGACGGCCTGGTGGAGGACATCCTGCGCAAGGCGAAGCATTTCGACGTGGACGTGACCACGGTGCCGCGCAAGACGCTGGACGACAAGTCCGAGCGCGGCAGCCACCAGGGCGTCATGGCGGAGACGAAGCCGCACGCCTATGTGGACATCACCGTGATCGAACGCGCCGCCGAGGCGTACGCCGAGGAGAACGGGGGCCGCGCGCTCGTGGTTATCCTCGACCACCTCACCGATGCCGGCAACCTGGGCGCCATCGCCCGCAGCGCCGAGGCCGTGGGCGCATGCGGCCTGGTCATACCCAACAAGCGCAGCGCGAAGGTGGATGCCTCCACCTACAAGAGCTCGGCCGGCGCCATCGCACACCTGCCCGTGGCACAGGTGCCGAACCTCGTGCAGGTCATGGCGCGCCTCAAGGAGCGCGGCTTCTGGGTGGCGGGCGCCAGCGAGCAGACCGACGACGTGATCTGGCGCTCGAACCTGAAGGGCAAGATCGCCCTCGTCATGGGCAACGAGGCGGAGGGCCTGTCCCGCGTGGTGAAGGAGAGCTGCGACTTCCTGGTGAAGCTGCCCCAGATGGGCGAGGTGGCCTCCCTCAACGTCGCCCAAGCCTCCACCGCCTGCATGTACGAATGGCTGCGGCAGAACTACTAGGTTCCGCCGTTCTCCGAACGGCGGAACGGGCCGACGCTGCGGCCGGCTGCGTTGCCCGATCTCGCGGCGAGGCCGAGGACTCGCGTACCGAAGTACGCTTCGCCCTCGCCCTCCCCACGATCTCGGGCACCGCAGCCGCCCTCGCTGACTGATTTGGACCTATGGTGAGTAAGCAACGCAAAAAACTGCTGATCGTGGACGGGTACAACGTGCTGCGGTCGGGGAGCCGCTACCGCGAGATCACGGGGCCCGACTACACCGACGACGCGTTCAACACGGCGCGCGAGCGCCTCATCAACGACGTGGTGAACTACGCCGGCCGCGACTGGCGCGCCATCATCGTGTTCGACGGCGGCCGCAACGAGTTCTCCACGGGCGAGGCCGAGAGCGTGGGCGGCGTGCGCATCATGTTCAGCCCGGCGGGCCAGTCGGCCGACAAGGTCATCGAGAAGCTCGCGCACGACGCGCGCGAGCGCCAGGTGGAGACGCTCGTGGTCACGAGCGACGCCACCATCCAGGACACCGTGTTCGGCTTCGGCGTGGACCGCATGAGCGCGAACGGCTTCAGCCTGGAGGTCGACCGCTACTACGACGACGCCCGCCTCGACGAGACCCCGAAGGTGGCCGAGAAGAACACCGTGGCCTCCCGCATCGACCCGTCCACCCTGGCGAAGCTCAAGGCCCTGCGCGACGCCGCCCGGTAGGGGCTCTCGCACGCCATCCCCAGGTCTCATGCGCTGCCGGGGCCGCCGCAGCGGCAGGAGGCCCCTCGCCATGACAAATGTCATGGGTTTCGGCGTGCTTCGTCGCAAAATCCCTTTTCACACGGGCAGGCAACCGGCGGTTGCGTAAAATGGTTACCAGAGATGCTGGTGCAACCGGGTGCGCTACCGCACACTGGAGGGCGAGAAAGAGGTACTCATGACGCCAACGCCGAGAAAGGGATCGTTCATGAACGTCGAAATCGCCCAACGCCTAGCCGAGATGAGGCGCGAGAAGGGCTTCAGCCAGGAGGAGCTGGCCGCGCGGCTGGGGCTGTCGCGCCAGGCCGTGTCGAAGTGGGAGCGCGCCGAGTCGTCGCCCGACACGGGCAACCTCATCGCGCTCGCCGACCTGTACGGCGTCACGCTCGACGAGCTCGTGCGCGTGGAGGCGGACATCGCCGACGACGTGACGTTCGAGTCGTCCGACCGCGCCGCTTCCGCCGAATCCGAGGCGCGCGAGGCGGCCGCAGCTGCCAGCGCCGCGGCCGCGACGGCTGCCGCTGCGGCGGTTGCAGCCCAGGCGGCAGCCCGCCCGGAGGCCCCGCAGTCGGCGCACCCGGCCGCTTCGCAAACGGCGCCCGCGTCGGCCCAGCAGCCGGTAGCCGCTGCGGCCCCGGCCCCGGCCGCATCGGCGGCCCCGGCCCCGGCCGGACCCGCCCCGCATCCCTACGCCGGCGCGCCCGTGCCGCCTCCGCCGCACGGCTTTGCGCCGGTGCAGCAGCCCGGCTACGGCGCGCCCGTTCCGCCGCAGCAGCAGGCGGGCCCCTGCGACGCACCGGGCCCGCATCGCCGCAGCCCGTGGATGACGTTCCCTTACCCGGTGCTGTGCGTCATCCTGTTCCTGCTCGTCGGGTTCCTCTTCGGCGCCTGGCACCCTGCATGGGTGATCTTCCTCACCATCCCTTTGTACTACTGGATAGCCCGCATCATCGAGAACGACCCGAACTATCGGGCCGGGCGCCGGTAAGGACGGGTGGTGGACATGACAAGGCTCACCCGGTCGTCGTATGTCAAGATAGCGCTCATCGTCGCGCTGGCCCTGCTGCTGTTCGCCGTGGCGGGCGCGGGGTCGATGCGCGGATGCTCGCAGGGGATCTACCTTGGAGGGGGAACGGAAATGGGCAATGCAAGCGTGGACGCGAAAAGCGTGAGGAACCTGTCCGTCAGCTGGGCGGCCGGCTCGGTGGACATCTCGGTGGTCGACGACGGGGCGGGCGATGTCATCGAGCTCGTGGAAACGGCGCCTACCGGCCTCACGAAGGCGCAGCAGATGCGCTGGAGCGTGTCCGGCGGAACGCTCAAGGTGGATTACGGCAGCTGGTGGTCGTGCTTCGCGCTGGGGCAGAAGCGCCTCGAGGTGCGCATCCCCGAGCGTTACGCGCAGAGCCTCGGCGCCGTGACCGTCGACGGCGCGTCGGGCTACTATCGCGTGGCCGGTATCGGCTGCGACACGCTCCGGCTCAAGCTGGCGTCGGGCGAGATCGACGCGGACGGCCTCGCCGCCGCCGCGCTCGACGTGGACGTGGCCAGCGGCCAGGTGCGCGCCGAGGGCACGTTCTCCGAGCGCGTGAGCGCGAAGACGGCATCGGGCCAGCTGGACGTCGTCTGCCAGGGCGCGGCTCCGAAGCAGGTGAGCGCTGATCTGGCCAGCGGCCAGGTGAGCGTGGCCCTGCCCGCCGACACGGGCTTCACGGCCAAGGTCAGCAAGGCGTCGGGCAGCTTCTCCAGCGCCTTCGAGACCGTGCAGCAGGGCGGCTCTTACGTGCACGGCGACGGCTCACCGCCGTGCACGTGAACCTGGCCAGCGGGGACTTCAGGGTGGAGAAGTCGTAGCGCGCCGGATGCCGGGGGCCCTGCCGGTCCCCGGCATCCGGCAGGGCCGCGGCCTGACGCCCGCCCTCAGGCGGGGCTCGGCTCGGCCAAGCGCGGCGAGGCGCCGTCGCGTTTGGCGCGGTAGAGCGCCTCGTCGCTCTTCCTGATGAGGGCGTCGATGGGCAGCGCGGGGTCGTCGGTGGCGGCTATGCCGGCGCTCGCCGTGACCGCCCAGGCGCTCCCGTCTGCCGCGGACTCGCGCGCCAGGTCCGCGAGCAGCGCGCGCACGGTCGCCTCCGTCCGCTCGATCGACCGCTCTCCCATGAGCGCCACCACGAACTCGTCGCCGCCCCAGCGCACCACGAACCCGTCGGGAAACGCCTCGCGCAGCGTCTTCGCCGTCATGCCGAGCGCCGCGTCGCCGGCTGCATGGCCGTAGCGGTCGTTGATGTCCTTGAAATCGTCCAGGTCGAACGTGATGAGCGTGACCGGCTGGCTGCCGCGATGCTCCTCCACGTGCTCGTAGAAGTAGCGCCGGTTGTACAGCCCGGTCAGGTAGTCCGTGCGCGCGGCGGCTATCACGCGCTGCTCCAGCTTGCGCTCGTTCGTCACGTCGCGGTAGATGCGCAGCACCCCCGTCGCGTTGCCGAACACGTCGAGGATGGCGCGCTCGTTGACCTCGAACGTCTTCGGCTCCCCGCGTATGGACGCCGTGAAGAAGCTCGAGTCCTCGAAGTCGTTTGCATCCACCACGGCATCCCCCAGCACGATGCGCCGCCAGCGGTCGAAGTCGCCGCCCACCACGCGCTCGCGCTTCACGTCGAAGTAGTCCTCGGCGCGCTCGTTGATGTTGACGATGGCGCCCTCGTTGTCGAGCACCACGACGGCGTAGGGCATCGAGTCGATGAATATCTCCAGCTCGGTCCTTATGTTTCCCAGATCCGTCACGTCGTGGGCCACCCCCACGGTTCCCATGACGGTGCCGTCGTAGTCGATGAGCGGCGACTTGTACGTCTTGAACTGGCGCATGCCGCTCTTCGTCTTCACCTGCTCGTCGAACAGGAGCGTCGTGCTCGAGCGCATGGTCTCCTCCTCGGATTCCAGGCACACGAACTCTCCCTGCGCGTACTCGTCGGGCGTGATGTCCCATATATAGTAGTGTCCGCGCCCCTCCACCTGGTCCTTCGTCTTGCCCACCGTCTCGCAGAACGCGTCGTTCACCTTGAGGTGGGCGCCGCGCGCGTCCTTGAACCACACGAGCTCGGGTATGGAGTCGATGGCGGTGTCGAGGTACTGCTGCGCGAGGGACAGGTCGGCGTCGCGTTTCGCCGAGCGCTGCAGCCGGGCGAGCTCGAAAGCGGCCCGCGTCGCGTCGAGCGGTCGCGTCCACAGCGCGTCGAACGCCCCGTAGTCCTCCGGCGTCCAGCATGCCGCCTCGGCGGCGTCGGCAACGACCGCCACGGCGCTGTAGAACGTGTCGAGTCGCATGCGCCGCCTCGCCATGAGGTCCGCAAGGCAGCGCGACGGCCGGGCGCCGCCCGGCGCGTCGGCGAAGAGCCGCAGGTCGACGACGGCGATGTCGCAGGAGCAGAACGCCTCGGCTTCCAGCGCGGGGAAGGCCTCGACCGCATGCTCGAACCGATCGAGGGGCGCCGCGCGGCGCAGGGCCTCCTCCACGGGCGGCTCGATGCCGAACAGGTTGATGCGCAGCGTCTTGTGGTACATGGCAGGACCTTTCAACGGTTGATTGACAGTGTACTCCTTGCGTTGCGGCAGGGGGCGAACAACCGCCTTCGTTTCGGCATCCCCCGGCGTTTATCCTTGCGCGAAGCGTCCTGCGGGGCATCGGGCGTTGCGAACCTGAGGCTGTTCGCCCGCAGCGCGTTCGTCTACACTAGGAGGCCGGCGCCTATGCGCCCATGAGGAAAAGCCCCGAGGAAAGCGACCCATGGAATACAGAACGCTGCAGCTTGCCGACAAAGACGCCGTGGAGCAGGTGCTCGCGCCGCTCGGGCGCAACGACTCCGCGCTCGGGTTCGCCAACCTGTACTCGCTCACGGAGAAGTACGGCACGGAGGTCCGCCTCGAGGGGCGCGCGCTGCACGTGCGCCAGCGTCGCCGGCTCCCGGGGGCCGTGGCGTACTACCCGCCGCTCGGCGGGGAGGACGTCGTTGCCGATATCGCCCGCCTGCTGGAGGAGGCGGCCGGGGCGGGGGAGCGACCCGTGCTCGTGGGCGTGACCCCCTCGCAGCGCCAGCGCCTCGAGGAGGCGCTGCCCGGCATGTTCGCGTTCTCCACCGACCGCGCCTTCGCCGACTACCTCTACCGCACCCGGGACATCGCCGCCTACGCGGGCCCGGCGCTTGCGAAGAAGCGCCGCGAGACGAACAAGTTCTTCCAGCTCTACGGCGACGATGTGTCCTTCGAGCCCGTCGTCCCCGCCTGCCTCGACGAGCTGCGCGCGTTCCAGCAGGCTTGGCACGAGGGGAGCCGCCGCCGCGGCACCGAGGAGCACCCCCTGGAGCTGGAGCACCGCAAGATCGCGCTCGACCTGGACCATTTCGAGGCCTTGGGCCTGGAGGGCATCCTGCTGCGCATCGCCGGCGACGTGCAGGGCTACGCCTACGGGTCCCTCCTGCCCGGCGGCGCCTTCGACGTCATGGTGCTGAAGGGCAACCTGGACTTCCGCTACATCTGGCGCGCCCTCCTGCGCGAGCTGGCCCGCACCGTGGCCCCCCGCGCCGAGTTCCTCAACCTGGAGGAGGACCTGGGCCTTCCCGGCCTGCGCGAGAACAAGCTGAGCTACCAGCCCTGCGCCCTCCTGGCGCGCTACCAGGCAACCCTGGCGGGCGGGGCGGCGCCGTGTTCCGTATAGGCTGCCTCCTGCCGATTCCTCCGCGGCGCGTCGTGCAAGCCGCATCCTGCTCCAAGCCGCATCCTGCTTGATCCTGCGATGCCGCGTGGGGCGCCCGTGTGCGTGCGGAACGTGCGGTCGCGGGCGCTTGTCGGCTTAGGGGCTGTCGAGTGCCAAAAAACGGCCGGTTTGGCAATCGCCGCCGCGCGCTCTTCCGGCTGCTTGAAATACGTCGCATTCCTGAGCAGGGGAAACGTCAAGCACATGGCAGAACGCCCGCAGCTCGCGAGCGAAATGACGGCTTTGAGATTGCCAAAACGCTCATTTTTTGACCGAACCTGCCGAAAAAGAGGGCACCGCGCGCAGGGGCCTCGCGCAACGCATAGGGATGCGGCGCTTCCCTTCTTCCCATCGATCGGCCGGGCGCGTTCCCGTCGGCCGGCCGGGCGCCCGTGTCGGGGATGCCGCGCCGGCATGGGGTGCGCAGCGCGCCAAGCGCGCCAAAACCCTTCGCGCCACCAAAAAGTTTCCTCTCTATTTCCCCAGCTAAACCCGTGAAACTCCAGCAAATCACCACAGTTCGTAAAAATATTCCTTGACACCTCTTGACAACCGAAGTATTTTTAGAAATTGCGACTTTTCGCAGTTTCACGGATTTTCTTGAAGGAGGAAAAGCCTCGTGGCCCAAGCAAAAAACAGCGCTCCCACCAGCCTTTACAGGAACCGCCGCAGCTTCGCCAAGATTCCGGACGTCATGGACGTCCCCAACCTCATAGCCATCCAGACCGACAGCTTCGAGTTTTTCAAGGGCGAGGGCCTCGCGCAGGCCTTCCACGACATCAGCCCTATCGAGAACTCGACGAAGGACATGTGCGTGGAGTTCGGCAAGCACGAGTTCGGCGAGCCGAAGTACACGGTTGACGAGTGCAAGGAGAAGGACGTCTCCTACCAGGCGCCGCTGTTCGTGGAGATCCGCTTCATCAACCGCGAGACGGGCGAGATCAAGGAGCAGGACGTGTTCATGGGCGACTTCCCGCTCATGACGCCGCGCGGCACCTTCATCATCAACGGCACCGAGCGCGTCGTGGTGTCCCAGCTCGTGCGCTCCCCGGGCGTCTACTTCGCCGCCGAGCGCGACAAGACGTCCGACAAGACCATCTACAATGCGAAGGTCATCCCGAGCCGCGGCGCGTGGCTCGAGTTCGAGACCGACAAGCGCGACATCCTGTCCGTGCGCATCGACCGCAAGCGCAAGCAGCCGGCCACGCTGCTCGTGCGCGCCCTCGGCCTGGCCGAGACGCGCGAGGAGATCATCGAGCTCCTCGGCTCCGACGAGATGGTGCTGCGCACGCTCGACCGCGACCCGGCCACTACGAAGGAAGAGTCGCTCATCGAGCTGTACAAGCGCTTCCGCCCCGGCGAGCCGCCCACCATCGACTCCGCCCGGACGCTCCTCGAGGGCCTGTTCTTCAACCCGCAGCGCTACGACCTGGCGAAGGTCGGCCGCTACAAGATCAACAAGAAGCTGGGCTTCGATCCGGACTACGAGGCCTCCACGCTCACCGACGACGACATCGTGCGCACGATGCAGTACATCGTGGGCCTGCACGCCGGCGCCGAGGACTTCCAGACCGACGACATCGACCACTTCGGCAACCGCCGCATCCGCACGGTGGGCGAGCTGATCCAGAACCAGTTCCGCATCGGCCTGTCCCGCATGGAGCGCGTCGTGCGCGAGCGCATGAGCATGCAGGAGCCCGACGAGATCACGCCGCAGTCCCTGGTGAACATCCGCCCCATCGTGGCGGCCATCAAAGAGTTCTTCGGTTCCTCGCAGCTGTCCCAGTTCATGGACCAGACGAACCCCGCCGCCGGCATCACGCACAAGCGCCGCCTGTCGGCCCTGGGCCCCGGCGGCCTGTCCCGCGAGCGCGCCGGCTTCGAGGTGCGCGACGTGCACACGTCCCACTACGGCCGCATGTGCCCCATCGAGACGCCTGAAGGCCCGAACATCGGCCTGATCGGCTCGCTGGCCACCTACGCCCGCATCAACCCCTACGGCTTCATCGAGACGCCGTACCGCCGTGTCGTGGACGGCAAGGTCACGGACGACGTGGACTACCTCACGGCCGACGAGGAGGAGAACTACGTCATCGCCCAGGCGAACGACCTGTTCGACCCCGAGACGCGCCAGTTCGGCACGTTCGACGAGAACGGCGAGTTCCATGTGGCTGCCCGCGTGCTCTGCCGCACGAAGGACGCCAACGGCGTCTTCGGCGAGCCCGACGAGCTGCCGCCCAGCCAGGTGGACTACATGGACGTGTCCCCGCGCCAGATGGTGTCGGTGGCCACCTCGCTCATCCCGTTCCTCGAGCACGACGACGCGAACCGCGCCCTCATGGGCTCGAACATGCAGCGCCAGGCCGTGCCGCTGCTGCGCCCCAACGCGCCGCTCGTGGGCACCGGCATCGAGCACCGCATCGCGGTGGACTCCGGCGAGATACTCGTCGCCCAGAACCCGGGCGTCGTGGACTACGTGGACGGCCAGACCATCATCATCCTGAACGACGACGGCGAGTACGACGAGTACCTCGTGCCGAAGTTCCAGCGCTCCAACCAGTCCGGCTGCATCAACCACCGCCCCATCGTGCGCAAGGGCGACGAGGTGCAGAAGGGCGACGTGCTGGCCGACGGCCCCAGCTGCGACGGCGGCGAGCTCGCGCTCGGCCAGAACCTCATGGTGGCCTACATGCCGTGGGAAGGCTACAACTACGAGGACGCCATCATCGTGTCCGAGCGCGTGGTGTCCGAGGACCTGCTCACGTCCATCCATATCTCCGAGTACGAGATCGACGCGCGCGACACGAAGCTCGGCCCCGAGGAGATCACCCGCGAGATCCCGAACATCTCCGACGACATGATCAGCGACCTGGACGCCGACGGCATCATCCGCGTGGGCGCCGAGGTGTTCCCGGGCGACGTGCTGGTGGGCAAGGTCACGCCGAAGGGCGAGACGGAGCTCACGGCCGAGGAGCGCCTGCTGCGCGCCATCTTCGGCGAGAAGGCCCGCGAGGTGCGCGACACGTCCCTCAAGGTGCCCCACGGCTCCGGCGGCCGCGTCATCGGCATGGCGCGCTTCAGCCGCGCGGCCGGCGACGAGCTGGCTCCCGGCGTGAACGAGCTCGTGCGCATCTACGTGGCGCAGAAGCGCAAGGTGCAGCAGGGCGACAAGCTGTCCGGTCGCCACGGCAACAAGGGCGTCATCTCGCGCGTGCTGCCGCTGGAGGACATGCCCTACCTGGCCGACGGCACCCCCATCGACGTCATCCTGAACCCGCTCGGCGTTCCGTCCCGTATGAACGTGGGCCAGCTGTTGGAGAACCACCTGGGCTGGGCCGCGAAGTGGGGCTGGGACGACGCGGAGGAGACGGACGCCGTGGTGGAGGGCCCCATGCACGTGGCCACGCCCGTGTTCGACGGCGCCACGGAGCGCGAGATCTCCGATGCCATCGAGAAGGCGAACCGTAACCTCATCAACATCAACCACGCCAAGTACGGCGACAAGGCGCGCGACGAGTTCGTGCCGCAGCTGTCCCGCACCGGCAAGACGTGGCTCTACGACGGCCGCACGGGCGAGAAGTTCCGCGAGCCCATCACGGTCGGCCAGAGCTACATCCTGAAGCTCGGCCACATGGTCGACGACAAGATCCACGCCCGCTCCACCGGCCCCTACAGCCTGATCACCCAGCAGCCGCTGGGCGGCAAGGCGCAGTTCGGCGGCCAGCGCTTCGGCGAGATGGAAGTGTGGGCGCTCTACGCCTACGGCGCGTCCAACGTGCTGCAGGAGATCCTCACCGTGAAGTCCGACGACACCGCCGGCCGCGTCAAGTCCTACGAGTCCATCGTCAAGGGCGAGAACATCCCGGCCGCCGAGGTGCCCGAGTCCTTCAAGGTGCTGGTGAAGGAAATGAAGTCCCTGTGCCTGAACGTGGAGCTCGAGGGCCACGACCACCAGACCATCGACGTGACGGTGGAGTCCGAGGGACAGGAAGACGGAGACCGCGCGCTGTTCGAGGCCATCGCGGCCGACGCGCGCAAGACCGAGGAAGATGCGGCGAACGCGCTCGACGACATCGCCGCCGAACTGGGAGAGCTCATGGGAGACATCTCTGACGATAATGGAACGAACGACCTCATCGGGGATGGGGAGGAGCGATAGATGACGACGGAATTCGACGTTACCAATTTCGACGCCCTGCGTATTTCGCTTGCCAACGCCGAGGACGTGCGCGGCTGGTCGCGCGGCGAGGTGAAGAAGCCCGAGACCATCAACTACCGCACGCTCAAGCCCGAGAAGGACGGCCTGTTCTGCGAGAAGATCTTCGGTCCCACGAAGGACTGGGAGTGCGCTTGCGGCAAGTACAAGCGCGTGCGCTTCAAGGGCATCGTGTGCGAGCGCTGCGGCGTGGAGGTCACGCGCAGCAAGGTGCGCCGCGAGCGCATGGGCCACATCGAGCTGGCCGCGCCGGTGAGCCATATCTGGTACTTCAAGGGCTCGCCCTCGCGCCTGGGCTACCTGCTGGACATCCCGCCGAAAGAGCTGGAGAAGGTGCTGTACTTCGCCTCCTCCATCGTGACCTCGGTTGACAAGGAGGCCCGCGAGGAGGATGCCGACGAGCTGCGCGACGAGCTGGCCGCCGACCTTGAGGAGCTGGACGCCGAGCGCGACCGCCTCATCGAGGCCACGCGCAAGCTGTCCACGAGCTACGTGCCCGAGGACGACGACTTCGTTGACGAGGTCGACGAGGACGAGCGCCTGACGCCCGAGGAGGTCGACGAGGAGATCGCCGACATCTACGAGGAGTTCAACGAGCGCAAGGCCCTGCGCCAGGACGCGTTCGACGCCTTCATGAAGATCGAGCCGAAGCAGCTCGTGCCTGACGAGGCCCTGTACCGCGAGATGCGCCTCAACTACCGCGACTACTTCACGGGCGGCATGGGCGCCGAGTCCGTGCGCGACCTGCTGGACGCCATGGACCTGGCCGCCGTGGCCGAGGAGCTGCGCGAGACCATTGCCAACGGCAAGGGCCAGAAGCGCGCCAAGGCCATCAAGCGCCTCAAGGTGGTGGACGCGTTCCTGAAGTCCACGAACAAGCCCACGGACATGATCCTGGACGTCATCCCGGTCATCCCGCCCGACCTGCGCCCCATGGTGCAGTTGGACGGCGGCCGCTTCGCGACGTCGGACCTGAACGACCTGTACCGTCGCGTCATCAACCGCAACAACCGCTTGAAGCGCCTGCTGGATTTGGGCGCCCCCGAGATCATCGTCAACAACGAGAAGCGCATGCTGCAGGAGGCCGTCGACAGCCTGTTCGACAACGGCCGCCGCGGCCGCCCCGTCACGGGCCCGGGCAACCGCCCGCTGAAGTCGCTCTCCGACATGCTCAAGGGCAAGCAGGGCCGCTTCCGCCAGAACCTGCTGGGCAAGCGCGTGGACTACTCCGGCCGCTCGGTTATCGTCGTGGGCCCGCAGCTGAAGCTGCACCAGTGCGGCTTGCCGAGCCAGATGGCGCTGGAGCTGTTCAAGCCCTTCGTCATGAAGCGCCTGGTGGAGCTTGAGTACGCCGCGAACATCAAGGCGGCCAAGCGCTCCGTGGACCGCGGCGCCAGCTACGTGTGGGACGTGCTCGAAGAGGTCATCACGGAACATCCCGTGCTGCTGAACCGCGCACCTACCCTGCACCGCCTGGGCATCCAGGCCTTCGAGCCGGTGCTGGTCGAGGGCAAGGCCATCAAGCTGCACCCGCTGGTCTGCACCGCCTTCAACGCCGACTTCGACGGCGACCAGATGGCCGTGCACGTGCCGCTGGGCGCCGAGGCGCAGGCCGAGGCCCGCGTGCTCATGCTGTCCGCCAACAACATCAAGTCGCCGGCCCACGGCCGTCCGCTGACCGTGCCCACCCAGGACATGATCATCGGCCTGTACTACCTCACGGCCGCCCGCGACGGCTTCGAGGGCGAGGGCCGCGCGTTCATCGACTTCGACGACGCCATGAACGCCTACGACGCCCGCGCCGAGCTGGACCTGCAGGCCAAGATCTGGGTGCGCCTCTCCAAGGACACGCAGGTGGCCACGGCGTACAACACGTTCGAGGACCACAAGGCGGGCGAGCGCATCGAGACCACCATCGGCCGCATCACGTTCAACAACGTGCTGCCCGAGGACTACCCGTACCTCAACTACGAGATGAACAAGAAGGAGATCAGCCGTCTCGTGGAGGACGTGTGCAACCGCTACGAGCTGTCCAGCGTGCCGCCCATCCTGGACGGCCTCAAGGACGCGGGCTTCCACTACGCCACGCGCGCCGGCGTCACCGTGTCGGTGTACGACGCCACCGTGCCGCCGAACAAGGGCGAGATCCTGGCGGCCGCCGACGAGAAGGTCGCGGCCATCGACGAGGACTACGAGATGGGCCTCATGAGCCAGGAGGAGCGCCACAAGCAGGTCGTGGACATCTGGAACGCCGCCAACGAAGAGGTCGGCGAGGCCATGGCCGAGAACTTCGACAAGTTCAACCCCATCTACATGATGGCGTTCTCCGGCGCCCGAGGCAACATCAAGCAGATCCGCCAGCTGGCCGGTATGCGCGGCCTCATGTCCGACCCGAAGGGCGAGATCATCGACCGACCCATCAAGGCGAACTTCCGCGAGGGCCTGTCGGTTCTGGAATACTTCATCTCCACGCACGGCGCCCGTAAGGGTCTCGCCGACACGGCGCTGCGTACCGCCGACTCGGGCTACCTGACCCGCCGCTTGGTGGACGTGGCCCAGGACGTCATCATCCGCGAGATCGACTGCGGGACGACCGACGGGGTGCCCTATCCGCTGCACAACGACAAGGGCGACGTGGACGACAACCTCATCGGCCGCTGCCTGCTGGAGGACGCCAAGGGCGCCGACGGCACGGTGGTGCTGGCCGCGGGCGAGTACGTGGAGCGCATGGACCAGCTGCGCGCCATGGACGAGGCCGGCATCGACACGGTGGTCATCCGCACGGTCATGACCTGCCATGCCGAGCACGGCGTGTGCCAGAAGTGCTACGGCTGGGACCTTGCCACGAGCCGCCCGGTGAACATCGGCACGGCGGTGGGCATCATCGCCGCCCAGTCCATCGGCGAGCCGGGCACCCAGCTCACCATGCGCACGTTCCACACCGGCGGCGTGGCCGGCGAGGACATCACCCACGGTCTGCCCCGTGTCCAGGAGCTGTTCGAGGCGCGCAAGCCCAAGGGCCTCGCCGTCCTCGCGGAGATCTCCGGCACGCTGCAGATCGCGGGCGACAAGCAGTCCAAGACCATCACGATCCACGACCAGCAGGGCAACTTCCGCGAGTACGTGGTGAGCGCCCGCGCCCAGATGCTGCCGGGCGTGACGGACGGGTGCGAGGTGCACGTGGGCCAGCAGCTCACCAAGGGCTCCGTGAACCCGCACGACCTGCTGCGCCTCACCGACCCGAACACCACGCTGCGCTACATCGTGAGCCAGGTGCAGGGCGTGTACGTGAGCCAGGGCGTGGACATCAACGACAAGCATATCGAGGTCATCTCGCGCCAGATGCTGCGCAAGGTGGCCGTGACCGACGCCGGCGACTCCGACTACCTGCCGGGCCGCCAGGTCAACCGCTTCGAGTTCGAGGACGAGGCCAACCGCCTCATCGCCGAGGGCAAGGAGCCTCCCGTGGGCCAGCCGCTCTTGCTGGGCATCACGAAGGCGTCGCTCGCCACGGACTCGTTCCTGTCGGCGGCCTCCTTCCAGGAGACCACCAAGGTGCTCACCGATGCCGCGATCGAGGGCAAGACCGACCACTTGGCCGGCCTCAAGGAGAACGTCATCATCGGCAAGCCCATCCCGGCGGGCACGGGCCTTCCGCGCTACCGCGAGGTGGGGCTCACCTACAAGGGCCGCCCGGTTTCCGGCGTGCAGGGCGAGAACCTGCCCGACTTCGCCCCCGAGGCGCTCCGCGAGATCGAGGAGCTGCTGCCCCAGCCGCAGGACTGGTCGCTTGACGGCGACGGCTACCTCAACATGGGCACGAACTACGGCAGCTACTACAGCGGCCTGTCGCTCGGGCACCGCGGCCCGCAGCTCACCGACGAGGACGCGCGCCTGTACATCTACGACGACTTGGGCGTGTCGCAGCGCTGGGCCAACAAGTTCAGCGAGGCGGGCATCGAGACGGTGGCCGACCTCGTGGGCCACACCGAGGAGGACCTGCTGCGCATCGAGGGCATCGGCGTAAAGGCCATCGAGGAGCTGAAGGAGGGGTTGGCGGAACGCGGCCTCTCGCACGTGATCGAGGACGACCTCGCCGCCACGAGCGACGACATGTCGCAGCTCTTGGACATGGTGTTCTCGCCCGACGACACCATCCTCATCGGCGGCGACGAGCCTCCGACCTTCAACACCGAGGGCGAGGACATGCTGGGCGAGGCCCTGCCGCCCCGCTCCTACCAGCGCAACTTGGAAGAGCTGGACGCGCTTCTGGGCTCCGTGGGGTCGCTCGGCTTCGGGCTGACCACCAAGGAGGACGAGGAAGCCGCCTCCGAGGATGCCGAGGACGACGACATCGAAGAGTAGCAACCGGGGGCGCGCCAAGGTGCGCCCCCTTTTCATGCGGCGTCCTGTCAGGTTCAAGAGATCGAAAGGCACGACATGTCCGATAAAACCTACCTCCCGGCCGGCGAGACGCCGCCGGCCTCGCAGATCGGGGCAACGCTCGAGGCGCTTGCGGCCACCATCGCGGCGCGGCGCGACGCGGGGGAGGAGAGCTACACGCACCGCCTGCTCGCCGGCCCGGCCGATGACGTGCTGAAAAAAGTCATGGAGGAGGCGGGGGAGACGGCGCTCGCCGCCAAGGACGTGGAGTCCTGGGCCACTTCGTCGCTCGCCGCCACGCTGGCGGTTGTCGGCGCGGACGTGGACGACGCGCTTTCCGTAGAGCTGCCGCCCGAGTACGATGCGGCGGTGGACCACCTGCGCTACGAGGCGGCCGACGTGGTGTACCACCTGCTGGTGGCACTGGAGCGCTACGGCATCGGCCTCGACGAGTTCGCCGCCGAGCTCAACACCCGCATGACCGACGCGGAGCGCCCGCAAGGCGCCGTCCGCCTCCACGACGAACATATCAAAAGGGGGAAGTAACATGGCACGACTTTTCGGGACCGATGGGGTTCGCGGGGTGGCGAACACGCAGCTCACGTGCGACCTCGCCTTCAAGCTCGGCCAGGCGGCCGTGGCGTTCCAGGGCAAGACCATCCTCATCGGCAAGGACACGCGCCTTTCGGGCGACATGCTGGAGTCGGCCGTGGCGGCCGGCATCATGTCGATGGGCGGCACGGCGCTTCTGGCCGGCATCATCCCGACGCCCGCCATCGCGCTGCTCGTGCGCGAGCTGCACTGCGATGGCGGCATCGTCATCTCGGCCTCGCACAACCCGCCGGAGTACAACGGCATCAAGCTGTTCGACGCCCAGGGCTTCAAGCTGCCGGATGCGGTGGAGGACGAGATCGAGGCGTTCGTGGCGCGCGGCGGCGCGGCGGCCGACGAGCTGCCGGCCGGCGACGCGGTGGGCGTGGCCCTGCCGGTGGACGACGCCTGCGAGCTCTATATCGCGCACGCCGTGGCGACCGTGGCCGACGAGGGCATCGACCTCTCGGGCCTCAAGGTGGCGCTCGACGTGGGCCATGGCGCCTCGTGCATGACGAGCGCCGAGGCGCTGCGCCGCCTGGGCGCGGACGTCACGGTGGTCAACGAGGACTTCGACGGCACCGACATCAACGTGCAGTGCGGCTCCACCCACTTGGGCCCCGTGTGCGACCTCGTGGCCGAGATCGGCGCGGACGTGGGTATTGCCCATGACGGCGACGCGGACCGCGTCATGCTGGTGGATGCCCACGGCAACGAGATCGACGGCGACGTGGTCGAGGCCGTGTGCGCCATCGACCTCAAGGAGCGCGGGCTTTTGGCCGGCAACACCGCCGTGTCCACCGTCATGTGCAACCTGGGCCTTGCGCATGCCCTGCGCGATGCGGGCATCGAGCTCGTCCAGACGAAGGTGGGCGACCGCTACGTGCTGGAGGCCATGCGCGAGGGCGGCTTCGTCCTGGGCGGCGAGCAGAGCGGTCACATGATCTTCCTCGAGCACAATTCCACGGGCGACGGCCTGGTCACGGCGCTGCAGTTCCTCGCGGCTTGCAAGCGCGCCGGCAAGTCCATCGCCGATGCCGCCGCCGTGATGACGCGCTTCCCGCAGACGCTCGTGAACGTGCACGTGAAGGACAAGCACGCCGTTGACGGCAACGCCGCCGTGGCCGCCGCCGTGGAGGCCGCCGAGGCCGAGCTGGGCGATTCCGGCCGCGTGCTGCTGCGCCCGAGCGGCACCGAACCGGTCGTCCGCGTCATGGTGGAGGCCGCCAGCGCCGAGGAAGCCGACCGCCATGCCCACGCCATCGCTGCCGTGGTGGAGCGCGAGGTGTAAGGCAGGCGCACGACGGGCCTTGCCGCCAGCGCACTGCCCGAGGGCCCCGGAAACGGGGCCCTCGCCGTTTAAGGGCCTGCGGCGCGCCTCTTGGCCGTCGGGGAACCGCCCGGAACGCCGCCCTTTTTCCACCAGTTACTTGTATCGGGCTAGTATATGATAGCGTCTAGTAATATACTGTATCCTACATGAGCGAAGGGGATAGGGAGAGGAGCAGCATGGACGAGGCGACGGTGGCGTTGATCGACCGTATCGCGGAAGGGGGATTGGCGGGTACCGTTCCTCCCAAGGCGGACGTCGTGCGGCTGCTCGCCCTCGACCCGTGCTCGCCGGAGGCGTCCTACCTCGAGGAGCGTGCGTGCGAGGTGGCGCACCGCGTGTCGGGCGACACCGGGCGCATAGCGGGAGCGGTGGGCATCGACTTCGCACCCTGCTCCATGAACTGCTCCTTCTGCTCGTTCGGCGAGCGATGGGGCGTCATCGGGGAAGAGGTGGCCTATACCGAGGACGAGGTCATCGCCATGGTGCGGGCCTACGTCGAGCAGGGGGCCACCATGGTGACGCTGCGGTCGACGGAGTTCTACGACCTCGACGTGCTGCAGGAGTGGATCGCCGATATCCGCGCCCAGGTTCCGGGGAGCTACGAGATCAACATGAACGTGGGCGAGCTGACGCCCGAGCGCGCCCAGGCCATCTGGGAGTGCGGCGCGACGAGCGCCTACCATGTGCTCCGCCTTAGGGAAGGCGAGGACACGCCGTTCGACCCGGAGGTACGCATCGCCACCATCCGCGCCATCGCCGCGTCGCCGCTTCTGCTGGGCACCTGCGTCGAGCCCATCGGCCCCGAGCACACCGATGACGAGCTGGCCGATGGGATATTGTTCGGGCTGGAGTGCGGCGCCTACTCGGGCGGCGTCATGGCGCGCGTGCCCGTGCCCGGCACGCCCCTCGAACATGCGGGGACGATATCCGAGGACCGCCTGATGCAGATCCTCGCGGTCGAGCGCATCGTCGCCGGCTTGCAGTACGAGAGCATCGGCTGCCACCCGCCCGTGGAGCGGGCCCTCTACGCCGGTGCGAACTCGCTCACCGTCGAGGCGGGCGCCAATCCGCGCGACGTCGAGCCGGGCGCCGAGCCATGGAAAGGGTTCACGGTGGCCGAGGCGAAGGGGCTGTTGGAGAAGGCTGGATTCGCCGTGCGCCTGCCGAACCCCGAGCCGCGCGTCTGCCCGACCCCTCGGCTGCGCACGGGCGAGCGGGTCCCGAAGCCGTCGGGCCGCTGCTGCTAGGGCGGCGGCGAGCGAAGCGCGAGCCGGGCGGCGGCGCGGGCGGCTCGGCAGCTATTCTGGAAACGACGGCCGGCCTCGATGGAGCGCCGTGCCGTGCCATTCGATAAGGAGGATGCACTATGAATCTCACCCGACGTGGTTTCTGCGCGCTTTCGGGCGTGGCGGCGGCTTCCGTGCTGGGCCTCGGCCTTGCCGGCTGCGGCGGCCAGGCGCCCCAGGCCGAGACGAAGGCCGAGGGGCCGGCCGACGAGGCGTCCCAGGACTACCTGACCCAGGGCAAGGGCGAGCACCTCGTGTGCGGCGTGACGGGCAAGCTCATCAAGATCGCCCCCGCCATCGTGGCCGACAAGCTGGGCTACTTCGACGAAGAGGGCTGCGATGTGGAGTTCCAGCAGATCGCGCTCAACGACGCCATGACCGCGCTCACCAACAACCAGTTGGACATGGACCTGTTCGGCGTCGTGCCCGCCTGCACCTACGTGTCGCAGGGCGCGAAGGCCTACATCTTCGGCGGCACCATCCTCAACGGCTCGGAGATCTGCGCGCTCGACTCGTTCGACCGCGAGCTCAAGACGGCCGCGGACTACAAGGGGCTCCGCATCGGCGTGAACCGCCCCGAGACCGGCCAGATGGTGTTCAAGGAGTGGCTGCAGGACGAGGGCCTGGACATCAACGGCGGCGACGTGGCGTTCACGTACTTCGACAACGACCAAGGCGGCTTCGAGGCGGTGAAGAAGGGCGAGTTCGACCTGTACATCACGAACAACGCCCAGGGCTTCGTGCAGCGCAGCAACGGCATAAAGGTGGTCGCCACCGTCAAGCAGTACGCGGGCGACTACCCGTGCTGCCGCCAGAACTGCTCCGAGCAGGCGCTTCACGAGAAGTACCTGTCGCTCATGGACTTCGAGACGGCCCTGCTGCGCGGCTACAAGACCTACCGGCAGGAGCCCGACACGGTCATTCCGCTGCTTGTGGACTACTCCGGCCAGGAGGAGGCCTACGTGCGCGCCGCCATGTACGGCACGGACGACTACGACAACGTCATGGACCCGTCGCCCGACCCCAACAAGAACGCCGTCCTCAAGTTCTACGACACGCTGAAGAACATCGGCGAGATCGACAAGGCCACGGCGTACTCCATGGACGACTACGTGGTGACGTCGATCTACCGCACGGCGCTCGATACGCTGCTCGAGCGCGAGCCTGACGAGCAGCTGTGGAAGGACCTCGACCAGGC
The DNA here is from genome assembly GCF_003340385.1 of Gordonibacter pamelaeae. NCBI lineage: Bacteria > Bacillati > Actinomycetota > Coriobacteriia > Eggerthellales > Eggerthellaceae > Gordonibacter > Gordonibacter pamelaeae. The sequence continues at coordinate 10,075 of NZ_PPTS01000006.1, read as the reverse complement.
GTACGCGAAGAACAACGAATAGCGGGCCTGCGGGCTATCGGGTACCATGGATGCGGGCGCTCCGGCGCCCGCATCCGACGTTCGGAAACGGAGAAGGGGAGGGCGCGTGGGGAAGATCGACATCGAGGACGTCTCGTTCGCCTACGAGGACGTGGCGGCGGGCGGCAGGCCGACGGCCGCCGGCGCCGCGGACGACCGCGCGCTGCGCGACGTGGCGCTCGAGGTGCCCGACGGGCAGTTCCTCTGCGTCATCGGCCACTCGGGCAGCGGCAAGACCACGCTCCTGCGGCTTGTCGCCGGCCTTAGCCGCCCGAGCGCGGGAACCGTCCGCATCGACGGCGCGCCGGTGGAGGGGCCGGGCCTCGACCGTGCCGTCGTGTTCCAGAACTATGCGCTGTTCCCCTGGATGAGCGCCCTGCGCAACGTGGAGTTCGGCGTGGAGCAGGCCAACAAGGAGCTGCACCGCGGGCTGACGAAGGCCCAGGTATCCGCCGTGGCGCGCGACTACCTGGACCGCGTGGGCATGGGCGCGGCGGCCGACAAGTACCCCTACCAGCTCTCCGGCGGCATGCGCCAGCGCGTTGCCATCGCGCGGGCGCTGGCCATGGACGCCGAGATCCTGCTGTTCGACGAGCCGTTCGGCGCGCTCGACGTCAAGACGCGCTGCTCGCTGCAGAAGCTCGTCGACGCCCTGTGGCGCTCGGGCGAGCGGCGCAAGACCGTCGTGTTCGTGACGCACGACATCAACGAGGCCATCCTGCTGGCCGACCGCGTGGTGTTCATGCGCCGGGGCGAGATCGTCGCCGACCGCGCCGTGGACGTGCCGCGGCCGCGCTCGTCGGCCATCTTCGCGCACGATGCGTGCGCCCGGGCCCTCAAGGACGAGCTGACCGACCTGTTCTACCTGGACGGCGAGGAGGACGAGGAAGGCGGCGCGTTCGGGGAGGCGGGCGCCGGCGTGCCCGGCGCGCTGCCGGGGAAGGCGGTGCTGCCATGAGGCGCCTGTTCGGGAAGGAGTTCGCATTCGCCCACGTGCTGCTGGCGGCCCTCGTGCTCGTGGTGACGTGCATGCCGAACCAGCGCATGGTCACGGTGTCGTACTACCCGCTGCTCGCCGGCCTCGCCGTCATCGAGGTGCTCTACCTGCTGCGCCTGGCCGCGCTGCGCCGTCGCGGCGCGTTCTCCACGGGGCCCACCGACATCGTGGTGCTCGTATGGGCGCTGTTCATCGTGTGGGACGTGTGCGCCACGAAGCTCGACATCGCGCCCACCGTGATCGTTCCTGCGCCCGAGGCCGTGTTCAACGTGTTCTTCGCCCAGGCCGACGTCATCGGCGCCGACATCGTCTCGTCGGTCACGCTGCTGGTCATGGGCTATGCGGGCGGCCTTGCGCTCGGCGTGGTGCTGGGCATCGTCTGCGGGTGGATACCGCGGCTGCGGGCCATGTTCTTCCCGATAGCGAACGTGCTGGCGCCCATCCCGCCCACGGTGTTCGCGCCGTACCTCATCGTGCTGCTGCCCACGTTCCGCACGGCGTCGTGCTTCATCATCCTGCTGGGCGTGTTCTGGCCGCAGTTCCTCAACATGGTGGTGCGCACGTCCTCGCTCGATGCCCAGCTGCTGGACAACGCGCGCACGCTGGGGGTGCGCAATTTCACCATGATCACGCGCATCATCCTGCCCTACGTGCTCCCCGAGGTGCTCAAGGGCCTGCGCGTGTCGCTGACCACCGCGTTTCTCATGCTCACGTTCGCCGAGATGCTGGGCGCGTCGTCGGGCATCGGCTACTTCATCAGCAACGCGAACAACTACGCCAACTACACCAACGTGGTGGCGGGCATCATCGTGTGCGGCGTGGTGGTGACGGTGCTGAGCTTCGCGACGGCCTGGGTGCAGCGCCGGTTCACCACCTGGCGGTAGGAGGCGGGAAGGCGGCGTCGGCGCGTGCGGCGTCGTCGCGGGAAGGCGGCCCGGCGGGGCGCCTTCCCGGCTCGCGGCGGGCCTAGCGGGCAGAGTAGGGCGGGTAGAACTGCGACGGGCCCTCGTGGACGGGCCAGTCGGTGTCGAAGTAGATCTCGCGCACCTGGTCGACGGACAGGCCGCGCGTCGTCTCGGTGGCGGTGTCGCGGGGCGACGTGCCGCGCTCGGCCCACATGATGTTGGCGCCGGCCTGGCCGCATAGCTGGCTGGGCTCGTGCGTGCAGTTGCCGCGGATGCCTGGGCCGGTGGCCAGAGCGGTGGCGCCGGCGTAGGTGGCCAGGCGGCCGTAGCTGATGTTGCCGTAGCGCTCGAACTCGGTTCCGGGCACGGTGTTGCGCCGCATGGCGCCGCTGAAGCCCACCTCGAAATCGCGTGCGAGCAAGATGAGGTCGGCCAGCTCCTCGGGCGTGTGCTCGGGCCCGATGGGGTCGATGCAGTTGCCCAGCACCAACCCGGCGCTCTTCGCGGCCTCCATGGTCTTCAGGCGCGTCTCCACCTTGCAGCGCGTGAACACGCCCTCGCCCAGGCGCACCACGTGGTATACGCCGGCTATGCCGATGCGCACGAGCTCGCGCGCGTAGTCCTCGTCGAAGTCGGGCACGTTCGCGATGAGCGGGACGTCGGTGGACAGCCCGGCGCGCACCGCCTGCGCCGTCTCCAGGAACTTCTCCTCGCCGTAGTGCACGGTGGTCACGAGGTAGAGCGCGTTCGCCCCGGCGGCCTCCATGGCCTGCGCCTCGGCGATCACCTGCTCGAGCGGGATGACCTCGTGCGTGCGGAAGATCTTGTTCGACGCCGCGAACGAGCAGAACTTGCAGTCGTTCGGGCACGGCGCCGCGTCCAGTCCGATGTGCGCGTGGATCTCCGCCTCGCCCCCGCACAGCTGCGAGGTGAACGCACGGCCCGCCTGCTGGATGGCGAACGCCTCGGGCGAGAGGTTCTCCACCGACAACAGGGCCATGATCTCCTTCTTGTCGAGCAGGCCTCCGTCGAGCGCCTTGTTGATGATGCGGATGATCTCGGTGTCCATGAAACCTGCTTTCCCTTCGCGTCCGGCCCGGCGCCGGGCCGATCTGTTGGTCGCCAATGATAGATTGCGTCCATTATAACCTTCCGAAGCGTTCCTCCTTGCCCGAACCGCGGCGAACGTAACCGACCAGCGGAGGGCCGTCAACGGATCGGCTTACCTGATTGCGCGCGTCAGGGAGACGTGGGATCGTTCTCGGCGCGGCACGGGACGCGGCCGCGATGCGCCCGCCGGTCGACCGCGGCGCAGTCGGACCGCGTTCCTGCCGCAACAGGCACCCATTTCGGCGGAAAGGCATCCCCCTATGGAAGAGGAAAAGAAGGGCATCGGGCTGTTCGGCCTCATCGGCCTCGTGGTCAGCTCCTGCATCGGCTCGGGCGTGTTCGCCCTCACCGGGCAGATCGGCCAGGTGGCTGCCCCGGGCAGCGCGCTCGTGGCATGGGGCGTCGTGGGCGTGGGCTTCCTCGCGCTGGCGCTCTCGTTCGCGAACCTGGGCGCGAAGCGGTCCGACCTGCACGGCATCTTCTCGTACGCCGAGGAGGGCTTCGGCAAGTTCTCGGGCTTCATCAGCGGCTGGGGCTACTGGCTGTCGGCGTGGCTCGGCAACGTGGCGTTCGCCACCATCCTCATGTCCACGCTCGGGTTCTTCCTGCCGTACTTCCTGCCGGGCAACAATATTGGCAGCATCGTGGTGGCCAGCGTCATCATGTGGGGCATCACGTTCCTCGTCATCCGCGGCGTGGAGAGCGCGGCATTCCTCAACGCCATCGTCATGATCGCGAAGGTCGTGCCCATCGTGGTGTTCATCCTGTTCAGCATCGTGCTGTTCAACGCCGGCGTGTTCACGGCCGACTTCTGGGGGCAGATGGCCAGCAACGCCGCCGCCATGGCGGGCGAGGGCGTGGACCTGGGCGGCGTGGGCGACCAGATAGTGAACTGCCTGATCATCATGATGTGGTCGTTCATCGGCATCGAGGGCGCCATGGTGGTGTCGGCCCGCGCGCGCAAGAAGAGCGAGGCCGGCAAGGCCACGGTCATCGGATTGGTGGTGCTGCTTTTGGTGTACGTGGGCGCGTCGGTGCTGCCGTTCGGGTACCTGCCCTACGCCGAGATCGGCGCGCTGGACAAGCCGGCCATGCTGTACGTGTTCGAGAGCATGGCGCCGGGCTGGGGCGGCGCGTTCATCAGCGTGGCGCTCATCGTCGCCGTGCTGGGGTCGTGGCTGTCGTTCACCATCCTGCCGTCCGAGACCACGTCGCTCATGGCGAAGCACGAGCTGCTGCCGCCCGTGTTCAACCGGCTGAACAAGAAGGGCTCGCCGCAGATCTCGCTCATCGTGGTGGGCGCGTGCACGCAGGCGTTCATGATCACGCTCCTGTTCACCGAGGACGCGTACAACTTCGCGTTCTCCATGTGCACGGTGGCCATCGTCATCACGTGGGCGTTCGCGGCGGCCTACCAGGTGAAGTTCTCGGCGCAGCACCACGAGTGGGGCCAGTGCGCCATCGGCATCGTGGCCGTGGCGTTCCAGGTGGTGGGCGTGCTGTTCAACGGCTGGTCGTTCCTGCTGCTCACGTGCGTGGGCTACATCCCCGGCTTCTTCTTCTACTGGCGGGCGCGCAAGGAGGCCGGCGCGACGGCCCTCACCACGGGCGAGAAGGCGGGCATGGGCGCCATCTCCGCGCTCGGCGTGCTGTCGCTGGTGCTGCTGGCAATGGGCGTCATCAGCTTTTAGGGAAGGAAACGAACATGGACATCGCACCGTTCGGGGTGGAGGACTGGCTCAACGTGCACGAGAAGAGCGCGACGTACGACATCGCGCAGTCTACCATCGCATCGATGACGCTCGACGAGCTCGTGGCGCTGGGAGCGCCGCGGGGGCTCGTGGCCGACGCGGCCGAGGCGGCCTTCCCGCAGGACGCCCGGGCGGGCGCCGCCCAGATGGGCTTCTTCGCGCGCCTGGGTGCCGAGAAGATGAACTACGGTTGGATCGAGGGCTCGCCCGCGTTCAAGCGGGCGGCGGCCGCGCTCTACGGGCGCGTGGAGCCCGAGGCCGTGCTGCAGACCAACGGCGCGACGGGCGCGAACCTGCTGGCCGTGCTCGCGCTCGTGTCGCGCGGCGACCACGTGGTCGCCGAGTACCCCAGCTACCAGCAGCTCTACGACATACCGCGGGCGCTCGGCGCCGAGGTGGACCTCTGGCGCATTTACGAGGACCGCGGCTGGTACCCCGACCTCGGCGAGCTCGAGCGCCTCGTGCGCCCCGACACGAGGCTCATCTGCCTGAACAACGCGAACAACCCTACGGGCACGTTCCTCGACCGCGCGTTCATGGAGCAGGTGGCCGACATCGCGCGCAGCGTGGGCGCCTTCGTGCTCGTGGACGAGGTGTACCTGCCGCTCGTGGGCACGGAGGACTTCGCCTCCATCGCGGATATCTACGAGCGCGGCGTGGCCACGAACAGCCTGTCGAAGACGTACTCTGTGCCCGGCGCGCGCATCGGCTGGACGGCGTCGAGCCCGCAGATCGCCGAGATGCTGCGGCCGTACCGCGACTACACCATGATCTGCTGCGGCGTGGTGAACGACGCGCTGGCCGTGCACGTGCTGGAGCACCGCGATGCCGTGCTCGCCCGCAACCGCCCCTTGGTGATGGGCAACCTGGCCATCGCGCAGGCGTGGATCGACGACGAGCCGCGCGTGTCGTGGGTGGCGCCGCAGGGGGTGTCCACGTCGTGCATCAAGCTGGACATCCCCGAGGACGACGAGGCGTTCTGCCTGCGGCTGCTCGAGGACGAGGGCGTGCTGCTCGTGCCGGGCAGCCGCTTCGACCTGCCGGGCCACGCGCGCCTCGGCTACTGCGCCCCCGAGCCGGTGCTGCGGGCGGGCCTGGCCGGCCTCGGCCGCGCCCTGCGCCGTTTCGACTGAGCGGGCGGCGCAGGCCTTTCGAGAACGGGGGTCGATCCGCAGGGTCGGCCCCCATTTACTTCCTATCGCACGAACTTGCTCAGGATGCGCACGAGCAGGCTGGGCTTGTGCGGGCGCGCAGGACGCACCGGCCGCGCCATGGCCTTGGACGTGGGAGCTGCCGGCGCCGCCTTCGGCGCCCGGACCGGCTGCGACTCCGGCAGGGCCTCCGGGACGGCCGCTTCCTCGGCCAGCACCTCAACCGCAGCGCTCTCCGCCGCCGCCTCGGCCGCGGCTAGGGCGCGCGCCACCGACTGGGCGGTCGCGGCGGCCCCGTCGGCCTCGCCCTGCGCCGCGCGCTCCTCGGCCACGCGCCCGACCGCGGCTTCCACGGCGGCCTGTGCGGCGGCCAGTACGGCCTCCTGCGCCCCGTTCTCCCCGCGCCCGCGGTTGGCCGTGCGCGCGGCCGCCTCCTCGGCCGCCGACAGGCGGTGCTCCTGCGCCTGCTTGATGAAGAACTCCTGCGAGTCGAACAGCACGGTTGCGCCCTCGCCGTCCTTGCGCGCGAACGCGCCGAGCGGTGTGTAGCTCTTGTCGGGCAGCAGCTCGCGCAGCTTCGCCGTGTCGTCCAGGCTCACGTCCAGATACCCCAGGATCTGCTCGCGCAGCCCGTCGTTCAAAATGGGCCAGGCTATCTCGATGCGCTTGTCCATGTTGCGCGTCATGAGGTCGGCGCTCGACAGGTAGAGCTTCATCGTCTCGCGCGGGCCGAACCCGTAGATGCGGCTGTGCTCCAAGAGGCGGCCCACGATGGACACCACGCGCACGTTCTCCGTGAGCCCCTCGAGCCCCGGCACGATGCACGAGATGCCGCGCACGAACAGCGTCACGGGCACGCCCGCCTGCGAGGCTTCCACCAGCTTCTCGATCACGTCCTTGTCGGTGATGGAGTTCGTCTTGAAGAACAGCCCGCTCGGCTCCCCGGCCTGCGCGCGGGCGATCTGCGCGTCGATGCCGGCCAGTATCATGGGCTTGATCTGCAGCGGGGCCACCCACATGATATCGTAGTTGTCCGAGGTGTTCTCCAGCCCCATGTTGCGGAAGAACTCCACGGCGTCGCGGCCGAACGTGGCATCGCATGTGATGAACGACAGGTCGGTGTAGAGCTTCGCCGTCTTCTCGTTGTAATTGCCGGTGCCCAGCTGCGTGATGTGCTGCAGGCCGGAGTCGGTCTGGCGCGTGATGCAGCAGATCTTCGAGTGCACCTTGAAGTCGCGGAACCCGTAGATGACCTTGCAGCCCGCCTGCTCGAAGCGCTGCGACCATTCGATGTTGTTGCTCTCGTCGAAGCGGGCGCGCAGCTCGAACAGCGCCGTGACCTCCTTGCCGTTCTCTGCCGCGGCGATAAGCGCCTCGGCGAGGTGCGACTGGCTGGCCAGGCGGTAGAGCGTGATCTTGATGGAGATGACGGCCGGGTCGTTCGCCGCCTCGCGTAGGAGCTGCACGAACGGGTCCATGCTCTCGTAGGGGTAGGAGAGCAGCGTCTCGCGCTCCGTCACCTGCTCGATGAGGGAGCGGTTGCGGTCGAGGCACGCCGGCCACTGCGGCGAGAACGGCGGGTTCGTGAGCGCCGCGCGCTCCTTCGCCGGCAGCCGCGACGCCAGAGCGAACGTGTAGCCCAAATCGAGCGGCACCGAGGTGGAGAACACCTGGTGGGGCCTTAGGTTAAGGCGCGCCAGCAGCAGCTTCTCCAGCGTGGTCGACAGCGGCCGCTCGCTCTCCAGGCGCACGGGGGCCAGGCGGGAGCGCTTCTTCAGGATGCGCTTCATGTGCTCGCGGTAGTCCTCGTCGGCCTCGTCGGAGCCCTCGGTGGCATCGAGGTCGGCGTTGCGGGTGACGCAGATGACGTTCGTGTGCTTCACGGTGTACATGGAGAATATCTCGGCCGCCACCATCTCTATGGCGTGCTCCAGCAGGACGAAGGCCAGCTCCTTGCCCTTGCCCGGCAGCGCGATGACGCGCTCGCACTGGCGCGGCATCGGCACGAGCCCCAGCGTCACGCCCTCGGCGCCCAGGTTCTTCGCCTTCTTCGCCTCCTTGACGGCGGCCTTGTCCGCCTTGCCGTCCTTGTCGGCCTTCGCCTTCGCGGCCTCCTTCTTCCGCTGCCGCTCCGCCTCGTCGTTCAGGCGCACCACCACGTACAGCGCGCCGTTCTCCAGGTGGGGGAAGGGGTGGCGCGCGTTGATGATCTGCGGCGACAGGAACGGCATGACGTTGTCGTGCACGTAGGCGGCAAGCCACGCGCGCTGCTCGTCGTCCAGCTCGTTCGGGCGCAGGTGGCGCACGCCGCGCTCGCCCAGCAGGCGGCGCACCTCCTCGAACGTGCGCTCCTGGATGGGGTACAGCTCGTGGCAGCGCGCGTAGATGGCGTCGAGCTGCTCGGAGGGCGTCATGCCCGACTTCGAGTCCACGATGTGCTTCTTCACGAGGGACAGGTCGGTCAGGCTGCCCACGCGCACCATGAAGAACTCCTGCAGGTTGCTCCAGAAGATGGAGACGAAGTTCAGGCGCTCGAGCAACGGCACCGTCTCGTCGGCGCCCTGGTCCAGCACGCGCTCGTTGAACGTGAGCCACGACAGCTCGCGGTTCTGCATATAGGGAGCCGCGTTAGCCGCAGGTGCGGCGGGCTCGGCCAGTGCTGCGGCGCCCTCGGCCTGGGCGGCGGGCTCGGCTTGCGATGCGGCGGCCGTAGGGCTCGCGGTTTCCTCGGGGTTCGGCGTATCCTTCGCAGCGTCCATGCTAGCTCCCTTCGTCTCGAACCCGCTATCCCAGCACGCGTTCCACGAGATAGCCCTCGCGCACGCCGTACTTGCAGATGTCCAGCCGCTCGGCGCGAAGCTCGCCCATGAGGGTGCCCAAGATCAGGCAGCCCGGCACGAGCGTGTGGATGCGCTCCGCCGACGCCTTGAGCGCCAGGTGCGCGAACGCGTCGGGGTCGTTGCGGCACGTGTCCAGTATCGCACGAATCTGGTCGGCCGTCATCGTTTTGGGGCGGATGGCTTCCTGGCGCAGCTGCGCGTGCATCTTCGCTGCCGCGCGCACGCTGCCGCCGATGCCGTACGCGGTGCCCGCGCGGTACGCGTCGCGGTTGGGCAGCGCCGCCAGCCGCTCGAAGAAAGCGCCGACGATGGCGTCCATCTCCTCGGGATCGGGCAGGATGGCGCGCACGAACGTGGCGTAGGAGGAGAGCGACCCTTGGCCCAGGCTCACGTTATCGAAGTCGCGCCCATCCTCGATGCGGGTGAGCTCCGTGGAGCCGCCGCCGATGTCCACCAGCGTGCCGCGCTCGATCGTGCGGTCGCACGTGGCGCCTGCGAATCCCAGGTGCGCCTCGTCGGCCGCCGAGAGCAGGTCGATGGTCAGCCCGCTCTCGCGCTCTATGGCGGCCACCGCCTCCGCGCTGTTCGCGGCGTTGCGCAGCACGGCGGTGGCGAACACGTCGATGCGCTTGCAGTCGAAGTACCGTGCCCGCTTCGCATGTCCCTTGAGCACGCTTGCCGCCCGCCGCACGCCGTCATCCGTGAACGTGCCGTCTGCGGCCACGAAGGCGGACAGCCCCGCCATGACCTTGTCGTTGATGAGGCTCTTGAAGTCCTTGCTGGAATAGGTTTTCCGGCGGTCGTCCTTCACCTCGTACACCACGAGGCGGATGGTGTTCGACCCCAGGTCGATTACGGCGTAGTTGGGCATGGCGGGTTCTCTTGTCTGTCGGGCGGCCTATCCACGCCGGGATGCACCGCGCTCTCCGGTCAATTAATCCATTCTAGGGAATCGGCGGGCCTCCGCAAGCGCGCGGCGCGATTCGGGGCCAAAGTTTTACGTGCCGTTGATGTGCTCTCCCTCCCTCCCTCCCTCCCTCCCTCCCTCCCTCCCTCCCTCGTCCTTCTGCCTCCTGTCCCGCGTTTTCCAAGTCGCGCTCGATCTCTCCGTCGCGAGGTCCTGACGCGGAAAGGGGCCCTCTATGCCAAAAAAGAGCCGGTGGGAGTGCGGCAGCCCGCTTGGACCGCCTAGACGGCGTAGCCGAGCCGCCTCCTGCGGCCCGTGATCGTATCGTACACCATCCGGCCCTCCTCGCGGAAGCCCTTGAGCCTGCCGTCCCTG
>NZ_PPTS01000005.1:0-302330 GCF_003340385.1 Gordonibacter pamelaeae | reverse complement strand
CCCTTTTCCAAACAAACATCTTAAAGGAGAACAAAAAACCCCCCCCCCCCCCGACGACTGTTCGAAGCCCCCCTCGCCGCTGCTGAAACCCGGAGGAGGACCGAGGACCGTAGCGTTCGAGAAAACCGTGCTCGTAATGGTCAGAAGTCCTACCACCCTTGTCAGATCGGCGGATTTGGCAAGGCACCTCTTCTCTGATCCGAGGATTCAGGTTCTTTTCACTGTATCCGAACCTCGGTCGGTTTTCTCGAACGAGCTCGAGCTTGCCATAAACAAGAGGGGGCTTCCCTTCGTCCCCTGGAAGAACGCCGTGCTGGAAACGTACGACCTCGCTCTCATCGAAAGCGCTCTCGACCCGTTGCCCGAGATCAAAGCACCCATCATCATGCTTTCCCACGGTGTCGGGCACAATAGCGTCCGATCCGTTGCCGGGGCGAACACGGCGCACTCGAACTGGCTCGACGAAGGGCCCGGAACCATCCTCCCCCGCATAGTGGGATTGGTCTCGGAAGACGAGGCCCGCGTGTTCGGAGACCGCTGCCAGACGGAGGTGCTGGGAGACCCCGTATTCGACTCCATGCTCCAAGCGAGACACCGTCGGGACGAGTTCAGGGATGCGCTCGACATCGGAGACAGGAAATTGGTCGTGCTCTCCTCGACATGGGGTAGGCTTTCGGCTTTCTCGGCACGCCCGCAGATGTTCTCCGAGCTCCTTTCCCTGCTCCCTGCCGACGAATTCGCCATCGCGGCGATCCTCCATCCGAACATATGGATGGGACACGGGCCCTGGCAAATAGAGACCTGGCTAAGAGACGCCCTTGCAGGCGGGCTGAAGCTCATCCCTTTCGAGAGCGGCTGGCAGGCGACCTTGGTCGCAGCCGACTGTCTGGCGGGGGACCACGGATCCGTATCAACCTATGCGAGCATGCTGGGAACCCCCACCTGCCTTTTGAGCTATCCCGAAGACGCGCTTAACGGCGACCTGGCAATCGTGCAGGCCATGGGCTCGAATAAGGCAGTTGAAACGGCTCGTGAGATCGCCGAATTCGCAGAAACAACCTGCAGGCAAGCGAGCCGCGGCGCGCAAAAGCGACCGAACGCCGCCTTCTCCTATGTCGGAAGCTCCATGGAAAGGCTTGCCGTGCTGGCTTACCGTCTGATCGGCCTGGAGCCGTCGAGCACCGCCGTGCTGCCCCTGGCCTTGGAGCCGCCGATTCCAAGAACTTGCAAGCCGCTTTCCTTCTGGGTCGGCTTCGCCCGCACCTCCGATACGGTCGTCGACATGAGAAGAACGCCCTCCTCCGTAGGCCCTTCGGGCATTCGGTCCGACTCGACCCTGCTCGTGGCGTCTTCCGCAGAGAGGAACTACCGACTGGTCCAATCGGCCTCTTGCCTAGTGCTCGAGAACCGCGACGCCGCCGGATGGTGGCAAGATGCCAGCCCCTTTGCCCGATGCGCCTATTTCCAACAAGGCTCATCGGGCCAGTTGTCAGACAGAAATGGAACGCAGGTTCCGTTCAAGGTACCAGCACATGCCGACCGGAACGTACTCGCAGCGATTCTCGCCTACTGCCTCGTACAAGGCGACTTCCGCGGAACGTACCGCATGGGCAAGACCCTCTACACTGTCGGCGAATCGGTAATCAGGTGTGCAAGGATTCCAGAAAGCGGCTAACCTGCTCGTATTCCGCAGAAAGCCCGACGCGTTCGTAATAATCGCGGACCTCCCCGGCGAAGGCTTCTGCATCATCGTCATCCGCCAGGGCATGGAGTGACTCGGCTATCGCGAACAGCGTGTCGTGAGCCCGCCGATATTCACCCAGCTCCGCAAAGATCTCGGCAGCGTCTTTCCCATACGCAAGCGCTTCCCCGTGCTTCCCTGCCGAACGCAATGCGAAGCAGAGCTCCTGCGCACTTTTCGCATACGTGTGCCGATCGCGGTTCTTGTCGACCTCGTCCAATGAACGGCGCGCAGCCTTTTCAGCCTCTTCCGCTTTTCCGAACCTCCGATACGTTCGGGAGAGAAGAAGGTCTTGGATGGAGCATCCGCGCTTGTTGCCCAGCGACTCGTTGCCAGCGCGGGCATACGTGAACTCGGCTACCGCATCGCCTTCGCATCCCAGCTCAGCCAGGCAGATTCCGCGGAACTCGTGGAACATGCACATAACATCGAGCCTGCCCAGCGGCGCGCATTCGACAATGGCGGCATCGATGGAACCGAGCGCCTCGGCGGCCTTGCCGAGCTTTGCCTCCATACCCGACGACATAACCGTCAAGCGCGAGGCTGCAAGTATGTTTCCTGCCTGCCGAGCAGAACGCGAGCAAGCCGAGAACAGCTCGGATCCTGCTTGATAACGAAAGGTTCCGCTATAGAAGGACCAGAGCGCATCGCCGATTGCCCAAGCATCCCCCACGACGCCTTGGTGCGCATTTATGATCTGGGGAACAGCGCCCAAGAGACCGGACTCGGATTCGAACACCTCGAATTCCGTCCTCCCCTTGAGAATATCGCGCACCAGATCGTTCGAGGGAATCCGGTCGTACAGGCGAAGGCGCGCGGGCTTCAAAGAATGATCCAACTCTTGGGACAACACCCGGAAATGGGAGAGCAGCAAGGCATGGACGCTTTCTTGAACCTCGCCAAGAGACCCATCCCCGAGCATCTGAGCCTGCAGGTATGCCCGGATAACGCGAAGAAGCGTCACCTCACTCGACAAGGAAGCATCTCCGACGCCACAGGAGAGTCGAGAGAGACGAACCCGAAGCAGTGAAGCTCCTCCACGATGGACCTCGCTCCGGAAGGGTCGGTACCCCATATGGCGGCAAGCGTTCCAAGGGAAGCCGTCGGAACCGGAAGCGCTGCGAACCCGAGTGCGGCGTCCAGACAGCGCGGATCGAGGGCCTTGCAACACTCTCGCCATACCTCGTCCATCTCTCGGCAGCGGAAAACGTCTTGTTCGGAGCGCATGAGCTTTCGGTGCAGCTCCTTCGCCGACGAGACGCGCTTCCGCCGTAAGATGCTTGCACAGGCCCGTATGGCCAAGGGAAGCCCGAGGCAATGCTCGAGCACCGAATGGATCTCCTCCACCTCGTCATGCGGAAGGACTTGCTGCACCTCCTCGCCCGACAAACCGTACGCAACTCGGACGAAAAGGTCGAGCGAATCGTCCACGTCCAGTTCGCCGAGAGAAACATGGGTGATCTCGGTTTCGAGCGAATCGATATCGGTTCTCGAGCTTGTGGCGAGTACGAGCGAGGACGGCGAATTCGGAACGAAGGGCTCTATCTCCGCATAGCTGGACACGTTCTCCAAAACCACGAGGATGCTTTTGTCGCAGGTGAAGCTGCGGTATTGGGCGGGCAGATCTGAAGGACGCGTACGGGACACGGCATCGGGGCCGATCATTTGGGAAAGCTTGGATCGGAGCATATCGGCCACCGGAGAGGCGCCTCCTTCTTCCGAGGCGGCGAAATCGAGGTAGATCTGCCCGTCGGAGAAATGATCGATCCGTTTCTCGTTTCCCCACTTTTTCACCAGGGCAGACTTGCCGACACCAGGGATCCCGTCAACGACAACCACCTTAGTCGAGGCAGAGTCCGCACACGCATCCTCCAGCAGACCGCGCTCCGCGCTTCTGTCCACGAAGTGCGCGCATGCTGGAGGCAGCTCCCTTGGAAGAGAAGCAACCGCCGCACCCTGGCCCACGTTAACCTGGAAAACAGGCGAGTTCACGAAAAGGCCGATTGCTTCGTTCGATGCCGAGACGACCGCCACTGCCCCACCTCGCCTTACCCCGTCAGAAAAACCCTCTCGAACACCTTGCCCGCACCATACGGCGCAACGCAGCATTGCCGTCTCGTATAGTTTAGCGTCTAGCGTGCGCTATGGCGCAAATCCGTCCTGCGAATTTTTCCCCGCCCGGCTTCGCGCACCGCTCCTCCGCAAACGCCCAAGGCAGAACCATCCGTATAAGGAGGCTGCAGGCAACCGCCGGCCCCATCGGGTGAGCCTACGCGCAGTTCTTCGTGTGGTGGTAGGTGGGGACGGCGGACTCCAGGATGTGGACGGCTTCCTCGTCCGACTTGCCGATGGCGGCTTCCAGCTCGCCGAGCTTGGCGGCCACCTCGTCGTAGCTGATCTCCTGGCCGGTGGATATCATGATGGACTTGTTGTCGGTGGGAAGCGTGCTCTCCTCGTCCATGAGCAGCTCCTCGTACATCTTCTCGCCGTCGCGCAGGCCCGTGAACGTGATCTTCACGTCCACGTCGGGCACGAGGCCCTGCAGCTGGATGAGACCCTTCGCCAGCTCGACGATCTTCACGGGCTCGCCCATGTCGAGGATGAATATCTCGCCGCCATGCGCCATGCCGCCCGCCTGGATGACCAGGCGCGACGCCTCGGGGATGGTCATGAAGAAGCGCTCGATTTCGGGGTGCGTGACCGTCACGGGGCCGCCGGCGGCTATCTGGCGCTGGAACACGGGGATGACGCTGCCGTTCGAGCCCAGCACATTGCCGAAGCGCACGGCGGAGAACACGGTCTTGGACGTGCGCGCGTACAGCTGCATCACCATCTCGCCCATGCGCTTCGTGGCGCCCATGACGCTCGTGGGGTTCACGGCCTTGTCGGTGGAGATGAAGATGAAGCGCGCGGCGCCGAACGCGTCGGCCGCCTTCACCACGTTCAAGGTGCCGAACACGTTATTGTGAAGCGCCTCGCGCGGGCACGCTTCCATGAGCGGCACGTGCTTGTGGGCCGCGGCATGGAACACGGCGCCAGGGCGGTACTTCGCGAACACCTCGGCCACGCGGGACTCGTCGCACACGCTGCCGATCTCGATGACTATCTCGATGTCGTCGTACTCGGACAGCAGCTCGTTGCGCAGCATGTAGGCGTCGTTCTCGTAGATATCGAAGATGACGATGCGCGCGGGCGCCACGCGGCACAGCTGCCGGCAGAGCTCGCTGCCGATGGAGCCGCCGCCGCCCGTGACCAGCACGCACTCGCCGGCGATGTAGCCGGACACGGCGCGGGTGTTCAGGATGATCTCCTCGCGGCCCAGGAGGTCGGCCACGTCCACGTCGCGCAGCCGCACGTCGCCTATCTCGTCGAGCGAGAGCTCGCGTATGTTGGGCAGCGTGCGCAGCTTGCACTCGGTCTTCGTGCACTCGCCGTAGATGCGCTTGCGCTCCTCGAGCGAGGCCGAGGGGATGGCCACGACGATCTGCTCGATGTCGTAGCGATCAACCAGCTCCACGATGTCGTCCGTGGTGCCGGCCACCTTCACGCCGTGGATACGGCTGCCGCGCTTCGAGGCGTCGTCGTCAGTGGCCACGATGGCCACGCCGGGCATGAGCGGGTCCTTCGAGGCCATGCGGCCGATGGCGAGCGAGCCCGTCTCCCCCGCGCCCACGATGAGCGTGCGCGGCCGGTCGCAGGCGCGCTGCGCCGACCCCAGAACGCGCTTCTTCTGGCGCATGACGCGGAATACCAGGCGTATGCCCCCCATGAAGAATATAAGCAGGAAGCACGAGACGAAGAACACGCGGATGGGCAGGCGCACGTCGATGATCCACAGGAACACGGCGCCGATGAGCGTGGAGAGCACCACCGCGAGCATGATCTGGATGGCCTCGTCGACGCTCGCGTACTCCCACAGGTTGTTGTAGAGGCGGAACAGGCCGAGCACCGCCACGTTGATAAGCGCCAGGATGCCCAGCATGAAGTAGATCTCGTTGTTGACGAAGACCTCGTCCTCGACGGCGGTGAGCAAGGATGCGAGCCAGTAGGCGGCGTATGTCGCAACGATGTCGAGCAGCAGCAGGACCGCTGTTCTTTTTGTGATATGAGCGTCCAAGCGCAGCCTCGTCCCCGAGTGGAAAAGCGAATTGATGCCATTTTGCCGACAAGCGCGGCAACCAAAAGGGTATTGTATACAAAGTAACGTAACCTTGCACGGACCAATGCTTTACAGGAGCCTGCTACATGAATAAAACAGCCGTCGCGGACGCATCCGCCGCGACCAACGAAGGGCCGGAAACCTCCGGCGGCCAGCCTGCTCGCGCAAGTAACATCGACGCCATCGTAGCCTATTTCGAGAGCGGCATCACGCCGGCCGGGACAGCCGGCGAGCTGGGCATCGAGCTGGAGCACACCCTCGTGCACGACGATATGAGCCCCGTGGCGTACAGCGGGCCCTACGGCGTGGAATGGCTGCTGGGCCAGCTGGAAGCCGAGTTCCCCCGCACGACGCGCGACCCGGAGGGAGACCTTTTGGGCGTGGCGCGGCCCGGCGAGGCCGTGACCATCGAGCCGGCGGCGCAGGTGGAGCTCTCGGCAGGCCCGTTCGCGAGCCTCGAGGACGCACGCGCGACGTTCGAGCGGTTCGAGCGCACGCTGGACGACGTGCTGGCACCCCACGGCGAGCGCGCGCTCACGGTGGGCTACCACCCCTCCGCCAAGGCGCTCGACCTGGAGCTCATCCCCAAGCGGCGCTACAAGTTCATGAACCTGTACTTGGGCGAGAAGGGGCCGTTCGGGCCGCGCATGATGCGGGGCAGCGCGTCGACCCAGGTGTCGATAGACTACTGGTCGACGGCGGACTGCCTGCGCAAGCTGCGGTTGGCGTTCGCGCTCGTGCCGCTGTTCTCGCTCGTCTGCGACAACGCGCCGGTTTTCGAGGGAGCGCCGCGCACCCACGAGCTGGTGCGCACCGAGATCTGGCGGTACTGCGACCCCGACCGCTGCGGCCTGGTGCCCGGCGTGATGGACCCGGGCTTCGACCTGCGCCGCTATGCGGAGTACCTTTTGGACACGCCGGCCATCCTCATACCGTGCCGCAAGGAGCAGTGGTGCTACTCCGAGCGCACGTTCGGCGAGATATACGCCGAGCGCACCATGACACGCGCCGAGGTGGAGCACGCCGTGTCCATGTTCTTCAACGACGTGCGCCTGAAGACCTATATAGAGATCAGGCCGGCCGACGCGATGCCCGTGCCCTACGTGGTGGCGTACGCGGCGCTGATCAAAGGGCTGTTCTACCACGTGGAGAACCTCGATGCGCTCGACGCGTTGTTCGAAGGCGTGGACGGCGCGGCCGTGGAGGCGGCCAAGGATGCGCTCATGGCCGCAGGATACGAGGCCGAGGTGTACGGAAGGCCCGTGGCCGAGCTGGTCGACGAGATGATGGCGTTGGCGCGGCGGGGCCTCGCGGCGGACGAGCAGGACTTCCTGGAACCGCTCGCACAGCTGGCAGCACAGCGCGTCACGCTGGCCGACCTGGCCGAGGGCAAGGACTAAACCGCCGCCCGCATCCCGAAGCCGCGAAAGCCGCGGCACCGCAACGGCCGGACGGCCGGCCTTCCGGCATGTGGGCGAACGACACGAGAAGAGGAGGCCCGACGTGGACAACACGGGCAAGATGGTGAAGGTGGCGTACAAGGGGTTCTTTGACGACGGCTCCGTGTTCATCGACCAGACGGAGCAGCCCATCGAGTTCCCGTGCCTGGACGGATGGATGCCGCCGGCGTTCATCGACACCGTTCGGGGCATGGCCGTAGGCGAGACGCGGCAGGTGCACGTGGGCGCGAACGAGGCCTACGAGGAGCGCACCGAAGAACGCGTGATGGAGGTGGAGCGCGCGAAGATACCCGCCTCGGTGAAGCTCGTGGTGGGCGAGATGGTGAACCTGGAGGACCCCACGGGCCAGACCTACCCGGCCAGGCTCGTGGAGCTCACGGACGAGAAGGCCGTGTTCGACCTGAACCACGAGGCCATTGCGAAGGCGCTCAACTTCGAGATGACGCTGCTGGACGTGGCCGAGCTGCCGAGCCGCTAGGGCCCGAGCATCGCGCTTACGGAGAGGTCGGCGCACGGCACGGCCGCGAAGCCATCCCATCGCGATGGCGCAGGCGTCCCCTTGACGGACTTGTGGCAACTTGGAGAGGGTTTGCATCCAGCGGAGGAGCCGCGTTCCGCGGTGGGGTAGACTGGATGCACTTTGTTTCAAATCGAGAGGAGCTCGTTCATGAGCAACGAAGGCAAGAAGGTCAAGGTCCACTACACGGGCACGCTGGACGACGGCACGAAGTTCGACTCGTCAGTCGATCGCGGCGAGCCCATCGAGTTCACCTGCGCCGCCGGCCAGATGATCCCCGGCTTCGACGCAGCGGTGAAGGACATGGAGCAGGGCGAGACCAAGACCGTGCACATCCCCGCCGCCGAGGCGTACGGCGAGCGCCGCGAGGAGATGGTGCAGAAGGTGCCCGTGAGCCAGATCCCCAACGGCGACCAGCTTCCCGTGGGGCAGACCGTGTACATGCGCGGCCCGGCCGGCCAGTCGTTCCCCGTGTTCGTGGAGGCCATCGAGGACGGCATCGTCACGTTCGACATGAACCACGAGCTGGCAGGCAAGGACCTGAACTTCGAGATCACGCTGGTGGAGGTCGCCGGCTAACGCCGCCCTCTGATAGAACGGCAACCACGGAAGGCGCCCAAGGGCGCCTTCCGTCATTCTGAAAGACGGCCTGTTCCGCATCCGCAAGCGTCCTCGGCGCGGCCCTCCGGGGCGCAACCGCTCCCAAACGCGCTGCGGCCGGCTCGTCCTCCCCGCCCGCCTCGCAGCAGCACGCCCTCGAAAGCGGACGGGGACAGCACGACCATGACCTCGTCGGTCCCGTCTGCGACCACGACCGGCCGATCCATCCCCTGGATCAGCCGGCAGAGGGTCCGCACGCTCCCTGCGTGCGACAGCTGCAGGACGTCCATGCCGCTCACCCCCTCTCCATGCGGCGCGCCAAATCGAGCATCTGCTCGAAGAAGGCGCAGTGGGCCTGGTGGTTCAGCACGGCGACGCGCCGGGCAAGGCGGCCGAGCGCCTCGACCGTGAAGCGGTCGGGCGGCTGCAGGCCGCAAGCGGACGCCAAGCCTCCGGAGGGCGCCGCGCTGCGGGCTTCGGCCTCCTCGCCTGCCGGATCGGGCCCGCCCGTCAACCGCGCGGCCTTCTCGCAGGCGGTGCGCGCGCGAACCAGGTCATACTCGAACCCGTAGAACGTGAGCTCCCAGAACGCGCTTGCGAGCACGCGGTAGCGCTCGCGGCAGCACCAATCCCCGCCGAGCCACACCTTGCACCCAAGCGTTTCCTCCCACGGTGCGAGCGCATAGCAGCGCTCGCCCCAGTCGTCCACGTCGCCTGCGCCGCCCTTCTCGTCCGCCGCGCGCAGCGCAAGGAATCGCAGGCGCTTGTCGGCCTTTTTCGCCTGGGCATACGAAGTCGCAGGCACCTGCGCGGCACGAACGAGGCGCTCTGCTGCGGCCACGTCGAGCAAAGGCACGAGGGCGGCGTGGAGCCGCCACGCCAGGGTGCTTCCTCGGGCGTCGAGCACGTACGACTCGCGCGGGGCCAGCACCCAGCCCTTCGTCGGCCCGCGCCGCACCTGGAGGGAGGCCATGGCATCGAGCGAGCCATCGAGCCGCTGCGCCATCGCCTCGCGACGTGCCCTGTCGGCGCAGGCATGGCCTTCGGCGAAATCCTCGATGATCACGCGCCGCAGCAGGGCCCGGTCGCATGCGCCGAGCAGCTCCTGGAGGCTGGGCAGGTCGCGCGGACGCAGGCGCTCGCGCTCCCACAGGCTCCCACCGCTCATGGCAGCCTCCCCTCGGTACGGCACGGCCACGCATCGCCCTCGAAGCACACCGTGCTGGGCACGGCAACAGGCGGCCCTGCTTTCAAGGGATCATCCCCGTGACGGGCTCTCGCGGCCGCCTTCGCGCACCCTGCCGTAGACGCGCATGCGAACATGGCAAGACACCTCGCTTCCCTTCGGTTCCTGGGCTGGGAGGATCTTGCAAGCGTGGTACGGGCGGCGCGGAACACCGCCGCCATCTATGGGCTGCGCCCGCCTTCTGCCGCGGCGGACGAAACAGCGCTTGCACTGGCTCCTTCGTTTCGCTAGCAGTATAGCATATTTTTACGAACATTTGTTTTAAATGCTAGGAACTTTGCGAACGGGAGCGATGACGCGTCCTGGCGCGCGCATACACGGCCGCGCCTGCAAGCACGAGGGCGACGATGCCGGCCAGCACCGCCCCGGCGGCGCGCCAGTCCCCGTCGGCGGCCAGCGACGAGGCCAGCACCGACGCCGCGATGGACGGCACGCGGCCGACGGAGGTGATGAGCAGGATGCGCAAGGGCCTCACGCGGGCGAGCGCGGCCGCGTACGTCATGAGATCCTTCGGCAGCCCGGGCACGAGGAAGTACACGAACAGGATGAGCTCGAAGCGCGGCGAGGCCGCGAAGCGCTCCAGGTCGTCCAGCCGCCTGCGCGAGAGGAAGAGCGCGAGGGCCCGGTCGCCCACGAGGCGCACGAGCACGATGATGGCAACGGCGCCCACGAGGCTGCCCGCGAAGCAGACGAGCGCCCCCTTCCAGAAGCCGAAGGCGTACCCTGCGGCCAGCTCGAGCGGCTCGGCCGGCAGCACGGCCGACAGCTGCTGCACCGCCACGAGTCCCGCCAAGGCCACCGGGGCCAGCGGCCCGAGGCGCGCGGCCTGCTCCTGCACCCGGCGCCCGTCGGTGAGCAGCGCGAGCACGTCGCGCCCGTACACGAGCAGCCACCAGGCGATGGACGCAGCCACCAGCGCGATCACGGCGATCGCGACAACGCGCCCTATGCGCTGCCGCCCCGCGTCCTTGGGAGTGTTCTTTTCCATGGGCAGATTGTGCGCCCCGGGAAAGCGCGGAAGGCCGCCGCCCGTCAACGGGCGGGAAACGGTTCCGCACGCTAGCCCCGCACCGCCGTCCCTACCAGGACAGCACCTCGTATCCGTCCTCGGTCACGGCCACCTGGACCTCCCACTGCGCCGTATCGGAGCCGTCGGCCGTGCGCACGGTCCAGCCGTTCGGATCGCCCATGTCGATGTCGGGGCCGCCGGCGTTCACCATGGGCTCGATGGTGAACACGAGGCCCGGCACCAGCACCATGCCCGTACCCGCCTCGGCCACATGGCTCACGAACGGGTCCTCGTGGAAGTCGAGGCCGATGCCGTGGCCGCCGAACTCGCGCACCACCGAGAAGCCGCATGACTTCGCGTGAGCGCTCACGGCCGCGCCCACGTCGCCCAGGAAGCCCCACGGCCTCACGGCAGCCAGACCGGCCTCCAGCGCCTTCTTCGTCTCGTCCACCAGGCGCCGCCGGTCCTCGGACACCTCGCCCAGGCAGAACATGCGCGACGAGTCGGAGTAGTACCCGTCCAGGATGGTCGAGCAGTCCACGTTCACGATGTCGCCCTCGCGCAGCACGACGTCGTCGGAGGGGATGCCGTGGCAGACCTCGTCGTTCACGGACGTGCACACGCTCTTCGGATACCCCTCGTAGCCCAGGTCGGCCGGGATGCCGCCATGCTCCACCGTGTAGTCGTGCACCCAGCGGTCTATCTCGCCCGTCGTGGTGCCCACGCCGATGCGCCCAGCCACGTGGTCGAGCACGCCGATGTTGATGGCCGCGCTGCGCTTGATGCCCTCGATGTCGTCCGCCGACTTCAACAGCCCGCGCTCGGGCAGCTCGCACCCCTGTTCGTACAGCTGCTCGAGGCGCTCGTCGAAGACCAGGTGGCATTTCTTGTACTTGCGCCCGCTGCCGCACCAGCATACGTCGTTGCGACCGGGCTGCTCCACTCCGTCATACATGCGGTTTCCTTTCGCTCGCGGGCTATTGTACCGCGCACCGCCGCGAGCGGCAGCGGGCGGAAGGAAAGTCCCGACAATTCGACCGTCTGGATCGTGTATAGAAGGTAGGCGCCGTCCCCCCGATGGCGCGCCGAAAGGCCGAACCGGAAAGGACGCCCCATGCCGAACCAGCGTCGCCCGACCACCATCGCCCGGTGCGCGGCGATAGCCCTCGCCTGCACGGCCATCGCCGGATGCGCCGCCCCCTCGCAAGGGCCCGCCGATGAGAGCATCCCCTTCACCGCCGATGCATTCGACGAGGAAGCGCACGACCAAGGGCTCGATGCCGGGAAAGGCCTCTCCGCGTCGCGGGGCACCTGCGACGAAGCCCTGGCAGCAGCGCCCTGCCCCGATCCTGCCTCGGTCGGCTCGCCCTACGACCTTGAAGCCATCCTCTCGCTCGACCCGACCCAGATCCCTTCCACGTTGGAGGGGCTCGGGTTCAAGCACGAGAGGGGAGTTCCCACGGGTGCCTGGGAGGGCGTTTCCGCCGAAACGCCCTGCTCACCCGCCGGCTCCACGACGCGCCTGTTCTTCACCGTGGGCGGGAGCGAGACGTCGCCCGAGCTCATGCTGGAGGGAAGGCGCCCGCAGGCCGCGGGCATGGGCATCATGGCCCCGCTCGCCGGCGAGGATGAGGCAGAGGCCGTATGCGCTTCGCTGCTGGAGGCGGCCGGCCTCGAAGACGAGCTGTCCCGCACCGTGGAAGAGAACCATCGCTTCGACCGGCGCATCGTCGCCCGCATCGGGAACTGTCCGGCCGGGAGCACCGGCATCCTGTAGTGCCTGAGCGCTTGGAGCCAGCAGATGCAGGGAGAATCGGCCGCGTACAGCTTTACCTCCTACATGCTCACCGTCTACACGCGCGAGGGCGTGCTGGCCTCCCAGGACCAGAGCCTGCTGGAAGCCATCGGCATCTTCGATGCAGCGGACGCTCCACCGAGCTGACAGGCCGCAGAAAAGGAACCCTCGGCCTGCGCCAATGCGCGAAACCCGTTAAGAAGGGCAGCCGGCAACCTGCAGCCCTACGCGAACTGGCGCTTGGCGCAGCCGATGCCCAGGGCGCCGGGGCCCACGTGGCAGGCGATGCTCAAGGGGAGGCGGTCGACGTAGACGTCGTCCGTGCCGAAGTGGGCGCGCACCTCGTCGGCAAACGCCTGGGCGTCCTCGTCGCGGTTCGTATGCGCCACGTAGAGGTGCACGCCGTCCACGCCGCCGAAGCGCTCCCTCACGTCGCGCGAGAGCGCCTTGACCATGGTGCGCTTCGCGGCCTTGAACGACTTGGCAACCGAGAAGGCATCGAGCTTCTCGCCCTGGATCTGGAGCACCGGCTTGATCTTGAGCACGGACCCGATGGCCGCGGCGGCCGGCGTGATGCGACCGCTCTTGTGCAGGTAGGCCATCGTGTCCACCATGAGGTAGATGCTGGCGTCCAACTTCGTGCTTTCCAGCAGCGCGCACGTCTCGGCCGCCGTGCGGCCCTCGCCGATCCAACGCAGCGCGTCGAGCACCGCCTCGCGCTGCGTGACCGAGATGCGCTGGTTGTCCACCACGTGCACGCGCCCGTTGCAGTGCGCGGCCACCTGGCACGCCGTCTCGCACGAGCCGGACAGGCCGCTGGACATGGGGATGTAGACCACCTCGTCGTACGCTTCGAGCAGCTCGGCCCAACGCTTGCCCAGATCGACGATGGACGGCTGCGACGTGACGATGTCGGCGCCCGCGATCTGGCGCTCGTAGAAGCGCTCGGCGTCCAGGTTCACGCCCTCCAAGCACTCCTCCCCGTCCACGACGAAGGGCATGGGCACCACGTGAACGCCCAGCCGTTCGGCCTCTTCCTGCATGATGCCGCTGTTCGTGTCCGTCGCGACTGCGATGCTCTTTTCCACCTGTTGCCCTCCCAGACAGCAGGCGACGGGATTCCCCCGTCGCCCGATGCAGACGGGCCCCGAATCCCGTCCCTCTTGCTTACCCTACCATTATGGCCGATCGGCTAGCCGCGCACCTCGGCGCCGGTGGCCGCGCACACCTTCTTCACCAACCGCTCATGAGCCTTGTCCACCTCGTCGCTCGTGAGCGTGCGGTCGGCCGCGCGGTACGTGAGCGCGTAGGCCATCGACTTCTTGCCCGCGCCCACGCGCTCCTCGTCGCGGTACACGTCGAACAGGCGCGCGTCCTCCAAGAGCTTCCCGCCCGCCGAGGCCATGCACTGCACGAGCTTCTCGTGCGCAACGCCCTCGTCCACGACGAACGCCACATCCATGGACACGGCCGGGAACGTGGGCACGTCGCGGTAGTCGCGCGCGGGACGCGACGCCTTGGCAAGCGCCTCCACGTCCAGCTCGAACGCCACCACCGGCGCATCCGCCTCGAAGGCGGCCACGGCCAGCGGGTGCAGCTCGCCCACCCAGCCCAGCTCCGCGCCGCCCGCGAGCACCACGGCGGCTCGCCCGGGCTGCAGGTGCGGGGCCTCGTCGGCGGAGAGCGCCTTGAAGCGCAGCTTCGGCAGCGCCAGCTCGCGCGCCAGGCTCTCGACGACGCCCTTGCCGTCGAAGAAGTCGAACGGGGCCGGCGCGGCGTTCCAGCCCGCCTCGCCCATGGCGCCCGCCAACACGCCCGCCAGACGGCGGCGCTCCTTGGGCTGCTTGCGCCCCTCGGCCGCGAAGAACACGGCGCCCGCCTCGTAGAGCTGGACGTTCTTCACGCCGCGGCTCTGGTTGTACGCCACGCTGCGCAAAAGGCCGGGCACGATGCTCTGGCGCATGACGGACTGGTCGGCGTTGAGGGGGTTGATGAGCTCGACCGGCTCGCCCAGCCCCTCGTGCGGCATGCGCAGGCGGTCGAGGTCGCCCGGCTCGGCGAACGAGTAGGTCATCGTCTCGTTGAGGCCGCTCGCGCGCATGACGGCGTTCACCGTGTCCATGACGTGCTCCATCTGCGAGCGCGTGCCCACGCGGCCGGGGCCGCCGGGCAGCGTGGCCGGGATGCGGTCCATGCCCCACAGGCGCAGCACCTCCTCGTACAGGTCGATCTCGCGCTCGAGGTCCGGGCGGAACGTGGGCGCGCCCACGGCCAGCACGCCCGCATCGCCCGCCGGATCGTCGGCCACCGTGCAGCCCAGGCGGCGCAGGATGTCCTCGATGTCGGCGCGCGGGATGTCCGCTCCCATCATGGCGCAGAAGCGCGGCACGCGGAAGCGCAGGTCGGGCGCCGTCGAGGGCGCCGGCCACTCGTCCACGATGCCAGCGCCGTTGCCGGCGGCGGCGCTCACCGTGCCCCCGGCCACCTCCACCATGAGCGCGGCGGCCGCGGCCGAGCGCTCTTCGATGCCGTGGTCGTCCACGCCGCGCTCGTAGCGCATGGAGCTCTCGCTGAACAGGCCCAGGTTGCGGCTCGTGCGGCTCGTGCGGCCCGGTTCGAACGTGGCGGCCTCCAGCAGGATGTCCACCGTCCCGTCCGTGACCTCGGTATCCAGGCCGCCCATGACGCCTGCGAGCGCCACGGCGCCGAGCTCCGGCGTGGAGATGACCGTCATGTCGGGCGTGAGCGCGCGATCCTCGCCGTCGAGCGTGGTCAGGCGCTCGCCTTCGGCGGCCGCGCGCACCACGATGTGCGCCACGCCGTCCGCGTTCTTGAGCTTGTCCAGGTCGAAGGCGTGCAGAGGCTGGCCGAACAGGAACAGGATGTAGTTCGTCACGTCCACGATGTTGTTGATGGAGCGCTGGCCGATAGCGGCCAGGCGCTCGACCATCCAGTCGGGGCTCGGGCCCACCTTGACCCCGCGGATGACACGCGCGGTGTAGCGCGGGCAGCGCGCCGCGTCCTCGATGGTGATCTTCACCGTCTCGTCGACGGGCGCCGCTGAGGCGTCCAGCGCGAGCTTGCCCGCCATACCGGCAAGCGGGCTCTCGTAGTCGGTGCGGTACATGGCACCCACCTCGCGCGCCATGCCCACCATGGAGAGGCAGTCGGGGCGGTTCGGCGTGATCTCCAGGTCGAGCACCGTGTCGGCAAGCTGCGCGTAGTCGGCGATGGGCACGCCCACGGGCGCGTCCTCGGGAAGCACCCAGATGCCCGCGTGGTCGCCGCCCATCCCCAGCTCGCGCTGCGAACAGCACATGCCGCAGCTGGGAACGCCGCGCAGCTTCGACTTCTTGATCTTGAGATCGCCCGGCAGCACCGCGCCCACGCAGGCCACCGGCACCTTGATGCCCGCCGCGATGTTCGGCGCACCGCACACGATCTGCACGGGCTCGCCCGCGCCCACGTCCACCGTGACCACGTGCATGTGGTCGCTGTCCGGGTGCTGCTCGCAGGTGAGCACGTGCCCCACGACCACGCCGTCGAGCGCCGCACCGGTCCTCTCCACCGCCTCGACGCCCGTGCCCGTCAGATCGAGCCGATCGCAGAACGCCTTCGTGTCCGCCGGCACGTCCACGTATTCACTCAACCACTTCAAAGATACTTTCATAGCTTGCGGCTCCTTAGAACTGACGGAGGAATCTCATGTCGCCTTCGACCAGCATGCGCAGGTCGGGGACGTTGTACTTCAGGCAGGCGATGCGCTCCACCCCCATGCCGAACGCGAATCCGGAGTACTTCTCGGGGTCGATGCCGGACATGGACAGCACGTTCGGATCCACCATGCCGCAGCCGAGGATCTCCAGCCAGCCGGTGCCCTTGCAGAACCGGCAGCCCTCGCCGTGGCAGATGCCGCAGCTCACGTCCACCTCGGCCGACGGCTCCGTGAACGGGAAGTAGTGGGCGCGGAACCGCGTTTTGCGCTCCTCGCCGAACAGCTGCTTGCACAGGTAGTCGAGCGTGCCCTTCAGGTCGCCGAACGTGATGCCCTCGTCCACCACCAGGCCCTCGATCTGCGTGAACTGGGGCAGGTGGGAGGGGTCGGCCACGTCGCGGCGATACACCTTGCCGGGCGCGATGACGAAGATGGGAAGCTCGTTGTCCTCCATCGCGTGCACCTGCACGCCCGAGGTCTGCGTGCGCAGGAGCACGTCGGACTCGCCGCGCACCGCGGCCTCGTCGCCGGAGCGGTCCACCACGTAGAACGTGTCGGCCAGGCTGCGGCTGGGATGGTCGGCCGGGGCGTTGAGCGCCTCGAAGTTGTAGTAGTCGGTCTCCACCTCGGGGCCCTCGGCCACCGTGTAGCCCAGGCCGAGGAATATCTCGGAGATCTCGTCGGTGATGCGGTTGATGAGGTGGCGCGTGCCCATCTGCTGGGCGCGGCCCGGCAGCGTCACGTCCACGGCCGCCGCGTCGATGGCCGCGGCCAGCTCGGCGGCATCGAGGGCCGCCTTGCGCGCGGCGAGAGCAGCCTCCACCGCCTCGCGCACCTCGTTAACCGTTTTGCCGACGGCCGCGCGCTCCTCCTTCGGCACCTGCCCCATGCTGCGCAGATGGCCCGTCAGCGTGCCGGCCTTGCCCAGCACGCCGATACGCACCTGCTCGAGCGCGGCGGTGTCGGCCGCCTCCGCGATGCGGGCGAGCGTCTGCTCGCGCAGCGCCGCCACTTCGTCCACGATACCCATGTCCTCGTGCTTCCTTTCCGTCTCTCCCCGCGCCCGCCGCAGCCGGCGCAATGAAAAAGAGCCTTCTCTCGTCCTTGTCGTGTGGGGCACGGCCCCGGTCCAAGGACGAGAGAAGGCTCTCGCGGTACCACCTCGGTTGGCGCGCCTCAGCTGCACGCCCCTCCGCCTGCGGCGGAACGGGCGCGCGGCCGTGGCCGCCCGCTCTTGCGCTCGGTAACGGGAGCACCCGTCGCGCCCTACTGCACGTCTTGCCGCCCCGCTGCCGCCGGGCCGCATCCGCGTTCAAACGCGCTGCTCGGAAGGGAATCGCCGCACCGGTCGCCCGGGTGCTCTCAGCCGGTGGCACCCGTCTCTGATGGCAACCGCGCCGCACGGCGCTGTCTTCGTCATCGCATGTAACGTTGCAGTTTAGCACAAAACGAGGCCGGGGAATGCGACATCGTCACACGCAACATGACATCATCTCCGTGACTCCGCCCGGGCTTTTGTCACATCGGGGCTTTTTGCCACGCCCCTACAGGAAGCGGTAGCTCACGGTGCGCAGGCCCCAGTCGTTGCACGACGAGAAGCCGAACGCCTTCCACACGCCGGGCTGCAGGTCGAGCACGCGGCTGCCGCCGCCCATGTAGCCGCAGTCGTTCACGGTGGCGAGCACCGTCATGCCGCCGTAGGAGATCTCGACGGTGCGCCCGTAGTACTGCCAGTACCGTGGCCACGCCATGGGCACGGCCACGCCCATGGACCAGTCGTCGCACACGGCGCCCGTGGCCGTGGTGCCGGGATTGGGCGTGTAGGGGTCGGTGGAGCCGCCGTATGCCGAGGCGATTCCCGTGGACCAGCCGGCGCCGGGATCGGGCGCGGGCTCCGGCGCCGGGTCGGACCCCGAGCCGCCGTCGGGCGCCGGGGAGGGCGACGGATCGGGCGCGACATCCGTCATCTGGTCGCCGGGGCGCACCGTGTTCGTGTTCGACTCGTCGACGGCCACCGGCTCGGCAGGCGCGGAGCCCTGGGCCTCCGCCTCCTCGATCTTGCGCTGCAGCTCCTCGACCATCGAGGCGTACTCGCCCTGCGCCCCCTGCAGCTTCGTGGAGGCATCGGACACCGTCTGCTCGGCCTGGACCTTCTTCTCCTCGAGTTCGGCCAGCTTTCGGTCCTGCTCGTCCTTCTGCGCGTTCAGGTCCTCCATGAGCGCATCGAAGCGGGCCGAACGCTCCTTCTGCGCCTCGACCTCGTCCACCTGGTACTGCACCACGCTCGAAAGGTAGAC
The DNA here is from genome assembly GCF_003340385.1 of Gordonibacter pamelaeae. NCBI lineage: Bacteria > Bacillati > Actinomycetota > Coriobacteriia > Eggerthellales > Eggerthellaceae > Gordonibacter > Gordonibacter pamelaeae. The sequence continues at coordinate 283,791 of NZ_PPTS01000005.1, read as the reverse complement.
CAGGTTGCGCACGAGCTCGTCGAAGCTCTCCGCCTCCAGCAGTAGCTTGACGAGCGACTGGGCCGAGCCCCCGCGGTACTCATAGACCGCCGCCTTGGCCAGGGCCGCGCGCCCGTCGATAACCTCCTGCTGGGCCTCCAGGGCCTGGGCCGTGGTCTCGTCGATGCGTTTCTGCAGGTCGGCGACCTCTTTGACGAGCGCCTCGTGGTCGGCCGCGATGCCCTGACGGTTTGACTCGGCGCCGTCGAGCGCGCCCTGGGCCTCCTCCACGGCGCGCTCGGCCTCGGCCACGGCGGCCTCATCGACCTCGTCGGCCCCTGCCGCCCGCGGCGCGAAGGGAACAAGCCCGCAGGCCAGAAGCGCCGCCAGCAGGCAGCCCAGCACCGCGCGTGCGGCAAGCAGGGCCGCAGGGCGACGGCGCTGCGGGGCCCCGCCTTCGGCGGTCGGCACGGTCACGGTCGGGTGCGCGTTCGGGTTCATGGAGGGTCCTTAGGCTGCGAGCAGCCGGTCGTGCGCTTCGTCGAGCGCGGCGATCAGGTTCAGGATGAGCGGTTCGTTGTCGGTGAAGTACGCGTCATCGTAGTCGGCGTCCGACATGACGGCTACCAGGTAGTCGCCGGCGGCGGACCTGACGATACCCGCGTCGTTGAGCGCGCCCATGTCGTACAGGGGCGTGTCGATCTCGTAGCCGGCCTTCGAGAGCACCTGGTGGTCGGACCCGAGCACCTCGCGGATGAACGAGGTGCCGGTCTGCGCGAGCAGCCCTTCGCAGAAGGAGGCCTGGCCGCCCCCGCTCCTAAGGTACCCGCCCACACCAAGCCAGAGTTTCGCCAGCTCGCGCGGCGTGTAGGAGGGATACCACTCGCCACCCCAGGCCGCAGCGTCCACGCCGGCCGCCGCCGCCCACGCCTCGAAGCCCTCGCTGTATCGGTTGCGGAGCAGCGCATAGCCGGTGTTGTCGGAGTAGACGATGGTATCCGTGAGCACCGTGGCCAGGTCGTAGGTGCTCTGGCCGTCTGAGGCCATGATGCCCGTGCCCTCCGTGACCGTGTCCTCGAAGACCTCGTCGTCGAGCGCCGCCCCTCCCTCGTCGACCAGGGCCTGGGCCACGTACGTGACGAACGGCGCCTTGATGGTGCTCGCCGAGGAGAAGGCTGCGTCGGCGTTGCAGCCAAGGCCGCGCTGGGAGGCGAAATCGTACACGACGAAGCCGGCGTTGCAGCCCGCGCTGCGGAACGCCTCGAGCGCCGCGGCCACGGCGGGCACCTCGGACGGGTCGACGGCACGCTGGGCCCCCGAGGCGTCGAAGAGGTTGACGTCCGCCGTGCCGGACGCCCCATCGAGCACCGCCGGCGCCACGGCGCCCGCCGCGGGCGCCGACGCCGACGCCGTGTCGGGCGGCTGGGCCGCTTCGTCCGCCACGGCGACGGGAAGGTCCGGAGCGGCGTCGGCAACGTCCAGCGACGCGACCGGTTCCTCGGGGCGCTCGGCGGCGGCCCCCATCCCGATCGCCACGCCGAAGAAGGCCACGACGCCCACGAGCGCGAGCGCGGCCGCCTTCGACCACGTCGGCAGGTGCCTTATCCGTCGGCGCAGCCGCCGTATGCCCGAGCCCTTCCCCATCGCCTCGCCGTTCCGCATTCTTTCTGCCGCAACCCCGGCCGCGCTTCGAACGCGCGCTTTCCGTGACGGCTTTTCTGCCGTTTTCCCCACCGAGTATTCCGTAACAGCCGGGCAACGACAAGACGACGCAACCGAACAACACAACAGCGCCACGGTCTGTTCGCATGGTCTCCCCGAGGGGAAAAGGGGGTTAAACGCTTGTCATCACCAGCGCTTTCGCTCCCTCGCGAAGGCGCTTCCGAGAGAGGGCGGCCCCTCTTGGCCGGCACCTGCACCGCCCTGCCATGGGCGACGGCAACGGCTCCGTGGTAGTATAGGCAGGACAATGCCCCCTCCCGCCCCACCGGAAAGGCATCACGTGAGACCCGCTCCCGCCCGCATACGCCTTGCAACCGCCGACGACGCGGACGCCATCCTCGCCGTGTACGCGCCCTTCGTGGACACGCCCGTCACGTTCGAGGAAGAGACGCCCTCGGCCGAAGCGTTCCGCGAGCGGGTCGCAGGCGTGCTCGCCGGCTACCCGTACCTCGTGGCCGAGCAGGACGGATGCGTGATGGGCTATGCCTACGCGCACGCCCAGGCCGAGCGGGCGGCCTACGCCTGGAACGCCGAGCTGTCGGTGTACCTGGCCCCCGGGGCCCAAGGTGCCGGGCTGGGTAGCGCGCTTTACGGAGCCCTGATCGAGCTCGTGCGCCTGCAGGGCATGAAATGCGCCTACGCGCGCGTCACGTTGCCGAACGCGGCCAGCGAGCGCCTGCACGAGGCGTTCGGCTTCCAGCTCATGGGCATCCAGCGCAACGCCGGCTACACCTGCGGCGCCTGGCGCGACGTGGCCTGGCTCTCCCTGCCCCTGGCGGCCTTCGACCCCGCACCCGAGGCGCCCGTCCCGTTCCCCGCCCTGCTGTGCCGCGACGCCGCCGCCGTGGACGGCGTGCTGGACCGCGCGAACGCCGCGGCCGCCGCGCAGCGTCAGCGCGCTTAGGAACCAGCCATGCAGCCCCAACGCCTGTTCGAGATCGTCTACCTCCTGATGGACCGCGGAACCTCCACCACGGCGGAGCTGGCGGCTCGGCTGGAAGTGTCCGAGCGCACGGTGCGCCGCGACGTGGACGCGCTGTCGGCGGCGGGCGTGCCCGTGTACATGACGCGCGGCAAGGGCGGCGGCGTGCACCTCATGGACGGCTACGTGCTGGACCGTTCGGTGCTGAGCGAGCGCGAGCAGAGCGACATCATGGCGGCGCTTTCGGCGCTCAACCGCACCGGCGCCTCCGGCGAGGCGAGCGACGAGACGGCCGCACGCCTCGGCAGGCTGTTCCAGCGCGAGAACGTCGACTGGCTCGACATGGACTTCTCGTTCTGGGGCGCGCCGCCGAACTACCGCGCCGCATTCGACGCCATCCGCAACGCCACGATCGGCCGGCACCCGCTGTCGTTCGCGTACTTCGACGCCGCGGGCAACCGCACCGAGCGCACGGTGGAGCCCGCGCAGCTTGTGTTCAAGGAATCGTCGTGGTACGTGCGCGCCTGGTGCCGCGAGCGCGAGGCCTGGCGCACGTTCAAGCTGTTCCGCATCGACTGGGAGACGATCAGCGTCGCGCCCGACACGTTCGAGGCGCGCCCGATGCCCGCATTCGACGAGGGCGGCCACATGAGGGGCACCGACCGGCTGGTCATGCGCTTCGCTCCCGAAGCGGAATCCCGCGTGCGCGAGGAGTTCGCGCCCGAGACGATAGAGCGCGAGGCGGACGGCAGCTGGCGCGTGACCCTCGCCTGCGACATCGGCGAGCGCACGCGCTCCTACCTGCTATCGTTCGGCCCGCTGCTCGAAGTGCTCGAACCCGCCGACGTGCGCGCCTGGCTGCGCAAGCAGGGCGAAGCCGTCGCCCGGCGCTACGCCGAAGACGAGCCCGACGCCGATCCCGGTGCCGGTGCCTAACAGCTCTCGCGCAGCTCGGCAAGGGCAAGACAAGGGGACGGTTCTCTTGTCCTGCTTGTCCTTTTCGCCTGTTCCAGCTAGCCGCTAGGAAGTTGGCCTTTTCCTGCTCTCGCTCGCTCGACGATCCCCTTGCTCAACCCCGTAAGTCGAGAAATCTGCCTGATGGAGAGACCGCGCACCCGCAAAAGAAGCACTGCCTCCTCTCGCCTTGCCTTGTCGAGCGAGCATACTTCGGCGCATTCCGATACGCCGGCAATCTCCCGAATGAGCATTATCGCCTCCCGATCGCTCAGCCGCGCCGGGTTGTCGATCCCGCAAGGCGGCAGGCCGCCATCCGATTCGCTTTCCACGAGAAGCCTGAAAGCCGACTTGGCCTTGCTCGGATCAGCGTCAAGCATTTCGAGCACGCGCTCTGTGTCGGCAAGTCGGGGCGTCTCCATATACTCGTCGAAGCTCGTCCAGTACGCCGTCGTCTGCCCCACCTCGAGCGGATTCCTGTGTATGTAGCGAACAACGGACAGGAGATATTCGTCTCCCTCGATCGGTTTGCTTTTGTAACGATCTTGGAAAAGATAGCCCCTTCGATCGTATTTCCTGTTGAAGTAGTGCGAATAGCTCAGAAGGATCTTCTTCATCATCGAGGACAGATCGATCCTCCCCTCCTCGACAAGAAGATGGACATGATTCCCCATCAAACACCATGCATGCAGCAGAAAGCCGCATTCGCGCTTGTAGCGGCGGAGTCGCTCCATGAACGCCCGCCGGTCCTCATCGTCGTAGAAGAGCTGCGTCTGGTTTATCCCGCGTACCATCACGTGGTGCAGGCCCGATTCGCTTTTCCTACGTGCTTGTCTCGGCATGCGCATCTCCCTTCCCTGAATGAAGAAGATGATGCTTTGCATCATTTTAATTATAGCGTCCTCGAATCCAAGACGGAGTTGAAATCGCCGAGCAAGACAAGAGAACCGTCCCCTTGTCTTCCGATTTCCAAACTTTCCCGCATAACCGGACACGCCCTGTCCGGTTATGTTCGGTATCGTGCTCCTTGTCAACATTCATCGCTTCGAAAGGACACGAACCATGCAGTACGAAATCGTCGAGCTTCCCGGGCGCACCATCGTGGGCCCCACCATCCGCACGTCGAACAACTCCCCCGAGGAAGTGGCCGCGATCGGCCAGCTGTGGGAACGCTTCATGGGCGAGGGCATGGATCGCACCATCCCCGAGACGCGCGTCGAGCCGTACGGCTGCTTCGGGCTGTACTACGACTACGACATGAGCGACATGGGCTACACGATGCTCGTGGGCTGCGAGACGTCCGCAGACGCACCCGAGGGCATGGAAACCCAGACCATCGCAGCAGGCCGCTACGCGAAGATCGCCATCCGCGGCGGCGACTGCGTGGCAAGCGTGGCCAAGGCCTGGGAGGAGATCTGGGCCGACGAGGAGCTGACGGCGAAACGCGCGTACACGGTGGACTTCGAGGCGTACTTGCCGGGCGAGGACATGTCCTGCGCCGACATCGACGTGTACGTGGCCCTGCGATAACGCCCGCGCCGAACGCGCGGCCCCGTCGGGCAACCGGCTGTTGCTTGACGGGGCCGCGTGCGCCATGGTTCCATGGAACCTGAGTATCGACACCGGGAAAAGGAGCCCTTCATGGCGATCAAGGACACACTCATAGAGATCAGGGAGCGCAACGGCCTCACGCAAGCCGAGATGGCAGAGCGCCTGTTCGTCACGAGGCAAGCCGTGTCGCGCTGGGAGTGCGGCGACACACAGCCGGGCATCGACGCGCTCAAGCTGATCGCCGCAGAGTTCCACGTGCCCATCGAGAAGCTGCTCGACATGCCCTTGCAGGCCGTGTGCCAAAGCTGCGGCATGCCGTTGTCCGATCCGAGCCTGCTGGGCACGGAAGCGGACGGCTCGCCGAGCGAGCACCATTGCAAGTGGTGCTATGCGAACGGCGATTACCTGGGCGCATGCACCATGGAGGACATGGTGGGCATCTGCGTGGCGAACATGACCGGCCCCGATGCGCCCTTCACCGAGGACGAGGCGCGCGCCTATATGGAGGCGCTGCTGCCAACGCTCGACCGCTGGAAGGGCGCCGCGAGCGACTGACATCCCCACCATCCCCGACGACCGACGGAGGACCGCATGGCTGCCGCGTTCGATTTCAAGAAGGAATACAAGGACCTGTACCTGCCGCGGGCGTTGCCGATGCTCATCGACGTGCCGACGATGACGTTCGTCGCAGTAGCCGGCTCGGGCAACCCCAACGAGGACAACGGCGACTACGCCGAGGCGCTCGGACTGCTCTACGCCTTCTCGTTCACCGTCAAGATGGCGAAAAAGGGCGACTGGCAGCCGGACGGCTACTTCGACTACGTCGTGCCGCCGCTCGAGGGGCTGTGGTGGGGAGGCGGGTTCGACGGGACGCGCATCGAGGACAAGGACGCGCTCAACTGGGTGTCGATGATCCGCCAGCCCGACTTCGTCACGCCGGAGGTGCATCGCTGGGCGCGCGAGCAGGTTGCCGCCAAGAAGCCCGAGCTCGACGTCGGCCGCGCCCGGCTCGTGCGCTTCGCCGAAGGCCCCTGCGCGCAGATCATGCACAAGGGGCCCTACGACGACGAGCCCGCCACGGTCGCCGCGCTCGAGGAGTTCGTCCGCGCGTCCGGCCTCGAAAGCGGCATCACCGACCCTGCAAGCCCCGAGGCGCTGATGGACGCGCTCGACGCGGACGGCGGCGTTCCCCCGGTGCGCCTGCACCACGAGATCTACCTGGGCGATCCGCGCCGGACGAAACCCGAGAACCTGCGCACCGTGCTGCGTCACCCCGTTCAGCCCGCCTCCGCATGAGCGACGCCGCGCCCTGCCCCTGCCCCGTCGTCCGTGCGCGCTCGATCCTCCAGAAGGTGCGCTACAACGGCGACGAATGGTTCGGCATCGACTACAACATGAACCTCTACCGCGGCTGCTGCCACGGGTGCATCTACTGCGACAGCCGAAGCGAATGCTACCGCATCGACGACTTCGACCGGGTGAGCGTCAAGTTCGACGCGCTGGCCATCCTGCGGCGCGAACTGCGCAGCCGCCGCATCCGCGGCATCGTGGGCATCGGCGCCATGTCCGACACCTACAACCCCTTCGAGCGCCAGCTGCGCGTCACGCGCGGTGCGCTCGAACTGGTGGAGGAGTTCGGCTTCGGCGTGTCGGTGGACACGAAGAGCACGCTCGTCACGCGCGATGCCGACCTGCTGGGCGCCATCGGCCGACAGGGCGGCGCCATCGCGAAGATCACCGTCACCACGGCCGACGACGAGCTGGCGCGCATCATCGAACCGCACGCGCCCTCGCCGAGCGAGCGTTTCGCGGCGCTCGCCGAGCTGGCGGATGCCGGCGTGTTCTGCGGCGTGCTGTTCACCCCGACGCTGCCGTGGGTGACCGACGACGACGCCACGGTGCGAGGCGTCGTCGAGGACGCGGCTGCGGCCGACGCGCGGTTCGTCTTCCATATGACGGGCGTCACGATGCGCGACCGCCAGCGCGATCACTTCCTCGACCGCATCGCAGCCGTCGACCCCGAACTGCCCGAGCGCTACCGCGCCGCATACGGCGAGCGTTACTTCTGCAACAGCCCGCGCACGTCCGAGAACCGCGCCTTGTTCCGCGCGCTGTGCAAGCGGCACGGGCTTCTTTGGCGCATGTCCGACATCATCAAGGCGTACAAGCCCGCCCAGCCCCTCGGCGCGCAGGGCAGCCTGTTCTGACCGGCAGACGGCGCGAACACGTCAGCGCGCCGACAGGAAGCCGTGGCCCAGCGGGTCGCTCGGATCGACGAGGCAGGTGCCGAGGCCGGTGAGGTAGGCGCTGCCGGTTATGCGCGGGATGACGGCCGCATGGCCGCCAACCTGCGTCGTCCGGTCGATGGTGCCGGTGAAGCGGGTGCCGATCACGCTCTCGCAGACCACCGGCTCCCCCACGGCGACCTTGCCTGCACGGTGGAGCGCGGCGAACTTGGCGCTCAGGCCCGTGCCGCACGGCGAGCGGTCCACCTGGCCGGCGCCGAACACCACCACATGGCGCAGCGCCGCCGGGGCATCGGTTGCCTTGGGCGCCTTTGACGCCGAGAACTCCACGAGGTCCACCGTGTCGATATCGAGCGTCGGATGGCTCACGGCCACCGTGCGGTTCACCTCGTCGCGCACGAGCATGCCGAGGCGTGCGTAGGCGGGAGCCGTCTCGGGGCCGATGTCGCCGAGGCCCAGGCCGTCGGCGTCCGCAAGTGCGAAGAAGCTGCCGCCGAAGGCGATGGTCAGCGGCACGGTGCGCCCTTCCACCTGCACCGCGACATCGTCCCGGTAGACGAACGACGGCACGTTCTCGAACGACACGGACTCCACCGCGCCGCCGCGTACCGCGGCCGTGGCGCGGATAAGCCCGACGGGCGCCTCGAGCACGACTTCGTTCCCGCCCGCGCGCGCCTCCACGATCCCGGCCTCCAGCACAGCCGTGACCACGGCGATGGCGCCGTGCCCGCACATATTGAGGTAGCCGCCCGTGTCCATGAACAGCACGCCCACGTCGGCCCGCGGGTCGACCGGCCGGCACAGGAACGCGCCGAACATGTCGTGGTGGCCGCGCGGCTCCAGCATGAGGGCCCGCCGCAGGTCGTCGGCGTGCCGTTCCATCCAGCGGCGCTTCTCGATCATCGTGGAACCCGCAGGCTCCGGGAAGCCTCCCACGGCCACCCGGCAGGGCTCCCCGGCCACGTGCACGTCCACCACCTTCACGGCCGCCTCGAACCGGCCCAGATCCACGCTCGCCTCAACGTCCATGCGCCCTCCCGTTCGCCTGCCTCGCCTTGCCTTCCGAGCATACCATACGGGCGTCCGTGCAACTTGCGCGGCCCCGCATGCAACTGGATCTCAACGGCCTTGCGCCGGCCCCGTTTGGTCGGGCATACTGGCGGCGTTGGCCAACCACCGCAACCTGACGACGGAAGGCGCGCACCATGAACGTGACCATCACCGAGAACCCCGCGCTCGACGACATCGAGGTGTCCGTCGCGTGCCCGCGCATCGACGAGCGCGTGCAGCGCATCGTGTCCGCACTCGGGGCCTTCGACCGCGCGCTTGTCGGCGAGCGCGACGGGGCGACGTACCGGCTCGACGTCGACGACGTCTGCTATGCCGAGACCGTGGACGGCAAGACGTTCCTCTACACGGCCGACGCCGTGTACCAGACGCCGCTCAAGCTCTACGAGCTGGAGGAGCGGCTGGCAGGCACCGAGTTCGTGCGCGCATCGAAGCAGATGCTCGTGAACTTCGACCACGTCGCGTCCATCCGGCCCGCCCTGAACGCGCGCCTGCAGCTCATGCTGGACAACGGCGAGGCCGTCATCGTGTCGCGCCAATACGCGCCCGTCATCAAGCGGAAGCTCGGGCTGTAACCGCCGTGTGAGACGTCAATCCCGTCCCCGAGTCTCGTTTCGAAGGAGTTCGCCATGAAGAAGATCATCGTCCAAGCCGCCTCTGCCGCGTGCATCATGTTCACCATCGTCATGCTGTGGTTCACGGGCATGGGCTACCTGTTCGCCGGGCCGAGCTACGGGCTCAACCTCACCATGAGCGTGTTCGGCGCCGCCCTCGGGATGGCGGCGCTCCAGGCGCTCTGGTTCACCGGCGCCGTGTTCAGGAAGCTCGCCTACCCGGCGCGCATAGCGGGCTTCGGCGCATGCGGCCTGCCCGTGCTGGCACTCTGCGCGTGGGCGGGCCCGTGGTTCCCGCTCGACGATCCCGGCGTCTGGGCAGCCTTCGCCCTCGTGTACCTGTTCATCCTCGCGGGCGTCACGGCAGGCTACACCATCTACTTCAAGAAGACCGCCGGCGGCTACGACCAGGCCCTCGCCCGCTATCGCGAGAAGAACCGCCGCTAAGCGGCCGCCTGCCCCCGTCCGTCTCTCACCCCACAGAAAGGCATACCCATGAAAGAGAAGCTCGCCTTCGGCACGAAGGTCATGGTCGCGCACGTCCTCACCTACACCCTGTGCGGCTTTGCGGCCCTGTTCCTGTTCGACTACCAATCCTCGGTGGAGGCCATCGGCATGCGCCCCCTGGACGACCCCATCGTCGGGCTGGCCCCCGTGTTCCAGATCGTGCGCGGCGCGCTGTTCTCCCTCGTGCTCTGGCTCATCCGCCCTGCGTTCATGGGGCGCAAGCACGGCTGGCTCGTCGTGTGGGCGGTCATAGCCATCATAGGCATCTTCAATACGCCGGCGCCTTCGCCCGACTCCATCGAGGGCTTCATCTACCTCGCCCCCACAGACGCGCCCCTGGGCATCAGCATCGGCGGCACGCTCGAGATACTCGCGCAGACGCTCCTGTTCAGCGTGGCCGCAACCTGGTGGGTCAAGCGACCCGCGCGTCACGCCTCCGGTGCGCCCGGCTCCTCGCCAGCCGGCCCCGACACGGCGAAGTCCTCCGACCCGAAGTTCTGATAGAAGCGCCCCGCATCGGCCGTGAAGCGCAGCACGCAGTAGTCGGGGTCGGCCACGCCCAGCGGATAGTACGTCGTGTCGCCGTCCTGCCAGATGAGCTCCTTCGCCCACGCGTCCTCGAGCACCTCCATCGTGCCCTTGAGCATGACGCCCCGGAAGAACCGCCGGTCCATGAAGTAGAGGCACGCCTGCGGGTGCGCGCGATAGTGCCGCACCCGCATCGACGAGGTGTTCGTGGTGAAGTAGAACGTGCGGATGCCCTCGCGGCGGCGCGGCGGGAGCATCGCCTTTATCTCGGGGAAGCCATCCCCGTCCACCGAGCCGATAAACGACGCGTTCTGGTGGTCGATGAGGTTGCCGATGGTCTGCTCGGGATCGCGCATCATGAGCGCGCCTTCTTCTTCGGCGCGGCGCGCAGCATCATGAGCGCCTCGGCATCGCGCAGGATGGCCTCGCTCGTCACCTCGATCATGAGCCAGCGACCCATGCTGCTGTCGGCCGAGCGCTCGTACAGCACGCGCACGTACGGGTCGCACGCGGGCAGCAGCGCCTCGGCTTCGTCTTTCTCCTTCGAGCCCACCGACACCATGCAGATGAAGAAGCCGTCGCGCGGGTACACCGTGCAGAGCGCGCGCCCGCGCGCCTTGTACTTCACGTTCCAGCCGGGCGCCCCGCCGCAGCGGCTGTACTCGATGCGCGGTTGGGCGCCGTACGTCTCGTCGACGAACACGGTGAACGCATCCCATAGGGGGTTGTCGATGTGGGCGGCGATATCCTCCATCGACGGCTCGCGGTCTACGGGGAACAGCTCGTGCCAGGCAACCATGGGCATCCTCCAATAATCAAGGGGCGGCTAGGGGCAGTATAGCATGGATTTCAAGCTTATGATCGGGAATTTAAGAACTTATGTTCCTAATTTATCACGCCAGTTGGGGAAGCTTGCCAGCCACCGGTTCGCCCCACGCCCCCGAAGCGCCCGCCCGCCCCGCAGCTGTTGCCCCTCCAACGGTTTAGACAGCCGCCGAGGCCGCCTGCCGAAAGGGAGCCGCCGCGGATGACGCCTCGGCTACCGTTGGCCCCGGCGCAGGCGGGCCGCCGGGAGCCATGGTATATGATTTACCTCGTAATAGTAATGCGTATCGATAAGGGCGGCGCCGCGCGCGGCCCCGCATGAAAGGAAGGACGCATGGGCATCTACGTCATCACCGGCGCGTCGAGCGGCATCGGCGCGAAGACGGCCGAGATCCTGCGCGAACGCGGCCACGAGGTGGTCAACATCGACCTCAAGGACGGCGACATCGAGGCGAACCTGGCCACGAAGGAGGGCCGCGCGGGCGCCATCGCCGAGCTGCACGAGCGCTATCCCGAGGGCATCGACGCCATGATCTGCAACGCGGGCGTGTCGGGCGGCAAGGTGCCCATCTCGCTCATCATCTCGCTCAACTACTTCGGCGCCACCGAGATGGCCAAGGGCGTGCGCGACCTTTTGGAGAAGAAGGGCGGCAGCTGCGTCATCACGTCGTCGAACTCCATCGCCCAGGGCGCGGCGCGCATGGACGTGGCCGGCATGCTGAACAACCAGGCCGACGAGGACCGCATCCTGGAGCTCGTGAAGGACGTCGATCCTGCCGTCGGGCACGTGTACTACGCCTCCACGAAGTACGCGCTCGCCCGCTGGGTGCGGCGCATGAGCCCCGACTGGGGCTCGCGCGGCGTGCGCCTAAACGCCATCGCACCGGGCAACGTGCGCACGGCCATGACCGCGAACATGCTGCCCGAGCAGCGCGCGGCCATGGAGGCCATCCCCGTGCCGACCCACTTCGGCGAGGAGCCGCTCATGGAGCCTATCGAGATAGCGAACGCCATGGCGTTCATCGCCAGTCCCGAGGCCAGCGGCATCAACGGCGTGGTGCTGTTCGTGGACGGCGGTACCGACGCCCTGCTCAATTCCGAGAAAGTCTACTAGGAGGCGCACATGGTCATCAACGATTTCGTCACCGCGATGCAGGGCAAGGACCACAAGGGCCTCGCGGCATGCTTCACCGAGGACTGCCGCCTCGTAGACTACTGCCCCTCCATGGTGAAGCGGCAGAACACGTTCCTGTACGGGCGCAACGCCATCGAGATGTCGTTCCACAACAAGTTCATGTTCGGAGGCTTCACCATGCGCGACCCGCGGATCGTGAACGAGCGCACCGTGAACTTCTACGCCGACTACAACGGCACCATCATCCACGCCCTCGCACAGATCGAGAACTGCAACGACGGCGTGTGCAGCCTGGATGACAGCCTGATCAAGGAGCTCGTCATCCGCCCGGCGTAGGCGCATGAAGTCCCGAGCGCCGCATGGGTGGCGCGCGGGATGCAGGCGTGACAAAGGGACGGGGATAATGTCACGTTCCTCGTTGAGGCGCGGGGCTGCAAAACGCCCGAGAACGTGACATTATCCCCGTCCCTTTGTCACGCCCCCAAACGGAGGACGGCCGCTTGCGCGGCCGTCCTTGTTTTCTCTATTCGGTTTTCTCCGAGGCGTAGAAGGTTGCTTCCTCGAACACATCCCCAATCGACTTGCCGTCCACGAAGGGAAGCGTCATGAACTCGCTCACCGTGGGCACCAGCTCGCTCGCGTCCACGTAGTGGCCCTTGTCGTTGAACTGGGCCGTGTCCTGTGCGCGCCAGTAGCGGTCGTTCACGTCGGTCAGGTAGTACGTTGCGCCGCCGACCTCCATGTACACCGAATGCTTGGCGTGCAGGTAGTTCGGCAGCTCGTCGAACGAAACGTCGAGCGCCTCCGCCGATTTCACACCCATAGCGGACCCCTTTCCTCGGGAATAAGCCTTGGCACACATCATAGCAAGAACTCCTGCCGGTTGCACCCGCAAAAGCATCTCGTTTTCATATTGCCGGGTGCGCGGCGAAAAACCGCTCAGCAATGCGCGCGGCCTCGGCAGCGTCCTTGCCGTAGTAGTCCGCGCCGATCTCGCGCGCGTAGTCGGCCGTGAGCACGGCACCGCCCACGAACACCGCCGTGCCCGGTACCTGCTCGTGCAAAAGCGCGATGGTCTGCTCCATGGCACGCACCGTGGTGGTCATGAGCGCCGAGAGGCCCACGAGCCGCGCCCCATGCTCGCGCACCGCCTGCACCACGCGCTCGGGCGCCACGTCGCGGCCCAGGTCGATCACCCGGTAGCCGTAGTTCTCCAAGAGCATGCGCACGATGTTCTTGCCGATGTCGTGGATGTCGCCCTGCACGGTGGCCAGCACGATGGCCGTGCCGTCGTCGGTGGGAACGGCCTCCCCCTGGCGCGAGCGCACCACGTCGAAGCCGGCCTTTACCGCCTCCGCCGAGGCCATGAGCTGCGGAAGGAAGAACTCGCCGCGCTCGAAGCGCTCCCCCACGGCATCGAGCGCCGGGATGAACACGCCGTCGATGACGTCGAGCGCGTCGTGGCCCTCCAGCAGCCGCTCGGTCGCAGCGACCATGGGAGTGGCGCGCCCGGTGAGGATGAGGCGCTCCATGGCGCGCACCTCGTCGGCGGCGTCCGCGAGGGCGGGCGGCGCCGGCATGCCCGCCGCGCCGCCTGCGCCCCCTTCTGCCGCACCGGTGCGCGCCCCGTCCGGCGCCGCGGCCCCGGCATCCGCAACGCCCCCAGAAGCCCTGGACGCAGTCCGCGCCGCATACGGGTCGGGCGCCCCGGCATAGTGTTCCACGTAGGCCGCCGCCCCGCGGTCCTGTCCGCTCAGCACGCGCCATGCCTCCACGGTGTCGCGGCAGCGGGCGTCCAGCGGGTTCAGGATCGGCAGGTCGAGCCCCGCCGCGAGCGCCGCAGCCAGGAACGTGGCGTTCACGAGGCCGCGCTGCGGCAGGCCGAAGCTCACGTTCGACACGCCGAGCACCGTGCGCACGCCCAGGCGCTCCTTCACCAGCCGCACGGCGCGCAGGATCTCACGCACCTCGTCCTGGTTCGTGGCCGCCGCCATGACCAGGCAGTCGATGGCCACGTCGCAGCGCGGGATGCCGTGGGCCTCCGCGGCCGCCACGATGCGCTCGGCCACGGCGAGCCGCCCCTCGGCCGTGGGCGGGATGCCGTCCTCGTCGAGCGTGAGGCCCACCACCGCGCAGCCGTAGCGCGCCACCACGGGCAGCACGGCGTCCAGATTCGCACGCTTGCCGTTCACGCTGTTCACGAGCGGTTTGCCGGCATACCCGCGCACGGCCGCCTCGATGGCCGCCGGATCGCTCGAATCCACCTGCAAAGGCGCCGTCACCGTGGCCTGCAGGCGCCCAACGGCCGCCGCGAGCACGGCGGGCTCGTCCAGCTCCGGCAGGCCCACGTTCACGTCGAGGATGGCGGCGCCCGCCTCCTGCTGGGCCACGGCCTCGCCCACCAGGTAGTCGTAATCGCCCGCGCGCAGGGCCGCCTTCAGCTTCGGCTTGCCCGTGGGGTTGATGCGCTCGCCGATGACGACGGCGTCCGCGCGCCCCTCCGTCAGCTCCACGGCCTCCTGGGCGCTCGTCACCGTGAAAGCGGACGGCGGCGTGCGCGGCGCCGGCGTGCGGCCCGCCACGAGGGCCGCCAGCGCCGCGGTGAAGGCCGGGTTCGTGCCGCAGCAGCCGCCCACCACGCTCGCGCCCGCCTCCACGATGCGCTCCATGACGGCGGCGAACTCTGCGGGCTCCACGTCGTACACGGTTCGTCCCTCCACGATGTGCGGCAGCCCGGCGTTCGGTCGCACCACCACGGGGCAGCGCGAGCAGCGCACCAGCTCGCGGGCCACCGGTTCCAGCTCCGCAGGCCCCAGCGAGCAGTTCACGCCCACCACGTGCGCGCCCAGCGACGACAGCACGGCCGCCGCCACGCCCGGGGGCGTGCCGAGGAACGTGCGCCCGTCCTCGCCGAACGTCATGGAGGCGAAGATGGGCAGGTTGGAGAAGTCCTTCGCCGCCAGCACCGCCGCCTTCGCCTCGCGCAGATCTGTCATGGTCTCGATGAGCACGATGTCGCACCCGGCGTCCACCACCGCGCGCACCTGCTCGGCGAATATCTCGTAGGCCTCCTCGAACGGCAGCGTGCCCAAGGGCTCCAGCAGCATGCCGATGGGGCCGAGACCGCCCGCCACGTAGCGGGCGCCGGCCGCGCGGGCGTTGGCCGCCGCCGCGCGGTAGACGTCGGCCACCGTCGCGCGGCCCTCCAGCTTGTGCGCGTTGGCGCTGAACGTGTTCGTGGTGATCATCTCGGCTCCGACGCGCACATAGCCGACATGGATGTCCGCGATGGCGTCCGGGTCGCTGAAGTTCAGCAGGTCGGGCAGCTCGCCGTGCGCCGTGAGGCCGCGTTCCTGCAGGAGCGTGCCCATGGCGCCGTCCTGCACGAGGTAGTCCTGCCCGCGCAGCACGCGCTCGAGGTGCGCGTCGGCGATGCGCAGCCCCGCGAGCGGGTCGGGCAGGCCGGCGCCAGCAGGGGCGGCGACAAAGGTGCGGGCAGCGGGCATGTTCTCATCCATGGCAGGTCCTTCCCTGGTCTCTGAGCGCGCAGCGTCCGGCCAGCGCGCACGAAGCGCACGTCGAGCGTGCCGAAGCGTTCGACGGCTCGCCCTCGAACAGGCCCACGACGGCCGTGACGCTCTTCGTGGGCACGAGCAGGTTGCCCGCGGTGGCGGCGAGGCCGATGCGGCGCGGCGCATCGAGCGCCGCAAGGAACGCGGGCTGCACGGCAAGCGGCAGGTCGCCGAAGCCGGGGCTGTAGCGGAAGTTCGTGCGCAGGCCGCGCGCGGCGGCCTCGGCCACGATGCGGGACTCCTCCGCGTCGGCCGCCGCCTCCACGAGCGCCGATGCGGCAGCCCCGTACAGGAGCGCGTCCGTGGGGCTCGTGGCCGTGCGAAGGCGCAGCGCCCGCTCGCTCTCGGCACCCAGCGTGCACGCCATGAGCACTGCCTCGCAGGCGCCGTCCAGATGACGCGCGATGTCGCGCCCTTCCAGCACGAGGCCGCACCCCGCCAGCGCCACGTGCCCGGCATCCGAGGCTGCATGATCCACGGGAAACGCGGCATGGAGGCAGCGCGGGCGCAGGCGCTCGCAGGCGACCACGGCCTCGTCGAAGCGGCGCGCGAGGTCGGCATCGAGCTTTTGCCCGTCGTAGCCCAGGTAGCGCAGCGCCTCGTCCCTATCGACGCGCAGGCCCTCCGTCACCATCAGGCGCGCCCGCCGGCAGGCTCCCCGGCGCCGCGCACGGCCGCCTCGCCCGCCGGGCGCCACGACGCGCGCAGCGCGCCCGCGCAGGCCCGTGCGATGTCGGGCTGATTCATGGTGTACACGTGCAGGCCGTCCGCGCCGTGCTGCTGCAGGTCCGTCAGCTGGGCGCATGCGTACTCGATGCCCGCCGCGCGCAGCGAGCCCGGGTCGTCCTCGTACTTGGCCAGAAGCTTGATGATGGGCGATGGCAGCGAGGCTCCGCACATGAACACCATGCGCTGGATCTGCGCCTTCCCCAGAAACGGCATGACGCCGCACGCGATGGGCACGGCGATGCCCGCCGCGTCGGCCGCCTCGCGGAAACGGTAGTAGTACGAGTTGTCGAAGAACAGCTGCGTGACGAAGAAGCACGCGCCCGCGTCCTGCTTCTGCTTGAGGTGCGCCACCGATGCGCGGAAGTCCGTGCATTCGATGTGCCCTTCGGGATACGCCGCCGCCCCCACGCAGAATCCCTCGTCTGCCAGGCGCATGACCAGGTCCTTCGCGAAACGGAACGGCCCTTCCGCCGCCGGCGCGTCGGCCGTGCGGTCGCCGCGCAGCGCGAGCACGCTGGCTATTCCCTTGCGCTTCAGGTCGTCGATGGCGCGCGAGATGGACTCCTCCGTGGCGCCCAGGCAGGTGAGGTGCGCCACCGTGGGGATGTCGAAGTCGTCGTGGATCATGGCGGCCACGTCGGCCGTGGCCTGCCGGTTGCCGCTGCCGCCCGCCGAGTACGTCACGCTCACGAAATCGGGCAGCAGGTCGGCCAGCTCGGCCGCCACCTCGTGCGCCGCCTCAAGCGTGAGATCGCCCTTCGGCGGGAATATCTCGAACGAGACCGGCTGGCGGCCCGCCGCACGGGCGGCCGCGTATATGTCTGCAACGCTTCTCATGGGGGTCATTATACGGAAGCGCCCGGGCCGCGGCAAACCCGCGCAGCCCGGGCGCGCCGGAAGGGGCGTTATCGGCGGCGCCGGCCCCGAGCCTTCGCAGGCACCCGCCAAGAAGGGCGCCGGAGCACCTGCGAGGCCTCGGACGAACACCCTCGCGCCGGAAGCCCGCCTACCCCCGCACGGCGGAGCGCAGCTTGCCCAGCGGCACGAACGTGAGCACCGCGCCCGCGATGACGAGGATGAACACGAGGGAGGACACGAGCCACGATGCCTCCGCCACGTGGATGCCCACGCCGATGAGGGCCCACAGGAACACGAGCGGGAACGCCACGTCATCGTACATCTTGCGCATGACGTAGCCGAGCGCGAGCACGCCCGCCGTGAGCGCCACCACCGACAGCCCGTTGAAGAACGCGATGCCGCCGTCCAGCGCGCGCGTCACGAGGATGGCCATGTTCGCCAGCGCAGCCACCGTGACCCAGGCCGTGTAGATGGAGATGGGCACCCAGCCCCAGCCCGACTTCGCCGACCGGCGCACGTTCAGGTACAGGGCCGCGAGCACCGCCCACTCGGCCAGGATGACGATGAACGAGATGCCCACCAGCTCGAAGTGCCACAGCGCCAGCCACAGCACGTTCAGCACGCAGCTGCCGATGAACAGCACGGACACGGGCGTGAAGCGCTTGGCGCGCAGGGGCGCCTCGCGCGTGTAGGCCACGAGCCACCCGATGAGCGCCACGTAGATGAGCGACCAGATGGAGAACACGTAGCCGGCCGGCGTGAACCACGTGTACACGCCGTAGGCCACCGTGGCCGACGTGTTGCCTCCCACCTGTCCGCCCTCGATGACAGCGTTGCCCACGAGGGTGAGCGCGTAGACGATCCACATCGTCACCGTCTCGACGGTCAGGTAGCCGCCGCGTTCGAGCTTGCGGCCGGTTTTCGTGCTGCGGGCACGTTGCACGACGCCCGGCGCCGCCGTGGCATGGTAGGCATGGTTGGGCATGATGCACCTCGCTTTCCCAAGGGGCGCGGAAAGCGCCCTCGATTCGATTGGTGCAGCCCAGTGTAGCGCGGCGCCGAGGCCGGGCCGTTACGGCCACATGGCAGGTATCCATCGCTTCGGCGCAGATGAGGGGCGCAAAGCTCAACGATGACGAAGATGCCGCCCTTCCCGCGCCAGCCGGAGGCCCTCCCTCATATCAGCCGGCCGAAACCATGCGAGCAAAGGCGGCCGCCCCGGCGCATGCGGTCAACCTCGGGGATTGCCGTATGCGCCGGACAGCCCCCTAGCACGCGAGCACTCGGCCGGCTGATGGGATGACGAAAGGATCGCCTACGGTGTCCTTATGCGCAGGAAGTCTCCTGGCGCGAGCTCTTCGGCGACCGTGAACGCATACGCCTCGGCGGAGCGGTTCGCCACGGCGACGAGCACGGGCGCGGGACACGGGTCGTCCGCATCGGGCCGCGGCAGCCAGGCCAGGTCGCGCACCCGCACGCCGAAGGATGCACGGCCGGGGGCGACGGCCTCCAGCTCGTCGCCCTCGCAGAAGCGGTTGCGGCACACGGCCTCCACGCGCCAGGCGCCGTCCCCCGCGGGGGCGCATGCACGCACGTCGGCCGCGTGCAGGCACTCCCTCACGTAGCCGTCGCGCTCGGGCGACTGCTCGGCGGGCCCGTAGTAGAAGCCGGTGGAGTACGGCCGGTGCGACACGCACGCGAGCTCGGCCGCGCCCTCGGCCGGGTCGGCCCCGTCGAGCACGCGGCGGTAGGCATGCACGACCGACGCCACGTAGAACGCCTTCTTGTTGCGCCCCTCTATCTTGAGCGAGTCCACGCCAGCTGCGGCCAGATCGTCCAGGTGCTCCACCATGCACAGGTCCTGCGCGTTCATGACGTAGGTGCCGCGCACGTCCTCCTCCACGGGGTAGAACTCGCCGGGACGCTGCTCCTCCACGAGCGCGTAGCTCCACCGGCAGGGCTGGGCGCAGTGCCCCTTGTTGCCCGAGCGGCCGGCCATGGCCGAGCTCAACAGGCAGCGTCCGGACACGGCCATGCACATGGCCCCGTGCACGAAGGCCTCCAGCTCCAGCTCGCGCGGCGCGTCGGCGCGCATGCGGGCGATGTCGGCCACGCTCATCTCGCGGGCGCACACCACGCGGCTCGCGCCCAGCTCGTGCCACATGCGGGCCGCCTCGGCGTTCATGACGCCGGCCTGCGTGCTCACGTGCAGCTCGACATGCGGCGCGTGCCGACGCGCGAGCGAGAAGGCGCCGAGGTCGCTCACGATGAGCGCGTCGGCATCCGCCGCGTCGAGCGCCTCCAGGTACGCCGGCAGCGCGGCCACATCGTCGGCGCCCATGAGCGCGTTCACGGCCACGTAGGCCTTCGCGCCGGCCGCATGAGCGCAGGCCACGGCGTCGGGCATGTCATCGAGCGCGAAGTTCGCGGCACGCTGGCGCAGCCCGAAGCGGTCGCAGGCGAAGTACACCGCGTCCGCCCCGAAGCGCACCGCCGCCTCCAGCTGCGCCCGCCCGCCGGCCGGCGCGAGGAGTTCGGGGGTATGTGCCGTCTGATTTCGCATGCGCCGTATTGTAGCGCAGGACAGCGGTGCCGGAACCCATCGCTAAAGCCCCGAGCACGGAAGAAGGCGTCACTTTCGCGAGTTTTCCAAGTGCCAACCGGAAAACTCCTTCTTTTTGAAAGTTTTCCGGTTGGCACTTGGAAAACTTCGACAAAAAAGGGACGACCCACCGGGCCGTCCCTTCTCGATGCGCGCAATGCTTGACGCCCTACCCCTCGTAGGTCACGCGGGCGCCTTGCGGGGTGTCCTCGATAACGAATCCCAAGCCGCATAAGCCGTCGCGGACGGCGTCGGCGCAGGCCCAGTCCTTGGCAGCGCGGGCGTCGGCGCGGGCGGCCAGGAGCGCGTCCACGGCCTCGGCGGCGTCGGCGCCCTCGTAGCCGGCGATGTCGGCGGCCAGCGCCACGACCTCGGCCGGGTAGGCGCACGCGCCGTCGGCAGCGTCGGCGGCGGCCTCCACGTCGATGCCGAACACGCCCATCAGCTCCACGATGAGCGCGCGGACGTCGCGCACGGGCGGCACGTCGGACAGCGACAGCGTCTTGCCCGCCGTCTGCGCGTTCACGTCGGCGATGAAGTCGAACACCTCGCCGAGCGCCTTGCACGTGTTGAAGTCGTCGTCCATGGCCAGGATGAAGCCCATCTTGGCCGCGCGCGTGCGCTCGATGAGCGCGCGCAGGTCGAGCGGCGAGGGGATGTCCTCGGCGTTGTCCAGCAGCCAGTCCAGGTTCTTCACCGCGTTCTCGATGCGGCAGAGCGCCGATGCCGCCTCGGCCAGGCGCTCATTGGAGAAGTCCAGCGGGCTGCGGTAGTGCGTCTGCAGCATGAGGAAGCGCAGCACCTCGGGGCGCGTCACCTCCAGCACCTCGCGCAGCAGCTTGAAGTTCCCCAGCGACTTGCTCATCTTCTCGGAGTTGATCTGCAGCATGCCGCCGTGCATCCAGTGGTTCGCGAACGTGCAGCCGCACGCGGCCTCGCTCTGGGCGCGCTCGTTCTCGTGGTGCGGGAACACGAGGTCGCCGCCGCCGCCGTGGATGTCGAAGGGCAGCCCCAGGTACTTGCGCGACATGGCCGAGCACTCGATGTGCCAGCCCGGGCGGCCCTGCCCCCACGGCGAATCCCACGCCGGCTCGCCGGGCTTGGCGGCCTTCCACAGCGCGAAGTCGAGCGGGTCGCGCTTGCGATCCTCGATGCCCTTGCCGTCGGCGCGCAGCTCGCGGTGGCCGGCCTCCATCTCGTCGACGTTGCGGCCCGAGAGCGCCCCATAGTCCGAGAACGAGCGCACGCTGAAGTACACGTCGCCCTCCACCTCGTAGGCGTGGCCGCCGTCCACGAGCTCGCCGATGAGCTCGATCATCTCGGGGATCTCCTCGGTGGCCTTCGGGCGCACGTCGGGATCGAGCACGTTCGCGCGGCGCATGTCCTCGATGAACGCCTCGGTGTACTCGGCGGCCACCTCGGCAGCGCTGCGCCCCTCCTCGAGCGACTTCGCGATGATCTTGTCGTCCACGTCGGTGACGTTCTGCACGAACTTCACGTCGAAACCGCGCCACATGAGGTAGCGGCGGATGTTGTCGAAGCTGATGAACGTGCGCGCGTTGCCCACGTGGATGTAGTTGTACACGGTGGGGCCGCACACGTACATGCCGACCTTGCCGCGCTCGATGGTCTCGAAGTCCGCCTTCTCGCGGGTCTTGGTGTTGTAGAGCCTGATCATGGAATTGTCCTCGCATCCTGCCTGTCCGAGCGCACGCCCGAGCGGGCGCACGTCAACCTGAAATTCTAGCACAGCGGGCCGATCCGGCCGGCTTCCCGGAGGAACCGACCTTCTAGCTACATCGGCAGAGCAGGCACGCGGCCGTGGCGGAGATGCCCTCCTCGCGGCCCTCGAAGCCCAGGTGCTCGGTGGTGGTGGCCTTCACGCCCACGTTCTCCACGGGAATGCCCATGGCAGCGGCCAGGTTCGCGCGCATGGCGTCGCGGTGCGGCGAGAGCTTCGGCGCCTGCGCGGCGATGACGGAGTCCACGTCGAGGATGGCGTAGCCCTCCGCGCGCACCTTGTCGGCCACGGCGGCCAAGAGCTTGAGCGAGTCAGCGTCCTTGAAGGCCGGGTCGGTGTCGGGGAAGAGCTTCCCTATGTCGCCGCCGCGGATGCCGCCGAGCAGGGCATCGGCGATGGCGTGCGCGAGCACGTCGGCATCCGAGTGCCCCAGGAGCCCGCGCGCATGCGGTATGTCCACGCCGCCCAGGACGAGCCTTCTCCCCTCAGCGAACGCGTGCACGTCGTAGCCCTGCCCGATGCGCAGAGAGGACGGATCGAACGAGCCCGTCATTCCTCCGCTCCCTTCATGTAGTTGGTGCGCACGGCGGCGGCCAGCATGAGGTAGTCCTCGGGCACGGTGAGCTTGATGTTGTCGCGCTTGCCCTCCACCACGAGCACGCGGCCGCCCAAGCGCTCGATGAGCGACGAGTCGTCGGTGCCCATGAAGCCGTCGGATAGCGCCGAGGCATGCGCGCGACGGTAGATGCCGGCGCGGAACACCTGCGGGGTCTGCGCGTTCCAGAACACGCGGCGGTCGGGCGTGCCCACGATCACGCCGTTCTCCACCACCTTGAGCGTGTCGACGGCCGGATGCGCCACCACGGCGCCGTCGCAGTCGATGTTGCCCTTGAGCGTGGCGATGGTGTGCGCGATGAGGTCGGGGCTGATGAGCGGGCGGGCGCCGTCGTGCAGGATGACGTACTCGTAGTCGTCCGGCACGAACTCCAGGCCCGAGAACGCCGACTCCTGGCGGCTGGGGCCCGAGGGAGCCACCACGATGGGCGTGACGAACGGGAACGGGTCCACGGCGCGCTTGAGGTACTCGGAGCAGCGGTCCTCGGGGCACACGATGACGATGAGCCCGATGTCGCCCACCGCGTCGAACGCCTCGGCCGACCAGGTGAGGATGGGCTTGCCCGCTATCTCCACGAGCTGCTTGCCGCCCTCCTTGCCGAAGCGCTCCCCCGTTCCGCCGGCCAGTATGATGGCCGCGGTCTGCGGGTTCTTGTCGACCTCGCCCTTCAGCCCGTGCAGCGACTGCGCGATCGTGTCGATGTCCAGGCTGTCGCACGCCAGCTCCGGCGCGCGCAGCACCTCCGACGAGAACACGGGATCGATTGTCTTGGTCATGGAATCTTCCTCTCCGCCTTGCGCTGTTCCGTTTCCGCCCTACCCGCTGCGCCCGCGGGCCTAATCCCGCTCGCCCGGCTGGCGCACGGTGATCTCCTGCGCCTTCAGCGACACGCGGGAATGCGGAGGGATGGACGAGGTGACGAACGCGGAGCCGGCGATGACCGACCCCTTCCCGATCACCGTCTCGCCGCCGAGCACCGAGGCGTTGGAGTAGATGGTCACGTCGTCCTCGATGGTGGGATGGCGCCGCACCCCGGCGAGCCGCTGCCCGCCGCGCGTGGACAGCGCGCCCAGCGTGACGCCCTGGTAGAGCTTCACGTGGTCGCCGATGACCGTGGTCTCGCCTATCACCACGCCCGTGCCGTGGTCGATGAAGAAGTACTCGCCGATCTGGGCGCCCGCGCCGATGTCGATGCCCGTGCCGCTGTGCGCGAGCTCGGTCATAATGCGCGGGATGATGGGCACGTCCTGCTGGTAGAGCACGTGCGCGATGCGGTACACGTAGATGGCGTACAGGCCCGGGTACGAGAAGATGACCTCCTCCTTCGAGCCCGCCGCCGGGTCGCCGTCGTAGAGCGCCTGCACGTCGGTGAGCAGCACCCGCTGGATGCTGGGCAGCTCGTCGAAGAACACCGTGCACACCTCGGAGGCGCGCTCGCAGATGTGCTCGGGCGTGCCGCCGCACAGCGACCGGGCCGGGTCGGCCTCCCCGGCGTCGCGGTCGTCGGACGTGTAGGCCAGCGCGAGGACGATCTGCTCGCGCAGCGACCGCTCGATCTGGATGAGCGTCTCGCCGATGAAGTACTCGGGGCTGGTGGACGGCGTGAGCATCTCGTCGCCGAAGTAGCCCGGAAACAGCACCCGACGCAAGTCCTTGAGAACTCCCTTCACGGCCGAGCGGCTGGGAAACTGCCGTCCGGGCTTCGTGAAGAATATCTCGTCGGCCTCGTAGTTCTTCTCGATGCCCTTCACGATGCGATCGAGGTTGTCTCCGAACATAGAACCTCCTGTGGTCGGTCGGCTTGGCGGCGCGCTGGGAACATGCCGTCAACGCGGCGTTTCCCCAGTATACGACAATTACGGGCCCAGAACGCAAGAAACCCCTGCTCCCCGGGCGTCGGCTGCGAGCCCAGGGAACAGGGGAGCTTTTCAGGGGAGCGCTAGTCCGCCGCGCCGCCCGACATCGACCCGCCGCCGCGCACGCCGGCGTGGCCCAGGTCGTAGTTCGTCAGCAAGAGCTCGGCGTCCCGCGCGATGCTGTCGCGCTTCCGCGGCTCCGGAACAACGCCCGAGCCCTGGGTGAACACGAGCTCGCCGTCCACCGCGTCCACATCGATGATCGACCCCGTGGACCACTTGCCCTCGAGGATCTCCTCGGACAGCGGGTCCTCCAGCAAGCGCTGGATGGCACGGCGCAGCGGGCGCGCGCCGAACGTGGCGTCGGTGCCCTCCTTGGCGATGAGCTTGCACGCCGTGTCGGTCAGGTTGATGGACATGTTCTGCGCGATAAGGCGCTCGCGCAAATCGGCCACCATGAGCTTCACGATCTCGGCGATCTGCTCGTCGTTCAGGCTCTTGAACACGATGATCTCGTCGATGCGGTTCAGGAACTCGGGACGGAACAGCTTCTTCATCTCGGACATGACGCGGCTCTTGATCTCCTTGTCGGAGAGGCCCGCGTGCTCCTCGGTGGAGAAGCCGAGCGTCGTCGGCTGCGCGATCTCGCGCGCGCCCACGTTCGACGTCATGATGATGACCGTGTTGCGGAAGTCAACCGTGCGGCCCTGCGCGTCCGTCAAGCGGCCCTCCTCCAAAATCTGGAGCAGGATGTTGAACACGTCGGGGTGCGCCTTCTCGATCTCGTCGAACAGCACCACCGAGTAGGGGCGCTGGCGCACGGCCTTCGTCAGCTGGCCGCCCTCGTCGAAGCCCACGTAGCCCGGAGGGCTGCCCACCAGGCGGCTCACGCTATGCTTCTCCATGTACTCGGACATGTCGAAGGACAGGAGCGCGTCCTCGGAGTTGAACAGGAACTCGGCCAGCGCCTTGGACAGCTCCGTCTTGCCCACGCCCGAGGGGCCCAGGAAGATGAACGAGCCGGCGGGGCGCTTCGGGTCCTTGAGGCCCGAGCGCGAGCGGCGGATGGCCTTCGAAAGCGCCGTCACGGCCTCTTCCTGGCCCACGACGCGCTCGTGCAGCACGCTCTCCATGCGCAGCAGCTTCTCGGTCTCGGCCTCGGTGAGGTTGGACACCGGCACGCCGGTGGTCATGGACACCACGTCGGCGATATCCTCCACCGTCACCTGCTGGATGGTCTTCTGGGCGTTCTCCTCCCAGTCCTTCTCGGCCTGGACGCGCTTGTCCTTGAGCTGGGCCTCCTCGTCGCGCAGCTGGGCGGCGCGCTCGAAGTCCTGGGCGGCGATGGCGCCGTCCTTCTCGGCGCGGAGCTTGCGCAGCTCCTCGTCCAGGTCGCGCAGCTCCTTCGGCAGCGTCATGTTGCGGATGCGCATGCGGGCGCCGGCCTCGTCGAGCACGTCGATGGCCTTGTCGGGCAGGAAGCGGTCCTGGATGTAGCGGTCGGCCAGCGTCACGGCCGCCTGCAGCGCCTCGTCGGTGAAGTGCACCTGGTGATGCGCCTCGTAGCGGTCGCGCAGGCCCTCCATGATGCGCAGCGCCTGCTCCTCGTTCGGCTCGCCCACGGTGATGGGCTGGAAGCGGCGCTCAAGCGCGGAGTCCTTCTCAAGGTGCTTGCGGTACTCGTCGATGGTGGTGGCGCCGATCACCTGGATCTCGCCGCGGGACAGCGGCGGCTTCAGGATGGCGGCGGCATCGATGGAACCCTCGGCCGAGCCCGCGCCGATGAGCGTGTGCATCTCGTCGATGAACAGGATGATGTCGCCCGCGTCCATGACCTCCTTGATGCACTTCTTCAGACGCTCCTCGAACTCGCCGCGGTACTTGGACCCGGCCACGAGCGCGCTCACGTCGAGCGTGAACAGGCGCTTGTCGCGCAGGATGTCCGGCACCTGGTTCGACACGATGAGCTGCGCCAGGCCCTCGGCCACGGCGGTCTTGCCCACGCCCGGCTCGCCGATGAGCAGCGGGTTGTTCTTCTGGCGGCGGCTGAGCACCTGCATGACGCGCTCGATCTCGCCCGCACGGCCGATGACCGGGTCGAGCTTGCCGTCGCGCGCCTTCTGCGTGAGGTCGGTGCCGAACTCCTTGAGCACGCTGTCGGAGCCTTGGCCCTGGGGGTCGAACGCGTTGCGCCCGGCGTAGACGGGGCTCTGCCCCACCAGGTCGTTGAGCGCGCTGCGGATGTCGTCGCCGGAGACGCCCAGGCGCGTGAGCACCTCGAGCGCCGTGCCGTCGCCCTCGCGCACGATGCCGAGCAGCAGGTGCTCGGTGGAGATATAGGATTGGCCCATCTGCATGGCCTCGCGCAGGCTGTTCTCCAGCACGCGCTTGACGCGCGGGGTGAACGACAGGTGGCCGGACACGTCGGTGTCCTCGTCGATGGCGACCATCTGGCGGATGGCCTGCACCACGGCGTCGTACTTCACGCCCTTGCGGTCGAGGGCTTGGGCGGCCAGGCCGTCCTTCTCTTGTATGAGGCCGAGCAGGATGTGCTCGGTGCCCACGTAGGGCTGATGGAGCGAGCGGGCCTCGTCCTGCGCCAGGACGAGCACCTTGCGCGCTTTGTCCGTAAACTTCTCAAATGACATGCTAGCCTCTATTCTCGCAGAGTCTATCGTATGGTTCCGTGCCATCTTAGCACTCTTGTATTGAGAGTGCCAATGCCGCATATAGCCGCACACGCTCGCTCCACAAGCGCAGGCGGCGGCGACCCGTCCATCCTATCACGACCTCTCCCGGCACGCCGCCGTGCCTCCCGATGCCTCCAAAAGTGCGCACGTCTGACGAGGTTCTGACACGTGCGCGAAAAAGGCCGCCCGCGCGACGGTGCGCGGGCGGCCTTCGATGCGGTCGGTTCTGCGGACGCGCTAGTACAGCTTCGCGCCGGCGGGGATGCGGTCGTCCACCATCAGCAGGTTCAGGCGCTCCTCGGGCTCGCCGTCCTCGCCGGGCTCCTCGTGGATGGCCGAGAGCAGCATGCCGCACGATTCGATGCCCATCATCTTGCGCGGCGGCAGGTTGGTGATGGCGATGAGCGTGCGGCCTGCCAGCTCCTCCGGCTCGTAGTAGGCGTGGATGCCGGACAGGATCACGCGGTCGACGCCCGTGCCGTCGTCGAGCGTGAACTGCAAGAGCTTCTTGGACTTGGGCACGGCGACGCACTCCTTCACCTTCACGGCGCGGAAGTCCGACTTGCTGAACGTGTCGAAGTCCACCTCGTCCTCGAACAGGGGCTCGACGACCACCTTCGAGAAGTCGATGGGGGCAGGGGTCTCGGCGGAAGCTGTCGGCGCAGCGGCGGCAGTGGCAGCCTGCGCCGCGACACGCGGGTGACCGCCGGCTGGCGTCTCATCCCTCATGTGAGGAAAAAGCAGCACGTCGCGGATGGACGGCGCGTCGGTGAGCAGCATGGCCAAGCGGTCGATGCCGATGCCGCAGCCGCCCGCCGGGGGCATGCCGTACTCCAGGGCGCGCACGTAGTCGTCGTCGTAGCCCATGGCCTCGTCGTCGCCCAGGTCCTTCGCCTCCACCTGCTTGCGGAAGCGCTCGGCCTGGTCGATGGGGTCGTTCAGCTCGCCGAAGGCGTTGGCGTACTCGTGCCCGCAGATGAACAGCTCGAAGCGCTCGGTAAGCTCGGGCTCGCCGGCCTTCTTCTTGGCGAGCGGGGACACCTCCAGGGGATGCTCGGTCACGAACGTCGGCTGGATGAGCTTCTCCTCGGCCACGGCCTCGAATATCTCGGCGATGAGCTTGCCCTTGCCCCACGCGTCCTCCGCGTGGCCGCCGTTGCGCTCGAGGATGGCCACCAGCTCGTCGCGGGTGCGCGCGAAGCTCACGTCCTCGCCCGCGCCCTCGCTGGCCAGCTCGATCATCGTGGCGCGGCGCCACGTGCCGCCGAGATCGACCTGCTGGCCCTGGTACTCCACCTGCGTGGTGCCGCACGCGGCCATCGCCGCGGCCTGCACGACGCCCTGCGTGAGCTCCATCATGCCCTCGAGGTCGCTGAACGCCTGGTAGAACTCCATGGTGGTGAACTCGGGGTTGTGGTAGGGGTCCATGCCCTCGTTGCGGAACTGGCGGCCGATCTCGAACACCTTCTCGAAGCCGCCCACGATGAGGCGCTTCAGGTGCAGCTCGGTGGCGATGCGCAGATAGAAGTCCTTGTCGAGCGCGTTGTGGTGCGTGACGAAGGGCCGCGCGTTCGCGCCGCCGAGGATGGGATGCAGGATGGGCGTCTCCACCTCGTAGTAGCCGTGATCCTCCATGTAGCGGCGGATGGCGGCCACGATCTTGAAGCGCTTCTCGAACGTGCTTTTCACCTCGGGGTTCATGACGAGGTCCACGTAGCGCTGGCGGTAACGGGTCTCCTTGTCGGCCAGGCCGTGGAACTTCTCGGGCAAGGGGCGTAGGCTCTTGGACAGAAGCTCGAACGAGTCCACGGCCACGGACAGCTGGCCGCGCTTCGTGCGCATCATCGTGCCGCGCACGCCGATCCAGTCGCCCACGTCGAGATCCTTGAGCTCGGCGAAGGCGTCCTCGCCCAGCGCGTTGATGCGGCAGAACAGCTGCATGTCGCCCGAAGAATCGCGCAGCTCGAGGAAGGCGAGCTTGCCCTGGTCGCGCTTGGCCATGATGCGGCCGGCCACCTTCACCTCGTCTGAGGTGGACGCGCCGTCCTCCAGGCCCTCGTACTGGGCGGCCAGGTCAGCCAGGTGGTGCGAGTACGCGAATGCGTGCCCGTACGGGTCGCGTCCCGCCGCGATGAGCGCCTCGCGCTTCGCGCGGCGCACCGCGATGGGATCGTCCTCGACGACCTGCCCGTTGCCCGTCGTGTCGTTGGTGTCGCTCATAGTTCGGTGCCCCTCAATCTCGTCCAGCTCGCAGAGCGGGCTCGCCCGCACGGGCCGAGCCCTTCGCGCGAAGCGCGAAAACCAACCGCGCAGGTTGGCGTAGTAAGTCAGCGAGGCCCGCCCTCGTGCCCGAGATTCGGGGGATGGCGCGGGCGCCGCGTACCTTGGGTACGCAAGCCCGCGGCATCGCGCGAAGATCGGGTGCGAGGGCGGTCCGCAGCGTCGGCGAGTTCCGGCGGCCGTCAGGCCGACGGAACTTCCTAATGCTCGATCTTCAGAATAACCATGGAGATGTCGCGGCCGGTCGGGCCCGTGGTCTCCACTTTGTCGCCCTTCTTGTGGCCCAGCAGCGCAGCGCCCACCGGCGACTCGTTGCTGATCTTGCCGGCGGCCGCATCGCTCTCGGCGCCTCCCACGATGGTGAACACGCGCTCCTTGCCGCCCATGTCAACCGTGACCATGGAGCCGATGTTCACCTTGCTGGAACGCTTCGGCGTGTTCACGACGGTGGCCTCGGAGAGGATGCGGCTGATCTCGGCGATGCGCGCCTCCATCATGCCCTGCTCGTTCTTGGCATCGTCGTACTCGGAGTTCTCCGAGATGTCGCCGAACTCGCGCGCCACCTTGATGCGCTCGCCGATCTCGGCGCGCTTCTCGGTCTCGAGGTAGTGCAGCTCCTCCTCGAGCTTGTCCTTGCCCTCCTGCGTGAGGATGAAGTTGTCGTTTGCCATGCTTCTCACCTGTCCGATACCTACAACAGGCACGTCCGGTTTCCGGACGTGCGGTTTGACTCTCTGTACGTGAGTTCCCGACGGAGTGTCGGTCGATATACAAAAAAGCGGTATGTGCCCGGCCGAGCCGTCTGCACATACCGCGAACCAATTCGCTAGCGCCGGGCTATTCGGCCTTCTTCTTCGCCGCCGTGGTCCTCTTCGCAGTCGTGGTGGTCTTCTTGGGGGCCGGCTTCTCTTCCTCGACCTCTTCGATGACTTCCTCGTCCTCGTCCTCGGCTTCCTCGATGGCCTTGCCGCCGCCCATGCCCTCGCGCAGGTTCTTGACGGTCTTGCCGATGGCGCCGCCGAGCTTCGGAAGGTTCTTCGGCCCGAAGATCAGCAGGATGACTGCCAGGATGATCAGCAGCTCCGGCATGCCCATACCCAGGATTTTCATACATTCCTCCAAGCTTGTCTTACGGGCCGCCACCGCAGCGCGTCCCGCCCACTCCAACGCCATCAGAGTAGCACACACTATGCAAAAAAGGGATGCTCCTTGAAAGTTACATCCCTTTAGCTCCCTGGTCGGGTTGACAGGATTTGAACCTGCGGCCTCTGCGTCCCGAACGCAGCGCTCTACCAAGCTGAGCCACAACCCGTAAGCTGCTTGTTGCAGCGACGGATATGATAGCACAATGTAATCGAAGGTAAAAGAAAATGTGGCAATATTTCCCCCTCCACGTCTTCTTCACCAGTGGCCGAGGCCGATTTCCCCCGTTGGAGAGGCCGGCGGATGCGCCCTGGACGACAAAGCATCCGCCTCGAGCAAGGCAGGGAGACGGAGACGGCGGCTCACACCCCGGCTTCGCCTTTCGCCTCCAGGTGCACGAGGGGAACGATCTTGGTCATGATCACGCCGTCGGACACCACGTCGCCGGCGTCATCGTAGGCCGCCACGTTCCAGTACTGCTTCACGGCGCCGGTGCGCTCCGAGACTTCTTCGCGGTCGAGGTCGGCCACACCCCGCAGCAGGCCCTTCTTGCCGCCCTTGCGATGGCGCACCCGCACATCGACGCCGAAGGGGCGCTCGCGTTCGAAATCGGTGCTCTGCTCGGCGCCGATGCTGGCCACCGTCTCCAAGAGCGCGATGGTCGCGCCGCCGTGCAGGTAGCCGTGCGGCTGGAGCACGTCGGAGGTGATGGGCATGACCGCCTCCACGTGGCGCCTGCCGGCAGAGACGGTGTCGATGTGCAGCGTTTCGGTGAGGGCCATGGTGCTCCTTCTAGCAGGACGTGCCGGCAAGCGTGCGGATGAGTTCCTGGATATCGGCAGGCACGGAGGGCGGTTGGGCGGCGGGCTTGCCAATGAGGTAGCCTTGCAGGTAGTCCACGCCCAGCTCGATGACGGCCTTGAGCTCCGAGGGCGTCTCCACGCCCTCGGCTATCACGCGTATGCCGCGGTCGTGCGCGTAGCCTATGAGGTTGCGGGCGATGTCCTGGTGGTCGCGCGCCACGTCGATGCCGCTCACGATGCCCATGTCCAGCTTCACGAAGTCGGCGTGGTAGTCGAGCAGCGACGTCTCGCCGTTGTAGCCGCTGCCGAAGTCGTCGATGGCGAGCCGCGCGCCCCAACGCCGAGCCAGGCCCTCCTTGTACAGCGACATCTCGCGGCTGTAGTCGCTCTCCGTGATCTCGATGACTAGGCGCCTGAGCAGGGGGCCGAACCGCTTCTGCAGCTCCACCTCGTCGTCGGAGGACAGGCGCTGCGTGGCGATGCTGTTCACGAACAGGGTGGCCGCGCAGGCGGCGTCCTCGTGCTTGGCGAACGCCTCAAGGGCGCCGAAGAACGTGAGGTGCTCCACCCGGTAGAGCTTCGACTGCGAGCGCGCGAGCAGCAGCACGCGGTCCGGCGTGGCGATGGAGGGAAGCTGCGGTCGCATGAGCGCCTCGTAGGCCACCGCCTCGCCCATGCGGGCGTCCACGATGGGCTGGAAGTGGTAATCGATGAGGTTCTCGTCGAGCAGGCGGTTCAGGTCCTCCTTGTTGTTGAGGATGAACGCCCCCCGCTCGTGGCTCTTGGGGTCGAAGCGCAAAAGCGCGCCCTTGCGGTGGTTCTTCGCCTCGTACATGGCGAAGTCGGCATATTCGCGCAGGTGGGAGAAGTCCACGGCGTCCTCGGGATAGAACGCCACGCCCACGGAGGCGCGCACCTTGAGCACCGTGGCGTCGGGCGCCTCGAGCACGCTCGTGTCGAGAGCGCGCATGAACGCGTCGAACAGGCGGTACGCCCCGTCCGCATCAGCGCAGCGGTCGACGAACACGAGGAACTCGTCGCCCGAGATGCGCGCGAAGAAGCCCTCCCCCTCGAACGTGCGCTCGATGACGCTGGCCGCGGCCTTGATGTAGTGGTCGCCCCAGTCGTGGCCGTACGTGTCGTTGATGTACTTCAGGTTGTCCAGGTCGAGCATGAGCATGACGCCGAACGCCGGCGGATCGTCGGCCAGGCGCTCGGTGACGGCCTGCTCGAACGCACGGCGGTTCAAGAGGCCCGTGAGCACGTCGTGGTCGCGTTCGTGCTCGATGCGGCGGCGCGTGGCTATCTCGTCGGTCACATCCTCAACCAGGCCGAACACCCGCGTGCGGTCGTCGCTCTCCACCGTGACGATGCGCACCCAGCGCCGGCCGTCGGCGTCAGAAACGATCCAGCGGCCGTCGGGCTCCTGCTCGTAGCGGGGGCGCAGCGACTGGAACAGCTGCTCGAACGCCGCGAGCGGCAGCGCGCCGCCGAGCGAGCCCTCGCGCGCGGCGCCCTGCTCGCCCGTGCCCGGCGGGAGCACGAGGCCCATCGCGTCGAAGAAGCCGTCCGTGTACGTGGCCGTAGACGAGGCAAGGTTGCATTCGAACGCGGCAATGGAGCGGTCGGAAAGCTTGAGTATCTGCGACAGGCGCGAGCTGTCCGAGGCCACCTCGGAGCCCAGCATCTCGATGGACTCGGACAGCTCGTCCACCTCCACGATGCCGGTGGGCGTGAACGAGATGGGCTGCTCGGGGCTCGCGGCGCGCACCTCCCCCATGAGGTGGCGCAGGCGGGACGACGAAAGCCATGCCGTGAGAACGGCGACGACGATGCCCACCACGATGGAGGCCACGAACACCTTCAGAAGGTTCTCGGACAGCAGATGGACGGCGGAAAACAGCTCGTCCTCGCGCTCGAGCCCCACGAGCACCCAATGTTCGGAAGCGAACGGCGACGTGCTGTCGTAGAGCTTGATCTCGGACGCGCTGGCAGCTGCCAGCGCGTCCGACGATGCGGCTTCCGACGGCTCCACCGTCATGCGCCCCTTATCGTCGAGGAACGATTCGAACGAGCCGTCCTCCACATAGAGGCTCTGGGACGCGCCCGTGGCCGTGAGCACCTCGTAGACGCGCGGCTGCCCGGCCGCCGGCGCTGCCCCGCCGTCGCGCGCGAAGCCGCCTTCCTCGCCCGTGACGGCCAGCAGGTAGGAGCCGTTGCCCTCCTCGTTGAGGTCGAGGTACGGGAAGAAGGAGGCTATGCGATCGAGCCGGACCTCCACGCCCAGCACGCCCACGACGTTGCCTGCGGCGTCTCTCACCGGCTTGCTGTACGTGACGGACTGCGTGCCCGTCCATCCCAGGTCGACGGGGCGCCCCCAGTAGCCCAGGTCGCTCGTATCGGCATCGGGGTACTGCTGGGCCGCGCGCAGGGGGCGATAGTAGAAAGCGCTCTGGCCCTCGCCCTCGGCGGCCAGCGGGAACGTGGCCGACCACTGGCTGTCGAGCGCGATGTCGAGCCGGCGTGCCACGCTGATGGGACATGCCGCCAGCTGGAGGTCGGAGCCGTTCGCCACATCCACCTTGGGGTTGGCGTCGCGGATATAGAGCGCCGGGTGCCCTTCGCCCTCGGCGGAAGAGGCGGTCGTGCCGTCCGTGAGCACGAGGTAGGCGCCATCCACCTCGGCGCGGCGGGCGAACGACAGCAGGTCGTCGGCCGATGCGTCGATAACGGCAAGCGAGAGGTCGGATCCGGTGACGATATCGGCCGCCGACGCACCGTGCGCGGCGAGGGCGGCATCGATGTCGTCGCCCACATGCTCCACGACCACGTCGAAGTCGGACCAGCGGAAAATCATGTCGTTCTCAAGGTAGCCCGCCCGGCTGGAAACGCGCTCGGAGAACAGGTCGTAGGCGTCCGTCTCCATCTGCTCGAGCGTCTCGCTGCGCGCGAGCACGGCCACGCACATGATGCCCTGGATGGCGAGGGCGATGCAGAAGGGCACCACGACAAGGACCTTGAACGTCAGCCCACGCCGCGCGCCCCGCTTTTTTCCCGTACCCAGGCCCATGCCGCCGTCGCCTTCCTTCCCCAGCCCTCGCCCGGAAGCGATTCGGCTAGGCTATCGCCGCTTCGAGCTTTGCGGTCAGGTCGGCGAGCCAGGCGTCGAACACGGCGTCCTCCAGGTACGGCGCCACAGCCTCCTCGGGGGTCGCGCCGCCCTCGACGGCGGCCGCCACGGCGGCGCGGTCGGCCACAGCCTTGTCGGACAGCGCCTTCTCAAGCACGGCGCGCGCCTCCACGCCTCCCTTGAACGGCGGGTTGGCGTACACGCCCGCCTCGATGGTATCGAGCGTGGCCGGCAGGTTCACCAGGTAGTTCTCGGACGTGCCCTCCACGGACTCGGCCGCCTTCTGCAGGTTGTCGAGCGTGAGCGCATCCTTCTTCACGGGCACGTAGCCGGCGCTGATGGAGAAGGCCGTGTTCTGCTCCTTGTCGGTGAACCACTTCAGGAACTCCACGCAGGCGGCTTCCTTCTTCTCGTCGGACTTCGCCACCACGAAGCCGGCGCCCTGCTGGGGCGCGCACGGCTTGCCGTCCTTGAACGTGGGGTTCGACAGCGCGGCCAGCTCGATGGGGTAGCTCGTGTTGTCGTCGACCGTCACGGTCTTGGGGAAGTACACCACCGACGAGGACGAGCCCACATAGCAGACGAGGTCGCCCGTCTTCACGGCGTCGGAGCGGAACTTGCCCTCGGCGGAGAACCAGCCCTGCACCATGGGCACGTAGTAGTTGTCCCAGAGCTTCTTCATGGTGGTGCGGTCGAGGTCGAGCGAGCAGGCGCCGCCCTCGATGTCGAACACATCGTGTCCCAGCTGGCGCGAGCCCATTATCAGGTAGTTCGCCATGGCGTCGCGGCCGAAGAACGGACGCCCGTCGCCGGCGGCGTCCGGCGTCTGGGCGTCGGTCCACTCGTAGTAGCGCTGCGCCACGGCCGTGATGCCCTCGATGGTGGAGAGCTCCTCGAGCGTGGACCCGGTGGCGTCGGCGAATTTCTGCCAGTCGGTCAGGTTGATCTGCAGGGTCTCGGTGGACTTACCCACGGGGAACACCTTGAGGCTGCCGTCGCCGTTGATGTCGCCCTCCTCGATGAAGCTGTCGACGTACTGGGCCTTCTCGTCATCCGTCAGGTAGGGCGACAGGTCTGCCACGCGGCCGAGCTCGTCGATGACCGACGCGGTGTCGGAGTACGAGAGGAACGCGTCGGGCATGGCCTCGGAGCCCACGAGCTCCTGCGCCGAGTCAGTGACGGCGGCGGCCAGGTCGTTCACGCCGCCCTGGCTGGAGCTGGTGACCACGACGCCCGTATCCTTGCCGCGGCCGGCGTTGAACTCCTTGACCAGATCCTCGAACGCCTGCTGCTGCGTGCCGTTGTAATAGGTCCAGAGCTCCACCTGCACCGGATCGGCCGGGTCGAGCACGGACGCCTTCCCGGCATCGGTCGACGCCCCTTGGCCGCCGCCCGCGCATCCCGCGCAAGCCAAGGCCCCTGCCAGCGCGAACGTCGCAACGGCGCCGAATATCCTCCCACGTTTCATACTGCCCCCGTTCTGCAAGCGGGCCTGCGGCCCACGATATGCTACCATCCCGCTATTCTATAGCATGGGAAACCCCCGTATGGCGGAAACCCTTGATTGACTCAGTTTTTGAGGTTGGATAACGTGCGGAGCGCCGCGGGCGGCGGTCAGCGATCACCTGGATCGGAGGAGGGGGCCGGCGTGCCGGCGTGCCGCTCCTGCGTCGGGCGGCCGGTGCCCGCCGAGGGCGCGTCCTGCGCTTTCGCCTCGTCCAAGCGCTTGGCCTGGCCCTCGACGGTGCGCATGCGGTCGGACTTGCGGGCGGTGCGCACGGTCTTCTTCGCCTCCTGCTTGAAGGACTTCGTGGTCTGGATGAGGATGGCGCCCACCAGAAACGGGAACCAGAACACGATGCCGCGGTACACGAGCGCGATGGACAGACCCGCCGCGCTCGACTCGCCGAACGACGTGAACGCCACCACCACGGCCGCCTCCACCACGCCCACGCCCTGCGGGGTGATCGAAATCATGGCGAACAGCGTGGCCACCACGTATCCGCAGATGAGCGCCTCGGGTATGGTCACGCCGAACCCCACGCCCACCAGCGAGAAGCACGCGAGCTCGCACAGGGAGGCCACCACGGAGCAGCCGAACGCCTTGGCGGTGGCCTTCGGGTTGTGGGCGATGAGGCCGGCCGCGTCGGAGAACGAGCCCACCGTGCGCTCGACCCACGAGTCCAGCGGCGGCTTCTTGAAGCGCACGCGGATGCGGTCCACCAAGCGCTCGATGGGGCGCAGCGCGCGCAGCACGAGCGCCGGGCGCTTGCGGCCGAGCACCAAGATGAGCACCATGACCGTGACCAGCGCGATGACCAGCAGGCCCAGCAGGAACCACAGCGGCGAGAGCCCCACGGTGAACGCGAGGATGGCGAAGCCCACGAGCATGATGGTGGCGAAGCCCGAGTCCACGGTGATCTGCATGAGCAGGGCCGCGCTCGTGGCCCGCCCCGGCGGGATGCCGCGGCGGCGCGCGTCGTCCACCACGAGCGTGGTGCCGGCGAGGTTGAGCGAGGGGGCGATGGTGTTCATGAAGAACGTGCCGAACACGAGCGGCAGCGTGGAGCGCGGGTCCATGCGCTCGCCCACGGCCTCGAACGCGAACGAGTAGGCGAAGCTCTGCGCGAAGTACTTGCCCAGCTGCGTGCACAGGGCGGCGACAAGCGGGATGACCGACCCCTTCTTGATGGTCTCCACGAGCTCCACCAGCTGGTCGCCGCGCAGCAGCACCACGGCCAGCACGATGACGATGACGAGCCCGATGAGCAGGTTGCGCACGCTCAGCTTCACAGCCCGCCCCCGTTCCGTCCCATGGCTCCCCCGCCGCTAGCGGAGGAACTCCTTCAGATCCGTGTTTTTCAGGAAGTCCAGCTCGTCGGCCGTCTCGGCATCCGTCTCCAGGAACAGGAAGCCGTAGGTGCCGGTGCGGCGCACGTCGAACGGGCGCAGCGCGAGCACCTGCGAGAAGCGGTCGCGCAGCGCCTCGTAGTCGAAGCGCTCGTCGCCCGTCGCGTCGTCGGGCGCGTTGAGCAGCGACATGGAGTACACCTTGCCCTCCTTGCCGGCGAACGCCGCGCCGAAGTCGGGCTGGACGCCCTCGAGGAACGCCTCGTAGGTGCGGTAGCCGTACGCGTACCAGCTGACGTCCGTGCCGCCCAGGCCGGCGAAGCGCAGCGGGTTGAACTCGATGGGGCACACGTGGCCCTCGTCCACGCGCACCTCCACGTGCACGGGGAAGTTGCGGGCGCCCACGAGCGCGTTCACCTTGTCGAGCCAGGCGGCGAAGGCCGGGGCGTTGTCGCGCACGATGGCGGCGCTCGTCACGTACATGCGGTCGGACGTGTCCTCGGCCGAGGCGAAGTCGTGGCGCAGCACGTTCAGGATGCGCGCGCGGCCCTGCTCGTCGAAGTAGGCGTCGAGCGCGTACTCCGTGCCGTCGATGTAGCCCTCCAGGATGAACGATCCGGCGCCGATGACGCTCTCGGGGTAGAGGTCGTGCCAGCTCGCGGCATTCTTCTGGATATCGGCCAGCGCGCGCTCCCAGTCCTCGCGGTCGGCCACGGCGTACACGCCCACGCTGCAGAAGCCCACGGAGGGCTTGAGCACGAACGGGGCGGGCAGGCGGGCGAAGTCCAGCTTGAACAGCTCGTCGATGGAGCACGTCTTGAAGAACAGGTCGGGGTCGAGCCCGGCCAGCGCGCGGCGCATGGCCGCCTTGTCCTTGAACAGGTCGATGGCGCGCGCGAGCGGCGCGTTGCCCGCATGGTCCACGACCCACGCCAGCGCGTTCTCGGAGTTCGTGTACACGCGCTCGCCCGCTTCGATGCGGCGGGAGGCCTCGTCCTCGCCCACCAGGTTGAGGCGGCGGCCCTCCGTGGCGAGCGCGGCGGCCACGGCGTTGTCCAGCACGGGATGCTGCGACTGCTCCAGCCAGTCGACCAGGGGATCGGATACGTACGGCTCGTCGAGCACTATCATGGGCGCAGCTCCTCCTTCGCAGACGGTTCGTCTGCCAGTATACCCTCCTGCTCCACCTGCCGCATGAGCAGCGCGCCCTTTTCGGCCTGCTGTTCCCAACTTGTTTTGCGCGGCGGCTCGGCCGCCTTCTCGCCGCGCGCGCGGCGCTCGGCTGGCGCGGCGTTGCGCAGGCGGGACCCCGGGCCGCCCGGCGCGCCCGCGCGGGCGCCGGCAAGCTCGTCGAGGTCGTCCGATCCGGCATCGGGCGCGCCGGCCGCGGCGTCGCGGCGGGCGCGGCGCTCGGCGCGCCAACGGCGGAACCGGGCCACGTTCTCGCCGAACTCGCGGGCGATGCGCGCGGCGTCGCCCTTGAGCACCACGGGCCGGTCGAACGCGGAGCGCTTCCAGAACAGCCACACCACCAGCACGACGGCGGCCACGGCCACCTGCCACGTGTTCACGTAAAGGAACTCGGCGCCGGCCAGCAGCACGAGCGCGCCGATGGTGAGCGCCCACGCCGTGCGGAAGCGCAAGATGAGGCCCACCGCCAGCACGACGAGCACCGCGCTTCCCACGATGAGCGCCGGGCCGATGAGCACGCCGCCGATGTTTACCCACTCCGTGAGCACGGTGAACGGCTCGAACGACTTGGGGATGAGGGCCAAGCCCAGGTTCACCAGGCCCACCAGCAGCACGAGCGTGCCGGATATCCAAGCGAGGTCCTTCGCGCGCTGCTCTTCGGAGGGGTTCTTCTTGTCGGCGAAGAAGCCGGATTGGGACAGCAGCACGGCGCCGATGCAGAAGGGCATCCAGAACATGATGCCGCGGTACACGAGCGCGATGGCCGTGGCCGTGGCGAGCGAGCACCCATGCGCCGTGAGGATGGCCGCGATGGCGGCCTCCACCACGCCCACGCCCTGCGGCGTGGGGCTGAGTATCACCGAGATGGCCGCCACGGCGAACGCCGCCACGAGCGCGGTGACGTGGGTGAAGCCGAACGCGTAGCCGATGGCCACGAGGCACGCCATGTTGAGGATGGCGGAGAACGACGCATAGGCCACGGTGACGAGCGTGCCCTGGGGGTTCTTCGCCAGGATGGACGCCGACGAGATGAACGAGCCGGCCGTCTTGCGGCCCCATCCGGGCTTGAGGTGCCTTTTCAGCAGGCCGAGCGCCTTGTTGATGAGCGACTCGAGGCCCAAGAACAGCCGGAACAGGATGCGCGGCTTGCGGTAGCCCGCCACGAACATGCTGGACAGCACGGCCAGCACCGCCGCGAGCGCGAGGCCCCCCACGAGGAAGAGCGTGTTCATGGAGCCGGACACGAGCATGGTGACGAAGCCGATGACCGAGATCACGAGGATGGCGGCGAAGTAGCCGATCTGCGAGAGGATGGCCCCCGAGGTGGACTGGCCCGCG
This sequence comes from Gordonibacter pamelaeae, assembly GCF_003340385.1. NCBI lineage: Bacteria > Bacillati > Actinomycetota > Coriobacteriia > Eggerthellales > Eggerthellaceae > Gordonibacter > Gordonibacter pamelaeae. The sequence continues at coordinate 244,341 of NZ_PPTS01000005.1, read as the reverse complement.
TCGCAGCCCCTCCGGTGCGCGTCGTCGATGATGAACGCCACGCCCGTGGCGCCCGAGAACAGGCAGAACGTGTTGATGAACACGAGCGAGAAGATGAGCACGACGTTGTGCCAGAAGCCGGTCTTATGGCCCACGGCCTCGAAGGCCGCATCGTAGGAGGCTGCCTGCACCAAGTGGCGGGCCAGCATGAGCGCGCACGCCACCACGAGCGGCACGAGCGCGCCGGTCTGGAGCGTGGCGAGGAAGCTCGCCAGGTAGTCGGCGTTCGCGATGAGGAAGCACACCGCGACAATGCCGAGGACGAGCAGCAGCGCTTTCTTCAACCGGACCCTTCCTGCGAACGTTACCTGGAAGCGGTTAGTATAGCACGAGGTCGTGGAGGGGAGGCGCTACGCCCGGGCGGCACGTTTGGCGGCGCGGTAGGCGCGCAGGGCGTTGCGCAGGTTCTTCACGTCGAACAGCACGGCCGCGAGGAAGAAGACGACCAGGCCGACGGTCACAGCGCCCTGGCGCGGCGCGATGAGGAACACGAAGGGGGCGCCCAGAAGCGCGATGGGGACGATGAAGCCGATGAGGCAGCTGCCCAGCCGCTTCCACAGGCCCCAGACGAGCGATATCATCACGTAGAAGAACAGGCCGGTTGCCACCGAGCCCAGCAGCGCGGCCACGGCGAGCACGGCCGCCTTGCCCGCCACGGCCAGCGCCTCGCTGCGCAGCGAGCGCACGGCCTCGGCCAGCACCTGCTGCGGGGTCTTGCGCGGCTCGGCGGCGCGGAAGGGCGCGAAGGGGTCGAACGGGTCGAAGGGCCCGCCGGCGCCGGGGCCGCCGGTAGCCGTGCGGGTGCCGTCCCAGGACGTCCATACGTAGGTGGTGCGGCCGGGCGCGGGGCCCGTGCCCGTTCCCTGGCCGAACGGCGAGCCCTGGCCTCCCGCGAAGGGCCAGCCGGCGAACGGGTCCTGGCCGGGCGCAGCGGACGAGCCGGGACGGCCGGGATGCGCGTAGGGGTTGTTGGCATAGGGACGCGGGTCGCGGCGGGGGTCGAACTCGGGGGTCCACGAGCGGTTCAGCAGCACGTCGCGGGCCTCGTTGATGCGCTTCGTGAGCTCCTCGGCCTCGGCGCGCTCCGGCGAGTCCAGGGCGAACTTGTCCGGGTGATGCGCGATCACCAGCTTGCGGTGGGCCTGCTTGACCTCGTCGTCGGTGGCGCCGTCGGCCAGCCCCAGGGTTTTGAGCGCTTCGGATTTCTTCATGGGGCCACTATACAAAACGGCAACGGCGGGGCGCGAGGCGGGACGGGCGCGTTGCCGTCCCGTCAGACAAGAAACACATCACACGGCGCCGGCATGCCGGGAGCAGACAGCCTGCGCAGCTTCTTCGAGCTCGGGCGCCCCCTCCCACGGACCTTTCTGCACAGTTTTTACCAGTTTTATACATGCTTGGAGCGCTTGCGGGGACTTTTGCATCGTCGGCCTTTTCGCGATCAGGGAAAACGACGCCAACGGAAGGCACCGCGATGCCGTCGAGGCGTACAATCGTCCCTCGAACTCCTCCTTTTGCAGAAATCTGGTAAAAACTGTGCTACCGCAGAGCCCGCCTTGGTTCGTTCCTCTTGGTGCGGCCCTCGGCATGATCGGCCTTGAAGTCGGCGTGCATGCCGACTTCGTCTGGCAGGCCGGAAGAAGCGGACGAAAGCGACGGGTCGGCTGGCTGCTCGGCCGGCTGGTCGGGCGGCCGCTCTGGTGGCGGGTCGGGCGCCCTCTCGGGCGGCGGGTCCTCCAACACGCCGGTCAGGCGCTCCTTGAGCGTGAGCTTGCGCGGGGCGAAGGGGTGCGGAAGGGGCACATCGTGGCCGATGGAGCGCAGGGCGATATCCCAAAGCGTGGGACTGCCGCCGCAGTAGAGGTAGCGCTTGCGCTGCCCGGAAAGCGCCGCCTCGTCCACATGTCCCGCGGCGGCAAAGCCGTCGAGGATGCCGTCGGCCGTCTGCTTGGCGCGGCCCTTGCGCCAGGCCACCACGCCGTTCGCCACGAACACGCCCACCGTGTAGGGCAGCACGAACGCCTTGATGAGCGCAACGAGGTCGTCCGAGCGGTACTGCGCGATGGCCTGCGCCTGGCTGCTGGCCACGCCGGCGTCGAGGCCCGCGCCCAGGTGCCCCGCCGCCCCCTGCTCGGCCAGATGCTGCACGTCTGCCAGCCACACGCCCGCGAACACGATGACCGCCGCACCGAACGCCGCCGCGGCCACGCCGATGCCCTTGAGCCAGCGCGACACGCTGCGCAGCCAATAGAGCGGCACCGAGTAGGTGTACAGCAGCAACAGCAGCGCCGCCGCCACGATGGACACGCCGACGATGAGGGTGTCCTGCCTAAGGAAGTAGCCGACGGCCGCGCCCAGGAGTCGCTGCATCTCGTAGAGCCAGGCGAAGCCGCCCTGCAGCAGGCCCTCGGCCGGCACGCCCAGCCCTGCGAGCACGTCCATGGCCCACGACAGCAGGATGCTGGCCACCGCCACCACGATGAAGAACACCGGCAGCGTGACGGCGATGCTGGTGAGGCCGCGCAGCACTGAGGAGTCGAACCGCAGCGCCAGGGTGTAGAACAGCAGGAAGCCGCCCAGCAGCACCGCCGTGAACGCCAGGTAGGGAGCGAGCACGCCGTCCTCGGCAAGACCCGGGAACACGGCCAAGGCCGCCCGCACGGCAAGCAGCACGGCCACGCCCGCAGCGACCGAGGCCGCGCCGAGCGCACGGGATCGCTGCAGCAGGTCGCGGCGCACGTCGAGCGAGGGATGCCCCTCGCGGTTCTCCGCCACACCCACGTAGCACAGCGAGGCAACGGCGCGCACGGCATGCGCGACCTTAACCCCGACGACGGCCGCCACCGGGGCGAACAGCAGCAAGCCAACCCAAGGTGGCAGCGCGAGGCACACCGCCCCTGCGGCGAGGACCGCCGCCGCAACCCGGTACAGGCTGGCGAACGGCGCGCGCACCCAGGCGACGAGGCGCCGCGCCGGAGCGCGCAACGAGGACTTCATGGACGTTGCGAATCTGCTCATGGACAGCAGTGTAGGATGGCCAGCCTGCAGGCACAAGCAACGAATGGGCCGCAGTTGCCTTAGAAAGCCTTGATGGCGTCGCGGAGGAACTCGGCGGCGCCGGGGGCCCATGCCTCGTAGTAGGCCTTGAAGCGCTCGTCGGCCACGTACATCTCGGCGAGGCCCGCATGCGCGGCCTTCGAGTACGTGCCGTCCTTCCAGAAACGGCACAGCCACTGGCGGTGCAGGTCGGCCGCACGGTGCGCTTCCTCGCTTGCCGGGTCGCCCGTCTCCATCGCCGCCACGAGGGCGTCCCTGATCTCCCGCTCCAGCTTCTGCGTGGCGCGGTACTGCTCTTCGGTCATGCCCATAAGCTTCGCGTTGCTCGCGTCGGCGGCATCGTCCCCCCAGCGCTCGCGCACCTCCTTGCCGTACTTCTTCTCGTTCTCGTCCACGAGGCCTTGCTTGAACGCCTCGAACTTCTCCTCGTCCTTCATCGGGTCATCTCCTTCCATGCTGGCGAGCGTCTTCTCCACGCTCGCGATCAATCTGTCAAGGCGCTCCTTGCGCGCGTGCAGCTCGCGCAGATGCCCGGCCAGCGCTTCGCGCGCGTCGAACGCCGGGTCGTCCAGCAGCCGCTTGATGTCCGCCAGCGGCATCTCGGCCTCGCGGTACAGCAGCACCTGCTGCAGCCGGTCCACCTCGGCGGGTCCGTAGCGACGGCACCCGTTCGCCGCGCGCCCGGCCCGCACCAGCCCCAGCTCGTCGTAATGGTGCAGCGTGCGCACCGTGCACCCCGACAACGCCGCCAGCTCGTGCACCGTGTAGCCGCGCTCCGCCCGCTCGCGCTCCATGGGCGCCTCCTTCCTTTCGCGATCGCACCGATAGCCTACACCCTCACGTTGCGTGAGGGTCAAGCGAGAATAACCGCCGATTGTTTCCGTCTCTTCAAATACTTTATTATAGATGATATTATGTACTGAATTAAGCATGACGAAAGGAGCATTATGCCAGCCCTTGCCGCGCCGCTTCCCATCATCAGGCCCATCACCGACCTGCGCACGCAGCTCAACGACGTGTGCACGCAGGCGACCGCCACCCAGGAGCCGGTCGTGCTCACGAAGAACGGCACGGCGTCCTACGTGCTCATGGACAGCGGCGCCTACGAGACGGCCGAGCGCCGCAACCGCGTCTACCTGGCCCTGCGCGAGGCCGAGATCGAGGAGCGCTACCGTCCCGAGGCCGTGCCCGCCGCGGAGTCAGACGCGAAGATGCGCGAGATATTCGCCCTCTGGGGGCTCGACTACCAGCCGAGCGCGAGCTAGCCATGCTCGACCTCGCCTGGAGGCCCCGCGCCCATCTCGACCGCGAGTCCATCGCCATCTACCTGGGGGTCGAATGCGGCAATCCGCCTGCCGCGCTCGCAGCCGTCCAGTGCATCGACGCGGCCGTCGAGCGTGCGCGCGCCCTGCCCGACGCCGGCGGCCGCTTCCGCATGGAGGGCCTGGACGCCAAGGAGTGCCGCACCGTGCACGCGAACCCCTACACCGTGTACTACCGTTTCGACGACACGACGCTCACCGTGTACCGCGTTCTGCACCAGCGACAGAGCATCGACACCTACGCCCTTGTCGATCTGCCGGGCTAGCTGCGCCGCATCGCGGAACACAGTGCTGGCCGCCCGTTCACCGCACGCGGCTCATCCGCAACTTCAGCACGTCCTTCGGGCAGGCGTCGGCGCAGGCGGCGCACTGGATGCACTCGGCGTCCTCGATCGCCCCCGCGCGCAGGAGGCGCTCCACCGGCAGGCTCATCGGGCAGGCGCGGTCGCACTTCCCGCAGCCGATGCAGCGGTCGGCCTCGGCGCCCACGTGCAGCTGCGGCAGGCGCAAAGCCGCGCCCAGCTTCTCGCCCAGCACCATGAACGGCGCCATCCAGCAGATTCCGTGGCACATGGCGCGCCGGCCGAGGAACAGGTTCGGGACGAAGAACAGCGCCACGATGCCGAAGTAGATGGGCAGGCCCAACGGGTTGTTCATCGATACGCCGCCCGGGATGCCGTACAGCGGGTCCACCACCGTGAAGCCGCCCGCCACCCAGGCGCACGCGGCGATGGAGAGCACCCACGGCACCCAGATGACGTACTTCACGCGCTTGAGCCACGCCGGCCTCGACGGCTTGCCCACCGCGGTGGCGGCAAGCTCCTGCAGCCCGCCCGCCGCGCACAGCCACCCGCACCACGCGCGGCGCAGCACGATGGCCGTCAGGAACTGCAGGCCGAACACGAGCATGCTGGCCGCCACGACGCCCGAGAGCGCCCCTTCGATGATGAGCACCGGCGAGAAGTAGAAGATGATGATGGGGAACAGCAGGAACGTCGCAAGCAGCAGCAACCGCCGCGCCCGCTGCCGCCTCTGGCCCCGCTCGCGCCGCTCGCGCGCCGCGGACGCCGCTGCACGACCGGCCTCCCCCGCACTGCCAGACAGCGCGACGCGGCCGGGCTCCCGGCCGGGCTCCCCCGTATCCCCGTCCGTATGCTTCATATAAAACATTCGTTCCGTATCCGCAGATGTTTCACGTGAAACATCTGCACGGATCGTCTGCTCGCGGATATTCGGCCCGCCGCCATCCCGGGCGCTCATGCGCGCACCAGCGCGACGAAGCCTCGGAACGCGCGGTCCATGCGCTCGCGCAGCTCCTCGTCGGAGAGCTGCGCGCCCGTGGCCAGCATCGCGGCCATGCCGTGCACGTAGACGATCATGTCGAGGTACAGCTCGCGCGCCGCCTCGGGCGACAGGTTCCCCAGCTCCTCGATGCACGCCTGCACGCCGTCGACGGCGACGCTCTCGTACACCTCCTTGAAGCCCGTCGCCTCCATATGGGGCGACAGGTACAGGAAGTGGAACAGCGGCCGCTCCTCGCGCGCGAGCCGCAGGTGCGCGAGGCCGTTGGACTCGAAGGCGTTGCACCCGTCGTGCTCGTGCTCGCGGTTGTACGCCGCGACCCAGGCGCGGGCGTGGCCGTACAGCTGCCGCACCAGCTCCCCCATGTCGCCGAACAGGCTGTAGATCGGCTGCACCGAGCATCCCGCCCGCTGCGCCACCGACCGCGCGCTCAGCGCCGCCTCGCCCTGCTCGCGCACGACGGCAAGCGCCGCGTCGAGCACTGCCTCCCTGGTCACCCGCTGCTCCGGCATGGCCGCCTCCTTCACATAACACTTGTTATATTACATTCGTAATATAACAAGCTCGCGCCCATCGGTCAAGGGAAGAGGCGGGGCGGGATGCCAAAAAAGGAAAAAAAAGGGGGGGGGTGCCCATGGGTGGGCAGGACGGGACGCCAATGGATGGGCGGGACGCTTTTGGAAACGCCTCCGTTTCACCTCCCCAACGGGCCGCCATCGGGAAAGGCACGGCTCCCTTTCGGAACCGTTATGCGAAATCAAACGCGCGGCTCGGGCCCTACAATCGGCGCTGAATCGAACACCTGCGAAAGGAGAACCGTTCATGAAGAACATCGAGGAACGCCGCAACCGCACCATCGCCCGCGAGGCGAACTACCACGCGAGCATGCGCGCGCCGCACATCGACAAGACGGCCATCAGCCCTTATGACGATTACTGCGACGGCTACGGCATGCCGGGCGCCTACGGCAACGGCTACGTGTCCGTGCTGAAGGTGTCGGCCGGCACGGTGGAGAAGACCAACGACGCGCTCATCGACACCATCGTCACCTACGACAAGGCGGAGACGGCCGACGCCTACATCGGCCAGATCAACATGCTCACGGCCTCCTCGTTCTGCGGCATGGCCGGACAGGTATGGGGCTACGACCTGGCTCGCCACGACGACATCACGTCGGGCAAGAGCCAGCCGCTGTTCACCGAGAAGCAGTTCGACGGCTCCGAGCTCAAGGTGTTCGACGCCGCGCCTCTGCTGGATGCCGGCATCGAGCTGTTCGGCACCGAGAACAACCGCCGCTACCACCCCATCCCCGGCGCGCACACCATCTGCGCCAACAAGGGCGTCACCGCCTACCGACCGAAGGAGGACCGCCCGCTCAAGGCCGGCGAGGCCTACGGCATCTGGTCGTTCATCGCCATCTCGCTGTCCGCCGACCGCGACTTCTCGGCCGACCTGTTCATCGAGGACGCCGGTGTATGGACCGAGAACGACAACGAGGACGACATGATGGCCTTCCTCGAGCAGCACCGCAAGGAGATCGTCTGGTCCGTGGTGGAGTGCGGCCGCGACTCCAACGTGCTGTTCGACCGCACGTACGTGGGCTTCGCGCACCGCATGATGAAGCCGGGCGAGATCGGCAACGCCATCACCGTGGGCCCCTACGTCACGCTTGCCCGCAACGCCGTGCCCACCACGGGCTTCACCTCGCTGAACGACCTGAACCTCTCCGACTGGCTGAAGGAAATGGACTTCGAGTCGCTCACGAACCTCGCGAAGTAGCGCGGAGCTCCCCTATCGCATGACGGCGGGCGCCCGTTGCCCCCGCCGCAACGAAGATCGCCGCGCGCCCGCCTCCCAGCGGGCGCGCCTCTCATGACAAGGACTGGAATCATGGCAGACAATACCTCGACCGGTTCCAGCGGAAGCGCCGCCAAGGCATCCGACAGCTCTAAGAAGGTAGGGCTGATCGGCCTCGTCGGCATCGTCATCAGCGCCATGATCGGCGGAGGCATCTACAACCTCCCCCAGAACATGGCCGCGGACGCCTCCGCTGGAGCCATCATCATCGCCTGGGTGGTCACGGGCATCGGCATCTGGTTCATCGCGAACACGTTCCGCATCCTCTCGGCCGCGCGCCCGGAGCTCACGAACGGCCTGTACACGTACGCCGAGAAGGGCTTCGGCAAGCTCATCGGCTTCTTCGTGGCCTACGGCTACTGGATCTGCAACTGTTTCGCCCTCGTGGCGTACTCGGTGCTGGTCATGGCCACGCTCAACTACTTCGTGCCCGACTTCTCGGGCGGCAACAACATCCCGTCCATCATCGGCGGCTCCATCATCACGTGGATCATGTACCTGCTGGCCCTGCAGGGGGCGAAGTCCACGAGCTTCCTGAACATCATCGGCACCATCGGCAAGCTGCTGCCCGTGGCCATCTTCATCATCGCCGTGGCCACCGTGTTCAAGTTCTCGGTGTTCATGGAGGGCTTCTGGGGCATGAAGGGCGCCGTCGACCTGACGTTCAGCTGGGACAACGTCATGCCGCAGGTGCAGGCCACCATGCTCGTCACGCTGTGGCTCTTCCTGGGGATCGAGGGCGCCGTCGTGGTGTCCGGCAAGGCGAAGTCGCAGGCCGCCGTGCGCAAGGCCACGACCATCGGCTTTCTGGTCACGCTCGCGCTCTACATCATCGTGTCGCTGCTGCCGCTCGGCGTGTACTCGCAGGCCGACGTCGGCGCCATGGCCGACCCGTCCATGGCCGCCATCATGCTGGACAAGTTCGGGAAATGGGGCGAGATCCTGGTGAACGCCGGCGTCATCGTATCGGTGCTGAGCTCCTGGCTCGTGTGGATGCTCATGCTGGGCGAGATGCCGTTGGCCGCCTCGAAGAGCGGCATCTTCCCCAAGGCGTTCGTGAAGGAGAACAAGAAGGGCTCGCCCTCCACCGCGCTTTTGTGGACCACCATCATCGTGCAGATCGTGCTCGTTGTCTCGTTCTTCATCGGCAGCAACGCCTGGACCACCATGATCAGCATCACCAGCGTCATGGCGCTGCCGTGCTATCTGTTCTGCACGCTCTTCCTGTTCAAGATCGCCATCAAGAAAGAGTACCCTAAGGGCATCTTCGCCAGCCGGAACATGGCGGTGTTCACCGGCGCGGCCGGCTCGCTCTACGGCCTGTGGCTCATCTACGCCGCCGGGCTGAACTACCTCATGGTGGCGTGCATCGTGTACGCCGTCGGCCTGCCGCTCTACATCGTGGGCGTGCGCCAGCACGACCCCAAGGCGAAGCTGTTCGCCAAGACCTCCGACAAGGTCATCGTGGCCGTGGTGGTGGCGCTGGGCATTGCCGGGCTCATCTATTCCATCGTCACGTTCGGGCACGTCAAGCTCTAGGCTCGACGGCCACCTCCCGCAGGTAGAGTTCGGGGCGCGCGCCGGCGCGTCCCGGCCCGGGCGCGCCGTCCGGCTCGCGCTCCTCCACCACGTTCACGCTCTCGGCCAGGACGATGGACGGGCAGGCCTCCTCCAGCGCCGCGGCGTCGTCGTCCGCAAGCGCGAGGCTCGGCACGTCCGGGTCGTAGCCGCAGGCCACGCCGGCGCCCTCGGCCCATTCCCTCGCCCGGCGCGCATCCTCCCCGAAGGCCTTCGCACACTTCAGGAACCGGTCGCCCTCGTCCGCGCGCATCCACGGGTGGGCATCCCGCAGCGCCGGGTCCGCGAAGAACGCCTTGTTCTGCTGGTATATCTGGCCGGTGTTCTTGTTGTCCGAGCTGCAGTAGTGGATTCCCAGCCGCAGGCCCTCGCGCTCGGCGAACGCCAGCAGCTCCAAGGCCTCGGCCTCGCTGCCGGCCACCGGCACCCCGCCGCCGTACCAGTAGTTGTAGAGGTACTTGAAGGGATGCTTGCGCAGCTGGAAGCCGCGTTTCGCGAACTCTGCGGCGTTGTGCAGCGGAAAGCAGAACTCCAGCAGGTTAACCCCGCTGATGCCGAGGGCATCCGACCGCACCAGCAGGTCCTTCATCTGCCCGAGCGAGCCCGGTATCACGGGCACCTCCACCACCACGGCCGGGATCGTGCCCACCGCCTGCTCCATGAGCTCGTACACGCGGTCCTGGCCGTCGCCCGCGTCGGGCGGCTTGATGCTGAAGCGGATCTCGTCCAGGCCGCTTTCGGCAAGCTCCTGCAGGCTGCGCTCGTCAAGCAGGTCGCCGCACGTGTACAGGCGCGTGTGGGCGTCCGGGTAAAGTTGGCCGGCATGCCGGAGAAAGGCGTTCACCTGCTCGGGGTGCAGCAGCGGCTCGCCGCCCGTGATGGCCAGGCAGCGGAACCGCGCGCCCATGGCATGCGCCTGCTCGAGCTCCGCCACGATGTCGCGCTCATGGGAGAGGAAGTGCTCGTAGTGGTCCTGGTTCGGGTTGAAGCAGAAGTAGCACTTCTTGACGCACCGCAAATCGACGAAGAACGTGGCCGTCTCGTCGCCGGTGCGGCAGGCCAGGCACGCAGGCGATATCCAGTTGCGCCACAACGACGAGGCGCCGTTCTCGCAGCGGCACCCGCACGATGCCGCCGTGCGCACGCGCGCCTCGCGCGGGGAGGCCTCCTCGCGCTCGAACGCCAGGCCGTACTCCTCCACCGCAGCCTCGAAGTCGCGCTCCGCCTCGTCGAACGCCTGCCTGTAGCCCTGAAGATCCACGGTACCCTCCTGTAGAAACGTCGGCCCTGCTGCGCGGGCGGCCGACTCGATCGGCCCCGCCTACTCCGGCTCGGCCAGCTCTGCCTCGACCTGCTCGGACAGCACGCGGTCGAGCGCGGCGAACGCCGCCATGCCGCCCGCGAGTACACCATAGCACCCCTGCGCATCGTGCTCGATGACCTTGGCTGCGAATTGGTCGACCCAGTTCAGCAGGTGCCGGTCGACGAACTGCCGCTGCGTCGCGAGCGTCCGGGCCGCCTCGTCGTCGCGGCCGTCGGCGAACGCCTCGTACGCACGCTGGCTCAAAGCGCCCAGGTAGTCCATCATAGCAGCGATGTGGTCGTCGGGGAATCGCTTCTCCGCTCGCAGCTTGAAGCCTGCCGCATGGTAGAACGACCGGACGTCGAGCGTGCTCTCTTGGAACACCACGGACTCCTTGCCCGTGTACGGCGATTCCCAGGGATGCACGTAATGCTCGCCGGGCACCTGGAACAGCCGGTCGTAGGAGGCGCGCAGGCGCGCGGCGAGAGCCTCGGCGCGCTCCGGGTCGGCCGTTTCGCCCTGCGCCCGCTCGGCCCAGGCACGGGCGTCTTCGGCGCAGGCGGCAAGGCTGCGCCCGGACGGGCCGAGCGTCCGGCCCGCCAGATCGGCGAAGCCGTCCCGGGCCAGCGCCTCGCCCACAGAGCCGAGCAGGGCCGGCGTCTCGCCGCCGAGCACCTTCGCGACGCCCTCGCCGGTCGGGCGGCTTCCGAACACCACATGGAACAGGCGGTACAGGTACGTGCGACGGGCCAGCCCCATCGCTATCGCGCTCTCGCGCTCCTCGTTCGGCATAGCGGTCTCCCGTCTCTCGTGGCAGCCCGCGGGCAGGTTGGCGGGTGCTCCGGCAAACATGGTTGCCGCGCCGCAGGGAGGGATCTGCGACGCGGCAAGAAAGGGGGTAGGTTACCAGGTAAGCTCCCGGTATCCTGCATCTTGGGCACAGTCCTTCGCCTTGATGAGGATGTTCGGGTGCGTCTCGTCCGGGGACGGCAGCACGGCGATGCTGCCCTCGTTCAGGTCGGGGCCGAACTCGGCGCGCAGCTCGTCCATCTCGCCGAACTTGAGCGCGCGGTTGGGGCATCCCGCCACGCACGCCGGCTCGCCGCCGGCCTCGCGCAGGCCGTAGCAGCCGTCGCACTTGCCGGACACGCCCTCGTCTGGGAAGTACTTCGGCTGGCCGTACGGGCACGACATGACGCACATGCGGCACCCGATGCACTTGCTCTGGTCCTGCACGACCGTCCCGTCGGGCGCCCGGTAGATGGCCCCCGTCGGGCAGTTCTTCAAGCAGATAGGCTCCTCGCAATGGTTGCAGCCGAACGAGTAGCTGTAGCCGTCCACCTCGGGGAACGTCCCCACCGTGTAGCTGTGCACTTCGCGGTACAGCGTGCCCACCTCGAGCCGGTTCTTGTCCTTGCAGGCCACCTGGCACGCGCGGCAGCCGATGCAGCGCGTCATATCAAGGTAAAATCCAACAGCCATGGTTGCTCCTCCTTCCCTAGCCAAGCTCGATGATGCGCTTGTCAGTGTCGCAGTCGTCTTCCAGCGGTGTGCCCTCGTACTTCTCGAAGTTGCAGTTATTGTTGTTGTAACTGGTCAAACCGCCGCCGGAAATATCGTTGCCAATGAGGTAGTTGTCCGCACCGCCGTGGTCGATGCCCGTCTCCTCGTCAACGCGTACCCAGGCGCCGTGGGGAATGCCCACCTCGCCGGGCCGCATGTTCTCCATGCAGCAGGCCTTGCGCAGCACCTCGCCGTACTTCGTCCATACGCGCACGGTGTCGCCGTCCGCGATGCCCTTCGCCTCCGCGTCGCTCGCGTTCAGGAACACCGGGTTCGCCCACGCCTCACGCAACCATGGGCAGTTGTTGAACACGCTGTGGGAGCGTCTGAAGTAGTGCGGGTTGAACATGAGGTACGGGTACTCGCCTGCCTCGCCGTCGATCTTGCCATCCTTGAACGTGGTCTCGTAGCCCACGGTGGGCACGAGGTACTCGGGATACGGCTGGTACTCCTGGTCGATGAGACCGATGCTGTTGAACAGGTCCGCCTTGGCCTGGCAGGTGATCTCCAGCTTGCCGCTCTTGGTCTTCAGCGGGTTGGCGGCGGGGTCTTTGATGTAGTCGGCATAGCCGATGAACGAGCTGTAGGCATCGCCCAGCTTGCGCTCCACCTGGTAGCCGCCGTTGTCGATGAACTCCTTGAGGCCCACGCGGCCCGTCTGCGGCTTGCCGGAAACGCCCCACTCCTTCAGGTCGGCATCGGTGATGGTGACGAGAGGCTCGTACTTGCCCGAGCCGTCCTCCTTTATCACCGTGGCACCGGCGATCTGGTTGAAGAACGCCTGCTTCTCGCTGATGGGGTAGACGGTTGACGGGTCGAGCCCCAGCGCCTCCATGATGAGCGTGTTGATCTGGGCATCGGTCTTGGCCTCGTACAGCGGCTCCGTGACCTGGGAGAAACAGAAAAGGAACTCGCGGTTCGAGGAAGCGAGGCCGCCGGGAACCTCCCACTGCGTCGTCACGGGCAGCACGATGTCGGAGTAGAGCGCCTGGGTGGTGAGGAACTGGGCCTTCGACAGCACGAAGTCCATCTTGCGATGCGCCTCGATGCCGCGCTTCATGTTGGGGCCGGTCTGCAGGTAGGCGTTCTCGTCGTGGATGATGCAGTGGATGTCGCACGTCTCGTCGACGCCTGCCTGGGCGCCCTTGCCGCTGTACCAGTCGCCCACGTTGCGGTACTTGCCCGTGAAGCACGCCTCCCACACCTGCGGGCCGGGGATGACGCCCTCGATGGGGTTCTTGAGGCTCGGCAGGCCGGAAGAGCCGGCCTTCACCAGTGCCGGGCCGCCATTGCCGGCGTTGGCATGGTAGTTGTTGGCGGAGCAGTTGCCCGGCTTGCCGTAGTGGCCACCCATGGCAGACAGCGTCATGAACAGCTGGGGCACGTTCTCGGACCCGTTGCAGCGGGCGGCGGCGAAGTTGTGGAGCATCCACACGTCATGCTCCTTGCCGATCTCGCGCGCGAAGTAGGTGATCTTCTCCACCGGCACGCCGCAGATCTTCGAGGCCCACTCGGCCGTCTTGGGTTCGCCGTCGTAGACGCCGTTCAGGTAGTCGAGGAAGTTCACGTCCTCCTTGAGGTCGGCCGGCTTGTGGTCGGCATCGAAGCCCACCGTGCACTTGTCCAGGAAGTCCCAGTCGACGACGTTGCCCTCCTCTTTGTCCAGGCGCAGCATCTCGGAGGCCACGCCCAGCATGAACGCCGTGTCCGTACCGGTGCGGACGGGTATCCAGTATGCGTCGAGAATCTGGGCCGACGCCGTGTAGATGGGGTCGACCGTGATGAACTTGACGCCCGCCTCCTTGGCGCGGATGTAGTGGTAGCTCGGCGTGCCGGCGGCCGACCAGGCAGGGTTGGACGCGTAGAAAACGATGGTCTCCGCATTCAACATGTCGGTGCGGTCGTTGCACACGCCCGCATCGGTTTTCGGGATACCGATGGTGTCGGCCGTGTTCAGCAGGTAGGCGCCGTGGGACGTGGAGTCCGCCACGGAGGTGTGCCCGCCATAAGCCAGAAGCGGAGAGAACGCATAGCGCGAGCCGTAGCTGCCGATGAGGAAGGCCTGGTTGCCGTACTTCTCCTTGATGGTCTTGAACTGGTCGGCGATATAGTCGATGGCCTCGTCCCAGCTGATGCGCTCCCATTCGTCTTTGCCGCGCAGCTCGCCGTTCGGGTTCTCTGGCGACCAGCTCTTGCGCTTCATGGGGTATTTCAGGCGATCCGCCCCGAAGCACTGCTGTTGCTGGGCCTTGCCGCGCACGCAGCCGCGCTGCTGCGGGTAGTCCGGCGAGTCCTCGTGCGTGTCGTCGGTCTTCTGGCGCACGACGGCGCCGTCCTTGACCATGACCTTGTTCATGCAGCGCCCGCCGCAGTTGTGCCAGCACGCGGCCGCCACCCACTCGCCGCCTTCAGCCGGGTCGACGGGCAGCTCGTGCTTGTCGGCGGCGTCGAGGCTCGCCTCCGCGGAGCAGCCCGTGGCCGACAGCAGGGCAGCGCTCGCCGCCACCGCCGCCGAGGCCCCCAGAAAGCCGCGACGAGAAATGTTCTTGGATTGAATGCTCACGATGAATCCCCCTTTGCTTCCCTACGCCACCGTGCAGGTTGCGTAAAACGCGTAGCGCGCGATGGCGACGCCGACGATCGAGGCGACGCAGATGGCAATCGCAAGCGCCTTCTTGTTGTTGATCTTCGACGACAGCGCCACGAGCACGACGGAGACGACCGGTGCGATAACGAGTCCCGCGATCTGGGTGATCGGGCTGAAGCCCTCGCCCGAGAACGCGACGGCCTCCAGCACGAGGCCCACGGCCAGCACGGCGTTCACGATGTAGGCCGCCAAGCGCAGCGGCTTGCCCGCGTAGTCTGCCGAGGCCAGCAGGGCGAACAGCGCCAGGCCCATGGCCAGGTCGCCCGCGACGAACGCGAGGATGGTCGCCGGCGCGTTGCACCAGACAGGGTTCCCGTAGACATCGATATAGGCAACGCCCATCATGACCAGGCAAATCACGCCCACCACGGCGCCCACCACGCGCAGCGCGTAGGGGCTGCCCTTCCGAACCAGCGTGACCACCAGGTCGATGATCGCCAGCACGAAGAAGCATCCGGCAACGGCGACCTCCTGGATCATGCCGGACCCGAAGTTGACCGTGCCGCCGAACACCGATTCGACCGCACGCGGGATGCTGTGCACGTGCGTGGTTGCCGCAATCATGCCCACGGCGAACAGCGCCACGACGACCAGGGGAACCAGCCAGGGACGGCTGCCCTCGCGCGTGCGGCGCAGACCGGCGTCGAACGCGTACGCGCCGGCGGCCATACCCCCCAGCATAGTGAACAGATACAAAGATTCAAGCCCCATACTCAAGCCTCCTCTTCCCATACGCCTGCCCTCTGCAGGCGTCCGCTTAGCGGCGCGCGCCGCGATGGCGCACGCCTCGCCCAAGCCTCTCGGGCGCACCGCCTCCTGGGAAGGGGGCGTGGGCGCAGCGATCGCTCGGATGCGTGTTTGCAGGAAATCGGCCGATCCCTCTGTCGCCTATTATGGAAAATTGTCGTGCGACAATCAAGAGTGTCGCACGACAATTTTTGCTGTCTTTATACTATTTTAGGTATAACTAAGTCGCGGGGTTTCCGTTAGCCTTCGGGGCGTCCTTGTTCGGGTCGAGCGTGAAGCCCTCGCTGTAGGCGCTCGGCACCACGACGGTTCCCTCGTTGTCCTGCATGCCCTCGTACACCAGGTGGATCTTGCGCAGCGAGAGCGCTATCTCGTCGTGGGAGTAGGTTTCCGCGACCTCCTGCAAGATGGCGGACACGTCGCGCTCGGCCTCCATGAGCGTGATGCGCGCGTTCTTGCGGCATTCGGCCTGGGCCTCGAGGGACATGACCCCCTGCAGCTCCTTCGGGATGATGATGTCGCGGATCTCCACCGAGAGCACCGCGATGCCCCAATCGGTGACCTTCGCCTCCACCGCCTCCTGCAGCTCCTGGTCAAGCTGGTGGCGCCGCATCACCACGTTGGACACCGACGCGCGACCGATGGCGTCGCGCAGCGCCGTCTGGGCGGTCAGCGCCACGGCGAAGCGGCAGTCCTCCACCTCCATGCAGGCCTTCTCGGGGTCCCATATCATCCAGAACAGCACGGCATCCACGTCGAGCGGCACCAGGTCGCTGGTCAGCGCCTCCTCCGCCCCGAAGGGGGTGGCCGTCGTGCGCTGGTCGACGCGCAGCGTGCTGAACTCGATGAGCGGGATGCTGAAGAAGATGCCGGGGCCCGCCAGGCGGTTGAACCGGCCCAGGCGCATGATCACCGCACGCTCCCATTCGAGGCACACGTGGACCGAGGACAGCACCCCGAGTCCCACGATGAGCGCGACGGCGATGCCGACAAGGCTCAAGCCGCCCGCAACCGCGTACCACAGCGCCAGCACCGCGAGGAAGGCGGCCAGCGCGAGCACCACCGTCACCATCACGGCCCCGTTGCGCGTGGCCTTCCTGCTGGGATCGGAACGATAGGCGTCGGCGGCGACGCCGAACTCCATCTCCGAACGGCGATAGGAGTCCCGCTCGTCCCGCGCGATGCGCTCTTTGCTACTTCTCTTCATGCTCCCTCTTCATCTTCCGTATGTGCTTCGACACGAGCTTGGGAATGTCGTCGTAGGCCATCCCCTCTTCAAGGCAGCTTTTCACGAACTCCTCGACCAGCAGGTCCGCCTGGCCGCCCTCCCGGGGGAACGCGCCCGGGTCGCTCACGAACACGCCGCTGCCGCGAACCGTGGTCACGTAGCCGTCGCGCTCCAGGCCCATGTAGGCCTTGCTCACCGTGTTGTAGGCTATATGCAGGTTGGCGGCGTATTTGCGCACGGTGGGCAGCTTCTCGCCCGGCTGGTAGAACCCCGAGTTTATGAGGTACGCCATACGGTCGCGCAGCTGCACCCACAACGGCAGGTCGCTCTGGTCGCTCAAGGTAAAGGGGGGTATGTCCTTCGTTGCCATCGGTCCCGTCGTTTCTCACACTGCGGTTTGGACGCCGGCGTTCACGAGCACGAACCGCAGGCTCAGGCCACCGACCAGGACGAGCACCGCCAACACGGCGACGACGCTGCTCCGATGGCTGCGTCGGGCGGCCAACGCAGATGCTTCGATAGCCAGAGGCGCCAGTATACCGCATCCTACGAAGCCGAGCCAAAACACGCAGGACTGCTCCCCCGCAAGCAGCGCGTCGAACGGCCGGCCGGCGCTCGCGGCGTTCACCGTCACCGCGCATGCTGCCGCCGAGAGCGCCTCGAGCACGATGAACACGGCGTCCGCGATGGCCAGCCCGCGGATCCACGCGAGCACGCCCGGGGAGGCTACGCAGAAGCAGGTGCTCAAGAGCACGACGCCGCAGCCGCACGAGAGCGCCGAGAACAGGAACAGCACGGGCAGCCACGCCGACTGCCACAGGTCCACGGCAACGACGCTCTTCAGGAGCAGCCCCGTGTACACCATCACGACGACGGCCAGCACCGCCCCGAGCGCTTTCGCGACGAGCGCGGCCCTCTCCCACGCAGGGCCCAGCGTGAGCACGGATTCAGCGAGCGCCACGACGAGGCAGGCCCCGAACAGCGTGAGGGCGAACGTCCCCACGGACACGAAGCTGCCGGTGGGATAGAGGAACAGCAGGTAGAACGCCTCCGGCCGGCCGAGATCCGCCAGCAGGCACAGCATGCCCGCCACCAGCAGGACGAAGGCGGCGGCGTAGCCCGTCCTCGCGATGCGCCGCTGCGTCATCGAGCGCGCGCGACGGCCGCGGTACCCGCGGGGCGTGCGGGCGAGGTGCGGGTCGTTCGCATGCGAGAAGGCCGTGTACAGGTCGATGGCGGAGAGCACCGCGAAGCTCCCGGCAGCGGTGCCGCCGAGGAACAGGTACCACACGATGAGCTCGCCGAAGACCACCGCTCCCCCTCTCGCCGTCTCCGCCGTCCGCCGCGCCCGCCGGGACGCGTTCCTGCACAGCATACCATTTTGTCGTGCGACAATCAGCACGACGTTTCCACCGGCGCCCCGCCGCGCCTGCCGCGCTCCTTCCCGCGCCGCGTCCCCTACGCCGGCCTGTTCGCGTCCATGAACGCCTTGAGCTCCTGCTTGCGGGCGGGGTCGAGCTCCTTCTTCGGGATGCCCTGCACCGCGCCCTCCAAGCCGTAGAGCATGTGCAGGCACACGCCGGGGTCGATGGCCTGCACTTTGAGCCACGCCTGCTCGGCCCCTGCGGCCATCAGGTCATCGGGCGTCGCGATGCCCACCTGGGCAAGCTGCTCGGCTGCATGGGGGCCGATGTTCGGCAGATCGGTGAGATTCGCCATGGGAGTCCTCCGTTTCTCGCTGCGGAAGCAGCGGTTCGCACGCGCTCGAGGGCCGGCGGCCCCCGAGCCTTAGGCCGAAGGCGCAGCCTGCACCCTGGCGCGCAGGCGCGCAAGATCGGCGTCGTTCGGGTGCGCGGCCGCCTCGTCGAAGTTCGCGATGAGCTGCGCCATGCGGGCGGCTTGCACGGGATTCGCCTCGGCCGTGCGCTCGTAGCGGCGGCGCACACTCGAAGGCATGCGGCCCTGGCACATGAACGTGCCTATGAGCTGCGCCGACTCTGGCAGATGCGCGGCCGCGCGGGCCGCCACGCCGGCGAAGTACGTCTCGTCGGCACCGAACCCGCACGTGCCGAACAGGAACACCTCCTTGCCCGCCAAGCCGGCCAGCAGCTCCCCCATCTCGTCGGTGCAGTCGCCCCGGTTCGTCCAGAAGCCCGCGTACACGCGGTCGGCCTGCGCCACGGAGGCGGCGTCCACCTCGCCCACGCGCCCGAACGCCAGGCGCCCTTGGGCGGGCAGTGCCTCGGCCACGGCGCGCGCGAGCTCCTCGGTGTTGCCGGTCCTGCTGTCGTAGACGATCGCGTACGTCATGGGCTTCGCTCCTTACTTCGGGGCGGCGGCGCAAGGGCCGCCGCTGTTCGGATGCAGATCGTTATACGCCCGCCCGGCATCCATGTAAACCCCGCTATACTGAACCGAACGGCAAAACAACAGCATCGCAGGCACCGAGCGAAAGCGGCGGCAGGGCGAAGCAGGCGCAGCGGCGCCGGATCCTGCGATGGCAGCGCACCTCGCGGCAACGCGCCAAGCGCGCCCCTGCGCCGCGGCAAAGAAGCAGGCTTAGGAAAGGGAGCATCCATGCGGGCAGTCATTCAGCGTGTGAGCAGCGCGCAGGTGGACATCGACGGCGAGACGGTTGGCAGCATCGGGCACGGCCTGCTCATCCTGCTGGGCGTGGGCCACGGCGACGGCGAGGAGCAGGCCGAGCGCCTCTGGAGAAAGATCGCGCGCCTGCGCATCTTCGAGGACGACGACGGCAAGACGAACCTGTCGCTGGCCGACGTCGGGGGCGAGGTGCTGGTGGTGTCGCAGTTCACGCTGTACGCCAGCTGCAGGAAGGGCAACCGCCCCTCGTTCACCGCAGCGGGCGCACCCGGCGAGGCGAACCGCCTCTACGAGTGGTTCGCCGAGCGCGCCCGACGCGACGTGGCCCGCGTGGAAACGGGCCGCTTCGGCGCGTACATGGACGTGTCCCTGGTGAACGACGGACCCTTCACGCTCTGGCTCGACACCGACGAGCTCTGATGCGCACAAGCCCGTCGTGCATCGCCGAGCCGCGAGCAAGAAAACTCGTTGGGCGAGGAAAGCCATCGTTCGTGGCAGAAATCGAAGTTATTCGTCGTAGCTTGGACAGGCTCCGGGAACACATCGCAGACGAACCTCATTTGAACTGGGGAAACGCAGCCTGTCGCCGTCGGAACGCGACACAGGGGCTAGCCGGGCGGCCGTCGATGACGAATAACCTTCGAAATCTGCCAAAAAGGTAGCTTTCCGGCGCGCGCCTTGCCGTCCCATGATATATCCGGCCCGGCGCCGCAAGCGCCGGCGCCGCCAGACTGCCTGCTAGCCCAGCAGCGCCTGCTCCCATTCCGCTTCCTTGAAGCCCACGAGCACGAAGTCCTCGCCCACCACGAGCGGCCGCTTCACCAGCATGCCGTCCTCCGCAAGCAGCGCGTACGCCTCCTCGTCGCCCATGCCCGCATCGAGGAGCGCCTTCACGTTGCGCTCGCGGTACACCATGCCGCTCGTGTTGAAGAAGCGCCGCAGCGGCAACCCGCTGGCCGCATGCCACGCCGCCAGCTCGTCGGCCGTCGGGTTGTCCTCCACGATGTGCCGGTCGGCATACGCCACGCCGTGCGCGTCGAGCCATGCCTTCGCCTTCTTGCAGGTGGAGCACTTCGGGTACTCCAAGAACAGCACGCTAGCCATATAAGAACCTCTTTCCCTTACCGGATTTCCACAAGATAGGCAATGCCGTAAACGAGTCCGCTGTCCTTTTCCAAACAGCTGGAGGACTCATCTAGGGACAGGGGCGGCATGCGCAAGCAGACAAGGCCGCTCCGACACCTCGTTATAACGTAATGCAGCCGTACTTTCAATACCCGTGAAATCTCCCTGCCATCCCTTGACAGTGTGCATGCATGGTGTTTATAGTGTGCATAGAGGGTATATACACCTTGCACACTGTCGCGAGGCGGGGTGCAAGGCGGGGAACCCTCGGGGCGGCGGGGAAGAACGTGTTTCCCGGCCGTCAGGCGAAGCGGCGAGACGTCGCGGCTCCGCCGCCGGGAGCGCTTGGGACGCCGGGCGCCCCCTCAAGGGACAAGACGAGGAGCACCGTTGGACATCATCATCTCGAACGCAAGCGACAAGCCCATCTACGAGCAGATCACCGCCCAGATGAAGAACCTCATCCTGAACGGCACGCTCGCGGAGGGCGCCCAGCTTCCCTCGATGCGCGCGTTGGCGAACGACCTGCGCATCAGCGTCATCACCACCAAGCGCGCCTACGCCGACCTCGAGGCCCAAGGGTTCATCGAGACGGTGCAGGGCAAGGGCAGCTTCGTCGCCGGCGGCAACATGGAGCTTCTGCGCGAGGAGCGCTTGAAGCACATCGAGGACCTGATGGCGCGCGCGGTGGAGGAGGCCCGCAGCGCGGGCGTCGCGCCGGGCGAGCTCCACGACATGCTCGACCTCCTCATGGAGGACTGACCGGGGAAGGCGCCCGCCGGGCACCATCCCCAAACCGTTCGACCACGGAAGAAAGTGACGACTGATGAGCGACCTTTTGCGCATACAGAATCTGGAAAAGCGCTACGACGACTTCGATCTGGAAGGCATCTCCCTAAGCGTGCTGGCCGGCAGCGTCGTGGGCTTCATCGGCTCCAACGGCGCCGGCAAGACCACCACCATCAAGGCGATACTCGGGCTCATCCGCCCCGACGGCGGCTCCATCTCGCTCTTCGGCGAGGAGGTCACCGGCGCGCCCGAGAAGCGCCTCGCCCAACTCAAGCAACGCATCGGCGTGGTGTTCGACACGTGCTCGTTCCCCGAGGAGCTCACGGTGGACACGGTGAGCAAGCTCATGGCCCAAAGCTACAAGGACTGGAACCCCGGCGCGTTCCGCACGTTCGCCCACGCGTTCCAGCTGCCCCAGGACAAGACGGTGAAGGAACTGTCGCGCGGCATGGGCATGAAGCTGTCGCTGGCGTGCGCGCTGGCCCACAACCCCGACCTGCTCGTGCTCGACGAGGCCACGGCCGGCCTCGACCCTATGGCCCGCGAGGAGGCGCTCGACACGCTGCGCCTGTACATGGGCCACGAGGGCCGCGGCATCCTCATGTCCAGCCACATCACCAGCGACCTGGAGAAGATCGCGGACTACATCGTGTGCATCGATGCGGGCCGCATCGTGTTCTCGGTGGAGAAGGACGTCATCACCGATGTGGCCGGCGTGGCGCAGTGCCGCGCGGCCGAGTTCGACGCCATCGTGGACAGCGGCTTCTTCCCCCGCGGCGGGATGCGCTACGAGCGCAGCACCTACGGCACCACCGTCCTCGTTCCCGACCGCCAGGCGTTCGCAGCGAGGTTCCCCCACATCGTATTGGAGCGGGCCGACATCGAAACGTACATGTCGCTCATGCTGAAAGGAGAGGCCCGATGAAGACCATGCTCATGTTCGACCTGTTGACGGCCAAGAAGCTCGCACGGTCGCAGCTGCTGCTGGGCGTGGTGGTGGCCCTGGTCCTCACGGTATCCACCGGCTCCGCCCTGTGCATCATGCCCATCATGGCGCTCATGCTGGCCTACTCGGTGGGCTTCACGCTGGTGGCCTTCGACGAGCGCAACGACTGGGAGCGCTTCCGCCTCACGCTGCCCCTCTCGCGTGCGAACGTCGTGCAGGGCCGCTACGCCACGTTCGTCGTCATGACGCTGGTCGGGCTCGTGCTGGGCGTGGCGGTCACCGCCATCGTGTACGGATTGTCGCTCGCTCTTCCGCAAACCGAGCTGTTCGCCGGCCTCTTCGAGGGCATGGACTGGCAGATAGTGCTGGGCATGGTTGCAGCCTCCATCGCGTTCTCGCTCGCCCTCTGGCTCGTCGCCCTGCCGCTCGTCGCGCGCTTCGGCATGACGAAGGCCGTGCGCTACCTTCCGCTGGCGTTCATCATCCTGCTGCCCATCGGGACGGTGCTCGTGCAGAAAGCCGGCCCGCCGCCCGCATTCGTCCTCGACCTGGCCGCTTGGGCGAGCACGCCGACGGGCACCGTCGCCTTGGTCGCCGCGGTGCTGGCCGTCATGGCCGTGCTCACCGTGCTCTCGTGCATGCTTTCCGTGAAGCTGTACGAGAGGCGGGAGTTCTAAGCAGCACCCCCGCGCCGCCTGCACCGCCCCGGCAAGCAGGCGGCGCTTCTGCCGGGCGCCGGAGCGCACCGACCAAGGGAAAGGAAGCCCAGCCCATGAAAGCGATGTTCCTGATGGATTTCATCACCGTGAAGAAGCTGCTGCGGCGCTACCTGCTGCTGCTTTTGGGCATGGGAGGCGCGGCCGCCCTCATGATGGGCAGCCATCCGGGCATCATCCCGTATTTCGGCATGATTTCCGTAGTCTCGGTCGCGCAGGCGCTCGCGCTCTACGACGACCGGCGCGATTGGAGCCGGTTCCGCCTGACCATGCCGCTCACCCGCACGGGCGTCGTGCTCGGCCGCTACGCGTTCCTCGCGGCCGTCGCCGCGGCGGGCACGCTGATGGGCGTGGCGGTCTACCTGGCTGCCACGCTGGCCGTGCAGGGGGTGCCGGCCTATGCGGCGCTCGTGCTCCGCCCGGGCGGCTTCGACGCGATCGGGCTCGCCTGGTCCGCTGCCGCGTCGCTTGCGCTCGCATTCGTGGTCGGGGGAATCATGCTGCCCACGTTCTTCAGCTTCGGCATGGGAAACGGCCCGCGCTACGCGATGGCGCTGGTCATGATGGTTTCCGTGCTTGCCATCGGCCCGATCGTCAACGTCTGGGCCAGGCCGGAGGCGGCACCCGCGTTCCTCGGCGGGCTCGTCTCGCTCGCCACGTCGTCCGAGACGTTCCTCGCGGTGGCGGGCGCCTTGGCGGCGAGCGCGCTCGCGCTCTACGTTGCATCCTGCGCCGCATGCCTTGCCGCCTACCGCCGGCGCGATTTCTAGCCGAAGCCACCGGTTCCCAGGGCCCCGCACCGGGGAAGGGGCGCCCATGCAGGGCAAGGCGGTCTGCGCGACTCGGCCGCCGCCTCCGTCGGATTGCGCGTCAAGCGGGCGCCCGGGGCCGCGCTAGCCCATCTTCACGAGGTCGGCCAGGGTGACGCCGTCCACGTAGCCCTCGATGGTGCGGTCCAGGCCTCGCCAGAAATTCACGGCCACGCACTCGCTGCGGCGCGGGCAGGCTTCGGCGCCGTCCTCGAGGCAGGCCACGGGGGCGCAGCCGCCCTCGGTGGCGCGCAAGACATCGCCGGCGGTGATGTCCTCGGCGGGCTTGGCAAGCAGGTAGCCGCCGCTCACGCCTCGGATGCTCTTCAGGATGCCGGCCTTCACCAAGGCACCGCCCAGCTGCTCGAGGTACTTCACGGACAAGTCCTCGCGCGCGGCCGCCTGGCGCATGGTCACGGGTGAGCCGTCCTGCTCGCGGCTGGCAATGTCGATCATGAGCCGCAGGGCGTAGCGCCCCTTCGTCGAAATCATCATGTCCGCCACCGTCCTCACCGCTTCGTCGCACCCGTCTCCACCTGCGGGCAGCCGTTCAACCGCCGTAAGTATAGCGCATCGGTAGCATATCCGCGCCGATCTTCCTTTCAGGAATGTAAGGCCCGGGCAAGCGGTCGGTAAGGTTGCGTTAAGGAAGGCTTGGTATAACGGAAAGCGTAGGGAAACAAGGCAAGGGAAAGGCACCGCCATGGCACCGAGCATGCAGCGCACCACCCCGGACCGGCCGGTCGCACGGCTTGTCGGAAACCTGCTGATATTCGTCATCGTCCTGGTGGCGCTCGCCGCCACGTTCTTCGTGGCACGCGGCTTCAACCAGTACCGCGAGGCCCTGGCCGCGCTCCCGCTGGACGAGATGGAGCAGCGCATCGAGAGCGCATCCGGCTTCACGCCCATCCAGGAGCTGCCCGACCTGTACCTGCAGGCAGTCGTGGCCGTAGAGGACCACCGGTTCTACGCCCACCCGGGCTTCGACGTCATCGCCACCGGACGAGCCCTCGTGGACGACCTCAAGGCCGGGGCGATCGTGGAGGGCGGCAGCACCATCACGCAGCAGCTGGCGAAGAACCAGTACTTCACGCAGGAGCAGACCGTCGAGCGCAAGGTGGCCGAGGTGTTCATGGCGCTGACCATGGAGCAGCGCTTCACGAAGCGGGAGATACTGGAGCTGTACGTGAACTCCATCTACTTCGGCGACGGCTACGAGGGCATCGGCAATGCCAGCGTCGGCTACTTCGGCAAGGAGCCGGGCGCGCTCGACGCAGGCGAGTGCACGCTCCTGGCCGGCATCCCCAACGCGCCGAGCGCCTACGCGCTCTCCGAGAACCCCGACCTCGCCCGCCAGCGGCAGTGCCAGGTGCTGAAGAAGCTCGTGGCCTACGACTACCTCGACGAAGCCGATGCCCGCCGCATCGGCGCACAGGGCGCAGGGGCGTAGGGGCGCCCTGCGCCCCTGCCGCCCGCCGCCTGCCCCCCCCCTTCTCCTCCAACTTCGCGCCTTCTCCCCGCTCCGCCCCGCGGCGCAGGCGGGCGCACGGCGCTGCGCGGCAGTGTAGGGGGCGGGAACTTCTGATATTCGCATGGGCAGCGCGAGGGCGTCGGCGGAGACGCGCGGCGGTTTGCTAGGATGGAGGGCATGAACACGAAAGGAACCCTCCCGCCCAAGCCACCGCGGCGCAATGTAGCCGGAGCCCCTGCACCCCGGCGACGGCCGGTGCAGAGACGTGCGTCGTCACGGCGCGCCATCGTCGGGCTGTTCGCCCTGGCGCTGCTCGCCCTCGCAGCGGGCTTGACGGCCGGGCGGTGCGCCGGCACCCCACACACCGCGGCACCGGCCGCGTACACGAGCCCCTACGACTGGGAGGGCCTTGAACGCACCGGCGACCGGCTCGCCTACTACGAGAACGGCGAGCTGCGCTCCGATCTGGGCGTTGACGTGTCCAGCCACCAGGGCGCCATCGACTGGCCGGCCGTGGCAGCCGATGGCGTGGACTTCGCCATCGTGCGCGCAGGCAACCGCGGCTACACCGAGGGCGCGCTCTACGCCGACGAGCGCTTCTCCGAGAACGTCGACGGCGCCGAGGCAGCCGGCCTGGCCACGGGCGTCTACTTCTTCTCGCAAGCCGTCACGCCCGACGAGGCCCGCGAGGAGGCCGACTTCGTGCTCGGGCTCTTGGCCGGGCGCCCCCTCGACCTGCCCGTCGCCTTCGACCACGAGCCCGTCTCAGACGAAACCGGCCGCGCGAACCATCTCGCGGGCACCGAGCTGGCCGCCTGCGCCCGCGCGTTCTGCGAGCGCATCGAGCAGGCGGGCTACGACACGCTCGTGTACGGCAACAAACGCGACATCGCCCGGTTCGGCGGCGATGTGCCCGACGGCCGCCCGGTGTGGTTCGCCGAGTACGACGTGGCCGTGCCCACCGGGCAGTTCGACTTCGTCATGTGGCAGTACACGAGCACCGGCACGGTGGCCGGCATATCCACCCGCGTGGACCTGAACATACGTTTTGATGCCGTGGGCTGACGCGGCGTCGCCCGAAGCCGGCTGCCCGCGTTCTTAACCGCAACAATCGGTTGCAACCCTCGCCGAGCGAGGTGCCCTGATCCTAAAAACCGCACATTCGTACTTGACAGGCCCCCAACGCGCCAGTAGACTGTGCGGACTGGAACCAACCAAGGAGCTCTGTTTCGATGTATCACGTATTTCAGTAGTCGGCACGCCCACGCGCGCCGAATTCCCTCGCAACTTCCCGTTGCATCCTCATTGCCAACCGAAATGGCTGGCGCGGCCGCGTTCGCAACCCCACACTGAAATGCACACCGCCCAACACTTGTTGCGCGGCCGACAAGTACATCGACCTTGAAGGAGCTCCCTCCCATGACCGAATCTGCCATGACCCTGAGCGCCGCGGGCCATCCGCTTCCCAAACGCTGGCTCGCCGTCATCGCCACCATCTGGATCGGCCAGGCCGTGTCCATGATAACCAGCTACGCCGCCGGCTACGCGGTGGTGTGGTACATCACCGAGACCACCGGCAGCGCCCTCATGCTGTCCGCCGCCGCCATCTGCGCCTACCTGCCGCAGGGACTGCTCTCGCCCTTCGGCGGCGTCATCGCCGACGAGCACAACCGCAAGACCGTCATGATCGTGGCCGACCTGGGCGTCGGCTTGGTGTCGCTCGGCCTGGGCGTGGCCATCTTGCTGGGGCAGGTGTCGTTCGCCCTGCTCATGATACTGGTTATCGTGCGCAGCATCGGCCAGGCGTTCCACGGGCCGGCCATGATGGCCGCCATGCCGCTCCTCGTGCCGGAACGGCACCTGCTGCGCATCAACACGCTCGACCAGCTGCTCATGAGCGTGGCGTCCATCGGCGCGCCGGCGTTCGGCATCTTCCTGTACACCACGCTGGGCTTCCACACCGTCATGTTCCTGGACTTCTTCGGCGCGCTCGCGGCCGTGGCGGGGCTCGCCTTGGCGAAGATTCCCACCGTCATCGACAAGACGGCCGAGGACCAGCACGTGCTGGCCAACCTGCGCGACGGCTGGCGCGCGCTGTCGACCAGCCGGGGCCTCGTCATCCTCATCGTGGGCGTGACCGTCGGCATGGTGGCGTTCGCGCCGCTGGGCGCCATCTTCCCCCTCATGACCTTCGACCACTTCGGCGGCGACGGCTACGCCGCGTCGCTCATCGAGGCCGCGTTCGGCGCGGGTATGGTGGTGGGGTCGGTCGTCCTCATGGCGTGGGGCGGCGGCAAGCGCCTGGCCGGGCTCATCGCGGTGGCCGCCGCCATCGTGGGTGCCACGACCATGGCCTGCGGCTTCCTCTCGCCGGACATGTTCTGGGCATTCGCCGCGCTGTGCGCCGTGATGGCCATGGCGTGCGCCTGGTTCAACGGCCCGCTGATCACGCTCATCCAGCGCAACGTGCCCGAGGAGAAGACGGGGCGGGCGCTCGGCCTGGCCATGGCGGGCATGGGCCTTGCCTCCCCCGTGGGCATCGCGCTCGGCGGCATGCTGGCCGAGAGCATCGGCGTGGCCCCGTTCTTCGTGGTGGACGGCGCTATCTGCCTGGTGCTGGGCCTGGTCGTCTACCTTCCGAAGAGCGTGCGCGCCCTCGACCACGCGCCGGCCGACCAGCCGGAGGCGCCCAGCGGGCAGGCGGCGGAAGCCGAGGCCTAGCGCGACGGGCGCCCGCACCTCGCACGTCCAGCAGCTACGACCGGCGGCTCGATCCGTAGGCGGCGTTCTTGCGGTTGCCGAAGGCGCTGCCCTTGCGGGCGCCCTTCTTCAAGTCTTTCAGCACGTCCTCCTCGCTTGCGCCCTCCACGCTCGCGCGCAGCTTGACCACCTGGTCGCGCAGGCGGGCCGCCTCCTCGTAGTCCATGCTCTGGGATGCCGAGGCCATCTCGTCCTCCATGGAGGCGATGATGCGCAGCACCTCCTCGCGCGAGAGCGCGGCCAGCTCGGCGTTCACCTGCTCGGCTGTGGTGTTGCCCACCTCGTCGGTCACGTAGTCCATGATGTCGTTGATGGCCTTGCGGATGGTCTGCGGCTCAATGCCGTGGTCCTCGTTGTACTGCATCTGTATGGTTCGGCGGCGCTTCGTCTCGTCGATGGCCAGGGCCATGGAGTCGGTTATCTTGTCGGCGTACATGATCACCTGGCCCGACACGTTGCGGGCGGCGCGGCCGATGGTCTGGATGAGCGAGCGGTGGTTGCGCAGGAACCCCTCCTTGTCGGCATCGAGGATGGCCACGAGCGACACCTCGGGCAAGTCCAGGCCCTCGCGCAGCAGGTTGATGCCCACAAGCACGTCGAACTTGCCCTGGCGCAGCTCGCGCAGGATCTCCACACGCTCGAGCGTGGCGATGTCCGAATGCATGTAACGCGCCTTCACGCCCTGGTCCAGCAGGTGGTCGGTCAGGTCCTCCGCCATCTTCTTCGTGAGCGTGGTGATGAGCACGCGCTCGTCACGGGCGGCGCGGTCCTTCGACTCGTCGATGATGTCGTCGATCTGCGAGGCGCTCCCGCGCACGATGATCTCGGGGTCCAAGAGGCCGGTCGGGCGGATGATCTGCTCCACCTGCTGCTGCGACACCTTCTGCTCGTAGTCGCCCGGCGTGGCCGAGACGTACACGAACTGCGGAATGCGCTCCTCGAACTCGTCGAAGCGCAGCGGGCGGTTGTCCAGGCAGCTGGGCAGGCGGAACCCGTGCTCGGCCAGCGTGATCTTGCGCGAGCGGTCGCCCTCGTGCATGCCGCGGATCTGCGGCACCGTCACGTGGCTCTCGTCGATGATGCAGAGGAAGTCCTTCGGGAAGTAGTCGATGAGCGTGTAGGGCGGCTCGCCCGGCGAGCGCCCGTCGATGTGGCGCGAGTAGTTCTCGATGCCGGAGCAGAAGCCCATCGTCTCCATCATCTCCAGGTCGTAGTTCGTGCGCATCTCCAAACGCTGCGCCTCGAGCAGCTTGCCCTCCTCCTTGAACTGCTGCAGGCGCTCGCGCAGCTCGTCGCGGATGGTGCCGAGCGCGCGGTCCATCTTCGGGCGCGTGGCCACGTAGTGCGACGCGGGCCAGATGGGCAGCGCCTCGAACTCGTTCACCACCTCGCCTGTGACGTTGTCCACCTCCGCGATGCGCTCTATCTCGTCGCCCCAGAACTCGATGCGCAACGGGTTGTCCGCATAGGGAGGGAACACGTCCAGGTTGTCGCCGCGCACGCGGAACGTGCCGCGTTTCAGCTCGTAGTCGTTGCGGTCGTACTGGATGTCGATGAGCTCGTGGATGACGTCGTCGCGGTCCATCTCCTTCTGCTTGTCCACGAACACCGCCATGCCGGCATAGTCCATGGGCGAGCCGATGCCGTAGATGCACGACACCGAGGCCACCACGATGCAGTCGCGCCGCGAGAGCAAGGCCGACGTGGCCGCGTGGCGCAGCTTCTCCACCTCCTCGTTGATGGAAGCGTCCTTCTCGATGAACGTGTCGGACGAGGGCACGTAGGCCTCGGGCTGGTAGTAGTCGTAGTACGACACGAAGTACACCACGGAGTTGTTCGGGAAGAACTCCTTCAGCTCGCTGGCCAGCTGGGCCGCGAGCGTCTTGTTCGGCGCCATGACCAGCGTGGGTTTCTGCACGGCCTCGATGGTCTTGGCCATGGTGAACGTCTTGCCCGAGCCCGTCACGCCCAGGAGCGTCTGGTAGCGCAGGCCCTCCTCGACCCCGCGGGCCAGCTTCTCGATGGCCTGCGGCTGGTCGCCCGACGGCTCGTAGGGCGACACCACCTTGAGAGGCGTCGTTGCCAGCCGCACCTCCGGCAGCTTGCCCTCCATCTCAAGGCCCTCGATATTCGAAAGATGCGCCACGTAAGCTCCTTCCCGCATACGTCAGGGAACCAGTGTAGCACAGCGCATCGATTATGAACAGATGTTCGTTATTGAGTTGTTACAGATCCTTGCGGTACTCCCCCCACCAGGCTATCACCTGGTTGTGCAGTTCCTCGGGGGTGCCGTCGTTGTTGAACACCACGTCGGCGGCCTCGATGCGGTCGGCATCGGTGATCTGGCGGGCGATGCGGCGGCGCACGTCGGCCTCGTCGAAGCCCGACGCCACGGCGCGCTCGATACGCACGTCCAGCGGCGCCAGCACGGCGATGACCACGTCGGCATCGTAGGCGAGCGAGGACGTGCGGTTCTTGAACACGGAGTGCTCCACCACCACGGCCGGATGGCCCGCGGCCTCCAGCTCGGCCACCTTGTCGCGATAGGCGTCCTCGATGCGCGGGACGGTGATGCGGTTGAGCTTGCGCGTCTCGGCAGGGCTCACGAACGCCTTGTGGGCGAGCGCCTTGCGGTTCACCTCGTCGCCGTCCATGATGTCGGCGCCGAACGTGTCCACCAGCTCTTCCCTCACCGTGTCCCAAGCGAGCACGTCGTGGCCCACCTTGTCGAGGTCGATGTACGGCAGGCCTGCGTCCACAAGGGCCTTGCGGGCCGTCGACTTGCCGGCGCCCATGCCGCCGATGATGAACAGCTTCTTCATACCGATGCTACCTCCTCGATCATGCCGCCTCCGAGCACGGTGTCGCCCACGGAGAAGACGGCGAACTGTCCCGGCGCCGTGGTCGGCTGCGGCTCGCGCAGCACTGCACGAACGCGCCCTTCGGGTTCGGGCTCTATGATACACGGAACGGCCCGGCTTCGGTACCGCAGTTTCACGCTGGCGGCACGCGGCCCGTCCAGGCACGCGAGGGCCTGCCACCTCACCGGGCCCGTCAGCACGCTCGAGATGCGGGCCTCGTCGGCGAATCCCACCACCAGCTCGCACGTCTCGGGCCGCTTGGCCACCACGTAGTACGGCTCGGGCGCGGCTACGCCGATGCCCTTGCGCTGCCCCACCGTGTAGTTGGCCAGCCCGTCGTGCCGGCCGAGCACAGCACCCGCGCAATCCACGATGGTGCCCGGCCGATCATCGACGCCCCGCGCGCGCAGGAACGCGCGATAATCACCCTCGATAAAGCACACATCCTGGCTCTCGGGTTTCTCGGCAACGGGAAGCCCCAGGTCGGCAGCCAGCACGCGCACCTCCGCCTTCGTGGTGCCGCCCAGCGGCAGCACAAGGCGCGCCAGCTGCTCCTGGGAGAGCAGCGCCAGCATGTAGCTCTGGTCCTTGCGCGCGTCGAGCGCGCACTTCACCACGTAGCGCCCGCTGTCCGCAAGCTGCGCGATGCGGGCGTAGTGGCCGGTGGCCACCGACTCGCAGCCCAGCTCGTCGGCGGCAGCCAGCAGGGAGGGCAGCTTGCAGCAGGCGTTGCAGCCCACGCAAGGGCTCGGCGTGAGGCCCGCCGCGTAGGCATCCACGAACGGCTGGACCACCGCGCTCTCGAACAGGGCGGCGCAGTCCCACTCCACATGGCGCAGGCCCAGCCGGGCGCACACCGCCGCCGCGTCGCCGACGGCGCGGTCGGCCGCCGCATCGTCGGTGAAGCGGCAGGTGACGCCTACCACTTCGTAGCCTGCGCGCATAAGCAGTGCGGCGGATACCGCGCTGTCCACCCCGCCGCTCATGCCCAGCGCAACGCGCCGTGCGCCGTTCTCACCCGTTGCCATCTTCCCTCCTTTTGCATCTTCTTTCGTCGCCAGTATAAAGGAAGCGATGCCCGTGCAGCGCAGCGCTTCAACTATACGTGAAGAGCCTACGCAGAACAGCCGCAGCGCGGTATGATACGCTCTCGGCGCTCGGCGGAGCGCTATACTGGATCCTGCGCATCCCGCGCATCGACCGCAAACACAGCAAGGGGGATCGCACGTGTCAGGCTCGAAGTCTCGCTATATACCGGCGCTCGACGGCCTGCGGGCTTTCGCCGTACTCGCCGTCATCGCCTACCATATGCGCATGCCCTGGGCGCCCGGCGGCCTGCTGGGCGTCACCGTCTTCTTCGTGCTGTCGGGTTACCTTATAACCAGCTTGCTGCTCATCGAGTACGACGATACCGGCAAGATCGACCTGCCGCACTTCTGGCTGCGCCGCATCCGGCGGCTCGTGCCCGCCATCGTGCTCGTCATCGTTTGCACGGCCGTGCTCTGCACCCTGTTCAACCACGCCCTGCTCACGAAGATGCGCCCCGACGTCCTGCCGTCCCTGCTCTTCTTCAACAACTGGTGGCAGATATTCCACGACGTGTCCTACTTCGAAGCGCTCGGCGCTCCGTCGCCGCTTGCGCACTTCTGGTCGCTGGCCATCGAGGAGCAGTTCTACCTCGTGTGGCCCGTGGCGCTGTTCGCCGCGTTGAAGCTGGGGGCGAAGAAGGGCACCGTGCGCAATGCCGTGCTCGTGCTGGCCGCGCTCTCCGCGCTGGAGATGGCGCTGCTGTTCAACCCCGCCGCCGACCCGAGCCGCGTGTACTACGGCACCGACACCCGCGCATTCTCGCTGCTCATCGGTGCATGGCTGGCGTTCGTGTGGCCGTCGCACCTGTTGGGCGCCAAAAGCGGCGTGCGCCTGACGAAGCGCGAGCGCTCCGTGCTCGACGGCGTGGGGGCCGCGGCGCTCGCGGGCTTGCTGCTGCTGGTGGTGTTCTCGAACGGGTTCTCGCCCTTCCTGTACCGGGGCGGGCTCGTGCTGTGCTCGGTGCTCACCGCCGTGGTCATCGCGGTCATGGTGCATCCGGCCAGCGTCATCGGGCGCGTCGCGGGCGCGAGGCCGCTCGTGTGGATAGGCAAGCGCAGCTACGGCATATACCTGTGGCACTACCCGTTGCTGCTGCTCATGGACCCGGGCGGCATCGGCGACACGCCCTGGTGGCTCTACCTGCTGCAGCTGGCGGCCGTGTTCGGCTGCGCTGCGCTGTCGTACCGCTTCGTGGAGAACCCCTTCCGCCACGGGGCCTTCGGCCGCCTGGTGAAGAAGATTCGCTCGGGCGAGGCGTCGCTGCCGGACTGGCTGCGCACGCACGCCGTGGGCGCCGTGGGCGCCGGCGCGCTCGTGGTCGTGGCCGCAGGCGGGCTGGCGCTCGTACCGCCCACCTCGGCCTTGGAGGGAGGCGACCTGCTGAAACAGGCCGAGCAGGGCCAGGCCGCCCCCTCGGGCCAGGCACAGGCGGAGCCCTCGGGGCAGCCGCAGGAGGAAGGGCCCTCGCAGGCGTCCAGCGGCTCCGCACCGGTCGCCGACGAGCAGCCGAAGCTCGACGTGCTCATGATCGGCGACTCGGTATCGGTGCGCTCCATTCCCTACTTCCAAGAGCGCTTCCCCCACGGCGCCATCGACGCCGCCGTGAACCGCCAGATCTACGTGGGACAAGAAGTGTACGACTCGTATCGCGACCAGGGCCTCGTAGGCGGCATCGTCGTGCTGGCGCTGGGCACGAACGGCCCGGCCACCGATGGTCAGCTGGACGAGATCGTCGCCGACGTGGGAGCCGACAAGCAGCTCTGGCTCGTGAACACCCGCAGCCCCCAAGACTGGGTATCCTCCACGAACGACGTGCTGGCAAGCGCCGCCGAACGCTACGGCAACGTGCACCTCATCGATTGGTTCGGTGCGAGCTCGGGGCGCGACGAGCTCTTCGACGGCGACGGCACCCATCTGACCGAGGAGGGCGCGCACGTCTATGTCGACCTCGTGTACGACGCCGTGGCCGACTACCTGCCGCAGCATGCCGATGACGCCGCGCAGCCTACCGTGCAAACCTCCGCCGACCTGGCCCTCGCCGAAATCACGGGAGCCTACCGCTCCGCCCTGGATGCGGCATCCCGCAACCTCCTCAGCCCCATCCGGCGCTAGGCGGGTCGCCACAAAAAAGCGAGGGCCCCTCGCGCGATGCGAGAGGCCCTCGTGCTTGCAGCGGGAAACCCTACTCCGCAGCCGGCTCCTCGGCAGGAGCCTCGGCCGGGGCGGCCTCTTCCTTCTTCTCGGCCTTCTTCTTGGCCGGCTTCTCCTCAGCCTGGATGGACTCATCCACCTCGATCTCGAAGCCCAGCTCCTCGGCGGCGGCCTTCATGGACAGGGAGATGCGGCGACGCTCGGGGTTGATCTCCATGACCTTGACCTTCACCTCGTCGCCGGCCTTAACGACCTGGGCGGGGGTGTCGATGTGGCGCTGCGACATCTCGGAGATGTGCACCAGGCCCTCGATGGACTGGCCCAGCTCGATGAACGCGCCGAACGGCACGATCTTCGTCACCTTGCCGTCGACGATGGTGCCCACCGGGTAGCTCTCGACGAGCTTGATCCACGGATCCTCCGTCGTCTGCTTGAGGCCGAGCGAGATACGCTCGCGCTGCAGGTCGACGTCGAGCACCTCGACCTCCACCTCGTCGCCCACCTTGACGACCTCGGAGGGGTGGTTGACGTGGTTCCAGGACAGCTCGGAGATGTGCACCAGGCCATCGATGCCGCCGAGGTCGACGAAGGCGCCGAAGTCGACGATCGAGGAGACGGTGCCCTTGAGGCGCATGCCCTTCGAGAGCTTCGCCAGGATCTCGGCGCGCTCGTTCTTGCGGCCCTCCTCCAGCAGCACGCGGCGGGACAGCACGACGTTGTTGCGGTTGCGGTCCATCTCGATGACGCGGGCCTCGATCTCGGTGTTGAGGTACATGTCGAGGTCCTTGACGCGACGGAGGTCGACCAGCGACGCCGGCAGGAAGCCGCGCAGGCCGATGTCGAGGATCAGGCCGCCCTTGACGACTTCGATGACCTCGCCCGTGACCACTTCGCCGGCCTTGAACTTCTCTTCGACGCGGATCCACGCACGCTCGTACTCGGCGCGCTTCTTGGAGAGGATCAGGCGGCCGTCCTTGTCCTCCTTCTGGAGCACGAGGGCTTCGATCTTCTCGCCCAGCTCCACGATGTCGGACGGGTCGGCGTCCTTGCGGATGGACAGCTCGCGGGAGGGGATGACGCCCTCGCTCTTGAAGCCGATGTCCACGAGCACCTCGTCGTGCTCGATCTTGACGACCGTGCCGTCGACCAGGTCGCCCTCGTCGAACTCGGTCAGCGTGCCGTCGATCATCTCGTTCATCTGCTCGTCGGAGATGTCGCTGAAGTCGATGACGGACGTGTTCTTGATGTCGGTCAAAACGGACCCCTTTCAAACTTTCTCGGGGACCCTTCGTCATGATTGATTGCTTACACCATGTTCGCTCTGCAAAAGCTTGCTCGCTCAGCTGTGCAACAAAAACATGTCTCGGGGGCCTACAGTTACCTGCGCTTACGGGCTTATTCCCGATAAGCCGTATTAGTATAGCACACGGGAAACAACCCCTGCAGCACTATTCGAAAGGCCCCACGATTATTTCTCGCCGTTGCCGAAGGAGTCGCCGAAGGCAAGCCGCTCGAACTCGACGGGCGGGACCGGGCGCGAGAACAGGTAGCCCTGGATCATGTCGCACCCCGCGCGCTTGAGGAACGCCGCCTGCTCCCGCGTCTCCACGCCTTCGGCCACCGTCCGCATGCGCAGGCGGCGCGCCAGCTCGATGACGATGTCCACGATGGCCGCGCCCCGCCCGGTGTCCGCATCAACGGCATCGAAGAACACCCGGTCCAGCTTCAGCACGTCAACATCGATGTCCTTCAGCACGTTGAGCGAGGAGTAGCCGCTGCCGAAGTCGTCCATGGAGCAGCTGTAACCGGCGGCGTGGAGCTCGTCGATGACGCGCCCGAGCCCGACGGGGTCCTCGAACACGAGCGTCTCCGTCAGCTCGATCTCGATGAGCGAGGCGGGCACGTCGTGGCGCCGGCGGATCTCCTCGTAGCGCCCGAGGAAGCAGGGGTCGGCAAGGTGGGCGCGCGACATGTTCACCGACAGGACGACCGGGCGTCGGCCCCCGTCGATCCAGGCGCGCAGCAGGGCGCACACCTGCTCGAACACGCACAGGTCGAGGTCGACCACGAAGCCGTTGCGCTCGAACAGCGGGATGAAGTCGCTCGGCGGCACGAGGCCCCGCACCGGGTCGATCCACCGCACGAGCGCCTCGGCGCCCACGACCGCATCCGTGCGCAGGTCGAGCTTCGGCTGCAGGTAGATCGCGAACTCCCCGGCATCGAGCGCCGCTCGCATGCGGTTCTCGATCTCCTTCTCGGCGGAAAGCTGCAGGCTGTCCTCGCTGCTGTAGAACCGGCATGCGCACAGACGGCCGCCCCCGGCGCCCTCGCCCACCTTCTTGCGGGCCACGTTCGCCCGGTCGCGTATCTGCATGAGGGGCAGCGCGGGGTCGTCGACCATGCACACGCCGGCCGTCATGGTGAGCAGGTAGGTGCGTCCCTCGTCGAAAGCGAGGCCGTCGTTCACGACGCGGGCCATGCGCTCGATGCGCGCCTCGAGCGCCTCTTCGGTACCCGCCTTGAGCAGCAGGTTGAACTGGTCCGCCGAGATGCGGGCCACGTACTCCCCCTCCTCGAGGCACGACAGGAGGCGGTCGTGGACGTAGGAGAGCACCCGGTTGCCGCTTTCCACGCCGAACTGGTCGTTCACTACTTTGAACTTCTGGATGTCCATGGACACGAGCGCGAAGGAGCCGGCCGGCGCGGCGGCCAGGGAGGCGGCCGCGTCCAATTCGAAGCTCGTGCGGTTGCGCCCCTGGGTGACGGGATCGACGAAGGCCAGGCGCTCCAGCTTCCTGTTCGCCTCCTCCACCAGGCGTCTCTGCTCGGTGATCTCGGTCGTGTCGAGGTACAGCACGAGGTAGACCGGGTCGCCCTCCAGCCAGTCGATGCAGTTCCCCACCACGGTGAAGTACGCCCGCTGCCCGGAGCGCCCGATTGCCTCGATCTCGAACGAGGCGGGCTCGCCCCGTCGGAAGCTGGCGAACCGCGACCCGATGGCGTGTGCGTTGGCCTCGATGTTGAGGTGGAACAGGCTCTCGGCCCCGCCCTCGCCCACCGCGCCGAAGAACTCCTCGAAGCGCTCGTTGCCCCACAGAAGGCGCAGGCCGTCCTCGGCCACCCGGTAGCGCGCGACGAAACCGGGCAGGTTGTCGTAGGTGATGGAGCGTTCCTGCTCCATCTGCACCACGTCGTTCACGCCGGTGAACGTGGCGTAGATGACGGGAACGCCGTCCACCTTCTCGCTGGTGAACAGGCCCACGACCCGGATCCACAGGCGGCTGCCGTTCTTCTGCGGCATCTGGAGCAGGCACTCGTAGCCGGGCTTGCCCGCGGCGACGGCCCCCATGACCGCGGCGCTCAGCTCCTCGAACACCTCGGGGAAATCGGCGAAGTAGTCGGCGCAGTTGTTGTTGAACAGCGCGACGTACTCCTCGCGCGTGTAGCCCGTCATCTCGTAGTAGAAGTCGTTCGCCCACACCACCTCGAACTTCTCGGTGAACAGGTGCTTGCTCACGCTCACGTGCATCGCGCTCATGAGCATGTTGTACTCGCGCAGAAGCGCGTTGTCGTCGAAGGGGATCAGCGGCGAGGCGCCGGCTGCGGCATCGCGGACCTCCGGCGTCATGCCGACCAGCGCCTTCCCAAGATGGAACATCCGCTTGCGCTCGTACATCTGGGCATCGGCCGCCAGGAGCATGGCCCGCACGTCGGAGGGGTTCTCGGCCCATTGCGTCCCCAGCGACACGAAGCGCTCGGCCGTCCCCTCCTCGAGTCCCACTCGGTCGCACTCGTTGGCGAACGCCCTGTTCAGATTCTCCACCATGCGCCCGAAGGCCGCCTCGTCCACCCCGGGCGCCAGGGCCACGAACTCGTCGCCGCCGATGCGGTACAGGCTCGCACCCTCGAACGCACCGCGCATCATCTCCGCGCAGAAGCGTAGCAGGCGGTCGCCGCACTCGTGGCCGTAGCGGTCGTTCACCACCTTGAGGTCGTTCACATCGAGGAAGAGGATGCCCAGCGGGCCGGTGCCGCCGCCGAGGCGCTCAACGTCGCCTAGGTAGCGGTTGCGGTTATACAACCCGGTCAGGTCATCGCGGAAGCTCAGCGAGGTGAGGCGGTGCTCGTTTCCGATGCGCGAGACCGTGGTCATGAAGAAGTAGCCGAGCGTCTTGAGCGGCGAGGCGATGTTGCGAACGAGCGATGCGGACGGGTTCTCGATGGCCAGGAAGCCCACGACGCGGCCCTGCCGCTCCAAGGGAACCGCCACGAGGGAGGAGACGCCCTGCTCCTGCAAAAAGGCGCGCTCGGCCGCGCAGGAGGTGGGCAGGCCCTCCACGCTCTCGATGATGAGGCAGCCGCCCTCGTCGAAGCGGCGGCGCCAACGTTCGATGAGCGAGGCGTCCAAGCCGCGCAGGTCGTCGACGACCCGGGGGCTGCCGTCGGCGCGCCATTCGAACGTGGCCGAGAGCAGGTTGC
This sequence comes from Gordonibacter pamelaeae, assembly GCF_003340385.1. Lineage (NCBI taxonomy): Bacteria > Bacillati > Actinomycetota > Coriobacteriia > Eggerthellales > Eggerthellaceae > Gordonibacter > Gordonibacter pamelaeae. The sequence continues at coordinate 205,898 of NZ_PPTS01000005.1, read as the reverse complement.
CGTCCAGGCGGAAGAAGCGGATGCGCTCGGCCATGAGGTAGGCTCCCACGCGGTCGAGCATTCCACGGGCCGCCGTCTCGACGTCGCTCGCGCCGTACAGGTCGTGCGCGCACTGAAGCACCATGCCCTCGGCGTCGAGCGCACGGCGCAGGTCCTCCTCGCCCGTCTGGCTCGCCGTCATGTCGAGCGCCACCTCGAGGCGGGCCGGACGTCCCTCCCAGTCGATGAGGCGGTCTTTCAGCAGGTAGCGATGCCCGGTGATGGGGTTGACGTGCTCCCACGTGTAGTTCTCGTCGAAGGAGAGACGGTCGTTGGTGCAGAAGTCGCACGGCGCGTCGCGGCGCTGCAGCACGGCGTGGCATGTCTTGCCCTCGATGGCATCGACGTCTGACAGGCGCTTCCCCGAATCGTTCAGGTAGAGCAGCTCGTGCGTCTCGATATCCGCCACGTACACGACCTCGGAGATGTCATCCATGTATTCGAACACGCGCGCCGCCCTTAGTCGTCAACGCCCGCCGAGGCGTAACCGTTGTCGAGCCATACTAGACCTTTTCCGCAGGGTGCGCCACTGGGAAAACCGGGGATGGACGACGGCATGCGAGGAACCTGCAGCAGATCCGAAGGTCAGCGGCCTTCGGCTTTCCGGCACTCCGAGCACACGCCGTTGAAGATGATCTCGTGTTCCTCGATGGCGAACCCGTGCGCGTCGGAGACCTTCGCCAGGATGTCGCTTTGGTACGGCATGTCCACGTCGAACACGCCGCCGCACACGCGGCACTTCGCGTGGTAGTGCGGCCGGTTGAGGAAGTCGTAGCGGTCGGCGCCGTTGGGCACCTCCACGCGCAGCACCTCGCCGCGGTTCGCGAGCACGCCGAGGTTGCGGTACACCGTTGCGCGCGAGATGTTCGGGTGCTTCTCGCGCACCACCTCGTACACGTCGGCGGAAGTCGGATGGTTGTGCAGCGATCGCACCGCCTCCAAGACGAGCGCTCGCTGGATGGTGTTGCGCGTCGTCGCGCGCTCTGCGGTCTGCGTTGCCATGATGGTCCTGTCGTTCGCGTATCTAACCGTACTATTGATTAATTAGGATTATATATCATTAGTAGGAAATGGCAAGGCGCCGCGCCGAACCGCGCCGTGCCTCCCGAGAACATCCACAACCGGGGCCCTGCGCCCCTGCGGCCCTCCCACGTACGCGCCGCGGCTCGCGTGCACTGGAAGGGCCGCGCGAGGAGGGCGCCTACACGGCCGCCTCCCCCGTCTCGCCGGTGCGGATGCGCACCACCTCCTCCACCGGGAAGATGAATATCTTGCCGTCCCCCACCTCGCCGGTGCGCGCCGTGGCGCGGATGAGGCCGACGAGGGACTGCACCTGGTCGTCGGCTGCCACGAGCTCGAACTTCACCTTGGGAATCATGTTCAGCAGGACCTCGGTGCCGCGGTAGTACTCCTTCCAGCCGTGCTGGCTGCCGCAGCCCTGCACCTGGCTGATGGTCATGCCGCCCACCTGCGCGGCGAACAGCGCCTCCTTGAGCGGCTCGAGCTTCTCGGGCCGCACGATGGCCGTGATCTTCTTCATGTAACAACTCCTTTGCAATCACCGGTTCGTCAAAGTCAGCGAGGGGCCTCGTGGTGTGCCGAATCGCCGTGTTGCGCGGCCGAGCGTGCTTCGCACGTGAGGGAAAGCGCAAAAGCGGCGAGGCGGTGCGACACGGGGTCCCGCAGCGTCGGCCCGTTCCGCCGTTCGGCAGAACGGCGGAACCTCAGTCCAGACCTACGTACGCCGGGTACGCGCTCTCGCCGTGCGCGGCCACGTCGAGGCCCTGCGCCTCCTCGGCCTCGCTCACGCGCAGGCTGCCCTTGAAGCACGCCTTCACGATGAAGCCGAGCACCACGTCGAGCACGCCCACGAACACGACCGTCACCAGGATGCCGAGCGCCTGCGCGCCCAAGAGCGTGGGGTCGCCGGTGTAGAGCAGGCCGCCGAAGTCGGTCCATGACAGCTCGGGCACGCAGAACAGCCCGGTCAGAAGGCCGCCGGTGATGCCGCCGACCGCGTGGATGCCGAAGGCGTCGAGCGCGTCGTCGTAGCCGAGCCTGCGCTTGAGGAGCGAGACGGCGGCGTAGCACACGGGCGACACGACGACGCCCATCGCCGCCGCTGCCCACGGCTCCACGAAGCCCGCTGCCGGCGTGATGACCACGAGTCCGGCCACCAAACCCGTCGCCGCGCCCACGAGCGTGGGCTTGCCGACCCGCACGCGCTCGACGACCAGCCACGACACGAGCGCCGCGCCCGAGGCCACCACGGTGTTCACGAGCGCGAGCGCGGCCACGCCGTCGGGGGCGAACTCGGAGCCCGCGTTGAAGCCGAACCATCCGAACCACAGAAGCGTCGCGCCCAGCGCCACGAACGGCACGTTGTGGGGACGGTAGCTGATCATGCCGAACCCGCGCCGCCTACCCGCGATAACGCAGAGGATCAGGCCCGTGAGGCCCGACGAGATATGCACCACGTCGCCGCCCGCGAAGTCGAGCGCGCCGATGACCTCGCCCACGAGGCTGCCCTCGCCGCCCCACACCATGTGGGCGAGCGGCGGGTACACCACGACGGTCCACACCGCCACGAACGCGCACACCGCGCCGAACTTCACGCGCCCGGCCACCGCGCCCGTGATGATGGCCGTGGTGATCATGCAGAACGCCAGCTGGAACACCACGTCGGCCATCGCGGGGTACGCGTCGTGGCTCAGTGCTTCGGGGGCTTCGCCCGTGATGCCGGCCACCAACCCCGTGAGGCCGATCTGGTCGAAGCCTCCGAAGAACGGAAGCGACCCGTCCCCACCGTATGCGAACGACCACCCGCACACCGTCCAGGTGACGCCCACGATGCCGAGCACCGCAAACGACATGAGCATCGTGTTCACAACGTTCTTGCGACGGCTCAAACCTCCGTAGAAGAACGCCAACCCCGGCGTCATCAGCAAGACGAGCATCGCGCATACCAGCATGAAACCCGTCGATCCTGTGTCGAACATGTGCCTCTACCTCCTTCTCATGCGAACGCTTTTCCGGTTACGCGTCCGATGATCCCACCGCCCCGCCATCGTCCCAAGCGAGACCCCCAACTGTTAACGCGTTCAAAAACGCCTTTTAACAGACGGGAAGCATCCCCGTTACCGAACGGAAACACGCGCCTCCGCGGCACCGGGCTGCAAGCTCGGGGAATCGGCCTGCGGGGACGATGGCGGTACGCTCCGTTGCGGTATAGTGGAGGGGACACGCGAGAGAAAGGACCGTCGCATGACCATCGAGTTCGTCCCCGTCGAAACGCCCGAGGACCGCGCCGCCCTGGCGGCGCTTGCCAGCGAGATCTGGCACGAGTACTGGCCCGCCCTCATCGGCGAGGCCCAGACCGATTACATGGTGGAGCAGTTCCAGAGCCTCGAAGCCATCGAGCGCGACCTGGCCGAGCACGCCTACGAGTACTGGTTCCTGCGCGCCGCCGAGGACGGCCGCACGGTGGGCTACACGGGAGGGCGCGTCGAGCCCGAGACGAACCGCTTCTTCATCTCGAAAATCTACCTGCGGGCCGAGGAGCGCGGGCACAGGTTCGCCAGCCAGACCATCCGCTTCTACGAGGACCTGTGCCGCGCACGCGGCCTCGCGGCCCTGTACCTGACGGTGAACAAGCACAACGACCTGGGCGTGCGCGCGTACCGGGGCAAAGGGTTCGAGACCATCGACTCCGTGGAAACCGACATCGGGCAGGGCTTCATCATGGACGACTTCATCATGGAGAAGCGCATCGGCGCATAGGATGTCGTTCAACCTTCGGTGAAACCGCCCGCCGCGCCGCTCCTTCCGGTGAAACGGGGTATATGATTCCGGTATCGTCGAGGAGAAGGAGCGGTCCAATGGGCAAGTTCGTCATCAAAACGTCCGACACGGGATGCCATTTCGTGATGAAAGCCGACAACGGCGAGGTCATTGCCACGTCGCAGCACTACAAGTCCAAGGAATCCTGCAAGAAGGGCATCGAGAGCGTGAGGAAGAACGCCCCCGAAGCGGAAGTCGTGGAAGAGGATTAGCTCGTTCCGCTGGCCTCACGGCCAGCGGAACCGATCGACGCTGCGAAGGGCTCCCGTCTACAACCTGGTTGGACGCCCCGCCCAATCCCCCTAGAAGAACACCAGGAACAGATGCGTGAACGCGAACGCCAGCAGGCCGCAGCCGGGGAACGTGAGCACCCAGGTGCCCACCATGCGGCCGGCAAGGCCCCATTTCACGTTGCGCAGGCTCTTCTCGGCGCCCACGCCCATGATGGCGGTGGTCTTCGTGTGCGTGGTGGACACCGGCAGGCCCGTGAACGTGGCCAGCCCGATGCAGAAGCAGGCGGAAAGGCAGGCGGCGAAGCCCTGGTACTGCTCCATCTTCACCATGTTCATGCCTACGGACTTGATGATCTTCTTGCCGCCCACGGCCGTGCCGAGCGCCATCACGGCCGACACCATGATGATGAGCCAGAACGGGAACGACACGTCGCCCCCCGACTGGCCGCTCATGGCCAGCATGATGCCCAGCATGCACAGCGACAGGAACTTCTGGCCGTCTTGCGCGCCATGCAGCACGGCCACGCCGGCGCCGGACACGATCTGCGCCCACTTGAAGAACGAGTTCGCCTTCGAGCGCTCGGCGCGCCGACACGCCTTCTTTATGAGGCGCGTGAACAGCCACCCCGTGCCGAACCCGAGCACCGTGGAGATGACCAGGCCGTATACCACCTTCATCCACTCGCCGCCGTTCACGCCGCCCAGGCCCCCCTGCAGGGCGATGGCCGCGCCGGTGATGCCGGCGATGAGCGAGTGGCTCTGCGACGTGGGTATGCCGAAGTACCAGGCCGCCACGCCCCATACGATGATGGCCACCATGGCCGCCGCCAGCGCGACGAGGGCGGCGTGGTTGTCGCCGCCGAAGTCCACCATCTTGAAGATGGTGGCGGCCACGGCCGACGAGACCATGGTGATGCCGGCAAGGCCGACGAAGTTGCATATCGCCGCCATGGCGATGGCCGGCGTGGGTTTCATGGCCTTCGTGCCCACGACGGTGGCGATGGCGTTGGGGGCGTCGGTCGCCCCGTTCACCACGGTGGCGCCCAGCGTCAGGATGACGATGAGGGCGAGTATGGGGTCGCTGACGAACGCTGCAGCGAACGAGGCGAAATCGTAGCTCACGCGGACTCCCCCTCAAACGAAGGACGCCGATCGGCAAGAGTATTCAACCTGGGATCCCTTTCACGGCTTCGGTGACAAAGCACACGGAATTTTATGATAGCGGTGCTTTGTCAAGTCAAGGCAACGGAAAGATCAAGTTTAGGTAAAGTCGCTCCTATTGCATGCGCTCCTCGATGGAGCGGGCGATGCCCTCGGGGTCGAGGCCCAGGTCGGCAAGCAGCAGATCGGCCTTTCCCTGCGGCACGAACGTATCGGGGATGCCCAGCGTGAGCGCGGGCACGGCCCGCCCCAAGCGCGCGAGCTCGCCCAGCACGCCCTCGCCCGCGCCGCCGGACACGATACCGCCCTCCACCGTGACCACGAGGCGCGTCTGCGCCGCGCGCTCGATGGCGTCGGAGTCGAGCGGCTTCGCCCAGCGCATGTCCACGACGCGCGCATCGATGCCGCGCGCCGCCAGCAGCTCCGCGGCGCCCAGCGCACGGCCCACCATGCGGCCGAACGCAAGGATGGCCACGTCGGCGCCCTCGCGCACCACCTGCGCCTTCCCCACTTCCAGCACCTGGGGCTCCTCAGGCAGCGGCACGCCCTCGGCCGCCCCGCGCGGGTAGCGTATGGCGAACGGGCCTCCCAGCGCCAGCGCCGTGTGCAGCGCGTGCACGAGCTCGGCCTCGTTCGACGGGGCGAGCACCCGCATATGCGGCACCATGCGCGTGTACGCGAGGTCGAACATGCCGTGGTGCGTGGGGCCGTCCTCCCCCACCACGCCGGCGCGGTCGATGGCGAACACCACGTCCAGGTTCGGCAGCGCGTTGTTGATGATCAGCTGGTCCACCGCGCGCTGGAGGAACGTCGAGTAGATGGCCACGACCGGCTTCTTGCCGCCGATGGCCAGGCCCGAGGCCAGGCCCACGGCGTGCTCCTCGGCGATGCCCGAGTCCACGAAGCGGCTCGGGAACTCCTCGGCGAAGCCCGCCAGGCCCGTGCCGTCCTTCATGGCGGCCGTGATGGCCACGATGCGCTCGTCCTTGCGCGCCTCGGCCGCAAGCGCCTCGCCGAACACGCTCGTGTACGAGGGGGCGGCGGCCGGCTTCTTCCTCACGGCGCCGGTGGCCACGTCGTACGGAGCGATGCCGTGGAACTTCTCGGGGTTGCGCACGGCCGGATCGTAGCCGGCGCCCTTCTTCGTCACCACGTGCATGAGCACGGGGGCATCGGTGGCCAGCACCATGGCGAGCGTCTCCTTGAGCGCGCCGATGTCGTGGCCGTCGATGGGCGCCGTGCACAGGATGCCCAGCTGCTCGAAGATCATGGTGCGCGGAAGCACGAACTGCTTCATGGACTCCTTCATGTTGCGCCCGAAGTTCGCGAGCGCCTCGCCGAAGGGGCCGCTGCTCTCCAGCCTCTCCTGGACGGAGTCGCGCGTCTGGCGGTACTGCGAGGAGGCGCGCATGTAGCCGAGGTGCTTCATGAGCGCGCCCACGTTGCGCGAGATGGACATCTCGTTGTCGTTGAGGATGACCACCATCGGGGTTTGCGCCTGCCCGATATGGTTGAGCGCCTCGAACGCCATGCCGCCCGAGAGCGCCGCGTCGCCTATCAGCGCCACCACCCTGTTGTCGCCGCCCGAGAGGTCGCGCGCCTTCGCCAGGCCGAGCGCCACCGACAGCGAGTCGGAGGCATGGCCCGAGGGGTGCACGTCGTAGGGGCTCTCGCCAGGCTTCGGGAAGCCCGAGAGGCCGCCGTAGGTGCGCAGCGACTTGAACTCGTCGAGGCGCCCCGTGACCAGCTTGTGCGCATAGGCCTGGTGCCCCACGTCGAAGATGAACCGGTCGCGCGGGCAGTCCAGCATGCTGTGCACGGCCAGGATAATTTCCACGGCGCCGAGCGACGAGCCCACGTGCCCGCCCGTCTCCGACGTCACGGCCACGATCTCCTCGCGTATCTCGCGGGCGAGGATGGAAAGCTCCTCGTTGTCCAGCAGCTTGAGGTCGGCCGGCGACGAGATCACGTCGAGAATGCGATGGTCCATGGTCACGCCTCCCGTCACGCCTGGGCCGCAGCCGTCGCGGACGCCTCGGCGTCCGGGCCTGCGGCCTCGGTTTCACCCGCGGCTCCCGCCCCGGCCTCGCGGCCGGTCGCGTCCGCCTCGTCTTCCGCCCCGTCCTCGGCGTCCCGGGCCTCGATGTTCTCCTCGAGCAGCTCGCTGGCGCGCAGGCCCAGGCCCACGGCCTCCTCGTACAGGGAGAGCGCCTCGTCGAGGGGCATCTCGCTCGAGCCCACGGCGTCGACGATCTCGTCAAGGCGGGCCTTCACCTGGTCGAAGCTCGCATACGACTCGCCCGCCACGTCACGCCTCCTTCGGCGTTTCTTCTGCTGCGCCGTCCACCGGGGCGCTCTTCGGCGCCGCCTTCTCCTCGTCCAGGATCTTGGCGATGCGGCCCAGCACGCCGTTCACGAAGCGCGGCGACTCGTCCTCGCCGCCGAAGTCCTTCGCCAGCTCCACGGCCTCGTTGATCGTGACCGAGGTGGGCACGTCGTCCACGTACATCATCTCGTAGGTGGCCAGGCGCAGGATGGAGCGGTCGACGATGGGCATGCGCGCAAGCGCCCAGTTCTCCGACGTGGCCGCCAGATGCTTGTCGATGGCCATGCGGTGCGCCTCCACGCCGCGCACGAGCGCCGTGGCGTAGTCGGGCAGCGGGCCGTCCTCGGCCAGGTAGCGGCCTTCCTCGGCGATCTTGGTAGCGCCCTCGTCCGTGATCTCGCTCGTGTAGAGCAGCGCGAGCGCCGAGCGGCGCGCACGCGTTCGTTCATGTCGTTTAGCAGCCATAGAAGCTCAGCAAACCTCCGGCTAACCGGCAAACTGGATGCCGTCGATGTACACGTCGACCGAGGAGACCTGCGCCCCCACCTGGCTCGCCACGGCATCGGCCACGGCCTGGCGCAGGTTGGCGGCCAGGTCGGGCAGCACGTAGCCGTAGTACACGTCCACGCGCACCGAGATGACCAGCTTGTCGTCCTCGTCCACGGCGATGTCGATGCCCTGCGTGGACGGCTTGGCGCCGAACACGGAGCGCAGGCCGCCTGCGGCGGCGGAGCCCACGGAGGCCACGCCCTCTACCTCGTTGGCCGCAATGGACACGATCGTCTCGACGACACCCGGCGCAAGCGCCATGCCGTCAAGGTTCAGCTCGTTCATAACACGTCTCCCATCTGGGTTTCAATAAAGTCGGTCGTCGCATCGCCCGCGCAGAACACGGCGTTGTCCAGCACACGGCGGTGGAACGAGATGGTGGTCTCGATGCCCTCGATGACGAACTCGTCGAGGGCGCGGCGGCCACGCGCAAGGGCCTCCTCGCGATCCTGTCCGTACACCACGAGCTTCGCCACGAGCGAGTCGTAGTAGGGCGAGATGCGCGAGCCCGTGCGCACGTAGCTCTCCACCCGAACGCCGGGGCCCGCCGGAGGCTCGAACTTGGTGATGGTGCCCGGGCACGGGCGGAAGCCGTGCGCGGGGTCCTCCGCGTTGATGCGGAACTCCATCGCATGGCCGAACGGGACGAACGGAGCGCGGGAGGCGCAGCTGATGGGCTCGCCGGAGGCGATGCGCAGCTGCTCCTTGATGATGTCGGTGCCGGTGATCTGCTCGGTCACGGGATGCTCCACCTGCACGCGCGTGTTCATCTCCATGAAGTAGAAGTTGCCGCGCTCGTCGAGCAGAAACTCGATCGTGCCGGCGTTCTTGTAGTTCACGGCGCGCACGGCCTTGATGGCCGCCACGCCCATGGCACGGCGCAGGTCCTCGGTGAGCGCCGGCGAGGGCGCCTCCTCGATGAGCTTCTGATGGCGGCGCTGCACGGAGCAGTCGCGCTCGCAGAGCGCCAGGTTGTTGCCGAAGTCGTCGGCCAGCACCTGCACCTCCACATGGCGCGGGCGCAGCACGAGCTTCTCCAGGTACACGCCGTCGTTGCCGAACGCGGCGCCGGCCTCGGTGCGGGCAGCCTGGTACTGGGCCTCGAGGTCGGCCGGGTCGTGCACCTCGCGCATGCCCTTGCCGCCGCCGCCCGCCGTGGCCTTGATGAGCACGGGATAGCCCACGCTGTCCGCGAACGCCTTGGCCTCGGCAGCCGTGTCGATGCAGCCGTCGGAGCCGGGCACCGTGGGCACGCCGCAGGACTTCATGGTCTCGCGCGCCATGCTCTTGTCGCCCATGCGCTCGATGCAGTCGGCCGCGGGGCCTATGAACACCAGGTCGTTGTCCACGCAGGCGCGGGCGAAGTCGGCGTTCTCGGCCAGGAAGCCGTAGCCGGGGTGGATGGCCTCGGCGCCGGCGTTCTTGGCGGCGGCGATGATGCTGGGCATGACGAGGTAGCTCTTGTTCGCCTGGGCGGGGCCGATGCACACGGCCTCGTCGGCGTACTGCACGGGATAGGTGTCCGCGTCCTCCGTGGAGTACACCGCCACCGTCTTCACGCCCAGCTCCTTGGCGGCGCGCATGATGCGCAGCGCCACCTCGCCGCGGTTCGCTACCAGTATCTTGCTAAACATTACGCCGTCTCCGGGGCCGGGGCCGGGGCGCCGTGGGGCTCGACGTAGAACAGCGGCGTGCCGAACTCCACGGGCGAGGCATCCTCGAGGCACACCTCGCGCACCGTGCCCATCTCCTCGGCCGTGATCTCGTTCATGAGCTTCATGGCCTCCACGATGCAGAGCGTCTGGTTGGCAGCGACCTCGTCGCCCACCTGCACGAACGGCGGCTCGCCGGGCGCGGGGGACGTGTAGAACGTGCCCACCATGGGAGCCGTCACGCAGTACCAGTTGGAGGGGCGCTCGATACCGTCGCCGGCGGAAGCGGAAGCCTCGGCCGCAGGAGCGGGGGCGACGGCGGCCACCGACGCCGTGGCGGCTGCAGCCGCCACGGCGTCGGAGGACAGCGTGCCCGGCATGCGCACGGCGATGCGCGTGCCCTCCTCCTCGACTACGATCTCGCCGACGCCGCTCTCCTCGGCGACGCGAACCAGCTCGCGAATCTGATTGATGTCCACGTAATCGTCCTCCTTGGTATGGCTCGACTCCTGCTCCATGAGGAAGTCGACCTTCTCCGATGTGCGGTGCTTGCTCAGGTACGTGCGCGCCTCGTTCGGGAACAGGGCGTACATGAGCACGTCCTCCTCGCTCTTCGCGAGGTCGCCGATCTCGTCCTCCACCTGGGAGTACGTGGTGGTCACGAGCGAGCCGGGGGCCACATCGGGCGGCAGCATCTCGGAGTTGCCCACGACCTTGGCCACGATGTCCTTGTCCATGCGGCCCGGCGCCTTGCCGTAGTAGCCGCAGATGTAGTCCTTCATCTCCTTGGACACGACGCTCCAGCGCTTGCCGGTGAGCACGTTGAACACGGCCTGCGTGCCCACGATCTGCGACAGGGGCGTGACGAGCGGCGGGTAGCCCACCTCGGCGCGCACCTTCGGGATCTCCTGCATGACCTCGGGCAGGCGGTCGCCGGCGTTCTGGATCTCCAGCTGCGACACCAGGTTCGACATCATGCCGCCGGGCACCTGGTGCGAGTACACCTTCATGTGCGTGAGCGAGGACACGCCGCGCTTGTAGTGGCCGCGCTTGCGCACCTCCTCCCAGTACTCGGCGATCTCGAACAGCAGGTCCAGGTTCAGGCCCGTGTCGTAGCGGCTCTCCTGGAGGGCGGCCACGATCATCTCCACCGCAGGGTGCGAGTTGCCGAAGGCGAGCGGCGCGTGGGCCGTGTCCGCGATGGCGGCGCCGGCCTCGGCGGCCTTGATGATGTTGGCGGGCGCCATGCCGCCCACGTAATGGCAGTGGATGTGCAGCGGCAGGCCGATCTCGGCGTTGAACGCCTTCACCATGCGCTCGGTGCGGTAGGGCGTGAGCATGCCGGCCATGTCCTTGATGGCGATGGAGTCGGCGCCCAGATCCTTCATCTTCTGGCCGTACTCCAGGTAGCTGTCAAGCGTGTGGACGGGCGACATGGTGTAGGAGATGGCGCCCTCGAAGTGGCCGCCGCATTCCTTGATGGCCTCGGCGTTGTCCACGACGTTGCGGATATCGTTGAGGGCGTCGAACACGCGGAACACGTGGATGCCGTTGCGCTTGGAAGCCTTGATGAAACGGTTGCAGATCTCGCGCGAGTAATGCTTGTACCCCACGAGGTTCTGACCGCGGGACAGCATGGCGAGCGGCGTGTTCGGCGTGTTCGCCTTGATAGATCGCAGACGCTCCCACGGGTTCTCGTCGAGAAAGCGCAGGCACGTGTCGAACGTCGCGCCGCCCCAAGCCTCGATAGCCCAGTACCCGACCCGGTCCATCTTCGGCAGGATCGGCAGCATGTCCCCGATCTGCATGCGCGTGGCCCAGAGGCTCTGCTGGCCGTCGCGGATCGTGGTATCCATGATTTGAAGTCTCGGCATGAACTCACACCCCCTTCGATTTGCAGTTAGTCAAAGATCGAATATCCGATTATAGAGGAAGGTTGAGGTCGCGGCGTAGATGCCGGGTGAAATTCACTGCTAAGCAACAGAATAGGGGGACGAGGGGCGCAAACGGCCGTGCTTCGCGCAGGCGGGTGGCGGGCCAACCGCACGCATCCCGAAATGAGCGGCTTTGTCGTCCGGCGCAGACAAAGTGTATTCAGCTGAATACTTTCAACTTTGGAGGCTCGCCTACGATTTCGATCATGCCGGAGAAGTCACGACAGGCCAAGATGCTGGGCAAGGACCCCCTTGTCCAACTCCTCGCGCGCACGTTCGGCGAGAACGTGCGCGTCCTGCGCGAAAGCCAGCACCTGACGAAAAAGGAGCTGGCGGACATGGTAGGGTCCAGCCGAAGCCACATCACCGACATCGAGGACGGCTTGATAGACGCCGACTTCTCGAAGGTCGTGAAGTTCGCACGGGCTTTCGAGCGCCCCCTCGACGCCCTTTTGGCCCCCGGAGGAGCCCTCCATTCCCTGGGCGAGAACGAGAGGGGCTAGCCCCGCAGCCCAGCCTGGCCCGCCCGACCCGGATGGCGTTTTGGACGCCTGACCGGCTGGAACAGGCTAGGAGCCCCTAGAGCAGGCACCCGCGGAGCTCTTCCACGTTGCGGCATGCGACCTCCGGCTTTTCCGCCAGCAGCACCTCTTCGGGGAACATGCCCCACAGGACCGCGGCGGTGGGGCAGCCGGCGCCGCGCCCGGCCTGGAGGTCGAAGGGACTGTCGCCCACGTACGCGCACTCCTCGGGGCGCAGGCCCAGCTGGCGGCAGCCCTGGAGGACCGGGCCGGGATCGGGCTTGTGGGCAGCGCAGTCGTCGGAGCCTATGAGCAGGTCGAACGCGCCGTCCAAGCCGAACGTGGCCAGGCCGCGCACGGCAGCCTCGTGGCGCTTCGAGGTCACCACGCCGAAGGGCAGCCCCGTCTCCCGCAGGTCAGCCAGCAGCTCGGGCACGCCGGGGAAGATGCGGATGAGGTCGTCGTGCACGCGGGCGTTGTAGTCGCGGTAGACGGCGAGCAGCTCGTCGTGCACCTCCTGGTCGTCCGTGAAGTCCCACATCTGCACCGTGAGCGGCTGGCCCACCTTGGCCATGAGCAGCTCGTCGGGCATGCTCTTCCCCAGCACCGTCTCCACGGCATGGCGGAACGAAACCAAAATCAGGCGCTGGGTATCGAGCAGGGTGCCGTCCAGGTCGAACAGCACCCCGCGCACGTCCGGGAAGGAGCTCATCAGGCGAACAATCCGCCGAACAGGTCGACCTCGGAGCCCCACACCTTCGTGTTGCGCTGCGCGAACGCCACCGCGTCGGTGAGCGCCATGAGCGAGATGTCGCGGCGCGCGCCCGTCTTGCGGTGCTTGATCTCCACCTTGCCCTCGGCGAGGCCGCGCTTGCCCACCACGACCTGCAGCGGCCAGCCCACGAGGTCGGCATCGGCGAACTTCACGCCGGCGCGCTCCTTGCGGTCGTCGATGACCACTTCCAGGCCGAGCTTCGCCAGGTCGCCGGCCAGCTTCTCGGCCGCCGGCTGCACCTCGTCGTCGCCCACGGTGAGCGGCAGCACGCACACGTGCGCCGGCGCCACCGAGAAAGGCCACGCGATGCCGTTCTCGTCGTTGTGCTGCTCCACGATGGCCGCCATGGTGCGCGACACGCCCACGCCGTAGCAGCCCATGAGGAACGGCTGCTCGGAACCGTCTTCCGCCATGAACGTGGCGCCCATGGCCTTCGAGTACTTGTCGCCCAGCTGGAACACCTGCGACACCTCGATGCCGCGCGCGCCCTCCAGCGGCAGGCCGCACTTCGGGCAGCTGTCGCCGGGCTGCACGATGCAGAGGTCGGCCCACTCGTCCACCTTGAAGTCCACGCCCAGCTGGGCGCCCACGTAGTGGTAGCCGTCCTCGTTCGCGCCCACGACCCACTTCGGCACGGCCTGCAGGCTGCGCGCCGCGATGACGCGTGCGGCCTCGGGCAGGCCGACCGGGCCCATGGAGCCCTTGTGCAGGCCGAAGGCCTCCATGTCCTCGTCGGTGAGCAGCGTGAAGCCGCCGGCCACACGCTCGGCCTTCAGCTCGTTCAGCTCGTGGTCGCCGGGGATGAACAGCACCACCAGGTCGCCCGCGTCGTTCTTGCCCGACAGCGCCTTCACGGTGGAGGACTCGGGGATGTCCAGGAACGCCGCCAGCTCGGCGATGGTGTGCACGCCCGGCGTGGCCACCTTCTCCATGGCCGGCACGTCGTAGACGGTCGGGCGCGCCAGGCAGTCGCCCGCCTCGGCGTTGGCCGCCCAGCCGCACGCGCAGTGCACGAGCTCGGCCTCGCCCGCTTCGGCGAGCGCCATGAACTCGCAGGTCACGCTGCCGCCGATCTGGCCGGAATCCGCCTCCACGGGACGGTAGTCCATGTCCATGCGCTCGCAGATGCGCCCGTAGGCGGCGCTCATGTCGTCGTAGGTCTTCTGCAGCGACTCCTGGCTCGCGTGGAAGCTGTAAGCGTCCTTCATGATGAACTCGCGGCTGCGCAGAAGGCCGAAGCGCGGGCGGATCTCGTCGCGGAACTTCACCTGGATCTGGTACAGCGTGAGCGGCAGCTCCTTGTAGGAGCGCAGCTCGTTGCGCACGAGGGCCGTGATAAGCTCCTCGTGGGTGGGCCCGAGGCAGAACTCGCGGTCGTGGCGGTCCACCAGGCGCATGAGCTCGGGGCCGTAGTCGTTCCAACGGCCGCTCTCGTGCCAAAGCTCTCCGGGCTGCAGCGCCGGCATCATGATCTCCTGGGAGCCGATGGCGTCCATCTCCTCGCGCACGATGCGCTCCACCTTCGCCAGCACCCGCTTGCCGAGCGGCAGGAACGTATACACGCCCGAGGCCGTCTTGCGGATCATGCCGGCGCGCAGAAGCAGCTTGTGGCTGGCGATCTCCGCATCGGTCGGGTCCTCCTTGAGCGTGGGCACGCACAGCTCGCTCATGCGCATGATATTCGCGTTCGTCATAGCTTTCCTATCTCCTCCATCAAAGCGTCCACGATGGCCTTCTCCTCCACCTTGCGGACGACGTCTCCCTTGGAAAACACCACGCCCATCCCTGCTCCGCACGCCACGCCGATGTCGGCGTCGGCAGCCTCGCCCGGGCCGTTCACCACGCAGCCCATGACGGCCACCTTGAGCGGCTTGCCCAGGTTCGCGATGCGCTCCTCCACCTGCTGCGCCAGCCCGATGAGGTCCACCTGGCAGCGCCCGCACGTGGGGCAGCTCACGAGCTCCGGCGCGCGGCGGCGCAAATCGAGCGCCGCGAGCAGCGTCCAGCAGGCACGGACCTCCTGCACGGGGTCGTCGGTGAGCGAGATGCGCAGCGTGTCGCCGATGCCCTCTTCCAGCAAGATACCCAGGCCACAGGCGCTCTTGATGACGCCCTGGAACAGGGTGCCGGCCTCCGTCACGCCGATGTGCAGCGGGCACGTCGGCAGCTCGCGGGCGAGCTGGCGGTACGTGGCCACCGTGGCCATGACGTCGTGGGCCTTCGCGCTGACCACCAGGTCGCGGAAGCCGCGGCCCTCGCAGTAGCGCACGTAGTCGGCGGCCGAGCGCGCGAGCTTCTGCGCGAGCGTGAGGTCGGTGCGCGCGGCCAGCTCGACGTCGAGCGAGCCGGCGTTCACCCCGATGCGGATAGGGATACCGGCCTCCCCCGCCGCGTCGAGCACGGCGTCCGTCTTGGCGAGGCCCCCGATGTTGCCGGGGTTGATGCGCAGCTTCGCCGCGCCGCGGCGCGCGGCCTCAACCGCGATATCGGCCGAGAAGTGGATATCGGCCACCACGGGCAGCGGCGAGGCGGCGCACACGGCCTCGAACGCGTCGAGGTCGGCCTTGTGCGGGATGGCCATGCGCACGACCTCGCAGCCGGCCGCCGCCAGCGCCTCGATCTGCGCGAGGTTCGCCGCCACGTCGCCGGCCGGGGCGTTCAGCATGGACTGCACGACGACGGGCGCGCCGCCGCCGAGCGGCACGCTGCCCACCATGACCCGCCGGGTCCCCTTGTTCGGCTTCGCTGTGCCGGGCATCCGCCCCTCCGTTTCCTCAAGCGCCTCAAACCGCATGTCGGGCTATTGTACCGCCGAAAGCGGCCCGCCCGAGGTCCCTTCACGAAGTCTGCCGCAAAAACCGACCGGAAGCGGCCGGCGGAAGCGGCCGGCAAGCAACCGACAGGTGCCCCGAAGGGATTCAAGGTGCGCCGTACCGATCTGGGCCTTGCGCGGGCCGCTCGAAGCGAGAGCCAAGACCGAGGCCCCGTTGCACAGTAATCACCGATTTTCTACCGATTCGAGGCAGGAACCGCCTGCGCGAACGCGCTTCGTCCGGGACTTCGGACGTTTTCCCTGCTCGCGAGGTGATGATGAAAGCGGCGTAATCCCGGGAGAGGAACAGCCCGTCGAAAACCTGTGATTACTGTGCCTTTGCGGCCCCATCCCAAGGATGCACGGAGGGCGCCTCCGGCGCGACGGGGCAAGCCGGGACCCGAAGGCCGGATTCCAAAAGCGGCCGGGCGATCAGCGGGTTCCGGCGGCCCCGAGGTCGCCGCTCACCAGTTCCCGAGCACGAACCGCTGGATGTCCTGGTTCGCCATGATCAGGAAGAATCCTAGGAACAGCAGCATGCCCGCCGCGGAGAGGTAGTTGAGCGCCCGCGTGGACACCACGCGCCGTGACACCTTCTGGAACACCTCCACCACGAAGCGCCCGCCGTCGAGTGGCGGGATGGGCAGCAGGTTCATGATGCCGAGCGACACCGAGATCATGGCCGTGAAGCTCAAGATGCCCATGAGCCCCATGTCCACCGCGTCCTTCGACATGACGGCGATGCCGATGATGGAGGTGGTGTTCGACACGGTGTCCGCGGCGGTCGCGGGATTGAACAGGCTGGCCACCAGGGCGATGACCTGGCCGATGTAGGCGAAGCCGGCCTGCAAGGACTGCAGCGGCGTGAGCGCGGCGTGGTAGAACACGCCGGTGTTCGGGCTCTGGGCCTCGAAACCGATCACCGAGTACATGAGCACGAACAGCAGCATGGCGAACAGCAGGTTCACGAACACGCCGGCCACGAGGATGACGGAGCGCTTCCAGAACGGCAGCGCACGGTACTGCTGGCGGTACTCGCCCTGATACAACGCATGCGCGTCGTCCACCGGGCGCGCCTGCCCGAGCGCATAGGACGCCGGCGCCGGCTCCCCCGCCGCCGCGGCCTTGAGCTGCTTCTTCGTGGGCGCCGTCGCGACGGCGCGGTACGTGTTGTACTGGTCCTTCTTCGTGGGGCCCTTGATGCTGCCCCACTCCACCAGCTCCTCGAGCGCATCGTACGCCTCATCGTCGGAGATGCCGCAGTCGCGCGCGATGTCCTCCATGTTGGCGGTGCCGCGGCGGTAGAGCGCGGCGAGCACGGCCTCGAGGTGCGGGCTCATCTCGCCCGCCTCCATGCCGCACACCTTCGCGTACCCGCCGAGCGGCACGGCCGTCACGCCGAATCGCGTGCCGCCCCGCGTGAAGCCGATGCTCGGCCCCGGCAGGCCCAACATGAACTCCGTCACCCGCACGCCGAACGCGCGCGCCGCCAGATAGTGCCCGCCCTCGTGGATGAACACGAGGAACCCGAGCAGGATCGTGGCGTATATTATCATCAGAACTATATCCATGAACTCGAATCCTTTCGAGCGCGAGGTTGGGAAAACCAACGCGGTTTCCCGCGCCTGCGCCCATTATAGGAAACGGGGAGCCCGCCCGAACCGATGTGCGGGAAAAACCTACAAGCCCTGTGGAAAATGCACATGGGAAGCCGACGGCGGCAGTGTGCGCAGCCGACCCTTTCTTGCAAAGGGGGCCGCCTAAAAGTCCCGCTTGCCGCCTACCGTCCCGCGATCCACTCCCGGGCCTTCATGCGGGCCCAGGCGTCCACGGCCTCCAGCTGCTCCAGGCTCTCCACGGGCTGTACGTCATGGGCGTCCATGACGGCCTCCACGCAGGCGGCGATGCCCAGGTACGTGCCCTCCTCGGCGAGGAACGCCGCCACGGCCACCTCGTTCGCGGCGTTCATGGCGCAGGGCAGCGTGCCACCGCGCTCGCCGGCCGCGCGCGCGAGCGCCAGGCAGCGGAACGTGTCGGTGTCGGGCGCAGCGAACTCGAGCGAGCCCAGCTTCGTGAAGTCGAGCGGCTCCACCGGCGCGTCCCAGCGCTCGGGATACGACAGCGCGAACTGGATGGGGATGCGCATGTCGGTGGTGCCGAGGTGCGCCTTCACGCTGCCGTCGGAGTACTCCACCATGGAATGGATGGCGCTCTGCGGCTGCACCACCACGCTGATGCGGTCGTAGGGCATGGCGAACAGGTGGTGCGCCTCGATGACCTCGAGCCCCTTGTTCATGAGCGTGGACGAGTCGATGGATATCTTCGCGCCCATGTTCCACGTGGGGTGCGCGAGCGCCTGGGCGGGCGTGATGTGCGCAAGCTCGCCGCGCGTGCGGCCGCGGAACGGGCCGCCCGACGCCGTCACCCACAGGCGGGCGACCTCGCGCGCATCCTCGCCCAGGAGGCACTGGTAGATGGCGCCGTGCTCCGAGTCGATGGGCATGAGCGCCCCGGCGGGCCCGGCGGCGGGCGCCGTGCCGGCCGCGCGGCGCTGCGCGTCCACCTGCGCGGCCAGCGGCATGATGAGGTCGCCGCCCACCACGAGCGACTCCTTGTTGGCCAGCGCGAGCACCTTGCCCGCGCGCAGCGTCTCGTAGCTGGCACGCAGCCCGGCCGCGCCCACGAGCGCGTTCACCACGATGTCGGCCTCCGGCAGCCGCACGAGGTCGGCCACGGCCTGCGCGCCGAACCCGAGCGAGCCCTCGCCGGCCGCGCTGCGGCGCGCCACGGCCTCGGCCAGCGACGACGGCGCATCCGTCGCCGGCTGCGCGCCGCCGCGCGCCTGCGCGGCCAGCTCGTCGGCCACCGGCTCGCCCGCCAGGCGCCCGTCGCCCACGGCCAGGTGGTGCACGCCGAACTCCCGCGCCTGGGCCAGCAGCTCCTCCGCACGCGTGCCCGCGGCGAGCGCCACCACCTCTAGCTTGTCGGCATGGCGGCGTGCCACGTCGAGCGTCTGCGTGCCGATGGAGCCGGTCGACCCCAGTACGACGATGCGTTTCATACGTGCCTCCTTGCGCTCCGCGCGTTCACGCAGGCGCGATGCCTAATAAGGTATGCAGCCCCCGGCCACCAGCAGGATGGCGGAGGTCACGGCCACCAGGAACAGCGAGTCGCAACGGTCGAGCAGGCCGCCGTGCCCCGGCATGATGGTGCCGGAGTCCTTGAAGCCGGAGTTGCGCTTGATGCGGCTCTCGGCCAGGTCGCCGAGCACGCCCATGAGGCCGCTCGCCAGGCCGAACAGGATGGCCTGCGGGATGGACATGGTCACGCCGGGCACGAGCGTCATCAGGCACCAGAACACCGCCGAGCCCGCGAGCCCGGCGAAGAAGCCCTCCCAGCTCTTCTTCGGCGACGTGCGCGGAGCCAGCTTGTGCTTGCCGAACTTGCTTCCCACCAGGTAGGCGAACGAGTCGTTGGCCCATACGCTCAAGAGGATGCCCAGCACCAGCACGCCGCCCCAGGGCGCCGGCAGCGCCTCGCGCACCACGATGATGCCCGACAGCAGCATGCCGCAGTACGCGGCGCCGAAGAAGCTCACGCCCACGTCGGGCACGCGCGCCCGCATCCAGAACACGTACCACACGATGAGCGCCAAGAGCAGCGCCAGGCTCACGTACAGCGCCCCGTTCAACCCGAGGAAGAACACGCTCACGGGATACAGCATGGCGGCGATGATGCCCAGCATCTCGTTCGGCAGCTTCGCGTCCTGGCGCAGCATGTAGTAGAACTCGCC
This sequence comes from Gordonibacter pamelaeae, assembly GCF_003340385.1. Lineage (NCBI taxonomy): Bacteria > Bacillati > Actinomycetota > Coriobacteriia > Eggerthellales > Eggerthellaceae > Gordonibacter > Gordonibacter pamelaeae. The sequence goes on along the minus strand of NZ_PPTS01000005.1, from coordinate 186,263 downwards.
GGCCGTGATGCCGGCCATGGCCACGAGCAGCGCGAGCGTGGTCCATTCGCTGGCCAGCACGCACACCACGGACACGACGATGTAGACGAACCCGGTGCGGAAGCGCACCTGGAAGTTCGTGGGGTTCTTCAGCTTCTTCGGGGTCTTGTCCTGTGCGAAGTTCTTGAGCCGCTCCTTGCGCGTGCGGTCGTCCTCTTCCGGAACCGCCTCGTCGGCCCGCCGCGGCTCCATCCTACTTCACCGCCCCGAACCGGCGGTCGCGCCCCTGGAACTCCAAGAGCGCCCGCAGGAGCTCGTAGCGGTCGAAGTCGGGCCACAGCACGTCGGTGCACACGAACTCAGAATAGGCGATCTGCCACAGCAGGAAGTTCGACACGCGCATCTCGCCGCTCGTGCGGATGAGCAGGTCGGGGTCGGGGATGTCCGCCGTGTACAGGTGCCGGGCGAACGACTCCTCGGTAAGCTCCTCGGGCGCGCGTCCGGCGCGCACCGCGGCGTGGGCCTCGTCCATGAGCGAGCGCATGGCGTCCAGCATCTCCACGCGGCCGCCGTAGTTCACGGCCACCACGAGCGTCATGCCGTCGTTGTCCTTCGTCTTCTCCCACGCCTTCGCGAACGCGTCGCGCGTCTTCTTCGGCAGCTCGTCGGTGCGCCCGATGGTCATCACGCGCACGTGCTCCTCGTGCAGGCCGTCCACCTCGGCGAGCATCGTGGTGGCGAACAGGTTCATGAGGCCGATGACCTCTTCCTGCGGCCGTTTCCAGTTCTCGGAGGAGAACGAGTAGATGGTGAGGTAGCGCACGCCCACGTCCGACGCGCAGCGGATGATCTCGCGCACCGCATCGATGCCGGCCTTGTGGCCGAACAGGCGGTTCTTGCCGCGCTCCTTGGCCCACCGGCCGTTGCCGTCCATGATGACGGCCACGTGCTCGGGCACCGCCGCAGGGTCGAGCCGTGTGGGATCGAGGTCGGCGGGAGGGTTCGGGAATATGTAGTCGAGCGGTTTGTTCAAGGAAGCACTGCTTTCAAGTCGTACGCCAGCCGCACAGGTTGATCTCGAACTCCCCGGTTGGCTTAGTAAGTCAGCGAGAAGCGTTGCGGTGCCCCAGATCGTGGGGATGGCGATGATGAAGCGTACTTCAGTACGCGAGTCATCGGCATCGCCGCGAGATGGGGTGCCCCAACGCTTCGCAGCGTCGAGCAGTTCCGGCGGCCGGCAGGCCGCCGGAACGTTAGATTTCCATCACTTCGGCTTCCTTCTTCTTGAAGGCCTCGTCCACCTGGGCCACGTACTTGTCGGTGAGCTTTTGCACCTCGGCCTGGGCGCGGCGCTCGTCGTCCTCGGGGAGGTTGTCGTCCTTCACGCAGCGATCGAGGGCGGCGTTGGCGTCCTGGCGCGCCTTGCGCACCGCCACGCGGGCCTCCTCGGCATAGTTCTTGCACTGCTTCACCAGTTCGCGGCGGCGCTCCTCGGTGAGCGAGGGGAACGGCAGGCGGATGCACGAGCCGTCGTTCGACGGCGTGACGCCCAAGTCGCTCTCCATGATGGCATGCTCGATGGCGCCCAGCACGCCCTTGTCCCACGGCTCGATGACCAGCATGTGCGCGTCGGGCGTCTTGATGCCGGCCATCTGGTTCACCGGCGTGGGCACGCCGTAGTAATCCACCTTGATGCGGTCGAGCAGCAGGGCGCTCGCCCGCCCCGTGCGCACGGAGCCGAACGCCTCGCCCAGCGATGCGAGCGCACGCTCCATGCGCTCCTCGGCCTGCAACATAATATCATCAACCATGATCGGCTCCTTTCACCCAACTCCCTGCGGTGCGGCGGCGCGCACCGATCGCCCGCGCCGGAGCGCGGACGTGCCTCTATTCTACCGTGGTTCCGACGTTTTCGCCCTTCAAAGCGCGCGAAATGTTGCCCTCGACCATCAGATCGAACACGATCATGGGCATGTGGTTGTCCATGCACAGCGACGTGGCCGTGGAGTCCATGACGTTGAGGCCCTTCGACAGCACGTCCATGTAGCTGATGCGGTCGAAGCGCTTGGCGTCCGGGTTCTTGGTCGGGTCGCTGTCGTAGACGCCGTCCACCTTCGTGGCCTTCATGAGGCAGTCCACGTTGAGCTCGCAGGCGCGAAGCGCGGCCGTGGTGTCGGTGGTGAAGTAGGGGTTGCCCGTGCCGGCGGCCAAGATGACCACGCGGCCCTTCTCCAGGTGGCGCACGGCGCGGCGGCGGATGTAGGGCTCGGAGACCTCCTGCATGGTGATGGCGCTCTGCACACGCGAGAAGATGCCGTGGCGCTCGAAGGCGTCCTGCAGGGCCAGCGCGTTCATGACGGTGGCCAGCATGCCGATGTAGTCGGCCTGGGCGCGGTCCATGCCCTCGGCGCTTCCCGCCAGGCCGCGGAAGATGTTGCCGCCGCCCACGACCACGGCCACCTCCACCTCGTCCTCGACGATGTCGGCAATCTCGTCGGCCAGCGCGTCGACCACCTTCGGGTCGATGCCGTACCCCACATCGCCCGCCAGCGCTTCGCCCGAGAGCTTCAGCAGCACGCGCGGGTACGCATACCCGCGCTCGCGCACGCGCGCCCACTTCTCAAGCTCCTCGACGTTCTCCTCCGCCTTCGCCCTATCCTCAGCCATGACCAACCCCTTCGATGACCGTCATATGTGCATACGTTGCCTCAATCTTACCCGAAAATGGAAAAGGCCGCGCAGTTCGCGCGGCCTTTTCCAGGCAGTTCACGCAATGAGCAGACGGGCGGCAGGTAGCCGCCCGCAGCCCTTACGCCGCGTTCTCGCTGGACCCGCTGCCGCCGCCGAGCAGGCGCTCGAGCAGGGATTCCTGCGCGCTGTTCTGCTGGGTGGAGGCGCTTTGCGAGCTCTCGTCGGAGCCGAGCGTGACCTCGACCTCCTTCGTCTCGCCGTTGCGGTTGACCTCCAGCTTCACCTTGTCGCCAGGGTTCTTGGAGCGGACGTCCAGCATGAGGTCGCTCGCGGACTCTACCTTCTGGCCGTCGAACTTCGTGATGATGTCGCCCTCCTGCAGGCCGGCCTCGGCGGCACCGGAGCCCGCGCTGACGGCGGCCACGTAGGCGCCCTCGTCGACCGACAGGCCGTAGCGCTGGGCGTTCTGGGCGTTCACCGTGGACAGGGACACGCCGAGCTGCGCGTGGGTCGGGGTCTTGCCGTCGATGATCTGCTGCGCGAGGTTCACCGCGTAGTTCACCGGGATGGCGAAGCCGACGCCGGAGTAGTTGCCCGAGTAGGACGTGATCAGCGTGTTGATGCCGATGAGCTTGCCGTCGGCGTCAACGAGCGCGCCGCCGGAGTTGCCGGGGTTGATGGCCGCGTCAGTCTGGATCATGTTCGGGTAGATGGTGGTCTCACCGGAGCTCTGGCCGTACTGGTCGGTGCTGGAATCCATGATCTGCGAACGGCTCGTGGCCGACACGATGCCGGTGGCAACGGACTGCTCGAGGCCGAACGGGCTGCCGATGGTCATGACCCACTCGCCGATGATGAGGTCGTCGGAGTTGCCGATCTCGATGGCCTTGAGGCCGCTGGCGTCCTTGGCCTTGATGACCGCGATGTCGGAGCTGGGATCGCTGCCCACGACCTCGGCGTCGTAGGTCTCGCCCTCGATGGTGACCTTGTAGGCGTCGCCGCCTGCGATGACGTGGTAGTTCGTGATGATGTAGCCGTCGTCGGTGAGCACGACGCCGCTGCCGAGCGAGGCCTGCGTGAGCGTGCTGCCGGAGCCGGAGTTGGAGCCGCCGCCGAAGCCGTACATGCCGCCCATGTTGGATTGGTTCGCGTACACGTCGATGGCGGCCACGGAGGGCAGCGCCTTCTGCGCCACGGCCTCGGCCAGCGTCTGGTCGGACTCGGCATCGGTGGCGTTGATGCTGCCGGAGTTCTGCGAACCCAGCTGCGTGGACGAGCCGGAGTCGGAGCCGCCGCCCTTGTCGGCGCCGGTAGCGGCCTGCCAGATGCCGAAGCCGCCCAGCCCGATGACGCAGGCGAGCGCCGCGCCCGCGAACGCGAGCAGGAACGTGCGCAGGCCGTGCGACTTCTTCTCCACCGTCACCTGGCCGGGCGTGTGCTGCGCCTGGTACGGTTGCTGGTAGGACTGCTGGTAGTAAGGCTGCTGCCCCGTTTGGGCGGCATGCTGGGCATGCTCGTCGCCCGAAGTCGGCGGGACGGGGCCGCCGGGGGTGTTGCCGTGCGTATCGGTCATGTGGTTCACGCTCCTTGGGTATCGTTGTGGTCGATGATCGCTTCGCTTAGGTAGGTGATGGGCCTACCATATCACGCGTGGTTCCTGATCAGGTTTCCTTCAACGCAATTGTCATCTTCGCGTCATGGAATTACACCGTTTGGTGTACAGGACGTACACCGGCCGACGCAGGCCGAGGAACGTGCCGCGCCGGGGATGCGAGGATAGGCGTGCTATCATGAGGTGCATCGTCATCGAGGATGTGCAAGGAGCGCCTATGTCCGACCAAACGCCTCCGCGGCGAACCGCCGCCCAACGCCTCCAAGCGCTGTACGTGCGCGCGCTGCTGCGCCTGCTGCCGCACCTGATTACGCTGCTCCGGCACGTGTCTCCGAGGATCCGCGCCGAGGTGGCCTACCTGGCGCCGGGCTACACGTTCAGGTTGTCGGTGCGCGGCACCGACCTGACCTGCACATGCCGCCGCACCGACCGAGGCTCGTTCGAGCGTATCCCGCCCGCGCGCGTCGCCCGCGACGTTGAGCCGGGAAGCGGGCTGGCCAGCGCCGACGCGGATGCGGTGACCGTGGACTACGTCATCGACTTCCGCTCGCTGGCCTATGCGTTCGGCTGCTTTTCGGGCGGCCTGACGCTCAAGGACGCCCTCGCGCAGCGCGCGTTCTCCACACGCGGCCCCAACGATACGGGCGTGGCCCTCACTTACCTGTTCACGGCGCTGCTGAAGATGTTCTTCGGCTGGCGGCGCGCATATCGCAGGCCGGCGGCGGCGATGCCGTAGGAGAAAGGGAAACGGTGCCCGGAACGTGCCACAGCCTCCGATTTCGGCCGCACCTCCGCAAGCGTTCGACCTGCGCCTATGTAGCATAATACCTGATCATAGCGCTGGACGAAAACAGAGGCTGTGGCAGAGTTTTCCCCGAGAAAGCGAAGGAGAAGCCGTGAAAGCATTCGAATTCTGCTGCCCCACCAAGATCATCGCGGGGGCGCACGCGCTGGACAAGCTGCCCGGCGAGCTGGCCGACCGCGGCGTGGCGCACCCGCTGGTCATGACGGACGCGGGCCTGGTGAAGCTGGGCGTGGCCGCCAAGCTCACGGACGTGCTGGACGCGGCCGGCGTCGCTTACGACGTGTTCGATCAGGTGCCGCCCGACTCGTCGATGGACGTGGTGAACGAGGTGGCGCGCCTCTACGCCGCACGCGGCTGCGACGGGTTCGTGGCCATCGGCGGCGGCTCGGTCATCGACACTACGAAGGGCGCGGCCGCCTCGCTTGCCTGCGAGGGGGTGGACTTCGCCACGCTGCAGGGCTCGGAGATCCTCCACGCCGACCTGCCGCCGTTCATCGCCGTGCCCACCACGGCCGGCACCGGCAGCGAGGTGACGCTCGTGGCCGTGGTGGCCGACACGCAGAAGCACGCGAAACTGTCGTTCACCTCCTACAAGCTGGTGCCGCACGCGGCCATCCTCGACCCGGCGCTCACCGCGTCGCTGCCGCCGAAGCTCACGGCCACCACCGGCATGGACGCGCTCACGCATGCCATCGAGGCGTACACGTCCATCCAGAAGAACCCCGTGAGCGACGCCTTCGCGGTGAAGGCCATCGAGCTTATCGCGGCCAACCTGCCGGTGGCCTGCCGCGACGGCGCGAACGTCGACGCGAGAGCGAGCCTGGCGCTGGGGTCGCTCATGGCGGGAGCGGCGTTCAGCAACGCCATGGTGGGCATCGTGCATGCGCTCGGCCACTCGCTCGGCGGGCTCTGCCACATCCCGCACGGCCAGGCCATGATGATGCTCCTTCCCCACTGCGTGCGCTTCAACCTCTACCATGGCGTACATGCCGGGCTTTACGGCGAGCTGCTGCCCCACCTGGCACCCGCGCGCGCAGCCGAGCTGGGACCGGGCGCGATGCCCGCCGAGCGCGACCTGGCCTTCTGCGATGAGCTGTTCGCCATGAACGAGCACTGCCACGAGCAGTACGGCGTGCCGCTCAAGCTGTCGGAGCTGGGCGTGGCGCACGACCAGCTCCCCGCCGTGGCGAAGCAGGCCCGCTACGACGGCGCCGCCCTGTACAACGAGGCGGAGATCACGCTGGACGACGCCCTCGAGATCCTGGAAGCAACGTACTAAGGAGCGCCCATGACCACCGCACCCATCTTCGAAGGCGTCGCCGACGTCGAGGCCCAGGCGCAGCGGATGCGCGCCTTCCATCTGACAGGCGCCACGCTGCAGGTCGAGTACCGTCGCGAAGCGCTTTTGAAGCTGAAGGCCTACCTCAAGGCCAACGAGGAGCGCATCCTGGACGCGCTGCACGCCGACCTGGGGAAGGCCGCGTTCGAGGGCTACGCCACCGAGCTCGGCCTCGTCTATGACGAGATCAACACGTGCGTGAGGCATCTGTCCAAGTGGGCGCGCCCGCGCCGGGTGCCCACGCCGCTCGTGCACTTCCACTCCACGTCGAAGGTGTACCCGAGCCCGCTGGGCGTGGTGCTGGTGTTGTCGCCGTGGAACTACCCCGTGCAGCTGGCGCTCGTGCCGCTGGTGGACGCCATCGCGGCCGGCAACTGCGTGGCGCTCAAGCCCTCGCGCACCTCGAAGGCCACGAGCGAGCTTCTGATCGAGATGCTGGCGAACGTGTTCCCGCCCGAGTTCGTGTGCGGCTTTCCCGGATCGGGCGCGATGAACGACTGGCTGCTGGAAGTGCGCTGGGACCAGATCTTCTTCACCGGCAGCCCGAACGTGGGGCACACCATCATGGAGGCAGCGGCCAAGCACCTCACGCCCGTGGTGCTGGAGCTGGGCGGCAAGAGCCCCTGCATCGTGGACGAAACGGCCAACGTGAAGCGCGCGGCGCAGCGCGTGGCCTGGGGCAAGGGCATCAACTGCGGGCAGACCTGCGTGGCGCCCGACTACTTCCTCGTGCACGAGAACGTGGCGGACGACTTCGTGGCGCAGCTGGACGCAAGCTTTCAACAGTACTACGGCGAGAACATCCTGGCGTGCGAGCAGTGGCCGCACATGATCTCGCAGCGCCACTTCGAGCGCGTGATGGGGCTCATCGAGAACCGCAACCCGGACGCGACGGTGGCGTTCGGCGGCCACGGCGACCCCGAGACGCTGCGCATCGAGCCCACGTGCCTGCGGGGCGTGACGCTGGACGACCCGGTCATGGGCGAGGAGATATTCGGGCCCGTGCTGCCGGTGCTCACGTACCGCTCGCTTGACCAGGCCTTCGACATCGTGCGCACGTTCGAGAAGCCGCTGGCCTGCTACGTGTTCTCCGACGACAAGCAGGTGCAGCACCGCGTGCTCACGCGCCTGCCGTTCGGCGGCGCCACGGTGAACGACGTGGTGATCCACCTGGCGAACAACCACATGGGCTTCGGCGGCGTGGGGAACTCGGGCATGGGGGCGTATCACGGCAAGGTGGGCTTCGACTGCTTCACCCACTACAAGTCCACGCTCAAGAAGGGCACCTGGCTGGAGATGCCCATCCGCAACCCACCCTTTGACGATACGAAGATGAGGCTTTTGAAGATGCTAATGAAATAGGGTGTGGACGTCCCGTTGGCCGGGGCACCGCCCGTGCAGCGCCTCTCGCACACTTCGCGAAAGCTCGGCGCGCCGCACGGGCGGTGCCCCGGCCAATGGGACGGCGGACTCTTTCGCAGGAGGCTAAGCTGCGAGCTTTTCGTCGCTGGGAGCGGGTTGCGGGCTGTTCGGGTGAGAGGAATCCACCTGCGAGAGCGCGTGTGCTTGCTGACAGTCCTTTATTGTGTTATAAATAAGTTACTTATTTATAACACAGGAGGCGTTATGGCTATGCAGGCGGCGTTGCCACAGATACGGCCTATCAGTGACTTGCGAACACGTTTGAACGACATCGAGGCGCTTGCGCGCGAGACGCGCGAGCCTATCATCATGACGAAGAACGGCGCGGCCTCGCTCGTCGTCATCGACAGCAAGGCCTACGACGAGCACCTGCGCCATGAGCGTGCCGTGCGAAAACTGCGCGAAGCCGAAATCGAGGAGAAGTACCGCCCCGCCGCCATCCCCTTTGACGAGGTGAAGGCGCGCGTGGAACAGCTCATCGATGCGGCGGAGCAGCTCCATGCGCGCGATTGAGTTCAGGCCGCGCGCAAGCGCCGACCTCGACGGCATACTCGCCTCTATCGCGCTCACCTTGAAGTCGCCGCAGGCTGCACGTGACACCGCCGACGCAATCTTCGCCGCCATCGAGCGCGCGGCCGAGATTCCGGAGCTCGGCCAGCCGTTCTTCGACGAGGACCTCGAGCATCCGACCTACCGGCGCAAGCTCGTGAAGCGATACTGGGTGTACTACACGTACACGGACGACACGCTCACCGTGCGCCGCATCTTCCATATGACGCAGGACACCGACTGCTACGGGTTCGAGATCCTGGATGACTGACGCTTGCGCATTCATGAGCTTCATGAAATAGCGCTTGAAACCCTCCGCAGACGGGCTGACGCGCGTCGGCGGAGGGTGTACAATGGCGGCTCCGTTCAGAGACGTCGCGAGGAGGACGCCATCTTCCCCATCCAACACATCGACCCTTCTATCGAAGGGCGCCTGTCCCCTGGCGCGTTCTTCGAGCACTACCGGCTGGTGGATACCGAGACGTACCTTGTATACGACTATCGGGACGGCCGATTCCTGTCCCATGACGACACATGCTACCGCTGTTGGAACCATGGTCGGCCCTGCACCAACTGCGTCTCGCGCATCGCCGTGCGCGAGAACCGGCAGGTGGTCAAGCTGGAGACGCTGGGGCGGAGCATCTTTCTCATCGTTACGATCCCGTTCGGGGGGAGCGATCGCAAGTTCGCGCTTGAGTTCATCAAGAACGTCACGGACGACCTGATGGTCGCCGACATAGAGACAGATGGGAACGTAACGGCCGTCGACCTGGTGGACCGGATCAACGAGCTCACCGTGCGCCATCCGTCCACGGGCCTTCTGCGCAAGGAATACGCGGAGCGCGAGCTGGGCAAGCTGGTCGCGCAGTGGGATGGCACCTCGCCGACCACGCTCTGCATCCTCGACATCGACCGGTTCAAGCAGGTCAACGACGAACATGGCCATCTTGTAGGCGACGAGGTGCTGGCGCGCGTCTCGCAGCTTTTGCTGGAAAGCGCCGAGCACGGGGGCGGCTGGGCCAGCCGCATCGGCGGAGACGAGTTCATGCTCGTGCTTCCCAGCTTGCCCAAAGACAAGGCCGATACGCTGACCGAAGCGCTCGAGGCCGGCATAGCCGCCTGCAAGTTCCAGGGCACCGAGCCGTTCTCGGTGACTGTCAGCCACGGCGCCGCGCGCCTGGACGCCCGCCACGGCTCGTGGCGCGACCTCTTCGCCGAGGCCGACCGCGCGATGTACGCCGCCAAGCAGGCGCGGCGCTGAGCGGCCGATGCCGGGCGCGCGGCGGCGCGCCCGGAGCTTGCGACCCCTACCTCTTCTCCACCGGGACCTGGATCTCGGTGAGCCACTGGGACTCGTCGGTGCAGTTCCAGATGCCGTCGATGTAGCTCTCGCGGGCGAGGCCGGACGCGCGGTAACCATTCTGCTCGATCCAGTCCATCGCGAACGCGTAGGCGCGCGGCAGGTCGGCGTAGGGGCCGCGGTGCATGACGGACGCGACGGTGACGGCCGGCGCCTCCTCGAACACGATGCCGTCGGTCTCCACGCCGTACTCCTCCACGGCCTCGCTGTACTTGATGGTGATGTCGCGCTCCTTGTACTCGCCGTCGAGGTAGGTGATGAAGCAGTACTCGGGCGCGGCGCACTTGAGGTTCGGGTTCGCCGCCTTCACGGCGCGGCCGATAGCCGGGATGACCTCGTTGTAAGCGGAGAAGTCGGGCACGGTCATGGTCTTGGAGTACACGATGCAGCTGGGCAGGTCCTTGATGGTGGCTTGGTAGTTCATGGAGAACCCCTTTCCTTCGTCTGAGAGCATGAATGCGATGCGCGCGAGGCGTTCCTGGCGCGCGGCGAGTTCCCGTTCGATGAGCTCGCGACGCCGTGCGAGGATGGGGCGCGGGTCGGCGCCGCCCTCGATAGCGGCCACCTCGTCCACCGACAGGCCCGCCTGCCGCAGCGCCTGGATGCGGTGCAGGTCGACGAGCTGGGACGTGGTGTACAGGCGGTAGCCCGTCGCGCCGTCCACGGCGGCCGGGCGCAGAAGCCCGATGCGGTCGTAGTGGTGCAGCGTCTTGACGGTGGTCTTGCCCATCTTCGAGAACTCTCCTATGTAGAACATGGTTCTCACCTCCTTCTCATCGCATTCAACAGCCTCCTGCACGGGGAGGGTCAAGGGGTGTTTTCGAAATTTTCCAAAGGTGTGGCACCGAAGGTGCGGCCGGCGCCTGCGGAAAGCGCCTCAAGGGTAGCGCACTTCAGGACACGCCGCTCGGACGAACGTGGAATTGCGGAGGTTTTGCGGCGGGCGAAACAGTTCGGCGGCGGCGCGCGTGTTCTTGATAGCGGCTCGAACGTTCGGAAACCGGGGCCGCACCAGTGCGCACGCAGGTTCGCCCGTCTTTCAGCTTGCTTTCAAGTTCGGGCGCTACCCTCGGCACCAAAGGAAACCGCGCGAAGGGGCCCCTATGCCGTACCTACCGACACGTCGCCAAAACACCCTCCCCGGCGCCACACCGTACCGGCGCCGCCCAAGCGTTGAAGGCGCCCGCCGCGCGCGACCACTGTTCGCGCGGAGCCGCGTGGCGCGGGCGGGAAACGTCCTGGCACGTTGCAAGGCGGCCCTCGCCTGCTTCGGCGCTGCGGCACTCGTGCTGGCCCTTGCGCTCGCCCTGCCGCTCGCGGCCTCGCCTTCGGCGGCGGCCGACGTGGACCTCGAGGCACGGGCCGCTGCCGAGGCCGCCCAGCTGCAGGTCGCCGCCGAGCTCCCGCGCAGCGCGTCCCTCGACGTGCCGGCCCTGCAGCAGTACCCCGAGCTCCCCACCGGCTGCGAGTCGGTAGCGCTCACCAACGCGCTTCTGGCCTGCGGGTTCGACCTGCAGAAGACCGAGATAGCCCAGGAGTGGCTGCCCACGGGCGCCGACGACTTCGTGCACGCCTTCATGGGCGACCCCACCTCGCCCGACGGGCACTCCTGCATGGCCCCTGCCATCGCGGACACGGCGGCAGCCTACCTGGCCGCCCACGGGTCCGACCTCGAGGCGGCCGACCTGACGGGCGCGCCGTTCCGCGACGTGCTCGCCCAAGCAGCTGCCGGCAACCCCGTCGTCGTATGGTGCACCATCGGCCTGGACGAGCCCGGCGCGTGCTACCGCACCGCCCAGGAAGGCGGCCGCACGTACAACCTGATCACGAACAGCCATTGCGTGGTGGTGCGCGGCTTTGACCTGGACGCCGGCACCGTGCTGGTCAGCGACTCCCTGGCCGGCCAGGTGTCCTACCCCCTGGCCACGTTCGCCGCCCGCTACTACGCCCTGGGCGCGCAGGCCGTGGTGCTGCGCTGAAGGCGCCGGCCCCGCCTGCACGAGGCAGACGGGGCCGGCCGGGCGTTTCAGGCTGCGGTACCTACCTGCGGGCGGGCTCCTGCTGGGTGATGCAGTGGATGTTGCCGCCGCCGTAGGCTATCTCGCGGGTGGGGACGCCCACGATCTCGCGGTCGGGGAACATGGCCTGCACCTGCTCGCAAGCCAGGTCGTCGTACTCGTCGCCGTACTGCGGGAAGATGATGGCGTCGTTCACGATGAGGAAGTTCATGTACGAGGCGATGGCGTAGTCGTCGGTCGTGCGCGGCAGCGTGCCCTCCACCACGTCGATGGCGTCCACCTCCTCCTGCGACATGTAGGTGGGAACCTTCGGCATGGTGAGCTTGTGCACCTTCAGCTGGCGCCCCTTCGCGTCGGTGGCCTGCGACAGCGTGTCGTAGGCGGCGTGGGCGGCCTCGTAGAACGGGTTGTCCTCGTCATCGGTCCAGATGCAGGCCACCTCGCCGGGGCGGATGAAGCACGCCACGTCGTCGATGTGGCCGTTCGTCTCGTCGGGATCGATGCCGTCCTTGATCCAGATGACCTTTTCCACGTTCAGGTACTCGCGCAGGTAGCCTTCGATGTCCTCCTTCGAGAGCTCCGGGTTGCGGCCCGGCGACAGCAGGCACATCTCGGTGGTGATGACGGTGCCCTCGCCGTCCACGTGGATGGAACCGCCCTCCAGCACGAACGTGTCGGGGCGGTAGCGCACGGCGCGCGCCAGGTCGGCCACCTTCACGCCCACGAGCGCGTCCTGGTCCCAGGGGAAGTACAGGCCGTCGTACAGGCCGCCCCAGGCGTTGAAGTGCCAGTGCACCGCGCGCACGTCGCCGTCGTCGTTCTTCACGAACGTGGGGCCGCAGTCGCGGATCCACGAGTCGTCCGAGGTCATCTCGATGACCATGACATTCTCGTCCTCGGACATCTCGAAGCGGGCGGCCTCGTAGTCCTCCGGCTTCGCGCCGATGACGACCGGCTCGAAGCGTGCGATGGCGCGCGCCACCTCCGCGAACGCCTTCTGCGCAGGCTTCGCTCCGTCACGCCAGTTGTCGGGGCGGTGCGGCCAGAGCATCCAGATGCGCTCCTGCGGCTCGAACTCGCCGGGCATGCGGTAGCCGTCCTGCCTCGGGGTTGACTGCTCTTCGTAAATGGTTTCCATAGGTCAGGTCCTTTCGAACGTCGTTACAACATAGCAGGTGCAGGGACGAAGCGCTACACCAGGTCGCGCGGCTCGCGGCCGATGAGCATCTCCTCCTCCATGGCAACCTCCTCGGAGGGGGGCTCCTCCTCGAAGCCGTGCGCCACATCGTAGGCGAACGGATCGCCGTGCGTGCCCATGCCGCCGTAGTGGTCGTCGCGCCCGCGGGCCGACCACACGCGCACGATCTCGCCCAGGATGACGAACGCTATCACGCCGATGAGCATGGGGATCTTCGACATCTCGGCCTCGGAGCCGTTCAACGGCACGATGGTGGCGATGATGGACAACACGAGCAGCACCACGGGCAGCCACGTGACCACCAGCAGCACGCCGCGCCCGCCCGGCACCTTGAACACGCGGTTCACCGTCGGGTCGACCGAGCGCAGCTTCAAAAACGCCGGGAACATGGGAATGTAGCTGATCAGCAGGAACACGATGTTCATGGAGAAGAAGATCCAGAAGAAGCCGTCGAAGCCCGCCAGCTCCATCACGGGCGACAGCAGCACGAGCACGCTGGCCACGATGCCGTTGACGATGGCGGCGCCGGTGGGCATCTGGTTCTTCTTGCTCTCGTGCGCGAACACGTGCGGCATGTTCTGCTTGCGCGCGGCGTGCTCGGCCACGAAGTTCACGCCGAACGACCAGCTGACCATGTTGCCGAACAGCGTGATGAGGAACACGATGCCCACCACGATGAACAGCACGCTGCCCACGCCGGCCATGATGCCCACCGCGTCCATGATGCCGGAGTCCAGCGAGATGTCGAGCGCCGGGATGGCCGCCGCGATGCCGAACGAGCTGAACAGGTACAGCGCCGCGATGGCGATGCCGCCGGCGATGATGGCCTTCGGAATTTGCTTGCTGGGGTTCTCCATGGAGCCCACGTAGGTGGTGATGACCTCGAAGCCCATGAAGTTGAACAGGATGATGGACAGGTACGTGAGGCTGTTCGAATCGAGCGACGGCAGGAACGTGGCCGGGGCCATGTCGTTCGCGAAGCCGTAGTTCACGGCGTACCAGATGCCCAGACCGCCCACCACCACGGCGATGCCCACCTTGAGCACAGCCGCCAGGTTGAGGATCCACGCCGAGTCCGACACCTTCGAGAAGCTTAGGAACACGACGATCCAGATGAACGCCAGCTCGATGACGAGCGACGGCACCAGCCCTATCTCCATGCCCGTGATCATGGCGATGGTCTCGGGGAACAAAAACGCGAGCGAGGCCATCCACAACGGGAAGTTGATCCAGTAGTACCAGCTCACGCGGCTGCCCCACTTGTCGCCGAACGCGCGGCGCACCCAGTCGTACAAACCGCCCTCGTCGTCGTAGGTGGTGCCGAGCTCGCTCACCACCAGGCCGTACGGCAGCAAAAACGCGATGATGAGGAAGATCCACCAGAAGAACTGCGAGTTGCCGATAGCGGCGGCCGGTGCCGCCGCCTCCGCCACGAACACGACCGTGATGACCGACAGGATGGCGTCGATAAGGCGGAATTTCTTGTTCTTTGCCATAAGTTTCCTTCTTTCGATAGCGCAGAGGTCAGATTGGCGCTCGTCAGCCTACGAGGGCGGCCGTGGTGCCCGCCCTCTTCGGGAACTTGCTTCGCGGCGCAGCTTGCCGACCCGTCTCGATGGCCGTTAGGCCGTCGGAACCCCCTGCTTCCCTAAGCCCTCCAGCAGGTAGTTCAGCTGCTCGCGGGCGTCATCGGCCTCGGGCTCGTCAACCTCGGCCTGCGGGCAGAACCACGCGAGCAGACCGCGGATGGAGTGCTTGCGGTTCTCGGCCTCGTCCCAGCAGATGGACTGGGGGCCGTCGATGACCGCGTCGGTGACCTCCTCGCCGCGGGACGCGGGCAGGCAGTGCATGAACTTGGCATCCGGGGCGGCCATGTCCATGAGCTCGGGTGTGACCTGGTACGTCGGATAGAAGATGGCCATGCGCTCGTCCTTCGACAGCTCCTTGTCGTACAGGCCGTACCACACGTCGGTGTACACGAAGTCGGCATCGCGCATGGCTTCCTCGCGGTTGTCGGTGACGGTGACGCTGCCGCCGGACTCCTCGCAGTTCTTGCGGCCGATGGCCAGCAGGTCCTCGCGGATCTGGTGCCCCTCGGGGCCGTACTGCACGAAGTCCATGCCCATCTTCGAGCAGATGAACATCTCGGACACGCACACCTGCGTGGCGTCACCCACGAACACCATCTTGCAGTTCTCGATGCGCTTGCCCTCGGGCAGGTGCTCGATCATGGTGAGGAGGTCGCCCATCTCCTGCGTGGGGTGGTTGTAGTCGGACATGCCGTTTATCACGGGCACCTGCGCGTACTTCGCCAGCTCTACGATATCCTCATGACGATCGACGCGTGCCATGATGACGTCCAGGAGGCGCCCCATCACGCGCGCGGAGTCCTCGATGGTCTCGTGGCCGCCCAGCTGGATGGTGCCGGGCGCGTAGAACTGCGCGTCGCCGCCGAGGTCGGCCATCGCGCCCTCGAACGACAGGCGCGTGCGGGTGGACACCTGCTGGAATATCATGCCGAGCGCCTTGTGCCTCAAAAGCTCGGGGAAGTAGCCGGCCTTCACGCAGCGCTTGAGCACGCGGGAAAGCTCGATCATGTCGAGCAGCTGGTCTTTGGTGAAATCGTTGGTGTCGAGAAAATCTTTGGCAGTCATCGCGACGGGCCTCCTTCAAGCCGAATGGTCTATTGAGAACAGGGACGATTCTGCCGGACGGCGCACCGCCCTCCGGGGAGCCTCCCCCGTTTGCAACACCGCCGTTGCCGCGCAATCAACCAGACGTTGCGCAGATGGCGAGCCGGCTTGCATGCTTGTCGCTGAAACCAAGCGTGCCAGACCCAGCCTGAAAGAAACGGCACGGCCGGATTGCCAGCACGGCCGCGCCTTGGGCGTCAGCGGGAAGCCGCCCAGAGACACGGCTCGACAGAGGAGGAGAGTCGTGCGAGAATCGACGGCGAACCGAAACCGAACCACGACGAAGGAACTCGCCATGAACCTGCCCGGCCTCATCACCGTGCACCCCGATCAAACCGACGAGCTGGACGCCCTCGCAGCCATGGTGGGCACGTGCTTTCGCGAGGAGATGTGGTACGCCACCTGGCTCGACGTTCCCAACATCTCCGAAGGGCGCAAGCTGGCCATCACGCAGGCCGTCATCCGTGCCGACTACGCCGTCACCGCGCCCTACGGCTGCGTGTTCACGCTGGACGACCGCGCGGGGGCGGTGAACGCCTTCTTGCGCAGCGAGCTGCCCGAGGGCGGATGGGAGCCTTTGGAGGAGGAATCGGGGCGGCGCATGGCCGCGTCGCTCACGCCGCAGGAGGCGGCGTTGCTCGACCCGCGCGCCGAGGCGATGGAGCCGCTTTCGGACACGAACTGGCCCCTCGCCCATGCGAAGGCCGACGAGGACTTCATCTACTTCATCTCGGTAGGAGTCGACCCCGCCAGCCGAGGCACCGGAGCGTTCCGCCGCCTGTTCACGCCGTTTCTGGACGAAGCCGACCGGCGCGGCCTGCGCTGCTGCCTGGACTGCTACACCAACCGGTTGGAGAGCCTGTACAGCCATTACGGCTTCCGCACGGTAGACCGCAAAAGCGCGCCGGGCTTCGACCTGGTCGAGCGCCTCATGGTGCGCGAACCCCGCGCATAGGAGGCTCGTCATGAAATCGAGCGAGATCGCACGGCTCGCCGGATGCACGGTGCGCACGCTGCGCCACTACCACGCCATCGGGTTGCTGCCCGAACCGCCACGCGGCGAGAACGGCTACCGCGACTACGGCGCGGAAGATCTCGCGCGCCTCCTGCGCGTGAAAAGGCTCGCGTCGCTCGGTTTCTCGCTCGACCGCATCGGCGAGGTGATCGAGCAGATGGACGCGCACCCGCCCGACAACGCCGGTGCGGGGGCCAGCGACGCGCTGGACGAGCTCGACCGCGAACTCGAGCTGCAGATAGAGCGATTGCAGGAGCAACGCCGCACGATCGCCCTGTTGAAGTCCGAACGCCTCGACCCCGACCTGCCGGTGCGGTTCGCCCAAGTGGTGAGGACCCTCATCGACTACAAAGAATGCGCCATCACCAGTGGCGAGCGCGAAGCCCTGCTCATCACCGGGCACCTCTACACCGAGTCGGACACCACCGAACTTGAACGCGTAATGGAGGGAATCCATCAACTCGGATTATTCGAGCAGATGAAGGAGATGAGCGATCGATTCGACGAGCTGTCGGCCGACACGCCGCAGGAGGAGCTCGACCGCTTCGTCGAGGAAGCGCTCGAGCTGATCGACCCAGTTATCACCTGTTTCAATTCGGCCAACTGGGAAGACGTGACGAGCCCGGAAGACGTCGAGATGGAGCGCTTCGTCGACGAGCTCATGCGCAAGGGCCTGAACCCCGCCCAAATCTACGCGGAAGATCGCCTGGAAGAGGAGATGAAAGCCCGCATCCTCGCCCTCCAAGAAGACTAACGATCCAACGTGCCGAAAAGCGACCTTTTGCCGTTTGATCCGTTCGCTCGCAAGAGCGGGGCTCCTGCACAATTCCCCCATATCCCGCTTGACCCCGACGCAACGTCGTAGTTTTAACTTCCTTTCTGACGGAACAGAAAGGAACTCCCCATGCACACGAACCCGCACCCGGCCCGCATCGCGCCACGCTTCTTGGCATCGAACGCGCTCTCGCTCCTCGGCAACTCCATAGCCGCCGTGGCGCTGCCGCTTATCCTGCTGGCCACCACCGGCGACGCGCTGGCCGCCGGCACGCTCGCGCTCATCTGCGCCGTTCCCCAGATGGTCATCGGCGTGGTGGGCGGCGCGGCCCTCGACCGCTTCAACCGCCGCGACATCTCCATCCTCTCCGACCTCGTATCGGCCGCGAGCGTGGCTCTCATCCCCGTGGTCGATATGCTCTGGGGCCTCAACTTCGGCTGGTTCGTGGCGCTCGGCCTGCTGGGAGCCGTGGGCGACATCCCCGGCATGACGGCGCGCGACGCGCTGCTGCCCGCCGTGGTCGCCCGCGACAAGGCCGACCTCCAGCGCTTCATGGGGCTCACGCAGTCGCTCGACTCGCTCACCACCATCGTGGGGCCGGCCGCAGCGGCGTTCCTCATCGGCGCGGTGGGCGGCGTGCCGTCGCTGTGGCTCACCGCGGCGCTCTCGTTCGCAGCCGCCCTCGTCACCTGCACGGTGCCCCGCTCGGTGGGCGCGGAGGGCCTGCGAGGCAGCGGCGCCGAGGCGGACGGCCGCAGCGCCCTGGCCTCCGCCTTCGGCGCCCTGCGCACCGGCGCGCGCGTGCTCTTCCGCACCGACGGCGTGCTCACGGCCTCCACGCTGCTCTCCTTCGGCATCATCATGGTGATGGGGTCGTTCCAGGGCCTTGTGCTTCCCGTGCACTTCACCGAGATCGGACGGCCGGAGCTTTTGGGCTACGTGCTCTCGGCCATGTCGCTCGGGCTTTTGGCCAGCTCGCTCGCCTACGCCGCCCTTGCGCCGCGCCTCGCGCGCCGCACCTGGTACCTGCTCTCGCTCGCCGGCATGGCGGCCGGCGTCGCCGTGCTCGGCACCTTGCCCGACCTTCCCGTCATGCTGCTCGGAGCGGTGCTGCTGGGCGTGAGCGCGGGGCCGGCGTCGGCGCTCCTCGGCTTCTTCATGCTCGACCGCATCCCCGAGCAGGACCGCGGCAGCGCGCTCGGCGCGCAGAACTCGCTCGTGATGATAGCGGCGCCCGCAGCCGTGTTCGCCACCTCGGCGGCCGTGACGGCCTTCGGCGAGGCGCCGGCCGCCTACGGCCTGGTGGCATGCTGGTTCGTCATCACCGTGCTCGCCGTGGGCGCGAAGGGCATGCGGCGCCTCGACGACGCCGAGCCCTCCTCCGCAGCGGCCGCGCCCGCAGCGGCCGCGCCCGCAGCCGAGGCGGAGGTGCCGAGCACGCAAGCCTGACCCGGTCACCGAGCATTTCGCCGCGATGGCGCGCGCGTCGCGCCTTCGCAACGCCCAGCCGACGTCCGGAACGGACCGGCTGGGCGCTTTTATGATGCGAGGGCAAACGTCCGGACGCCGGGCAGGCCGCGGCATGCGGCCCCCGCCGCCCCGATCGAAAGGAGCATCACCATGTCTCAAACCGTCTTGGTAACCGGCGCGACGAGCGGCATCGGCGAGTCGCTGTGCCTGCTGTTCGCCAGCGATGGATACGATCTGGTCACCGTAGCCCGCGACGAGGAAGCCCTCGAGAAGCAGGCCGATGAGCTGCGCATCCTCGGCGTCGACGTGCTGCCCGTGGCCTGCGACCTGTCCGACCCCGACTCCGCGCGCACCATCTTCAAGCGCGTATGCAAGGCGGGCAAGGACATCGACATCCTCGTGAACGACGCAGGCTACAGCCCCGCCGGGCAGTTCTCGGACCTGCCCGTGGCGGACATCCGCGCCATGATCCAGGTGAGCGTCACGAGCCTGGCCGAGCTCACGCGCGTGTTCCTGCAGCCCATGCTCGAGCGCGGCCACGGCCGCATCCTCAACATGAGCTCCATGATGGCGAAGACCCCCTGCCCTTACAACGCGCTCTACGGCGCCGCCAAGGTGTTCGTGCTGTCGTTCTCCACCGCGCTCGCCCGCGAGCTGCGCGGCACGGGCGTGAGCGTAACTACCGCCTGCCCCGGCGCCACGCGCACGAACTTCGCGAAGAACGCCGGGATCCAGAACGCGCCCGCTTGGAAGTACTTCTCCATGGACGCCGACGAGACGGCCATCCGCGTGTACCGCGCGCTCATGCGCGGCGAGCTGTGCGCCGTGACCGGCTGGTACAACAAGGTGGGAGCCGTCTCCGTGCGCTTCATGCCCATGGGCGTGCAGCTCTCCGCCGGCGAATGGCTCATGGGCAAGCGAAAGCACCCGTTGGACCACAAGGGAGCCGAGTCCTCCGACGCGCGCAACGGCAAGGGCAAGGAGCACGGCGAGGGCAAGGACGGCCGCGACGGAAGCGACGGCGAGAAGAAGGCGGAGCAGCGGGAAGGCGGCGCATCAGGCAAGGGCGGCAAGCGCTACGAGCGCAAGCACCCGCTCGGACGCGACGGCAAGCGCGGCTTCTACCGCGGCGGCGACTCTGGAACCGACCACGAGCCCGAGCCATGGCCGAAGACGGCACGCCCCCAGAACCCCTGCGGGGGCGGGCGCGGCTGGCGCGCGGCCACGCTCGGGTGCGCGATGTTCCGCCAGCACGGCTCGGCCGCTGCCCCCGGAGCGCCGGATGGGCAGGGAACGCAAGCGCGCCAAGACCGCCAGCAGGCGCAGCAGCCGCAGAATCCGCAGCGCGGGCAGGCGCGCGGGACGGGCTTCCACCCCGCTCCCGGACACCACCATGGCCCCACCAGCGATGGGCTCCCCGCCAACCTCGGCCTCTTCGCCTGGCACGGGCCTTTCTCCAAGTAGACGCATCTGACCTGCACCTTCAAGAACATCTGCCCTCCTCATACCAATGGTATGAGGAGGGCAGACATACATAAATCACCTCTCGAAACCCCTCTCTACGCCCCGCACCCGATTTTCTGCCACGCGCCGCTGTGGGATGGTGTGCCCGAAGGCTTCGGTCTGGCACATCCCGCCTCGGGCGGCCGCCACGCCCGAAGCCGCAGGCAGGGGGAAAGACGGAAGGAGAGGGAGTGTGATGGCAGAGAAAAGAGACTATACCACCGTCGAGCACAAGAAGCCTTATCGCTACGAAGAAGACGGGCTCCACGTGACCAGGGGGTGCGGCTGGTCGGCACCGGGATGCCACCTGGGGTGCGGGGTCCTTTTGTACACCGACGACGACGGCCGGCTCGTCAAGGTGGAGGGAGACCCGGAAAACCCCTTCAACCAGGGGCGCCTGTGCGTCCGCTGCCTCGACTTGCCCGAGGTCGTCTACTCGCCGGACCGCATCCTGCACCCCTTGAAGCGCGACCGCGGAAATCGCGGCAAGGACCGGTGGGAGCAGGTGGGCTGGGACGAGGTGCTCGACGAGATCGCCGGGATAATCCTGGAAGCCAAGGAAGCGTACGGCCCGGAATCCGTCGCGTTCTACTCCGGGACCGGGCGCGACATCGGGCAGTACATCACGCGCCTGTGCTGGGGGTTCAACAGCCCCAACTTCGTGTTCATGATGTCGGGCCAGTCGTGCTACTCGCCCCGCGTTGCCGGCTGCTTCTCCACCTCGGGGTCGTTCTGGGTCGGCGACTACGCGCAGCAGTTCCCCGACCGCTACGACAACCCGCAGTGGGAGCAACCCGACCTCATCGTCATCTGGGGCAACAACCCCGTCGTCTCGAATTCCGACGGCCTGTACGGGCACTGGGTCGTCGACTGCATGAAGAGGGGCACGAAGGCCATCGTCATCGATCCCCGCCTTACCTGGCTCGCCTCGCGCGCCGAGCTCTTCCTGCAGATCCGCCCCGGCACCGACGGCGCGCTCGCCCTCGGCATGGCGAACTACCTCGTGGAGAACGACCTCTACGACCGCGAGTTCGTCGACCTGTGGTGCTACGGCTTCGAGGAGCTGGCGGAACGCGCCCGGGACTACCCGCTTGACGAGGTCGCCGAGATCACGGAGATCCCGGCAGAGGAGATAGCCGCCGCGGCCCGCCGCATCGGGGCGGCCGAGCGGGCCATCCTCCAGTGGGGCGTCGCCATCGACCAGATCAAGGAGACCATCCCCACGGCGCAGGCCGTGCTCGCCCTGTTCGAGATCACCGGCAACATCGGCAAGCCCGGCACGATGCAGCAGCCTGCGAGCATCCTCAACTATGCCGCCGGCTGGGGCTCCGAGTTCCTCACGCCGGAGCAGGAGGCGAAGCGCATCGGCCAGGAGGCGCACCCGCTCATCAAAATGGGCTTCCAGGAATGCGTGACCGACGACTACATCAGGTGCCTGGAAACGGGCGAGCCCTATCCCATCAAGGTCGCCTGGATGCAGACCACCAACCCGCTGGCCTGCACGGGCGTCGACGCGAAGCGCACCCTCGCCGCGCATATGAACATCGACACCATCGTTGTCGTCGACCTGTTCATGACGCCGACGGCCATGGCGCTGGCCGACTACTTCCTGCCCGCCTGCACGTACGCGGAGCGCAACGGCCTGCGCATCGGCGATGGGGCGCAGCGCGCCGAGACCATCAACAAGGCGATAGAGCCCCTGGGCGAGTCGAGGTCCGACATGCAGATAACCCTCGACATCGGCAAGCGCATCTCGCCTGAAGCCTGGCCGTGGGAAACCGTGGAGGACCTGTTCTCCGACATCCTGGAGGAGACGGGGCACTCCTTCGAGGAGATGCAGGAGCTGGCACCCGGCTACCCGCCGTTCGACTACCGCATGCACGAGAAGGGCCTGCTGCGCACCGACGGCAACCCCGGCTTCCAGACCGCAACCGGGCGCATCGAGCTGTGGAGCACCCTGTACAACTCCCTGGGCCTCGACCCGCTCCCCTCGTACGAGGAGCCCGTCCCCAGCCCTCGGTCCACGCCCGAGCTCACCGGGGAGTACCCGCTCGTGCTCACCACGGGCGCCCGCGTCTGGAGCATGTTCCACTCGGAGCATCGCCAGATACCGCGCATGCGCGCCCTTCACCCCGAACCGCTCGTCTACGTCAACCCGGCCACGGCCGCGCAGCACGGCGTGAAAGACGGGGACTGGGTGTGGCTGGAGAACCAGCACGGACGCTGCAAGCGCCAGGTACGCGAGACCCCCATCGTGAACGAGCGCACCGTGAGCACCGACCACGCCTGGTGGCGCCCGGAGGCGCCCTGCGAGCTCGACGAGGGCCTCTACGACCTGTGGGACCTCACCGTGGAGAACCTCCTGCCCTACGACTGCGGCACTTCCGGCTTCGGCGCGAACTACAAGAACACGATCTGCAAGATGTATCCGGTAGGGGAAGGAGAATAGGCAATGGGAGCAAAAGGATTGCTCGTCGATTACGAGTGGTGCTCGGGCTGCCACACCTGCGAGGTGGCCTGCCAGCTTGAGCATGGCTACCCGAGCGACCAGTGGGGCATCAAGGTGCACGAGGTGGGCCCGTGGGAATACACCCCGAAGACGTGGCAGTACAGCTATCTGCCCGCCCCCACCGACCAGTGCGACCTGTGCGCCGACCGCGTTGCGAAGGGTCATGAGCCCACCTGCGTGAAGCATTGCCAGGCACAGGTTCTGAAGTACGGGGACCTCGAGGACCTGGCGAAGGAACTTGCCCGCAAGCCGAAGCAGACCCTGTTCTCCTGCGAGGCAGAGGACTAGACCAACGATGCTCGTGCCGGCGCCCGACACGAGGGGAAACGACCGCCAGGCGCCGGCACCATCAAGAAAGGGGACACAATGAGTAAGAAAAACCGGGCGTGGATTCCCGTGTGGGCCATCATCATAGCCAGCGTGCTCATAGCGTTCGAGTACGGCAAGGTGCCGCCCGCCGCCCCGAACATGATGGAGGTGCTCGGCATCTCCTACACCACCCAGGGCCTCATGATGACGATGTTCTCCATCGCGGCCGTCGTGATGGCGCTGTTCGGCGGCGCGCTCATGGACCGCTTCGGCGCGCGCAAGGTGGTGAGCATCGCCCTGCTCGTCTCCATCGTGGGCAACATCGCAGGCCTGTTCTGGACCAGCGACGCGGGCATCCTGGTAACGCGTGCACTCGAGGGCTGCGGGTACGGCGCGGCCATGACCGCCGGGCCGGGCATCATCGCCATGTGGTACGAGCCGAAGAAGCGCGGCCTCGCCAACGGCGTGTGGGGCGCGAACGTCGGCTTCGCCATGATGATCGTGACGCTTTCCGCCACCCCCATCATGGAGAACGGCAACTGGACCGGCATGTGGGTGTTCGGCCTCGTCGGCGCCGTGCTGGCATTCCTGCTGGTGATCGTCTGCGTGAAGGCTCCCGCCGAATCCGAGCGCAAGGACCTGGAAGAATCCGCCGGCGCCAAGGAGAATCCCGAGAAGCACGGGGTCCTGTGGGGCTACCTGGCGCCGCTGTCCCTCCTAAGCGCTGTCATGTTCTTCCTCGTGGGCGGTGCGACCGACGCGTTCAACGCCTTCACCATCCCGTTCCTGAACGTGGAGAACGGCTGGACCGAGGGCGCGGCGAACCTGTGCGCGACCATCGCGGCCGCCGGCATGCTGGTTGGCGGCACGGCCATGGGCCTCGTCCTCGCGCGGACGAAGGACAAGGGCCTGCTGCTGTTCATTGACATGCTGGTGTGCGCCATCGGCCTCTTCCTGTGGTTCAACCTGGACATCGGCGTGGTGGGAACGTACGTCATCGCCTTCGTCCTCGGGTGCTTCCTCGGGGCAGCCCCGACCGTCTTCTTCGCGATGGCCCCCGAGGTCGCGCGCTCGCCGAAGACGGTGGGCGCCGCGACCGCCGTCGTGGTGCTCGGGCAGAACGGCGGCACGCTGGCGGTGCCTGCCATCGTCGGCATGATCCTCGACAGCGCCGGCTACGGGGCGGCGGCGATGGCCATGGGCGGGCTGTCCCTTGCGGCGTGCGTCATCTGCCTCCTCGTGTTCCGCCGCATCTACAATAAGAGCATCCGCAGCACGCGCGAATAGCGACAGGCCGCATACGCACGTTAAAACGGCGGGCATCGGTTTCGGCCGGCGCCCGCCTTGATGATTCGAGAGGGGGTACTGTTGTGAGGGAACATTGCTTTCCATGCCGAAACTGCGGGAAATGCCATCCCGCCTACCGCGAGGGGCTGTGCCCTGTGTGCCTGGGCATGAGCAGAAGCGGCGCGAAGACCTGCGAGACGTGCGGCTTCGTCTTCCCCGAACCGCCGGGGACGAAAGGAGGCTTGGGCAGCCTTCGCCGCGCTGCGCACCATGACGAGGTTTAGCCGAGACCACAGGAGAAGACCGTGACTGCTCAAGAGAGGCAACTGCCCCCCGCCAACAAGAACGTCGAGCCGACGGAAGGCGACGCCCGCGACCTGCTCATCGGCAACAGCTCGAGACGCGTGATCTTGGGCATCGTCGCGCTGGCTGCCTACTGGGCCTGGATCTTCTCGATATTCCATGCGAACGTGCTGAACCCGTTCGCCACGGCGGATTTCAGCGCCTACCTCCTGCTCTGCGTGATCGTGGCGGGCGCCTCCGCGCTCAGCATGGTCGTCTTCGCCTTGGCCGGCTGGCACCTGCAGCATGTGGTCGACCGCCTTTGGTTCGGAATCGGCGTCGCGCTGCTGTCGATCCTGGCGGAGGTCCCGGCTTTTCTGGGGCAGATGGGAAGCGAGCTCGGCTTCCTGCAGGCAGGCGTGCTCTTCGCCCTCGGGGGGCTTGCGTCCTCGTTCGTCTATCTGAAGACCGGTCCCTTCTTCGTATGGCTGCGGCGCGCCAAGCTCATGCGCAGCATCGCGCTCGCATTCCTGCTGGCCTCGCTTTTGTATGTTCTTCCGCTGTTCATGGACCCCGTCGTGGGCATTGTCATGATAGCCTCCTTCCCCGTTGCCTCCGTTGCGTGCTCGCATTTGGCAAGCAAGGGCATCGGCCCGAAACGGCTCGAAGATGCCGCGTCCTACCGTGCCTACCTCGAGGCGGTGCTCGACCGGTTCCGGGAATTCGTTCCCACGTTGCCGCGCACCCTCCTGTACACGCTCGTATTCGGCGTGACCTCCTATACCGTGCTCAGCCTTGCCGTGGAGAACGGGCTGGTAGTGGTGATTGCCGCCTCGATCGCCGTATCGTCTTTGGCGTTCGCGGTGTACGTTCTGTCGAAGAAGGTGGAGGCCGACTCCGACCTGTACCGCATGCTCCTGCTTCCGCTCATCGCCTTGGCGGTGCTGCCGTTTCCCTACGTGCCGGAGATGCTGAAGGTCTTCTTCCTAGCACTGATCATCTTCGGGTTCACCTGCTACGATGCCATCACCTGGGGCGATCTGGCCGACGA
The DNA here is from genome assembly GCF_003340385.1 of Gordonibacter pamelaeae. Classification (NCBI taxonomy): domain Bacteria; kingdom Bacillati; phylum Actinomycetota; class Coriobacteriia; order Eggerthellales; family Eggerthellaceae; genus Gordonibacter; species Gordonibacter pamelaeae. The sequence goes on along the minus strand of NZ_PPTS01000005.1, from coordinate 160,396 downwards.
GATAAGCGACCGCCAGCTGCCGGTGTACGCATCCTACGCACCGCCCACCATCGGCAACTTCGCGGGTATCTTCATCGGGTGGTCGGTCGGGGCGCTGCTGTACGCCGGGCTGGGAAAGGCGGGGTTTGACACCGGGTACGCCATCTTCTCCATCGTCATCGTGATCGCCCTGGTCATGCTGCTGGTGTGGGACCTCGTGAAAAGCCGCAAGGAGGAGTCCGGCGAGCCGCAGGCGGACGCGTTCTTGGACAAGTGGAAGGCGGCGTGCGCCGAGATTGCGGAGGCGTACGAGCTGACCAACCAGGAGACGCGGATACACACGATGCTGGCGCGCGGGCGAAACCAGCACTACATCGCGGAAGAGCTGGTCATCTCGCCGCACACCATCAAGACCCACACCTACCACATTTACAAGAAGCTGGACGTGCATTCGCAGCAGGAATTGATCGACATGGTGGAGGCCAAGCTGTAGGTGAGACGGGGGGAATCCCCCGTCTCACCGTTGCCAGTCGGTGGAGCCTATCTCGGCCAGCGAGAACGCATGGCCGTCGTAGCCGATGCGCGTGACGCTGGCGTTGGGGATCTTCGCCGGGTCGTTCACGCGCGCAGGGTCCAGCAGGTACACCAGCGTGCGCACCACGAACGAGTGCGTGACCACGAGCGCGTTGCCGCCGCCGGCCAAGCGCACGGCCTCGCCCGCCTCGGCGAAGAAGCCGGAGAGACGCCGCTCGATGGCATCGAAGCGCTCGGCACGCCCCGACGTATCGGCACGCGCGAGCACGTCGGCCACCTCGGGCAGGCGGCGGTTGTGCTCCTCGAAGCCCAATTCCGCGCCGAACCCGCGGGCAAGCGCCGCCCGCAGCTGGTCGCCCGGCTCTCCCTCCAAATCGCCGTAGCACCACTCGCGCAGGCGCGGGTCGTGCGCCAGGGGAAACGGCGTCTCGGCGCAGAGCAGGGTATGCAGCGCACCGTACTCGATGGCCGAAGAGGGGCCGTTCGGCACGCAGGTGGGCGGGAAGGTCTCGGGAGGCGCGTACGCCTCGCCACGTTGCGCGGCCCGCGCCCCCAGCAGCGCGTCGAGCGTCTGCACGGCCCGACCGCTGTCGCTGGAGAACGCGGCGGCGAAGTCGACGTCGGCCAAACCGCGGCCGAGCGCCTCGGCGGCGCGCACGCCCTCGTCCGTGAGCGGCGTGTCGCACCAGCCCTGCACCTTGCCCATGACGTTGAACAGCGTCTGGCCGTGGCGCACCACGTAGAATGTCACGGGCGCCCCTTCTGCACCGAAGCGGGCAGCAGGAAGCAGGCTGCCGTCCTGCACCGTCATGGCAGCTTGCACACGTCGACCCACGTGCAGGGCTCGGCGCAGCGCTCGAGCTCGTCGGGCGAGAGGCGCACGGCGCTCGCCGCGCTGCCGGCCGCCGGGTACACCGTGTCGAAGCGGCGCAGCGACTCGTCCAGGAACACGTCCACGCCCTCGTTCACGGCGAACGGGCACACCCCGCCCACGCCGTGGCCGATGAGCGGCTCGGCCTCGTCGGCGGCGAGCATCTTAGCCTTGCATCCGAACTGCGCCTTGAACTTGGGGTTGTCGATGCGGGCGTCGCCGGCCGCCACCACGAGCGCCACCCGGTCACCCACGTGGAACGACAGCATCTTGGCAATGCGCGCCGGCTCGCAGCCCACGGCAGCCGCCGCCAGCTCCACCGTTGCGCTAGACGTGTCGAACTCCAGCACGCGGCCGTCCATGCCGCGCTCGCGCAGGTAGGCCTTCACCTTGTCGATGGCCATCGCTACTCCCCTTCGTACTTCGCCAGAAACGCGCGGGTGCGCTGGTGCTGCGGGCGGTTGATGACCTGCTCGGCGGGGCCCTCCTCCACGATCACGCCGCCGTCCATGAACACGATGTGGTCGGCCACGTCGCGCGCGAAGCTCATCTCGTGCGTCACGATCACCATGGTCATGTGCTCGGCGGCCAAGTCTCGGATGACCTTGAGCACGTCCTTCGTGAGCTCCGGGTCGAGCGCGCTCGTGGGCTCGTCGAAGAACAGCACGTCGGGGTCGAGCGCGAGCGCGCGGGCGATGGCCACGCGCTGCTGCATGCCGCCCGACAGCTCGCAGGGCACCTTGTCCTCCGTGCCCGCCAGCCCCATCTTCGCCAGCAGGGCGCGCGCATGTTCCATGACCTCGTCCTTCGGGCGCTTCTGCACGTGCAGCGGCGCGTCGGTCACGTTCTTCAGCACCGTGTAGTGCGGGAACAGGTTGAAGTTCTGGAACACCAGGCCGAAGCGCGTCTTGGCCTCCTTGAGCGCGGCCTTGCCCGCGTAGACGGCGCGGCCGGCCGCATCCTCCTCGGCCACCACCAGGTCGCCGTATGCCAGGCGCCCGCCGTCCAGCGTCTCCAGCAGCGTGCAGCAGCGCAGAAGGGTGGACTTGCCGCCCCCCGACGGCCCGATCACGGCCACGACCTCGCCCCGGCGCACCGAGAGCGAGATATCCTTCAGCACCGGCGTGCCGCCGAAGCTCTTCCTCGCGTGCTCCAAGAGCACGAGCGGCTGTTCGCTTGTCACAACTTCCAGCTCCTTCCAGGTCCACCAAAGTCAGCGAGGGTTTCCGCAGCGTCGGCCCGATCAGCCCTTCGTCAGAGCGGCGAAACCATCAGTCATGGTAGTAGTTCAGCTTCTTCTCGATGCGCGTGAGCACGATCTCCACAATGAAGTTGAACACCCAGTAGATCACGCCGGCGATCACATAGGGAAGCATGCTCACCTGCGAGGCGGCGATGGCCTTCGCCTGGCTGAACATCTCCATGATGCCGAGCACGAACGCGAGCGACGTGTCCTTCACCAGCGTGATGATCTCGTTGCTCATGGCGGGCAGGATGCGCTTGACCACCTGGGGAAGCACGATCTTCATGAACGTCTGGAGCTTCGAGTAGCCCAGCACCTCGGCCGCCTCGTACTGCCCGCGCGGGATGGACTGGATGCCGCCGCGGTAGATCTCGCCGAAGTAGGCCGCGTAGTTGATGATGAAGCCGATGGAGCACGCCCAGTACTTCCAGTCGCCCCCCATGTTGAGACCTAACAGGTAGTAAGGTCCGAACATGAGCGCCATGAGCTGCAGCATGAGCGGCGTTCCCCGCATGACCGAGATATAGAAGCGCGTGACGAGCGCTATGGGCTTGAAGCGGCTCATGCGACCGAACGCCACCAGCACCCCAAGCGGCAGCGAGCCGACAAGGGTGACGAGGAAGATCTGCACGGTGAAAGCCAATCCCGAGAGCAAGAGTTCCATCATCGTCGCGAATTCCATGTCCGGCCTTTCTCAATCATCACAGGTCCATCAAAGTCAGCGAGAAGCGCTGACGTGCCCCGGATTGCCCCGTTTCGCAGCCGAGCGTGCTTGTGCACGTGAGGGCAAGCGAAAAAGGGGCAAGCGGGGTGCGTCAGCGCTTCGCAGCGTCGAGCAGTCTCGGCGGCCGGCAGGCCGCCGGAACGCTACAGAACCCAGTTGTCGTAGGTGATGCCCTGATCCTCGTACTTCGCGCAGAGCTCCTTGACGAAGCCCTCCTCGTCGAGCTGCTTGAGGGCGTCGGTCACCTGCTTGGCGAGCTCCGTGTCGCCCTTCTTGAAGCCCACGGCGTAGTTCTCGGGAGCGAGCACGCCCAGCTTCACGTAGGCGTCGGGCTTGGCAGCCATCTGGAAGCTCGCGATGGACAGGTCGCACGCCACGGCGTCCACCATGCCGGACTCGAGCTGCATGAAGGCGTTGTTGTAGTCGCCGATGGTCTGCAGTTCCTTGAACGTGGCGGCAAGCGCGGCCTGGCCGCCCTCCTCCGCGTTGTCGTTCTCGAGCACATGGAGCGCCGCCGAGTCAACCTGCGTGAGCACCGTCTTGCCGGCGAGGTCCTCGAGGTTCTTGGCGCCGCTGTCCTTCTTCACGACCACCACCTGCTCGTTGTACATATACGGCTCGGAGAACGTGTAGTCGTCCTCTCGGTTTTCCATGGTGAAGCCGTTCCAAATGCAATTGATGGTGCCGCTGCCGATGAGCGCGTCCTTCGCATCCCAATCGATGGGCTCCAGCTTCAGCTCCCAGCCCATCTTCTCGCACACGGCCTTGGCAAGCTCCAGGTCGAAGCCCGTGAACTGGCCGTCATCGCCCACGTAGCCGTAGGGCGGGTAGCCCTGGTCGAAGCCCACCGTGAGCGTGAACGGGGCGTCGCCCGCCTTGCCCTCGTCGCTCTTCTGCGCGTCGCCGCCGCCCGAGCAGCCGGCCAGCATGACGGCCGCCAGTGCGAGCGTCGCCGCAGCAACGACGATGCCCTTGAGTTTCTTCTTCATAGGTCCGTTCCTCCCATGTCCCTGCGGCCCGACGCCCGCCTCCCCTGGCTGCGCGCCCCTCGACCGCTTTTCTACTTTACTGCGCTAAAGCGTTGCTGGCAGTATAACACAGCTCCCGGGAAGGGGAAGAGCCCGAACACGGGAATGCACGGGAATACGCCGCACCCGCCCGGCGGGCGGCAGGCGTGTGCTACTTCCGCACGCCGGAGACGGTTTGGTCGACGATGCTGTCCATGACGTCGGCGGTGAGCATGCCGGCCGCGTAGCCGAACACGTACCCGTCCTTGTCGATCATGAACGTGGTGGGGAACGAGCTCACGCCGAACGACGAGAACAGCTGGCCCGTGGTGTCCATGAGCACGGGATACGTGATGCCGTACTCGTCGACGAAGGCCTTGACCTCGTCCACGCCCACGTCGCTGTTCTGCGGATGCTCGGGCGTCTTGGGGTTCGCCACGCCCAGCACCACCACCTCGCCCGCGTTTTCCCCGCGGTCGCGGTACAGCGCCTCGATATCGGGTATCTCGCGCTGGCACGGCCCGCACCAGGTGGCGAAGAAGTTCAGGAACACCGTCTTGCCGCGGTAGTCGGACAGCCTGTGCTCCACCCCGTCTTGGTCGGCCAGCACGAGGTCGGCGTTCGGGGCCATCCTCATGCCGTCCTTGGAGGCCGCGCCCGCGTCGGCCGAACCACCCTCGGATGACCCACCGGACGCGCTGCCGGAGCCGGTGCCTTCGCCGCCGGTGCTTCCGGTGCCGTTGTCACCGCTCGCCGCACCGCCCGCGCCCTGGTCGGCCGGCTGCTCCTGCGCGGCCGGAGCAGCACCGAAGCTCGAAAGGTAGCTGGTCACGCCGTTCATCCACCCGGTCGCGGTCATCACGCCCATGACGATGAGCAGCGCGCCGCCCACCTTCACCGTGTACTTCACCACGTTGCCGTGCGTGCGGAAGAACCGCAGCACCTCTCCCGTGAACAGGCCCACCGCCAGAAACGGCAGCACGAACCCGACCGTGTACACGCCCACGAGCGCGAAGCCCGTCGCAGCCGACGCGCTGGACGACGCCATGAGCAGCACGCTGGCCAGCACCGGTCCCACGCACGGCGTCCACGCGAAGCTGAACGTGAAGCCCAGCACAAGCGCCACCAGCGGGTTCATGGCAAAGCGCCCCAGGTTGAACGGCAGACGGCGCTCCGTCTCGATGACGCGCGTCTTGCCGAAGGCTCCCAGCATGTACAGGCCGAACGCCGCCATGATGATGCCGGCCGCCACCGAGAACACGCGCTGGTTGCCTGTGAAGAACTGGCCGAGCGCCGTGAACCCGAAGCCCAGCAGGAAGAACGCGAAGCTCACGCCCACGACGAAGAACAAGGTGTTCACCAGCACCTTCTTGCGCGGGTACGCGATGGTGCCGTCGTCGCCCTCGACACCCGCCCCGCCTGCGAGATAACCCACGTACAGCGGGATGAGCGGAAGCACGCAGGGCGAGAAGAAGCTCAACAGGCCCTGGACGAACACGGTGAGCGCCGGAACGCTCGTCTCAAGCGAGAAACCCATGGTTGCTCCTCATCGGTCGTCGTCGGCGCGGGGCCGAACGCGGGAGGGGATGCGGCGCTACGCGGGCTTTGCCGCGGACACCCCGCCGAAGATGCGGTCGTCGATGGACGCCACCGTCACCTGTTTCAAGCGCTCGCGGCAGCATTCGTCCAGCTCGGCGAATATGCCGTCCATGATGCCGCCCATGCCGGAGGCCACGAGGCACTCCTTGTCGGCATCGCCGCTGTGCCAGCGCGCCTCGACGAAGCGCACGCCCAGCGCCTCGGCGATGGACGCCAGGTCGGTGCCAACCGGGTCGGCCGCGAACCGGTAGCCCCCCTCGTTGCCTTCGCGCGTCTCCACGAGCCCCGCGCGCTTGAGCGGCGCCATGACCTTGCGGACCCGGGCGGCGTTCGTGCACACGTTCTCCGCCAGCGCCTCGCTCGACACGACGCCCTGCTTGTGGTTCAGGAACACCAATGCGTGCACCGCCACGATGAAATCGCTGTTCAAGTTGACTCGCCCGCCTTCGCTCGCACTCGGCGCCTGCGCCGGACTGCTTACCTAACTGTTCACTTTACTTATACAGTATGTTCTGTACAAAGAAAAGGTACAGTTCGCGAAAGGCACGAATAATCCGCCGGCGACCGCGTGCGGCTTACCGCTTCAGGCTCGATAGGATGCCCGGGCGCGCGGGCGGGTTCGGCAGGTAGATCAGCCGGGGCTCGAAGTCGAACAACTCCTCGGTGGCCACGATGGGGCTCACCGTCAGGCAGTCCTTCAGGCAGGCGTCGGCGCACAGGTTGCACTGCACGCAGTCGGCCGCCGAGAACTCCAGGAAGCTGCCCTCGCCCTCCTCGGGCACGAGGTCGCTCTTCTTGAGCGCGCCGGTGGGGCAGAACACCGCGCACATGCCGCACGACGAGCACGCCTCGGCATCCACGTGCACGCTGCCGAACAGGCGCGTGTCTATCTCGGGCGCCACCGACGGTCCCAGGCTGTCCATGGCATCCAGCACATGCATGCGCCGCACGGGATTGAACTGGGGCAGCGTGCCCGCATCGGACATGCGCAGCCTGTCGCGCAGCGACGGCACGTTCGCCATGCCGGTCTTCTTGAAGGCAACCTCCACCGTCTTCCCGGCCGCATCCAGCGCCGTGCCCTTGGCCTGCGAGAAGAAACCGCGGCGCGAGGCGCCCAGCAGGCTGCGCGCGTCCTCCAGCAGCACGTCGTCCGGGAACGCCGAGGCGCGCTCCACGCGGATGGGCGAACCCTGGGCGGCCAGCAGCTGGTTCGCCGAGGCCACCGTGGCGTCGATGCCCGGCACGCACGCACGGAACTTGCAGGTGGCGCAGGTGCCGTCCACCAGCAGGATATCCTCCACGCCGCGGGCCGCCAATTCCAACAGCACGCTCTCCTCCATGCGCGCCAGGCACGGCACTTCCGCGAACTTCGTGGGGTCCCCCTTGCGCTTCGAGGCGATGCGGGCGCACGCGAAAACAGCGCGGCCGCCCGAGGCCACCACGGCGTCGGCCACCGAGGCGGCCAGGTCCTCGTCGAGCGGGGCGAGCGGGATGAGCGCCTCGGTGGGGCACACGGTGGTGCAGGCGCCGCACGCCACGCACCGTTCGTTGTCGAGGGCGAGCACGTTGTCCTTCGCGCCCACGGCATCCGTCGGGCACGCATCGGTGCACTTCCGGCACGAGGAGTGGCGGTTGCGCACCACGGTGCAGCGATCGGGCGCCAGGAACACGGCCTTGCTCTCCAGGGCCTCGGCCACTTCCACGATGTCGATGAGGTTGGGCATGCCTATCCTTCCAGGAACGACTCCTCGAGCGCGTGCAGCTCGTCGGGCGTGTTCGCGTTGATGAAGCAGCCGCCCATGGGCTCCGCCTCCAACACCTTGCTCTGCGGGAACTCCAGCACCTTCACATCGTCGAAGAACGCCTGGGCGCGCTTCTCCCCCCGGTCGAGCGCGCGGCGCACGGCGGGCAGACAGGCCATGCGGCGGTACAGGGCATGGAACGGCTCGTAGCCGTGCTTGTTCACGGGCACCACCACGTCGGCGCCCGACTCGTTCATGGCCAGCGCCTCGGCCACCACGAGCGACCCCGAGGCGAACACCATGTCGCACGCCACCACGGCCACGTAGGGGTTGCGGGCGGCCTGCATGGCCGTGTAGAGGCCGGGCAGCGCGCCGCGGTAGTCGAACGCGTCGCACACGAGCTGGATGCGGTACTGCGGGAACTCGGCGTGAAGAAACGCCAGGTTGTCCGGCTCGTTCGTGGTGATAACCAGGTCGTCGGACACCGGGGCCAAGCGCTCCACGAGGCGGCAGATGAGCGGGCGCCCCGCGAAGGGAACGGTGGCCTTGCTACGCCCCATGCGCCGGCTCTCGCCGCCCGCCTGGATGACCACGGTCACGCGCGGGCGCACGTAGTGCTCCTCCACGAAGTCGGCGAGGCCGGCCACGTCGCACAGGTCGAACGACGGGACGTTGTACAGCTTGGCGGCATGCACGGCCTCGGCGATGTCGGTGACCACGGCCACCGTGTCGGACGTGGGCAGCTTGTTGGAGATGTCCACGTGGTCGGGGTGCTGCGTCTTGAAATGCTCGCCCACCGCCGAAGCATCGGCCGGCACGTCGTCGCCCTCCATGACGCGGCGCAGCGCTTCGCGCGCGTCCTCGTCGTCCGCGGGCGGCACCGTGCCGCGCGAGAACTGCGTGAAGTCGGTGCCCAGCGGCCAGCCGCGGCGGGCCCCCTCCGCGAACACGTCGGCCACGCGGGTGTCGGCCTCGTTGCCCGAGCGCATGATCTCAACGGTGGGAAGCCCGCTCTTGCGGTAGCCCTCCACGATGACGATGTCGTGCCCGTGCATGCTGCGCACGATGTCGGAGCACTCCACCTCGCCCTCCACCGTCTTGATGCGCGCCATCTGCCCTGGTGCGGCGATCACCGTCTCGCTCGCGCCGGCGGCGCGGTGGCGGTACGAGTCCTTGCCGGGATAGTCGATGTCGAAGCCCACGTGGCTGTGGTGCTTCACGCTGCCCACGTCATAGCCGCGCGCGACCAGCTCGGCTATGAGCTGCTCGATAAGCGTCGTCTTGCCCGAGTTGTGGCGACCCACGATGGCGAGGGCCGGGCTGGGGATGTTCACCATGGTCATTGCACCCGTCCTTTCGGCGCATAAGTATAGCATGGCAGGGCACCCGTCCCGGTGCTCCCCTCCTTCCTTTCGGCGCCCTTTCCGCAGCGCGCGCCGAGTCGTTACCAGGGGCTCCCTCGCATCCAACCGCAAGGCGTTCTTTCGCCGAAAAAATGTGTTGTGATTTTGTGAAGGAGGGTGGTATACTGAGTCCTGCATTTACAGAGGCTTTGTTGCTTCGGTAAAGATAGGGGTTCTGTTTTTTGGAGGGGGCAGAACCCTTCGTCTTTTCTTGGGTGCGAAGAGGCCGTCGTGCGAAAGCGCGGCGGCCTCTTGCCCTATCAGGGCGGCCTGCGCCCTCGGCGCCTGCCTTCGTCCTCCCCCGCCTACAGCGGCCGACGCGCCTCGATGGCGCGGCCGAGCGTCACCTCGTCGGCGAACTCCAGGTCGCCGCCCACGGGCAGGCCGCTGGCGGGACGCGTCACGTTCACGCCGAGCGGCTTGATGAGGCGCGCCAGGTAGGCGGCCGTGGTCTCGCCCTCCACGTTGGGGTTGGTGGCCAGCACCACTTCGGTCACCTCGCCCGATGCCAGGCGCTTCATGAGCTCGGCGATGCGCAGGTTGTCCGGGCCGATGCCCTCCATGGGCGACAGGGCGCCGCCCAGCACATGGTAAAGGCCCGAGAACACAGCCGTGCGCTCGATGGGCGGAATGTCGCGCGGCTCGCTGACCACGCAGATGATGCCCGGGTCGCGCCGGGACGACCGGCATATCTCGCACAGGTCGTCCTCGGCGTAGTTGAAGCACTGCCGGCAGAAGTGCACCTGGTCCTTCACTTCCGCGATGGCCTCGGACAGGCGCAGCGCCGTGGCCTTGTCGGTGTTGAGTATCCAGTAGGCGATGCGCTGCGCCGACTTCGGGCCGATGCCGGGCAGGCGCTCCAGCTCGTCGAGGAGCTTCTGGATGGACGGCGCTGCGTACATGGCTGCTGCCCGCGCCTACATCAGGCCGGGGATGTTCATGCCGCCGGTCACGGAGTTCAGGCGCTGGGCGCTCACGTCGGACATGCCGCGCAGGGCCTCGTTCACCGCCGCCAGCACCATGTCCTGGAGCAGGTCCACGTCCTCGGGGTCCACGGCCTCCGGGTCGATGACGATGCTCTTGATGGCCATGTCGCCCGTGGCCACCACCTTCACCATGCCGCCGCCGGCCGTGGCCTCGTACTCCATGTCCTTGATCTCGTCCTGGGCCTTCGCCAGCTCGGCCTGCATCTTCTGGGCCTGCTTCATCATGGCGCCCATGTTGCCCATGCCGCCGCCTCCGGGGAACCCGCCTCGTTTCGCCATCGTGGTCTCCTGTCTGCTCTCTGCTCGTAGCTTGTCGTTTATCGGATGCCGCCTGCTTGCCGCGGCGTTGCTTCGCGCGCTATTCTCTCACTTCTTCGACGATCACGCCATCGCCGAATCCCGCCGCCAAGATGGCCTCCAGCTCGCCGGGCGACTGCACGGGAGCCGTCAGGTCCACGGAAGGCGAGGTGCGCGCATCGGGCTCCGGCGGCAGGTCCGGGCGCGACGCGGGCGTCGGGGCGGCGTCGGGCGCGGGCGCGGTGACCGGCCGGGGCGCCCGCTCGGCCGAGCGGGCGGCAGCGGTCGTCCCGCTGCCGGACGGCCGGGCGGCCGAGGGCGCGGCGGCGCCGTAATCGTCGTAGGGGACCGCCTCGTCCTCGTACGGGGGGAAGTCGTAGGCATCGAGGGGCGTCGGATCGGGCTCCGGGGCCGCGAACGAAGTCGATGCGGCGGGCCGGGAGGCCGCAGGAGCCGCAGCGGCGTTCGCGAGCGCGGCGGCTGCCGGGTTCGGGGCCGCGGCCTGAGCGGGTGCCGACGCGGCGGGCCGGGAGGCCGCGGCTTCGGGCGACGCCGCCACGGGCGCCGGGGAGGCGGCCGAAGCCGCCGACGGCGTTGCGACGGAAACCGAGGGCGCGGCAGCCCCTGCACCGTCGGGCCCTTGGGTGTACGTGAACGGCAGCGCCGCGCCGCACGCCTGCGTGAGCGCCGTCAGGACGGCGTCCTGCACGTCGGGCTTTTGCACGGCCTTGAAGGCGAACGAGTTCTCGGCGGGGAACTCGATGACGAGGAGGCCCTTGTCGGCCCGGTAGAGGGCCTTCGTGTTCAGGAACAGCACGCCGTACGCCGCCTTGTTCTTCTTGAGCGTGGACAGCGTTGCCTGCCAGATGCGCTGGAGCGCCGCCGGGTTCTGCAAGCTCGCGGCGAGCTCTGCAGACGGCGCGGAGCTTGCCGCGGCGGAGGGTTGCGCGGACGCGACGGGCGCGGGCGCGCCCTGCACCGCCTGGGCGGGCGCCTGCGCGCCTACGGCGGAGGACGGCTCCTGCGTGTGCGAGCCCGCAGCCACTTGCGCAACCGGGGGCTCCCCGCTTACGCGCGCGCGCTCGGGTTGCCCTGCTCGGGCGTTTTCCTGCGCGCCGAGAGAGGGGGCAGCGCCTTGCGCGGCAGCGGGAGAGCCCCCCTGCTGCACGTCGGCGCCCACCGGCCCCTGCCCGCTCGCAGGCATCGCCGCCTGGGCGCTTGCAGGCGCCGCCGCCTGGGCGTCAGCAGCCGAGACCGCGCGCGCATCTGCGAACGACGCCGCCTGCATGTTAGCCGGGGACGCAGCCTGCTGGCCCGCCGCAGCGGACACCACGTGCGCAACGGCCGAATGGCCGCCCTCCAGCGCCTCGACGCGCTCGGCAAGGGCCTCGAGCGTCAGGTCGGAATCCGGGCGCACCATGCGCGTCAGCGCGATCTCGAACGACAGGCGCGGGTTCGTGGACGTCTTGAGCTCGGCCGAGAGGTCGCCCAGCACGCCGAGAAGCCGCGAAAGGCGGTCGGGGCCGAACCACTGCATCTCGTGGGCCAGCTCGCGGCGCGTGGCGTCGCTCACCTCGAGCGCCACGTCGGCACCCGCCAGCGTCAGCACGTACATGTTGCGCACGTGCTCGGCCAGGTCGCGCACGAACTGCGCCAAGTCGGCGCCCGTCTCCACGTAGTCGGCCGTCCAGCGGAAGCAGGCGGCCACGTCGCGCGTGCCGACGGCGCGCACGATCTCGGCCACGTCGCTCGTGTCTACGCCGCCCAGCATGCGCTCGGCCACTTCCAGCGTGACCTTCCCCTCGCCGAACGCGATGAGCTGCTCGAGCGAGGTGAGCGCGTTGCGCATGCCGCCTTCGGCGCGGTGCGCGATCAGGTCGAGCGCCTCGCCCTCGAACTCCACGTCCTCCGCCACGCAGATGGCCCCGAGGCGCGTCACGATGGACTCCGACGAGATGCGGCGGAAGTCGAAGCGCTGGCAGCGCGAGTGGATGGTCTCGGGCACCTTCTGCGGGTCGGTGGTGGCCAGGATGAACACCACGTGGCTCGGCGGCTCCTCGAGCGTTTTCAGCAGCGCGTTGAACGCCGCCGTGGACAGCATGTGGACCTCGTCGATGATGTATATCTTGTAGCGCCCGCGCGTGGGGGCGAACTGCACGCGCCCGATGATCTCCTCGCGCACGTTCTCCACGCCGGTGCGGCTCGCGGCGTCCAGCTCGTAGACGTCCGGGTGCTCGCCGTTGGCTATCATCACGCAGTCGTCGCACGTGCCGTCGGGCTCGGGCGTGGGGCCGTGATCGCACAGAAGCGCCTTCGCCAGCAGGCGCGCCGTGGTGGTCTTGCCCGTGCCGCGCGGGCCCGTGAACAGGTAGGCATGGCTCACCTTGTCCTGCTCGATGGCGTTCTTGATGGTGCGCTCGATGTGCTCCTGGCCGACGACGTCCTCGAAGATCTGCGGCCGGTATTTGCGGTAAAGTGCCTCTGCCATCGCGTATGCTCGCTTCCCTGCTACTCCGTCTCGGATTCCGCCTTCGCATGCGCGCCGCGCGGCGAGCGCGCGCCCGTCGCCGCCGGGGCCGCATGCTTGCCGGCAACCGCCTCCTCGGCCGGGGCCGCGTGCGCGGCGCGCAGCTCCCGCTCCTCGGCCACGTCGGCATCGATCTCGGCCTGGACCTGCGTGCGCCCGTCGCCCGCCTTCTTCTTGCGGGAGCCCAGGGCGGCCTTAACCGCTCCGATGATGGCCGGCGCCACCGACACCGCCACGATGCCCAGGACGATGACCTCGAAGTGCTCCTGCACGACCGGAATGCCGCCGAAGAAGTACCCCACCAGCACGAACAGGCTCACCCATGACACGCCGCCGATGACGTTGAACAGCGTGAACTTCGCGAAGTTCATGTGGCCGGTTCCGGCGATGAACGGGGCGAACGTGCGGAAGAACGGCATGAAGCGCGTGATGACGATGGTCAGGCCGCCGTACTTCGCGAAGAAGTGGTCGAGCTTGGCCATGCGCTCGGGCGTGAGCGCCTTCACCTTGCCGGAGTCGATGATGCGCGTGCCGAAGAACCGCGCGATCCAGTAGTTCGACGTATTGCCCAGGATGGCCGCGACGTAGAACACGACGAGCGTGGCCCAGACGTTCAAGCCCCCGCCGTCGGCCGAGAACACGCCGGCCGCGAACAGCAGCGAGTCGCCCGGCAGGAACGGGAAGAACACGAGCCCCGTCTCCACGAACACGATGAGGAACAGCGGCGAGTACACCCACACCGGCCCCAGCGCGATGATCCAGCCTGCAATGGCCCCGCGCGGATCGCTGAGCAGGTCGACGAAGAAATTGATGATGTCCATGTACGCCCTTCAGTGCCACAGGTTGTCAAACCACCAGTCCGGCCAGCCAGCGAGAAGGGCTGTGGTACCGGAGTTTGCCCCATCATGCGGCCGAGCGTGCTTTGGCACGTGAGGGCAAGCGTAAAAGGGGCAAGATTCGGTGCCACAGCCCTTCGCAGCGTCGAGCCGTTCCGTCGGTCGCCAGACCGACGGAACCGAGTAACCCGGATAGGCAGGGCGCTCGCCAGCGGTCCCTTATGGCTGCTTCCTCCCGGACCTGACCAGGTTCGGAACATGGCGCCGCCCGGCCCATCCGAAGTACTCGGTTCATACGGCTCCTAAGTATAGTCGAAAGCGAGGGCGGGCGCCCTCTCCCACCCTCGCGCGCAACCAAAAGCACATAGCTTTCACGTGTTAGAAGAAATGATGAGGATAGAAATAGGAAAGCCGGCCCCCACTCCAAGGATGACCGGCTTAACTAAATAACACGCACCACCCGCGCTGGCGGGCGCTGCCGTTGGCAGGATTGCACCGCGTTCCTGCCGAGCGTGCAAGCGCTACAGCGTGCGCAGGTTCACTTCCTTGAGCTGGCGGCCCGTCACGGCGCTCGGGGCGCCCGTCATCGGGTCGGACGCGCTCGACGTCTTCGGGAAGGCGATGACGTCGCGGATGGATGCCTTGCCCCCCAGCAGCATGACCAGGCGGTCGAGGCCGAGCGCGATGCCGCCGTGGGGCGGCGCGCCCAGCTCGAGCGCGTGGATGAGGTGGCCGAACTTCTCGTCGATCTCCTCGTCGGTGAGGCCGCACGTGCGCAGCACGGCGCGCTGCTCGTCGGCGTTGTGGATACGGATGGTGCCGCCGCCCACCTCGAAGCCGTCCATCACGAGGTCGTAGCTGTAGCTGCCGCACGCCAGCGGGTCGCTCTCGATCTTGTCCACGTCCTCGTCCAGCACGTGCGTAAACGGATGGTGCTCGGCGGCGTACTTCTTCTCGTCCTCGTCGTAGCGGAACATGGGGAAGTTCACCACCCAGAGCAGCTGATGGCCCTCGCGCGGCACGTTCAGCGCGTCGGCCATGTGCAGGCGCAGGGCGGAAAGCACGGCGCTCGCCACCTCGTAGGTGTCGGCGGCGAACAGCAGAAGGTCGCCCGGCTCCACGTCCATGGCCTCCTTCAGCGCGGCGAACTCCTCGTCGCTGAAGAACTTGATGATGGGGCTCTTCTCCTTGCCGTCGGAGGTGAAGGCGATCCAGGCCATGCCCTTCGCGCCGTTCTCGGCCGCGATGTCGGCCAGCTTCTCCACGTCGCCGCGGCTCCAGTCGCCCGCGCCCTTCGCGTTGATGGCCTTCACCACGCCGCCGGACTGCGCCACGCTCGAGAACACCTTGAAGCCCGTGTCCTTCACGATGTCGGTGATGTCCACGAGCTCCATGCCGAAGCGCGTGTCGGGACGGTCGTTGCCGAAGCGGTCCATGGACTCGCGGTACTGCATGCGCTGCAAGGGGAACGCATGCTCCACTCCCACGGCGGCCAGCGTCTCGGCCATGACGTCCTCCATGAGGTTCATCACGTCCTCGCCCTGCACGAAGCCCATCTCGATGTCCACCTGCGTGAACTCGGGCTGGCGGTCGGCGCGCAGGTCCTCGTCGCGGAAGCAGCGGGCGATCTGATAGTAGCGCTCGATGCCGCCCACCATGAGCATCTGCTTGAACTGCTGCGGGCTCTGCGGCAGCGCGTAGAAGCGGCCCGGGTTCGGACGGCTCGGCACGATGTAGTCGCGCGCGCCCTCGGGCGTGGAGTTCGCCAGGATGGGCGTCTCCACCTCCAGGAAGCCGCGCTCGTTGAGCGCGCCGCGCATGGCCTGGGCCACCGTGTGGCGCAGGTGCAGGGCCTGGTACATCTCGGGGCGGCGGATATCGAGGTAGCGCCACTTCATGCGCGTGGTCTCATCCGTCTCGATGCCGTCTTCGATGGAGAACGGCGGGGTGACGCTCGTGTTCAGAACCTCGACGGACTTCGCCAGCACCTCGATCTCGCCCGTGGCCATGTTCGGGTTGACGGCCTCCGCGCCGCGCTCGCGCACCGTGCCCGCGATCTTCAGCACGTACTCGCGACCCAGGTGCTCGGCCTTCGCGAAGTCGTCGGCGCTCACACAATCGGGGTCGACGACCACCTGCGTGTAGCCCGCGCGGTCGCGCAGGTCGATGAAGATGAGGCCGCCGTGGTCGCGGTTGTGCCACGCCCAGCCCGTGAGCACGACCTCGCGGCCCACGTCGCCGCGGCGCAGCTCGCCGCACGTGGCGGTGTGCATGCAGTATTCGTTCATGAAGTCCGTCATAATGGCAGTTCCTTGCTCCTTGACGCCGCTATCGGTATCCGCCGCACACAGGCGGCGGAATTGCTCAAACTGGTTTATTGTACAGCAGGTTTATCGCGAAACGTCATATTCCCTTGTCGCTCCATGCAAAATGCGCCGCTCACCGCCAGGTTGGCGTAGTAAGTCAGCGAGGCCGGCCGAGGTGCCCCGAATTCGCGGGATCGCGGAGGCGAAGCGTACCTTGGTACGCGAACCTCCGGGATCGCGCGAAGGCGGGGTGCCTCGGCCGGCCGCAGCGTCGGCTAGTTCCGCCGTTCGGCAGAACGGCGGAACAAGATGTTGTTCGTCTCCAGCCAGCTCTCCACGGTGCCGGTGTCGAAGCCGTCGGCGGGGTCGATGACGAGCGCGTACATCTCCTCCTCGCGCAGCACGGCGTCGAGCGCGTCGGTGAGCTGAATCTCGCCGCCCACGCCGGGCCGCACGTCGGCCAGAAGCTCCATCACCCGGGCACTCAAAAGGTAGCGACCGAACACGGCCAGGTTCGACGGCGCGTCCTCGAGCGCCGGCTTCTCCACCAGCGCATCCACCTTCCACACGTCGTCCTCGCCCTCAACGGCCGCGCCCGCGATGACGCCGAAGCGGCTCACCTGGTCGTCCGGCACGGGCATGACCGCGATGACGCTCGCGCCGCCGTGCGCGTCGGACACCTCCTGCATGCGGGGCAGCATTTGGTTGTCGGGCACCAGCACGTCGCCCAGAAGCACGTAGAACGGCTCGTCGCCGGTCTTCTCGGCCGCGCAGCGCACGGCATGCCCCAGGCCCAGCGCCTCGTCCTGGTACACGTAGCTCACGTTGTAGGCGCCCACCTTCTCCACGAGGTCGGCGTACTGGTCCTTGCCACGGGCGCGCAGCGTGGCCACGAGCTCCGGGTTCGGCGAGAAGTGCTCCTCGATGGCCTTCTTCTCGCGGCTGTTGATGATGACCACCTCGTCGGCGGCCGACGCCAGGCCCTCCTCCACCACGTACTGGATGGCCGGACGGTCGACGACGAGCAGCATCTCCTTGGGCTGGGCCTTCGTGGCAGGCAGGAAGCGCGTGCCGAGGCCGGCCGCGGGAATGAGAGCCTTCATGGACGGAAACCTTTCTTCTCGGACAACAGAAGAGGCGCCGCGATCCTGCGGCGCCTCGTGAAAATCGCTTGGGCTATTGTAGCACGAGCGGACAGGCCGTCATCAGACGGCTACCTGCCCTGCTGCTCGGCCAGGGCCTCCTCCAGCACGGCCATCTGCTTCTCGGCCTTCTTGAAGCCGAACATGATGATGAGCACGTACACCAGGATGGCCACCCACATGAGCGCGTACGCGCCGATGATGAACGGCATGGACGGGGCAACGGTGCTGTAAATCTCAACGAGAACCGGATTCATAGGTCAATCTCCTTCTCAACTCATAGGTCGTTTCAACGTCGGCGAGGCGCTTCGCAGCGTCGAGCCGTTCGGCAGAACGGCGGAACCTCAGTCCTCCAACTGCTCCTTCAGGGCCTCCACCCGCTCGGTCAGGCGCACCTGGCGGAAGCGGAGGCGATACAGCGCGAAACCCACCATGGCGATGCCGGCCAGGCAGAACATGAGCGTGATGCCCATGTCGCCCGACATGCCGCCCTCGCGCACCACCACGGGGTGGATGCTCGAGGGAATGAGGCGCGTCACCATGAAGCAGATGGGCACGTCGATGAGCGCGATGATGGCGAGCACGGCACCGTAGGTGGCGCGCCGCTCGGGCTCGTCGATGGCGTTGCGCAGGATGAAGTAGGCAATGATGATGAGCATGAGGATGAGGTACGTGGTCAGGCGCGGATCCCACGTCCACCACACGCCCCACTCGAAGCGCGTCCACAGGTCTCCCGTGATCATCGTGCAGGCCACGAACAGCAGGGCGACCTCCATCGCGATCTTCGAGCAGGTGTCGAAACGGCGGTTCTTCGTCATGAGGAAGCGCACCGCGTAGTAGCCCGCGAACGCGAGCGCCGCGAACGACGTGATGGCCACCGGCATGTGGAAGTAGAAGATCTTCTGCGACAGCAGCAGCACGTTCGTGACCATCTGCCCGCCGATCATCTCGACGCCGTTCACCGCGGCGCCGTTCACGGGCGAGGCCCACAGAAACGCCAGCAGAAAGCCGATCGTCGACAGCACGATGCCCGCCACGAGCACCGCCGGCGCGATCCGGTCGGGCCACTGGCCCGCCTCCGGAAGCTTGGGCGCCTTTTTCGTTTCCCCAGTCATACGGCTCCTCTCTAAGCGCTAATCACGAAATCGTACAGAACCCACGATGCGAGGATCATGATCACGTCGTAGCCGCCCGCAAGCGCCAGCGACGTCAGCATCACGTCCGCGTACCCCTCCGCGCCCACGATGGCCGCGGTCGTCGCCGACACGCAGGCGTACAGCAGCGGGAAGATCAGCGGGATGAACAGCACGGCCAGCATGACGTCCTTGCCGCGCGTGTTGATGGTGATGGTGGAGAGCAGCGTGCCGATGCCCGCCACGCCCACGGTGCCCACGAGCAGCGGCACCACGAGCAGCCAGAAGCTCTCCGAGGGCGTGGTGGTGGTCAGGAAGAAGAAGTAGAACAGCGGCACGGCCACCACTTCCACCACCAGCAGGAACAGCAGGTTCGACGTCGCCTTCGCCAGGAACACCACCGAGCGGTCCATCGGCACGAGCAGGATGCCCTCCAGGCAGCCCTGCTCCTTCTCGTGCGCGAACGAGCGGTTGAGGCCCAGAAGCGACGTGAACACGATGAGCGCCCACAGCAGGCCGCCCGACATCTGCAGGATGTCGGTGGTCTGCGAGGTCTGCGCGAGCGCCGCGCCGTAGACGATTATCACCAGTAGCGCGTAGATGCCCATGGAGGTGAGCATCTCCTTCGTGCGGAACTCCTGCTCCAGGTCTTTGCGCAAAAGCGTCTTGTACTGCTGGAACGTGGAGGGCTTCTTGAGCGCCACGCCGCCCGCCGTGCGCACGGTCGCGCCCTTCTCGGCCGCCATCTTAAGCCACCCCCATGCCAACGGTCGAGCGGTACAGGGCCGCGAACTCGTCGAAGTCGAACGCGTCCTTCTGGTCGAACGCCACCACGCGGCCGCGCGCCAGCACGAGCGCGTGCGTGCACATGGCGAAGCCCTTCTGCAGGTCGTGGCTCACCATGACGAACGTGCGGCCCTCGCGCTGCCGCTCGATGAGCTCGTCGAATATCTCCACCGCATGCGGGTCGAGGCCCGAGTACGGCTCGTCCAGAAACACGACGTCCGGGTCGTGGATGAGCGCGCGGGCGATGGAGAGGCGCTGCGTCATGCCGCGCGAGAACGTGCGCACCACGTCGAGGCGGCGGTGCTTCAGCTCCACCGCCTCCAACAGCTCCATGACGCGCGCCTCGGGGTCGACCACCCCGTAGAGGCGCGCGTAGATCATGAGGTTCTGCTCGGCCGTGAGGTCCGGGTAGAGCATCGAGTTGTGCGAGATGAGCCCGATATGGTCGCGCGCGCGGTCGGGCTCCTCCTTCAGGTCCACGCCCATGAGCGTGGCTTTGCCGGACGTGGCGCGCGACAGCGTGGACAGCACGCGCAGAAGCGTGGTCTTCCCCGCCCCGTTCGGGCCGAAGATGGACAGGAACGCCCCTTGCGGCACCTCGATGGTCACGTTGTCGACGGCCTTGCGATTGCCGAACACCTTCGAGAGCTTCTTGGTTTCGATCGCAGGCTCAGCCACAGCTTCCATGGCGCGTTACGCCTCTTCTCTCTTCTTCTCGTCGACTTTCGCCGCCGAATCCTCGCGCGGCAGATCGTCGGAAACCTCCTCCGCCTGCTTGCCGCGCTTCGCGCCGCGGCGGCCGGCGGTGGCTATCAGCACGCCCAGCATCAGCAGGCCGAAGCCCACCCACACGGGCGTGATGAGCGGGTTCACGCGCACGTCCATGGAGAAGTCGCCGTTGGTGTTCACGCCCTTGTAGACCACGAACAGGTCCTCCGTGGGAAACGAGATCACGCCCGCCACCAGCTTCTGCTGCTGGGTGGACTGCACCAGCTGCACGGCCGGCGACACGGAGCCCACGAACTCGCCGTCCTTGAACACGTCGTAGTTCACGGTATACAGGATATCATCGCCGTTCGCCATCTCCTCGATGGTGTTCGACGTGTACTTCAGCGTGAAGTCCTGGATGGTGAAGTCCTCGGTGGTCGAATCGGTGGCCTCGTCGTAGCCCACGTAGCCCACGCGCTCGGTCACGAACATGGACGAGCCGATCAGGCCCACCAGGATCACGGCCATGGCCAGGTGCGACACGAAGCCCCCGAACGAGGCGGCGCGGTTCGCCAGCATGCCGAACGCGGCGCCGAACACGTTGCCGCCGTGCTTCTCGCGGTAGGCGCGGATACCGCGGCCCAGCATGAACAGCGAGTTGAACAGCAGCAGGCTGGCCACGAGCAGGCCCACGACCGTCAGGCCGTTGTAGTACCAGGCCGGCCCCAGCGTGGAGAGCATCTCGGAGGCCGAGACGCTGCCCTGCGCCGCCAGCTCCTGGTAGTACGCCACGTTCGCCTGGTAGCTGGGCAGCAGGTACGTAGCGTAGTAGAACATGAGCACCGTGAACAGCACGAGCGCGCAGGCGCCGGGGATGCGGGCGCGCTTCCAGAACTGCTTCCCCTCGGTCTTGCCCCACGACAGCAGCGGGCACGCCGTGAGCACGATGAGGTACAGGATGCCCAGGGGACGCGCGATGGCGTCGTAGGTTCCCGTGGAGAACTTCAGGTTGAACGGCAGCGCCGGCGCGATGGTCATGAACGTGAGCATGAGGGTGAACACGATCATGATGAGGTTGTTGAAGTAGTAGGCCGCATCCTTCGACATCATGCTGGAGATGTCGTCGCCGCCCGCCTTGGCAGGCCCGAACGACTTCCAACGCACGATGAGGCCCACGATGCCGGCCAGCACCGACGCGGCGATCAGGCCGCCGAACAGCACGAGCGACACGTTGTCGCCCTCGAACGCGTGCACGGACTGCACGAGGCCCGAGCGCGAGATGAACGTGCCCACGATGACGAACGCGAACGTGAGGCACGCGCACATGACCGACCAGCGCTTGAACGCGCCGCGCTGGCGGTACACGGTGAAGCTGTGGATGAGCGCCACGCCCACGAGCCATGACAGCAGGCTCGCGTTCTCGACGGGGTCCCAGCCCCAGTAGCCGCCCCAGCCGAGCACCACGTAGGCCCACACGGCGCCCAAGCCGATGCCGATGCCCAGGAACAGCCACGAGAACAGCGCGTAGCGCTGCGAGCGCACGACCCACGCCTTCGAGGAATCGTTCACGATGATGGCCGCGATGGCGTAGGCGAACGGGATGGTGAGGCCGGCGTAGCCCACGAACAGCGTGGGCGGGTGGATGGCCATGGCCCAGTGCTCCAAGAGCGTGTTCATGCCCCAGAGCGCCGCCTCGCCGCGCAGGTTGCCCGATGCGTCGAGGTACTGGGCGGCCAGGGCCGTGAACGGCATGTTGCTCTCGGAGAACAACGTGACGCCCACGAACGCCGCCAGCACGATCTGCGCCACGAGCAGCGCCATGGAATCGAGCTTCTCCTGCCGCTTCAGGTTGCGCACGGCCACCACGGAGTTGAACAGCGAGATGAGCCAGGCCCAGAACAGAAGCGAGCCCTCGCGGCCGGCCCACAGGCCCGCCAGCTGGTAGAGCCACGCATCGGCGCCCGCCGCGTTGCTGTGGTAGCGCACCACGTACTCGATGGACGTGTCGCCCGTCATGAAGCAGTACACGAGGATGCCGCAGCACGCCGTGAGCCCCACGGCGGACACGAGGGCCGCCACATGGCCGCCCCAGGTGAGCGTCTCCGCCACGCCGCTCGCACGCTTGCGCCCCGCAATCGCGCCCGCCACAAGGCAGACGATCGACACGATGACGGCCGCAAACGAGATGAGCAGTCCAATCAGACCGAATATTGACATGTAGGTATCCCTTCGTTGCGGCCGCGTGCGCGGCCGCCAAGCTTATGAGATGGCCGGGCCGCGCATGCTATTCCGCGAGCGAGACCTCGGTGGCATGGAACTTCCCGTCTTCGTTGAGCGAGCCGGTGAGCACGAGCGTGGAGCCGTCCCTCACCTCGTCGGACAGCGCGTCGTCGAACAGCACGGACAGCTCGGGCGCGCCCTCCGCGTCCACGAGGACGAAGCGGTCGCCCTGCCCTGCCGCGGCAAGCGTGCCGTCCTTCACCGTGCCGGTCACCTTCACCGGCTTGTCCAGAACGCTGTCGCCGTATTCCGCAAGCTGCGCCACGCCGAGCGCGTTGCTGGAATTCTCGTACTTCGACGGGCACTTCGTCACGAGCTCGGTCGCATGCAGCACGCCGTCTGCGCCCACCTTGCCCGTGCAGATGGCCGTGACGTCGTTGCCGAAGGTGGCTGCCACGCCTCCCTCGTACTTGACGCGCAGGTACTGCGTCTGATCGCCCGACGGGTCGTACATATCGAACGTGAGCACATTGTCCTCCGTGGAGAAGGAGTTCTCCACCACGTTGCCCGACACCTGGACCTTCTGGTCGGCGTACTGCCCGTTCGCCATATCGGCTATCGTCACGGACTTCGCCGACGAGCTGCCCCCGACGACGGCCAAGACAACGACCAGCACGATGACGATGATACCGGTGACCACCACGAGCCGCCGCTTCGTTTTCGTGTTCACGCTCGCCTCCTCCTCAAGAGTCTTACGCCCAATTGTCACGTACCCCAAAGTTCCGAGGAACGGAAGCACGGTGAATTCAAAGATTCACCATGTTGCCACGGGATTTCCCCGCTCGGCGCGGTGCAAACCCCCGCCGGCCACGGGGCTCCGCCCGCCGTTTCCGTTCATCGAGCCTTTGAAGAGGGAGCCCGTCCAAGCAAGACGCTTGAGGCGGGCTCCCTCTTCGTTATGCGGTTGCGTCCGAAGACGCCTCTTTGTGCTGGCGAACCTTACGCTGCGTTAAGCTTGTTGGCCTGCTGGTACGTCAGCCAGCCTTCCGGCACGTAGGACTCGCTGTGGCACTGCGTGCAGGCGTTCACCGACGCGCGGTGTGCCTTGTGGCAGCTGCTGCACTCCTGCTCGCCATGCTGCGGCTGGTGCGGGTTGTACTGCCCCAGCTCGGACGTCGCCTGCTTCAGGTCTTCGCGCGTGAGATTGTGGCAGGACTCGTTCAGGCAGAACTCGTCGCCGCTCTCCAGTCCGCGTGCCTCGACCAGCTGGTCGACGTCACGCTCCTCGAGCGGGTAGTAGTAGTTGCCCGTGATCCATGCCATGCCCTCGGCCACCTGCTCGCCGATCGTCGGAACGTGGCAGCTCATGCACGTGGCCTCGGCGCCGCCCTGATCCTTCGAGACGCGGTGCGCCGCAGCCATCATGCTGCTGGCGTCCTCAACGTCGTTGCCCCACTTGTCCACGGCCGCCTGGCCCGGCTCCGCCTCGTACGTCGGCAGATACGGATCCATCGGCGTGTGGCAAATAGCGTTGCAGAAGCTCGGCTGCTCATGCCAAACCCAGAAGCCGGCACCGGCTGCAATCAGAACAACCGCCACGACGCCGACGACGATCGGCCACTTCTTCCCCTTCTTCTTGGGAGCGGCCTCGCCGGCTTCGGCGCCTTCCGCCTTCACGGCTTCGTCCGTGGTTTCCACATCGGTCGTGGAGTCCTCGGTCGCGGCTGCCTCGGTGGCGGCTTCCACTTTGGTTTCCTCTTCGCTCATCTCCATAACCCCCTTTCTTGCATCCTCGATTGCCCGTGCGTCCGGTTGGTTCGCGGGTTTCCCGCCCGACCCTCGGCACGAGCACGTTACCTCATGCATACTAGCCCTCGGCCGACGTTGCGCCTATCACCCATTTGGGGGGAATTAGCCCGTTTTGCCCCCAATTTCGTGTGAGGCACGCCCGTTGCGGCCGAGTTTTGGTGCAATACGCCGGGAAGGGAAAGCAGGCGCCTTCCCTTCCCCAGCGCGGCGGAGAGACCGGTCGCGTTTCGTTTAGATCTGTGCCAGAGCTTGATCCACCGCTGCCTCGGACTTGTTGAGCGTGTCCTGGGCAAGCGCGGAGTTGTGAGCGCCATCGCTGTTCTCTACCATGACCCAATCCCAGTAGAACTGAGCCGTGCGGTTGAGGTCGCGGAGCTTGTTCAGCTGATCCTCGCCCATCGAGCCGTTCGCAACGATCTCGGAGAGCTTGTTGTTCAGCGTGACCAGCTTGTTGCCGATGCTGTTGACGCGGTCGATGGCAACCTTCTGCTTCGCGGCGACCTCGGCCTTGATGTCGGCGTGGCACTGCGAGCAGTCGTTGGCGATGAGCTCCTCGTTGTCAAGCGGGCTCGACCAGTTGTGGTTGTCGAACTCCTTGCCGTCAGCGTTCTTCGTCGTGCCCATGTGGCAGTCGGAGCAGCTGTAGCCCTGCTTGGCCATGGGGGCCATGTCGCCGCCGTACATCGTCTCGAACTCGGGGTGCTGCACCTTGAGCTGCTTCGTGCCGTTCGTCGGGTTCGTGTGGTCGACGTAGTTGATGGAGTTCTCGTACGCCAGCACCTTCTCCGGCGTGGCCTCGGCGAGGCCCTTCCACGGGTTCTCGGCCGACTTGTTCTCGTTCGGGAACAGGTACTCGTTGTGGCACTGGCCGCAGGACATGGCGCCCTCGGGCACCTTGCTCGCGTCGTCGCCCACCGCGTTCACGAAGAACTGGCGGATGGCCTTGGCGCCTTCGGCCGGGCTGTTCTCATGGCAGTCGTAGCAGCTGATGGGCTCGGAGACCTGAGCCTTCATCGCCTGAATGTCCGACGTGTTCAGCGTGGGGTCGGCATTCTGCTTCAGGATGAACTCGGACGACTTGCACGTCAGGCAGTTCGCCGTCTTGGGGTTGCGCCCCGTCTCGTTGATGTCGGTCAGCGAATAGACATGCCCGTTCGGCTCGGCGTAGAACTTCGAGAAGGCCGAGCCGGCCCAAATGGTCTGGATCTGCGGATAGATTTGCGTGTAATCGCCCGGATCCTTGTTCTCTTCGTTCTGCTTGTACGTGGCGTACTCGTCGGGGTACACTTCCTGCCACGCATCAGCGGTGATGATGCCGTTCTCGTTCGCCGCGGGGATTTTGAAGTCCACCACGGATTCTGCTCCCTTGTTCGCATCTTCGCTTGGCTGCTGGGGCGCGCACGCCGCCAACCCCATGACCAGAACGCAGATGCAGGTGAGGGAAAGCCCTAATCTCGTCTTCTTGCTCGCAAAGATGGCTTTCATCAAGCATCTCCTCCCTTCGACCTTCAATAGATCTCTCCTTCACGAAATATACACTTTTCAAACGGGGAATGATGAGCCGAAATTCCCCCGTCGGGAATTCCCACGAACGGGATAGGGAAAAACCCGCCCGGGCTCTTTGCAGGTCATGGATGCAATGCCTCCGAAGAGGGCCATCGAGGGGCGGCGGATCGACGGAGCGGGAGCCACGTCGGCAAAACCTCTCATTGGTGCGCATATGCTGCTTCCGTATGGATGCCCGCGGCTTTGTCGGCGGGCATCGTATGCAACGGCGGCTCGCCGTCCGAGCCGCATCGGGGGTCAGGCTATAATGCCGAGGCGGAGGCGAATGGTTCCGGAAGGCGCGCTTGCATTCTTGCAGCGCAACTTGCGAAGCGAAACCGCCGGCCCCCTAGATAAGGAGAGCAGATGCAGGAAGATGACATCACGAAACTTGGGTCGCTTCGGGCGAAGTTGTTCTCGACCTCGTTTAACGAGAAGGTCGTTTGCACCATCTTCAGCCTGGTGGCGGTTGTCGTGCTGCTGCTTAGCATCTGGTACTCGTATTCTCAGCTGGGCAACGCCGAGAACGTGGTGCACATCTTCGCCATAGCCGCCCAATGCGCGGGAGCGCTGGTCCTCGTGCTCGAGGTTTTCGGCGAGTCCGAGGAAAAACAGCTTCGCAGAACGCTCGGAACCCCGGTGCTCTTGAGGGAGGTTTCCGAAGACTCGGTGCCCACCGAGCTGGTGCGCATCAAGGCATCCGAGATAGCAAGCAAGAAGGCGAGCGCCGTCATCCTGATCCTTGGATACGCTGCCGCATTCGCCGCCAACTCCCCCAACCCAAGCATGGAGGCCCTCTTGTCTTTCGTCTCCGCAACCGTCGGGATCATCTTGGTCGTGCAGTCCTATGCGATTTGGACGATGATCAAGTTCCAAGGCGAGACGATCAACCTGAACAAGTTTTACAAGGACAAGTGAGGACAGGGGCCCGATCAAGCGTGGAATACCAGTTCGTATACAGAAATCGGCCCGGAAGCAACTTCTGGGCCGATCGAGTTTCCGTGGTGGAGATGCTGGGATTCGAACCCACGACCCCCACGTTGCGAAGGTGACACTCTATCAGAAGGTACGTATACCGGCACAATTATTTTAGTAACTAAAATGGTGATGTGCCCTTCGCTTGAATGAGATGACGTGGGGAAACTCCTTTTTGGCAAAAGAATTCATTCATGTAGCAGCTTCCTGCATAGGAAACTCCGGTACTACGCATCACCAAGCCTATGGTTACGCGTTTTGCTGACCGTATGACGTTATCCAGTTCGAGCAGTTAGGCACCGACCGCTCGTTCGTTGACGAGAGCCTGTACCAAGATGCGCAACACGGGGGCATTTCGCAAAGCGGCCATCGCCGCTATTCGGCAGACAGCCACCTGGCAAGGTCATGGATCATGATACCCTCGTGATCGTAGGTTTCATGCCTTGTGCGGGCGATGAGAAACTTCGGGTATCCGTCGCGTATCCTCAGCAGGGGATCGACTTCCCGCTCGAACGTCGCAAAGGCCGAGATGTCGTCGCTCACTTGAACGTACATCTTCTCGCTCCCACGCATGGCGACGAAGTCCACCTCTTTTTGATACAGCTTGCCGACATAGAGCTCGTAGCCTCGCCTCAGAAGCTCGATGGCGACCATGTTCTCGTAAACCCGGCCCCAGTCCATGTTGCGCGTGCCAAGCTTCGCTAACCGGAAGGAGTGGTCGCTCAGATAGTATTTATCGCCCGAGGACAGGTACTTCTTCCCTCGGATGTCGTATCTGCGAACTTTGTAGAACGCGTAGGCGTTGCAAAGGTATTCGATGTACGAGCCGACGGTCTTGTGGTTCGCCTCGGTGTCGCCCTCCAGCGACGACGCCACGCTCCTCGCCGAAGTCACGTTTGAGACGTTGTCCATCAGAAATTCGGACAGGCGGTTGAGCAGATCGGGATTGCGCACGTCGTACTTCTGGCGAATATCGCGCATGATGAGGGTCTCGAACACATCCTTCACGTAGGCGGAGCGGTCGGCTTCGTTCTTGTAGGGGTAGGAGCCCGACATGCCCCCTGTGTGCACGTAGCGGTCGAAGGCGCCGTCGATGCCCTCCTCTTCCCCGAAGTAGGCGAGGTACTCGGCAAACGAGAACGGGAACACCTCGATCTCGAATGTGCGGCCCGTGAACAGCGTGGCGAGGTCGCTGCTGAGCAGAAAGGCGTTCGAGCCGGTGATGTAGATGTCGAAGTTCTCCGATGCGTGGAAGCTGTTGATGGCCCTCTCGAATCCCTCGCACATCTGAACCTCGTCTATGATGACATAGTTGCTCGCACCGGGAACGTAGGCGGCTCGCACGAACTCGTCCAGGGCATGGTACTCCATGAGGCCCTCGAATTCGGTCAGGTTGAAGTTGACGTGAATGATGTTCGCGTCGGGATCCGAGCTCACGACGTGGTGCTTGAAAGCTTCGAGCAGCTTGGATTTGCCGCTGCGGCGAACGCCGGTAACCACCTTGATGTCGGGGGTTCCCTCGACGTCTATCAGCTTCTGCAGATAGCTCTTCCTCTCGATAAGCTTCATCGTTGATTCTCATTTCCCAAAATTGATTTCGTTTTAATATTGGGAAATAGAGTACCACAGAGACCGTCGCTCAGCGACACCGGCAATCGTCCGACAACACCAAAAAGGCAGACCGGTTACCCAGCCTGCCTTGGTTTCCGTGGTGGAGATGATGGGATTCGAACCCACGACCCCCACGTTGCGAACGTGATGCTCTCCCAGCTGAGCTACATCCCCACGGGTGCTGCGCTCTCGCGCGAGGACTTATTTTGCCGGTATTGGGGGCATTTGTCAAATGGGGATTTGAAATGTTCATAGAACGTTCGGGTTGTTGGCAGGCGCTAGATACCCTCGCCCTCTTCGGAGGGATCGAGATCGTCATCGTCGTCGAGGTATTTCAGGATGTCGCCTGGTTCGCATTCGAGGACTTTGCAGATGGCGTTGAGCGTGGAGAAGCGAATGGCCTTGATCTTGCCGGTTTTTATGCGCGACATGTTCACGTTGGTGATGCCGACTTTATCCGCAAGGTCGTTGAGCGACATCTTGCGATCAGCCATGATTCTGTCAAGCTCAAGGATGATAGCCATTGCGGCAACCTAAAGCGTTTCGTCAGTAAATTCTTGAAGAAGGATGCCGTATTTAAATACGAACGAAAAGGCGAATGTAACTGCAGCTCCAAAGATGGGAGCTAAGTTAATAGGGATAATCACATTGCTATTTGTTGACACATAACCAGAACTTAATGAGCCGCTCTGAAAAGAAATTGTATTAAGCGTTACCCCAAAATCCACAATTGAATAGAGAAGTAACAAACCAGCAATTATTCTTAATCTTTTAACCTGCGACATAGCAAATGGTGAGCGACCTCGTTTCGTGTCGGCAAATATCGATGAAAAGAGCAAGAGGAGTGAGGCTATAGTAAGCCCATGTAACAGATGCAATACAACACTGATAATATTTTGGCTTCCACCATCGATGCTAACGAATGATGTAACCATATTGAACAAAGCGACGGTCCAATAGACCGCATACACGAACAGAATGACCCGCAGACCTAAGGCGATAAAACGACAAACCTTTCTGATTTTTTTCATTGACGCTTCCGCTTCAACAAGATCGGCTTCAAGCATATGACCCCTCCGATTCTGACAAACAAATAGTTAGACTCTGAAAACGGAACGGTCATAATTATATTAAACAAGATGACCCCTTAAGAGGTCATCTTGTTTTCGTTAAACTATACCGACCTTTAAAACCCAGGCGCAAAGCATATTCCTCCCCATCCAACATAAGGACAAGTGGCACGCGGATCGGCCTCACTGTAAAACAGCATATTACGCACCTCCTTTCTTGTTTTCTATTGCGGCTTTCATGGCCGCTCCTAAACGGTCGTAGAACTCTAGGGTCATCGCGCAGTAGGAGTCGGGCGACTCCAGACTGCCCGATGCGAACAGCGAGCGGGCTCGGCAGCCTCCCCCGCAGATTCGCTCGTAACGGCACGTGGCGCAGCCCTCGAAGTCGGCGGCATCCAGGGCGCGGCACCGTGCGGAAACCTCGCTCTCCAGCGCCTCCGCAAGCGTGCCGACGAAGACGTTGCCCATCGCCAGCTCGGGGCGGTGGAGCATATGGCACGGATAGACGGTGCCGTCGGCGGCGATGCTCACGCCGCGATAGCCGGCGCCGCAGTTCCTCTTCACCGTGAGGTTCAGGCCCACGGGGGCGTCCATGAGGGCGAGCGGCTTGCCGCCGTCCAGCGTGAGGATGCTCGCGCCCAGCTTCCGCAGGGCCTCCTCATCCGGCAGCAGGGCGGCCAGCTCGTCATCGGGCGCGCACGTGAGCAGGCTGAAGTTCAAGGTGGCGCCCAGGTCTTTCGACAGGCGGACGTAATCGGCCAAATCGTCGATGTTGCGCTTGTGCACCGTGGGAATGATGTGCGCCTGGATGCCGGCGGCCTGAACGGCCTTGACCGCGGCCACCAGCTCGTCGAAACGCTGCTCTTCCCGGATATAGGCGGGGGCGGATGCCGAGCAGCCGTCAAACGAGATGGAGACGCAGTCGACGTTCGGCGCGAGCGCGGCCAGAGACCCCTCGGCAAGGCAGGTGCCGTTCGAGAGCACGGTGACGGACTTGATGCCGCAGGTACGCTTCGCGTAGGCCACGATGTCGGGCAGGTCGTCGCGCAGGAACGGCTCGCCACCCGAGATGATGAGCGTGGCAAGACCGGCGGCCGCCAGCTCGTCGAGGGCGCGCTCGATGGCTTCCAGCGGGGCGTCTGGCAGGCAGTTGCGCTGGTCGTCGAACGAGTAGCAGCCCACGCAGGACAGGTTGCAACGCTGCGTGACGTGCAGGTAGGCGGACACCACGGCGTCGGCGGGCTTCTCGTCGCTGAAGAAACCGCCGCGAACCAGGTGTTCGAGCAACGCCGCATCGACGGCGGCGACCTCGGGTTCCGCAACCTCTTCCCGCAGCAGGCGCTCGCATACAGCGGCCCCTTCGGCGGTCAGGCCGATCGCATACCCCGTGTTCATGTTGCCGACCATGGGAATGCCAGCGAAATCGAACGCGACCACCTGGTCACTGAACCTCATGAAGCCTCCTCGCGCCACCCCATCCGCTCGCCGTCTCTCAAAGGGCAAGCGGCAGATACGCACCCGTCGTCAACCGTTATTCTATAGGTTCGATTATGGCTTGTCGATTGGTTCCGCCGAAAAGCGCAGTTGCGCAAAGGAGAATCGAGGCGGAATCGAGCCGCGCAATGCCGTTCGCTACAACTCGGCTTCCGTTCGCTATTTATCGTTTAATGATTAATATAGTATGATACATTACCCCAGCAACGCTATCGAGGCGACCCGCTACCGCACCGCGACGGCGCGTTCGGCCTCCCGCATCGGAAAGGGGCGATCACGATGAGATCATGCAAAGAACCCCCCCCCCCCCCCCCCTCGGCCGGGTCCTCGGCCCGCAAGCCTGCCAGCCCTTGTGTCCAACCACGTTATGGAAAGAGAAGCCACCATCATGCCCGTTCAGACGAATCCTGAGATTGGCGCCGTCGACTTGACCGCCTTCGGCGAAGCTGCAAAAGCGCTGTTC
This sequence comes from Gordonibacter pamelaeae, assembly GCF_003340385.1. Classification (NCBI taxonomy): domain Bacteria; kingdom Bacillati; phylum Actinomycetota; class Coriobacteriia; order Eggerthellales; family Eggerthellaceae; genus Gordonibacter; species Gordonibacter pamelaeae. The sequence goes on along the minus strand of NZ_PPTS01000005.1, from coordinate 129,386 downwards.
TCCACAGCGGACACCCCCGAAGAAGTGGCCGCCATGCGCGACGAGGTGCTGCGCCGGATAGCCGAATGCGCCGCCGCCACCCGCCAGAGCATCGCAGAATCGGAGCGCACGCCGCACGACGAGTAGGCCGGTACCGCAGCGGAAGGAAACGGCGCGGAAAACGCGACGGCCCCTTCACGCCCTCTCGGCCGCACCTCGTGCCTATCTGCCTCAACGTTGCGCTCCACGTCGATCCAGCCTTCCGGTAGTGCGGCTTTGGCCTATACTGGGAGCATGGACTTCGAGAGAGCACACGACCCCATCCCTCTGGAGGAATTCGTTCAAACGTCGGGCCCCGACGAGCGCGGAATGACAACGGAGCTGTTCTATGCGTTCAACACCGTCGTCACCCTGCAAGCGTTCGGCGATCCTGGGCAGTGCCGTGCGGCATATGCTGCCGCACGCGCCACGTGCCGCTCGTTCGAACGACGCCTCTCGCGCACGCTCCCGCACTCCGATATCGCCCGGCTGAACGCTGCGAAGGGGCGCCCCGTGCCCATCGCGACCGACACGGCCGCGCTGCTGCGCGCAGCCCAAGGCTATTGTGCGGACAGCGAGGGACGGTTCGACATCACCATGGGTGCCGTCGTGCGGCTCTGGAACTTCCACGAAGGAACGGTTCCCGAGCGCGAGCGCATTCGCGAGGCGCTCGCGCACGTCGACTGGCGCACGCTGCGCGTATGGGACGAGCCGACGGCCGCGGCCGCAGAAAGCGCGGCCCCCCAAACGGGCACCACAGCAGGCAGGCAGGCGTTCGCGCAGCTGGAAGACCCGCTGGCTGCAGTGGACGTGGGGGGCATCGCGAAAGGCTGGATAGCCGACGCCGTGGCCGACCTGCTGGCCGAGCACGGGTTGGAGGCCTTCATCGTGAACCTGGGCGGCAACGTGGTGGCGCATGGCGAGAAGCCGGGCAGCGTGCCGTGGCGCATTGGGCTGCAGGATCCGCGCGACAAGGGGGGCGTGGTGGGGGCCGTGGCAGTGCGCGACGCCTCCGCCGTCACGAGCGGCGTGTACGAACGCCGCTTCGAGCGCGACGGCGCCTTCTACCATCATATCCTCTGCCCCGAAACCGGCCTGCCAGTGGAAACGGATGCTGCGGGAGCCACCGTGATCGCGCGCCGCTCGCTGGACGCCGAGGGGTACTCCACCACGCTGCTGGCCCTGGGCATCGAGCGCGGGCGGGCATTCGCGCAGTCGCATCCGGCCATCTTGGAGGCGCACTTCGTAGACGCGGCGGGAAAGGTGCATTCAGCGTAGTTCAGCAGGCGCCGAGCGCAAGACGGGCACCGCGCGATGCGGTGCCCGTCGGGGAAGCGGCTTGCGGCGCCTTTCGCGAGAGGAGCGCTAGGAGAGCACCGTCTCCTCTTCGCGCTCGTCGACAGCCGCAGGGGTGTCGGCCAGCGGGTTCTCCGGAACGAAGGGCTCGAACAGCGGCTCGCCGTTCTGGGAGAGCTCCACCATGCCGGTGAGGACGTCCACGTACTGGTAGGACTGGCGCGCCGTGCGCCCGCGCTTGCGGTCGACTTCCAGGATGAACAGCTGGGGGTGCACCTGCATGAGCACGCCTTCGCTCTCGACGATCTTCGAGCGACCCATATTGGCGCGCACTTTCAGGCGTTGACCGACGAAGTCATGTAACGTATCATGGATGGAGTCGACGATTTTGGCCTGTTTAGCTAAATCCATGCTCACTCTTTCTCGCGTGTGCCGTTATGCAGAAATCACAAAGCGAGATTATACCACCTTGGTCAATACTCTACAGAATCTGCACGGATATGTTACTTTTCGCAAACCATAAGTTGACGGCCGGCCATTCAGGCCCCGTTTCCGGTTGAATAGGCTACGCCCCTTCTTCGGCGCCATCGGGCGCGCCTGATGCCTCCAGCTTCTCCAACCCCGCTCCCAAGCGGACGAAATCCTCCAGGGCCAGCGCCTCGCCCCGGATTCTCGGGTCGACGGCAGCCTGCTCGAAGAGCTGCGGGAGGGCGGCGGCGATGCGCGCGCCCTTCGCCCCGCGGGAGCCGAAGTAGGTCTTGCAGGAGTTCGAGAGGGTCTTGCGGCGGTTCGCGAAGGCGGCGTCGGCCATGGTGGCGGCGGCCTTGAGCGTGGATGCGGCGAGCGGCTCCCCGCCGGCACCGCACAGCGGACGGCGGTTCAGGCGCAGCACGGCGCTCTCCACGCGCGGCGGCGGGAAGAAGTTGCCAGGGCCCACGCCGAATCGGCCGGCCGGCTCGGCGTACAGGCGCAGCTTCACGGTGTAGGCGCCGTAGTTCTTCGTGCCGGGCACCGCGGCCATGCGATCGGCCACCTCTTTCTGCACCATGACGGTGGCGCTTTCCAGCGAGGGGAACTGCTCGAAGTAGTCCAGCACGACGGTGGCGGCCACCGCGTAGGGCAGGTTCGCCACGAGCTTGCCGGGGGCGGTTTCGGGTGCCCCGAGCCGTGCAAGCGCATCGCTCAGGTCGGCGGTGGCAAGGTCGAGGGCGTCCTTCTGCACGAGGGCGAAGCGGTCGGCCCACGGCGCAAGCGTCTCGGCGAGCACGGCGGGCAGGTCGGCGTCGCGCTCCACGGACACTACGCGCCCCGCATGCTGCAAAAGCGCCATGGTGAGCGTGCCGATGCCAGGTCCCACCTCCAGAACCGCATCATCGGGCGCGACCTCGGCCAGCGCGACGATCTTCTGCAGGATGGCATCGTTCACGAGGAAGTTCTGGCCGAGCGAGTACTTCGCGGTCAGCCCATGGGCCTCCAGCACGGCGCGTGTGGCGGAAGCGCTTGCGAGCGGCGATAGCTTACCCACGGCGCTTGCCACCCTGCTTCGGACGGCCGCCCTGCCCGCCTCCGCGCTTGCCGCCCTGCTTGCCGGACCCCTGCGAAGGGCGGTTCCCCTGCTGGCCGGACCCCTGCCGGGGCTTCCTCGGCCCTTGCGCTCCCGTGCCCGACGCGCGCTGCTTGCCGTGGGCACCGCCGTTCGCGGGCGCCTTGCCGCCCCCCTGGACGGGCCCGCCCTCCGGCGAGAGACGCAGCGCGGGACGGGACGGGGCGGCGGACGAAGCGTTGCGCCCGGATGCGGACGCCGGCACGGATCCGGACGCGGCCTCCTTGGCAGCATCGTCGGGCACCGGCGCCCCGCCATCGCTCGAAGCGCGCTGCCCCGGGAGGGGCGCGAGCGCATGCTCGACGGCCTCGGCCGTGATCTCGCCGTCTTCGTCTATCCGGCCCACCCAGTCAAGCACGCGCTCGAGGGCGAAGCCGGCGCATGACAGCGACGAGCGCACCACGCCCACCAGCGGCTCGAAACCGTGCGGATCGCCGCCCTCGCCCACCACATGCAGCGTGGCCGGGCGCTTTCTCCCATGGCGCGCATCGGTCCAGAAGTAGGGCTGCAGCCGGTCGAGCAGCGCCTTCAGCTGGGCGGGGGCGCCGGCGAAGTACACGGGCGACACCACCACCAGCTCGTCGGCGGCATCGATCAGCTCGTACACCTCCGCCATGTCGTCGTCGATGACGCAGCGACGGCACGCCTCCTCGGCCGTTTCGCCGTCGGACGCCCCGCCGCTTGCCGCGCATGCGGCAAGCGCCTTGCACGCATCGCACCCCTGGCAGGGCTCGATGGCGAGCGTCGACACCGGCGCAAGCGCCAGCTCGTCGTCGGGGCACTCGTCGATGCACGACTCGAACAGCAAGTCGGCCAAGTGCGCGCTGCGGCCGTCGGTGCGTGGCGATCCTACGATGATCAGGCGGTTCATAGGGGCGGCTCCTTATTGTCCGTGGGCTGCAGCCGGGGCCGCGCCGTCTAGCGTTGCGAAGGCGTCGGCATAGAACGCACGGGCGGCCCGCTCCTGCCATGCCGTCGGCTCGCGGTCGAGCAGGGTGCGGGCGTTCTGCAGAAGCTGGCGCAGCAGCGCCGCGCGCTCATCGCCGGGCGCGCACCCGCGCACCTCGGCCAGGCGCTCGGCCGTGAAGATGACGTGCTCGGGCCCGCAGGCGGTGCCGCGCAGGGGCTCGGGCGTCATGTAAGGCGCATCCGTCTCGGTGAGCAGGCGATCCGCCGGCACGCGGGCCGCGGCCTCGCGGACGTCGTCGCTCTTCTTGAACGTGAGCGGCCCGCCGAACGCCACGTAGCAGCCGGCCTCCACCCACGGTTCCAGCACGTTCCAATCCAGGTTGAAGCAGTGCAGCAGCGTTCCCGCCTCAGGGAAGCCCTCGTCGCGCATGATGGCCAGCGCCTCGTCGTGCGCCTCGCGCACGTGCAGGATCACCGGCAGGCCGCACTCCCTCGCCACGCGCAGCTGGCGCCGGAACGCCGAGCGCTGGTCGTCGCGGGGCGAGAAGTCGTAGTGGAAGTCCAGGCCGATCTCCCCCACGGCCGACGTGCGCGGATCGGCCAGCCGCTCGCGCAGCGCGGCCTCCAGCGCGTCGTCGTAGTGCTTCGCGTTGTGGGGATGGCAGCCGGTTGCGATGCGCACCCGCGGCACGCGCGGGCAGGGGTCGCCTCAACAGCGGTGGACGAGCCGGGCAACGTCCACCGCCGCCTCGTGCCTCCAGGCATCGAGCCGGTCGTAGGTGACGGGGCCGTCCTCGTACACGTCGGTTATGGTGCAGAGGAATCCCACGCCGTGCGCGGCGCAGCGCGCCAGGGCGAGCGCCGGGTCGTTAAGCAGCTGCAGGTGGGCGTGCGTGTCGGCCACCAGCCCCTCCAGCTGGGGCGCGTCGACGGTGTCCCACTTGCCGTGCTTGCGCTTGCGGTGGAACAGCGTATCGAAGAACACGGGCTCTGCAGATTCGGACATGGAGAAACCTACCCTCTATCGAACAGCCGAACGGAAGACTCCATCATATCAGAGAGCGGCGATGCCCGCGCGAACGTCCCGGTAGCACGCCAGCGCCTCCGCGCCCAACCCCTCGATGCCGTCGAGCTCGCCCGCACGCGCCGCCTGGACCACCTTGTCGCAGCGCGCACTCAGCTCCGTGAAGCCCAAGGTTCGCCGACGTGCCCTTCACGGCGTGGGCCGCGCGCTCGATGGCGGCGCCGTCGGACTCGGCGATGGCCGCGGGAAGCCGCTCCAGCAAGTCTTCCGCGGCGAACTCGCGCAGCATCTCCACCAGCAGGTCCGTGTCGCCGCAGAAGCGCTTCATCGTGGCATCCATCTCTATGCCGAGCGCCGCCAGCTTCCCGCGCGCCTCGTCCATGCCCTCAGCCCCTCTCGCCAGGCGTCGCGGCCGCGGCTGCGGCCACCAGCGCCACGTACTCGTCGCGCGGCATGGGGCGTGCGTACAGGAAGCCCTGCACGTAGTCGCATCCTATGCTCTTCAAAAACGCCGCCTGGTCGGCCGTCTCCACACCCTCGGCGATGATGGGCAGCCCCAGCGACTTCGCCATGGGAACGATGGCCTTCAAGATGCCCTTCTCGCGCTCCTGCGCGCCCGCGCCGCCGTCTCCGAGGAAGCGCATGTCCAGCTTGATCATGTCCACCGGCACGTCGCGCAGCATGCTAAGCGACGAGTACCCGGCGCCGAAATCGTCCATGAGCACCGTGAAGCCGTGGCTCTGCAGCTGCGCCACGGCCTCCAAAAGCTGGGGCAGGTTGTCGGCGTAAGCGCTCTCGGTGATCTCCAGGCGCAGAAGCGATGGGGGCACGTTGTAGCGGCTCACCAGGTCGATGAGGTTCTGGCAGAACCGCGGGTCGTAGAACTCTAGCCTCGACACGTTCACCGATACCGGCGGGCACGAGGAGCGCTGCTCGGACATCTGCACGAGCAGCTGGCACACCGCCTCGCGGATATGGCCGTCCAGGCGGATGATGAAGCCGCTGTTCTCGAAGAAGGGAAGGAACTGCCCAGGCGGAACGAGCCCCTTCTGCGGGTCGCGCCAGCGCACGAGCGCCTCGCCGCTCACCAGCGCACCCGTGGCCAGGTCGAACACCGGCTGCACGAACGGCTCGAAGCGCCCCTCGCGCAGCGCGCGCTCGCCTTCGCCCACCAGCTCGTGATTGGCGAGGAACGTTTGGTGCATGTCGCTGTCGTACAGGGCGAAGTGCGTGTTGTAGTCGCCCTTGACGGAGTGCAGCGCCAGGTTCGCGCGGTCGCACATGATGTCGACCGGCATGGTGCGATCCTCTATCTCGTACACGCCGAAGTACAGCACCACCTGACGGTCGACTTCCGTCGCCGCGACGGCCTCCTCGAGCGCCCGGACGTAATCGCCCTCCAGCGCCACGTCGTGCGGCAGGCACAGGGCGAACCGGTCGCCCTCCATGCGGCCGTACACGCCCGCCACGTGCAGCCATTCGCCGAGCGTGCGGGCTATAGCCAGCAGCACCTCGTCGCCCTTGGCGCTGCCGTACAGCTCGTTGATGATCTTGAAGCGCTCGATGTCGAACTGGATGACGGCGAACTCCTCGTCCGGATGCGCCGCCAGGAGCTCGGCGGTCTTGCGGCAGAAGGCCGTGCGGTTGTACAGCCCCGTGAGCCGGTCGTGCTCGGCCACGTGCAGGAGCTCCTGGGCGCGGTGGGCAGCCAGAAGCTCGGTCTCGCGCAGAGCCGCCTGGAGGCGCTCGCGCTCCAGCACGTGCTTCACCACGATGTTGTCCACGCGCTTGCGCGCGACCACGGGATTGAAGGGCTTCGCGATGAAGTCATCCGCGCCGCAGGTGAGCGCCGTCTCCTCGTGGGCCGTCTCGCAGGTTTCGACGATGACCGGGATGTCGGCGAGGTCGGGGTCGGCCTTCATGGCCTCGAGCACGGCGAACCCGTCCATGCCCTCCATGCCGATGTCCAGCACGACGATGTCCACCTTGCCGCGAGCCAGCACGTCGAGCGACTCGCGCCCGCCGCTGGCCTGGAGCACCTTGTACGACCCCGCGAACAGGTTCGCGAGCAGCGTGCGATCGACTTTGGAGTCGTCCACTATGAGCATGGTGCGTGGAGCGTCCACGGGCGGCCACTTTCTCGAGAGCTCGGCAAACCGGATGCAACGGGCGGATTCGCGACGTCGTGCGCGGTTTTTCACCCATCCATTATAGCCATACGCGCCCGAAACGGGCAAACGCCGCGCTTTTTCGCCAAGCCCCGCGCGCTCGAAGGCTACGAAGGTTCGGGCGGCGCGGCGAGCGGGGGCAGTCCCAGCAGGGCGCGGACAGCGTTCGTTCCGGCGAGGTCCTCCTCAGGCTCCAGCACATCACTCCCCGGATCGCGTCCCACCAGGGGATACTTCCATACCTCGATATAATCGTCCTGCTGTGCCTCCCCCTCGAGCACGATGCGGAAGCCGTCGGGAAGGCCGCTGCCGAACGTGAACGGCGTGTTCCACGAGTACATGACGAGCTGGGGAGGCTCCTCGCCCGAGAACGTGACCGCTTCCAGGCTCGCGCAGCCGTTGAAGGCGTCGGAGCGGATCTCCTCGATGCCGGCGGGCAGCTCGAGCACGGCGAGCCGCGAGCAGCCGGAGAACGCTGAGAAGTCGAGAACGATCACGCTGTCGGGCAGCTCGATGCGCTCGACGGCGGTTCCCGAGAACGCCTCGCCGCCGATGGTTTCCAGAGCGCATGCCGGCCCGAAGATGACGCTCTCGAGCGCGGTGCAGTCGGAGAAGGCCGAAGCTCCCAGATCGACGAGCTGCGACCCCTCGATATGCACGCTCTTAAGCGCGGTGCAGGCTGTGAACGCGCCGTAGCCCAGGTAGTCCACGCTGCCGGGAACGATCACGGCGCCCGCGAGACCCGCGCCGAAGAACGCCGCATCGCCGATAGAGCGGAGGTCGCGGGCGGCCTCGAAGTCGGCTGAGGTCACGCCCGCGCACCCGGAGAACGCGCCCGTGCCGATCGACGCGGTGCCCTCCCGAAGCGTCACGATGCCCGAGGCCGTGCTGGTGGCCTTGACCAGGCTCCAACCCTCCACGGCGGCGCCGGGCGCGCGCTCGGCGTACAGCACCATGCCCCGGCCCTGCTCCGCCAAGTCGAACGACAGGCTGTCCAAGTCGAACTCGAACTCGGGGTAGCCTTGCGCGCCCTGGCGCGCGAAGCCGGGGAACACCAGGGGAAGCGAGTCCGGCTCGTCGAAGGACGCGCTCGCGGCCTCGAACGCGGCGAACCGCAGCGCCTCGCAGCCGTCGAACGCCGAGGCGCCCACGGCCACCTGACCGGCTCCACGCTGGTAAAACGCCTCGAGGGCGGCGCAGCCCGCGAAGGCCTCGCGCCCGATGGACGCAACCGTCTCGGGCAGGACGACTACCTGGAGCCGCGCGCAGTCCGCGAAGGCCCGCGCGTTGACGGCGGTGAGCCCCTCGGCGGCGGGCTCGTCGCCTGTGAAGCGCTCGACGGCCGCCGGCGCTTTCACCAGCAGGTTCGATGACGGCTCGGCAAGCACTGCGAACCCGTCGACGTCGCGCAGCTCGAAATCGAGCTCCTCTAGCAGGGCGCTCGCCACGTCGCCGCCGAGGGAGGCGGCCCATGCATCAGCATACGCCTCGAAAGCGGTCGGGACGACGCACGCCGTCACGCCTTCCGCGTCGAAGGCGCCGGCCGCCGCGGCCGGGGGCTTCGCGCCCTGGAACAGCACGCGCTCGAGCGCCGGGGCGCCCGCGAGGCTTCCCGCCTCGAGCACGCGCACGGTCGAGGGCATGACGAGCGCTTCCAAGTGGGGGCAGTCGCTCACCGCGCCGGATTCGACCACGTTCACGCCCGCGGGCACCACGAAGGTTCCCGCCGCCTCCTCGAGCACCTGCTCGAGCACCACCGAGCCGTCCTCGCCCTCGCGTAGGAGCGCGCCGTCGCGCACGTAGACGTCGGGCGCATCGCCCGAGGCCGTGATGAGCGAGTTGCCCTGGAAGTCCGACCCCCAGGCCTTGAGGTAGTTCACGTAGTGCTCGTCGGGCACGACGATGACGGCGCCGTCGAGCGCGCCCAGGTCGAGCTCGGGCGGTTGCTCGGAGTTCAGGCGCAGCTCGGCGATGTTGTTCTGCTGGGGAAGCGCGACGGACGGCGTCCCCGCCGGCACGTCCACCACCGCCTTCTCCGTGGGGATGCCGATGAGCGCCCCTTCCCAGGCATCGAACAGCATGCCGTCGCGCGAGAAGTAGGCCCGGTTGCGCTCGTCCACGCGGTAGGCGGTGCGCACGGACGTGCCGTAGCTGCTGTAGAGGTCGAGCTTCTGTACCGATTCGGGTACGATCACCTCGTCGAACTCGAGGGGTTCGTCGAAGTTGTAGATCGACACCGCGTCGATACCTTGGGGGATGTCGAGCACCGTCGCGTCCTCGGGCGCGCCCACAAGATCCTGCGACCCCCAGGAGTACTGCACCTCGTAGCCTGCCGGCACCGGCCTGAACGGCAGGGGCCGCACGATGGAGAGGCCCTTGGCGGCGGGCTCGTATTGGCTGATCACCGGCGAGCCGTCCGCCGCGTCGGCCCACCCTTCGAAGTACTCCTCGAGCGGGACGGCGTCGAACAGCGAGCCGAGAATCACCTCCTCGGGGAACAGGGCGTCGCGATGGCCGTTCAGGTCGACCGCCTCGTCTTCCTCCGGGTAGTACGTGGCCAGGTACGATCCTGCCTCCCACCCCTGCACGTAGAGCTTGTAGGGGTACACCGTGAACTCGACCGTCTGCACGATCCAAGGACTCTCGGCGTTCAACCGCACCCGGAACTCCACTTCGAGCGTCTCCTCCTCGCCGAGCACGCGGGGATAGGAGCCCACCTGGAAGTTCTCGCCGAACTCGGTCAGGCGGTACTGCACGCCGTCCACCGTCAGGTAGCAGCAGGTGGAGCAGAGCAGCTTCCAATCGGTGAGCAGCTCGCCGCTGTACAGGCGCTCGACGCCGTACGCGTCGGTGATATCCATGCCGGCAATCACCTCGAACACGGGGGCGGGAGCCTCCTGCCCAGGGCTCGGCGCAGGAACGCCCTCCTCGGGGAACGCCGGCAACTGATCGCCTGTCACGCCTTCCACCAGGCCTTCCGGCAGCTTGCTCGGGCCGGGATCGGGGTCGACCGCCGGGATATCGGGGCCGGGGCCGTCGGGGCCGTCGCCTTCCCCGCCCGGCTCGCCGCCGCCCTCGCCGCCGGGCTCGTCCCCATCTGCACCACCCGGCCCGCTGCCGTCCACAACGGGGCCGACCACCGAGTTACCCTCGCCGCGGGAATCGTCCTCGCCGGCGCCGGACCCGCCGCTTAGCGTCGCGTCGGCGGGGCCGTCCACCACCGAGAACGCCGACAGGCCGTCGGAGCCTTCGGTGTAGGCGATGTCGTTGAGCTGCCCGAAGTCGGCCGGGCCTTCGTCGGCGCGGTCCTCCTCCACGTCCATGTTGGCCTCGCCGCCCGTCTCCGACTGCTCCACGTCGTAGGCCGTCGAGAGGTCGGGGTCGGGCTGCGCGCCCATCCCCGCACCGAGGAAGCCGCTGGGATCGAACGCGCCGCTGCCCAGGCCCGCGCCGATGGCCACCACCGCGCCCACGCACAGGGCCGCCGCGAGCCCGGCGACAATCACAGGCCCCAGCCTTCCCCCAATATAGGCTCGCAGCGAGTTCATACGGTCATCCTATCACAGCGCGTCCCGGTAGCGCCGCCGGAGGCGCTCCCGCACGCCGCGCGCCGCGGGCATCCCGGACGTCAACCGCCCCACGAACCGGCGCACGGTGCGCATCTCGTGCTCTCGCAGGAGCTTCCCGCCGAAGCGCGAGCGCTGCATCAGGTCGACGACGCGCTCGTACTCGGCCGTGACGATATCGGGGTAGGTCTCGGGCAGCTGCGCGGCGCATTCCAGGGGGAACCCGGCCGAGAAGGGGGTCCCCGCCGCGCGCAGGACAAGCGCCATCTGGTCGAAGAGGGCGCCCACCGCCACATCCTGGTCGGGCGAGGCCAAGCGCGCGGCCCTGAGGCGGCGCCGGCGGGCGCGCACGGCCTCCAAGACGACGACCGCGACCCCGAGCAGCGCGGCGAGCGCGAGCAAGGCTCCCGCGACGGCGGCCACCCGGGCGGGGTCGGCGTTTTCGGCCGCGCCCTCGTCCTCGGCGCCCCGCTCGCCGCCCACGGACCCGGCAGGGTCGGCGTCGGCGACATCGCCCCCGGCCATGCCCTGGTTCACCTCCACCACCTCGTCGGCGGCGTAAGGCTGCTCGTAGAAGCCCGGCGACGCGTCCACGGGCACCCACCCGATGCCGTCGCGGTACGCCTCGGCCCAGGCATGGGCGTCGGCGTCGGTGAGCACGAGGCGGTTCTCGCCCGACGCCGCCAGGCGCGCAAGCTCGTCCTCGCCGATACGGTACCCCTCAACGTAGCGGGCCGGAATACCCTGCGCACGCAAGGCCGCCACCGCGGCCGTGCTGAAGTACGCCGAGTTGCCCTCGCGCGCGTCCTCCAAGAACCAGGCGAGGAAGCCCTCCCCGGCGGGAGGGGCCTCCACCTCGTCGGCGTAGGACGCCAGCGTGGCCAGCATCGCGCGCACGCGCGACACCGTGGAGTGGAAGTCGGCGGCTTCGGCATCCCATGTCTCCTCGTCGAAGAGCAGGCGCATGACCAGCTCGCGGTCGGCCTCGCTCACGTCGAGGTAGTGCTCGTGGACGAACGCCCGGTACACCGACTCGGCGGCGGCGTAGCCCTCCTGCTGCGAGGAGCCGCCCTCCAGCAGCCATGCGGGCGCGTCCTGGTACTCGGCGTCCGCCACGTCGTCCAGCACGATGCGGTACGACCGCTCCCCCAGCAGGCCCTCAGCGAGCGTGCCGCCGTCGCGTCCGCCCACGATGGACGCGCCCTCGGCGGACCTCAACGAATACGGCGCGTACACGTAGGCGCGGTCGGCACCCACCGCCTCGAGGGAGATCGTGCAGGTTCCCGTCGGCTGGCCGCCGTTGGCGACCGACGCGTCATCCAAGGAGGCGCGCTGCTTCGCGGGCTGGAACCCCTGTTCGGAGAGCCAGGCGAACATGCCCGTCCACGTACCCTCGTAGGCGGCGTGGTCGAGCGGCTCCCATGCGCCGTCGGCGAAGGTCGCGCCCACGAACCCGCGCAGGCCCACCTGGTCTTGCGGAACGCCCTCGAAGGTCACGGCGAGCCGCTCCTCGTCGCCGCCCATGCCGGGAACCTCGGCCAGGTCGCCCTCGGGGAGCGCGTCGTCTCCGAAGCGCGCCTCGTCCACCCCGGCCGCCACCGCCCCGCGCAGAGCGTCGACCGCCGGCGCGGGCTCGTACGCCCCCACCGCGCCCATGCAGGCGGCCATGAGCGCGACGCCTGCCAGGCACGACGCCGCCGCGGCCCCTGGGGAGGCGAGCCGTCCGCCCACGGCCAGATGCCATGCCGCCAGCCATCCGCCACCGCCCAGCACGAGGACCGGCACGGCCGCGCCCGCGCGCAGCCAGAGGCAAACCGCCCCGCAGCCGAGCACGGCCAGCGCGAGGCCGACGAGCGAGCGCCGCTCCAGCAACAGCCACGCGAGCGCCGCGGCCACCGCGCCGGCAGCCAGGTAGAACACCGGGCCCGCCGCCCCCTCCGCCACGGGAAGCAGGGCGGCGTAGGCGTCGAACGTCTCGTCGAACCGCGCGATCAGCTGGTTCGCGAACGCGAACAGGCCGGCCCGCACCGTCGGGAGGGCGATGGTCGCGAATACGGCCATCGCGGCCGCGGCCGCGGCGAGCAGCCGCCCCCGCCCGAACGCGGAGGCAAGCTGCAGCACCGTCGCCGTCGCCAGCGCGGCGACCAGGAACGCCGCCGCACCGCCCGGCTCGCAGCAAGCGCTGAACGCGCAGGCGAGCCCTGCCAGCAGAAGCGCCGACGCCAGCAGGTTCGCCAGCGCGTCGCCCGCGGCGGGCCCCAGCCGCCGGCGGCCGTCCGACCGGGCGCGCAGCACGACCGTCCTGCCCGCCGGGCCGTCGGCGGGCGCCGGCCGGAAACGCTGCAGCGCCGAAACGAGGATGTTCTCGCGAGCTCCCATGTCAGATGGACACGCTCCTCACCCGTTCCTCCAGCGCGTCGACGGGAATGCGCGTGATGCGGAAGGCTTCGGCGTCCTCCACCGACTCGGCTCCGCCGGCCTCCACCAGAAGCACGCTCAAGTCGGTCAAACGCCCCATGACGCCGAGCGCGACGTGGTCGACCATCGTCGTGACCAGGACGGTCTTCGTGAAGCTGCACTCGCGCCGGTAGGCGTCGAACAGCTGCGCGGCCTGGCCGAACGAGAGCGGCAGGGGCACGGACACCAGCAGGTCGAGCGCCGAATCGAACGACGCGGGCGAGTCGACCATGGCGTCCACGAGCTCCCCCTCCGACGCGACGGCCACGTTGTGGCCCAGGCTCTGCCGGCAGAGGTCGTAGCTCACCGACGCGGCCAAGCCGAGCGCCGCCGCCAGCACGTCTGCAGGCGGGCGCTCGCCGTTCGGCAGCCTCCGCCCCAGATCCACGAGGACGAGCACGTCGTAGTTCGAAGGGTGGCTGGCCTCGCGCACCATCAGCTTGTCCATCTTCGATGACAGCTTCCAGTGGATGGCTGCCAAGGGGTCGGAGGGCCGGTACTCGCGGATGTCGAACGTCTCGCTCATGTCCTGCCCCTTGCGATGGCGGTCGTACGACGACCCGGCGAAGCGCGCCTGGGGAGCACGCTCGAAGGGGACGCTGAGGTCGACCAGCGCCGGGTAGACCGTGTACGAGCCTGAGAACGGGCAGGCCATGCGCTCGCGCCAGAGGCCCAGGGGGTCGAACGAGAGGACCTCGGCCGCAGACACCTCCACGCGCCCGCAGGCCGCGGTGTCGAGCGGGAGCTCGAAGCGCCCGCCGCGCGACGCGCCCTCCAACACGACGCGCACGCGCTCCTCCTCGCCCAGCATGACGTTGCGGAACGTCACCTCAAGCTCGATGCGCTGGGGTGCCGAAGGGCCGCGCCGCCCCACGCCGACGGCCAGGAAGAGCGGCTGCCCCACCCGGCACGATGTGGGCAGGCCCAGCTCCACCGTCATGCCCCGCGCCGCGGCGACGCCCGCCAACTTGCACGCCGCAGGCAGCAAGGCCAGGAGTGCGAGGAACGCCAGCGCCGGCGGCTCGTTCGTTCCCACGAACACGATAGCGGCGACGGCGAGCGCAGCCAGGTAGACGATGCGGGGGCGCAGCACGGGCCGACCTCGCGCCTAGCGGCGAACGTGCGCGGGCGAGCCCAGGGAGGGCGGGGCGACGGACTCCATGACGGATCGGAGGATGTCGGCGGCCGAGACGGACTCGATGCGCGCCTGGGGGCGCAGCACCAGGCGGTGCGCGCACACGTCCACGAACACCTCGCGCACGTCCTCCGGCGTGACGTAGTCGCGATCGCGCATGAGCGCGCAGGCGCGCGCCATCCGGCTGAGCGCGATGATGCCGCGCGGGCTGACGCCCAGCTCAACCAGGTCGATGGCGCGGGTGGCCTCGCACAGGCGCGTGATGTAGAGCAGCACCTCGTCGGAGACGGCGATGGAATCGAGGTAGTTCTGCACGGCCAGCAAATCGTCACGGCTCACCATGGGCCGCACGTCTTCCAGGGGGTTGGCGTGGCGGCGCGATTTGATGATGTCCACCTGGTCGGCCGTGCTGGGGTAGCCGATGCTCAGGCGCACCATGAAGCGGTCGAGCTGCGAGTCGGGCAGGGGCTGCGTGCCCACCGACCCCACCGGGTTCTGCGTGGCTATGCATACGAAGGGCCGGGGCACCGGGTGCGTGACGCCGTCCACGGTGACGGCCATCTCCTCCATGACCTCGAGCAGCGCCGACTGCGTCTTGGCCGAGGTGCGGTTGATCTCGTCGCCCAGAAGCAGGTTGCAGTTCACCGCGCCCATGGTGAAGCGGAACGACCCGGCATCCTTGTCATAGAGCGAGAAGCCCATGATGTCGGAGGGCATGGTGTCGGGTGTGAACTGGATGCGCTTGAAGTCCAGGTCGAGCGCCTTCGACAGGGCCAGCGCGAGCGTGGTCTTGCCCACGCCGGGATAGTCTTCCAGCAGCACGTGCCCGCCGGCGTAGACGGCCATGAGCGCCTTCTCGATCACCTCCTGCTTGCCCACGAGCGCCTTGCCCACCTCTTTGACGATGCTGCGCGATTGCTCGATGATCATGCGTTGTCCTTCCCCTTGCATCTGCCCGAGCGGATGCGGCCGAACAGCGCCTCCAACTCGTCGAAGTCCACGGGCTTGCCGATATGCCCGTCCATGCCCACGGCGCGCGAGCGGCGCGCGTCCTCGGCGAAGGCGTTCGCGCTCAGCGCCACGAGCGCGATTCTCTGCGCGTCGGGCCGCGCGGAGGCCCGTATGCGGCGCGCGGCCTCCCAGCCGTCCATGCCGGGCATCTTGATGTCCATGAGCACCGCGTCGAAGCCGCCGGGCTCGCTGTCCTCGTACAGCTCGAGCGCCTCCTCGCCGATGCGGGCGCGCACCACGTCGATGCCGCGCAGCTTGAGCAGCGACGTGGTGATGCGGGCGTTCACGTCGTTGTCCTCGGCCAGCAGCATGCGCAGGCCGGCGAGGGGCGAGTCGGCCGCGGGGACGGGGGCTGGGGCCGGATCGGCAGGGGCAGCGGGCTCGGCGGGAGCGGCGGGATGCGGCAGGAGCGCGACGCTCTCGGCTCCCCCGGCGCGCTCGGCGGCGTGCAGAAGCTCGCCGGTCCAGCGCGACGCCTCGGCAGTTGCGGCCGAGGCGGCCACCGTCGCCTCGTCGGACAGGTCGAGGGCCAGGTAGACGGACATGTCGCTGCCGCGCCCCACCTCGCTATCGATGACGATCTCGCCGCCCATGAGCCTGACTAGGCTGTCCGCGATGGCCATGCCCAGCCCGCTGCCCCCGAACGTCGGCGCGATGGAGCCGTCTTCCTGCTCGAACGGGCGGAAGATGCGCCCGAGGAACTGCGGGTCGATGCCCTTGCCCGTATCGCGCACGCGCACGAGGTAATGCGCCCGCCCGTCGCGGCGGCGCATCTCCTGGAACGTCACCGTCACCGACCCGCCGGCCGGGGTGAACTTGAGCGCGTTCGACACGAGGTTCACGATGACCTGGCCCAGCCGCAGCCGGTCGCCCACGACGAAGCGGTCCTCGCACTCCTTCAACTCTACGGCGAAGGCCACGTCGCGCTCCGCAGCGGAATGCCCGAAGATCGACCTCACGTCCTCGGCGAGCGACGCCAGGTCGAAGGGCCGCCGCTCCAGCTCCACCTTACCCGCCTCCAGCCTGCTCATGTCCAGGATGTCGTTGACCAGCGACATGAGGAACTGCCCGAGGCCGGCCGCCTCGTCCAGGTCGCGCGCCAGCTCGTCGGGCTGGCCGCCGTGCGTGCGCGCCAGCTCCAGCAGGCCCACGATGCCGTTGAGCGGTGTGCGTATCTCGTGGCTCATCTTGTTGAGGAAGTCGGTCTTGACCTGCGCGTCGGTGGACAGGTCGCGCAGCTGGCCGCGCAGCTCGTCCATGCGCTCGCGCTCGATCTGGGCATCGTCGAACGACACGAGGTAGCCGAAGCCGTCCAGCACGCGCTCGACCGTGCAGCGGAAGAAACACGGTTCGTCATCCCCGTCGGCGGTGAACGGGAAGTCGAACCAGAGGCGGCCCACCCCGTCCCATGCGTCCACGCGGTGCCTGATCGAGCGCCGGGTCTCGGGCTCGATCAGGCGGTAGAGGGCCTCTATGTCGTCGTCCATGCGCTCGGGCGGCAGGCGGAACACGCGCTCGAAGTTGGCGCTCACGTGCACGGGGCGCAGGTCGCCCGCCCTGACCAGCAGGTGCACCGACCTCCCCGCCTCATCGAAGGCGCGGCGAAACAGGTCGAAGTCCTCGTCAGGCCGACCCCTCTTCCGTGTGCCCAGCACCCGCGCCCCTCTCCGGCGATGCCCCGTCGCGGCGGCTTACTCCATGCTCAGGTCGATGGCGTCCGTGTCCAGGCGCGGGAACAGCGGGTCGCCGATCTCCACCGCGTTGCCGGCGGGCAGCTGGCCCCAGGCCGTGGCGGCCTCGATGTCGTCCACCGCTGCGATGTCGCCGAGCGACAGGCGGCGGAAGACCTCGGCCGACGTGTTCGGCATGAACGGCGCCATATACAGCGCGATGATGCGGATGGCCTCGAGCGCGTTGTAGATGACGGCCGCCAGCTCATCGGCGGTCTCCTCGTTCTTCGCGAGGTTCCACGGGGCGCTCTCCTCCACGTAGAGGTTCACGCGGCCCGCGAGCTTCTGCACCGCGGCGGCCGCGGCCGTGAAGTCCACGTCGCCCAGGGCACGGTCGTACTCGGCGTACAGCTCTTCGGTTATCTCACGCAGCGGGTTGGCCTCCACGAGCGCGGCGGCGGACACCGGCACCTCGGGTACCTGGCCGTCGAAATACTTCTTCGTCATGTTGAACACGCGGCTGCAGAGGTTGCCCCAGGTGTTGGCCAGGTCGGCGTTGTACACCTGCACCATGCGCTCCAGGGAGATGGAGCCGTCGGCGCCGAACTGCACGTCGCTCATGAAGTAATAACGGTACGCGTCCACGCCGAACACGCGGCAGAGGTCCGCCGGCTTGAGGGCGTTGCCCTTCGACTTCGACATCTTCTCGCCCTTGGTGAGCAGGAAGCCGTGGCCAAACACGGTGTGGGTGATGGGCATCCCGGCCGCCATGAGCATGGCCGGCCAGATGACGCAGTGGAAGCGCGTGATGTCCTTGCCCACGAAGTGGTACTGCATGGGCCAGCGGGCATCGAACTCGCCGGCGCGCTCGCCCTCGTCGCCGTAGCCGATGCCCGTGAGGTACGCCAGCAGCGCGTCGGCCCACACGTAGGCCACGTGGCCCTCGTCGAACGGCAGCGGCACGCCCCAGTCGAAGGTGCTGCGCGAGATGGAGAGGTCCTTCAGGCCGCTCTTCACGAACGACACGATCTCGTTCTTGCGCGTCTCGGGGCGGATGAAGTCGGGGTTCTCCTCGTAGAACGCGAGCAGCTTGTCGCCGAACTCGGACAGCTTGAAGAACCAGTTCTCCTCGCCGCCCGCCTTCTGCACGGGGCGCTTGCAGTCGGGGCACACGAGCTGCCCCTCGTCGTTCTTCTCGAGGTCGCTCTCGGCGTAGTACGTCTCCTCGTGCACGCAGTACCAGCCCTCGTAGCTGCCCTTGTAGCACCAGCCCTTGTCGTAGAGCTCCTGCCAGAACTTCTGCACGCTCTTCGCGTGGCGCGGCTCGGTGGTGCGCACGAAGTCGGTGTAGGTGATGCCCAGCATGTCCCACGCGTCGCGGAACGCGGGCTCCATGGAGTCGCACCAGTCCTGCGGGGTCATGCCCTTGGCGGCGGCCGTGTCGGCCACCTTCTGGCCGTGCTCGTCCATGCCCGTGACGAACGCGACGTCGTAGCCGTTCATGCGCTGGTAGCGCGCCACGGTGTCGGCCGCGATGGTGGTGTAGGCCGTGCCGAGGTGCGGGGCAGCGTTGACGTAGTAGATGGGAGTGGTGAACGAGTAGGTTCCCTTTGACATGGTGCTTCCTTACGTATCGGGACCGCAGGGCGAATGGTGCCCGGTCGGCCGCATGGACAAGCGCAACAACCGATCTATTCTAGCACGTGGGTCCCGCGCGAAGGACCGGATCTCGCCCCGAGCACATGAAACGAGAACGCCGATACACGGGGCACGGGAGCACGGCTGCAGCCAGCCGTCGCATGCCAACGGCGGACGACGCAGCAGCATCGCGGCGTTCGGCTGCTGCCACCAGGGGACGAATGGAGAGGGAGCACCCTGCGCAAGGGCGCCTTAAGTGGGCGGCAGCATGGGCATGCGCAGGTCGCGGGCGAAGTCGTAGCCGATCACCTTGTCCGAGGGGGTTTCGAGCCAGGCGCGCTCCCCGTGCGAGTACGAGGACAGCTCCGCAGTGGTGGCGAAGCTGTTCGCGAAGGCGGCCACGGCGTCGAGGCGGGCGACCTCCCCAGGGGCGAAGGCGGAGAGGTCGGCGCCGCGGCGCGCGACGATGATGCGCCCGTCGCCCTGCTCGTGGTACGCGAGCGTCGTGCCGTCCACGAGCGCGACCATGACGAGGTCGTACTGGTCGGGGACCGGGCCGTAGTCGGCG
Organism: Gordonibacter pamelaeae; assembly: GCF_003340385.1. Taxonomy (NCBI): domain Bacteria; kingdom Bacillati; phylum Actinomycetota; class Coriobacteriia; order Eggerthellales; family Eggerthellaceae; genus Gordonibacter; species Gordonibacter pamelaeae. The sequence goes on along the minus strand of NZ_PPTS01000005.1, from coordinate 110,323 downwards.
CGGGCGTAGCGCAGCCCGGTGAAGCCGACGCCCTCGTCGCGGAAGGCCGAGAAGTCCAGATAGAACAACACCTTGTTCAGCTTCGTCACGAACAGGTTCCCCACCTGCGCCGCGAGGTAGACCACCGCCTCCCGCAGGCGGTCGGCATCGAATACGCGCAAGCCCGTTTCCGGCGAGGCCGTGCGCGGCAGGCAATCCAGCAGGTCGAGACGCACCACGGCATAGTCTATCCTGCTGGCCGCCTGCTGCTCGACGGCCCGCAGCGCGCGCTCTCGGTCCCGCTCCCCCAGGCGCGGCGCGCCGCTGCGCAGACGCTCGCGCAGCACCTGGGGGTCGCGCGCCTGGCGGAGCAGCTCGGCATGCGACTCCGAGGGGAGGGCGCCGCCCTCGTAGCGCTGCACGCTGGCCACCCCGATGCCGAGGATGGCCGCGAGAACGCGCTGCGAGAACCCGTAGCGCCGCCGCAAGGCCACGATCTCGTCGGGCTGCGGAACGTCTCGGGCCTCGCGGTAGGCCGCATACATCTTCTCGAAGTTGCGATCCATGGTTGCCGCATGACCGATACGGTTGCCGCACAAGGGGCAAACAGGGTACCAAAACTTGTCGGTTATAGGGACGCCCCTGACATCGACCGTCTCCCGAACCGCAATCACCGGGGCATCGACCTCGTTGTAGCAGGCATCACAGATGGTTCTCACGGTTTCAGCCAAGTTCGGGCCCCTCCCTTCGGTACGGATAGGACAATCGATGCTCGGCTTCGTGGAACGAGACGCACACCGCTTGCATGCATCCCGACGAGAAGAAAGCCGCCAGCTTAACGTATACCTCGTACATAGGTACATAAGCGCCGAACACCCACACGTCATGAGGGCGTCCTTTGTCGTCGGAAAGAGGACCGGCGGAGTAATTGGAAACGCGCAAACCGCAAACGGTCTCATGTACCTGCCGGCCGTTGAATCCGACAAGCTGCATGAACCGCCTCTTCTTTCCTTGCGGGTTCCCCAATCCGGCGATGACGAATCGCTCGTAAGCCACAGCCCGCACCAAAGCCAGCACGGCTTCGATCTTCCATCTTTCGGCTACCTTGCCCGACATCGACCCTCGCTTAAAATCACCTCAATTGATGTGACTACCCTACATGATAAGCAAGTAGATGTCCAGAAGAATCACCTCAATTGATGCGGTTAATCGAAGTAGAACAGGTCCTCGAACTTCTTGTCGAGCGCGATGCACAGGACGAGCGCCAGCTTCGCGGTGGGGTTGAACAGGCCCGTTTCGATGGCGGAGATGGTCTGGCGCGACACGCCCACGAGGCGCGCGAGGTCGGTTTGCGACAGGCCCGCTTCGGCACGGACCGCCTTCAGGCGGTTCTTGAGCTCAAGCTCGCCGTCGTTGCCGTGGACATCGTCGATCCCGAGGGAGGGAAGCTTCATCATGGCCGGCCCTACATCGTTCCCAAGAGGTACTTGATCGCGAACGTCACGGCCCCGAACGCGGCCAAGAGGCCGCAGACGAAACTGAACTTCATTCTGAACTGGTAAAACTGCCAGAAGCCCATAGCGGCCACGCCGGAGAGCATGATGGCGCCGCCCTGACTGGTGTCCAAGCCGCGGAACACGTTCCAAAGAAACAGAAGCAGCCACATGGCCAGCATGGCGCCGACCATGACCACGCTTTGGCGCTGGTTCAGAATGCGAAACCGTTCATCGGCACCGCGATTGTCCTCGCGGCTCTTCGCCAAGATCTCCTCTTTGTTCATGCCGCACCTCCGGAGCCCTCTGATCCGACCATCCGAATGTTTCACGTGAAACATTCGTTCGCTCTACTGACAAGTTTTCTTGTCAATGTGACAAGTATACTTGGCACGCTTGAGAAACGCAAGGGGTGCGGTACGTCGACGGCATGGCACGAAGGCGAACCCAAAGAGGCACGCGCGGCGAGAACCTGCTATCATCGAGGGCATGGAACATCATGAGAACAACTTCGCGGGCCGGGAGGCCGAAACGGGAACCGGAGCCGCCGCCGCGCCCCGCCGGCGCTGGCCGCGGCGGGTGGCCATCGCGCTCGTGGCGCTCGTCGTGGCGGCGGTGGTGGCGGCAGCAGCGTTCCTCGTGTACGCGAGCGACTACTACCGCGACGAGGACGCCGCTCACGAGAACCTCGTGTCCACCTCGCAGCTCCCGGTGGCCCAAGGCGCGCATTACGTGGCGTTCGGCGACCCTGCGGCCGAGACGGGCCTGGTGTTCTACCCGGGCGCGAAGGTCGAGTACACCGCCTACGCCCCGCTCATGCGCGATTTGGCCGCGCGCGGCTACCTGGCCGTGGCCGTGGAGATGCCCTTCAACTTCGCGTTCTTCGGCATCAACGCGGCCGATGAGGTGCGCGAGGCGTTTCCCCAGGTGAGCGAGTGGTGGGTCGGCGGGCACTCGCTCGGCGGCTCCATGGCGGCGCAGTACGCGGCCGACCACGCCGATGACGGTGCGCTCGCGGGCCTCGTGCTGCTGGGAGCGTACACCGCGAGCGACCTCTCGGCCAGCGACCTGGGCACCCTCGTCGTGTACGGCTCGGAGGACCAAGTGCTCAACCGCGGAAAGCTCGCCGACAGCGCCGCCCTCATGCCCGAGGGTGCGCGGACGATCGAGATCGTCGGCGGCAACCACGCGGGCTTCGGCGCCTACGGCCCCCAGGAGGGAGACGGTTCGGCCACCATATCGGCCGAAGAGCAGCAGGGGCAGACTGCCGCCGCCATCGACGCGTACGTCAAGGCGCGCCGTCAGGCACCGGCCGCACTGCCCGCAGCCGCCTAAGCGGCGTCCCTCCCCGCCCGCAGAGTGCTCCCCCTCCCGAGCGTCACGGCGAACAGCACTCGGCCTCCACGCCTTCGGCACGCAAGCTTCAGCTTTGTTTCGCTTTGTCAACGGTTAGATGCCGTTCCGACGCCCGTTCCTATACTGATTCGAACGTACCCGAGCCGACCGTCCGAAGGAACCCCATGGCGAGGCCGCGCCGCCCTATCGCATCCGTCATCAACGCATCGCTCACCGCGCTGGCGCTGGTCGGCCTGTTCGTCGTCCAAGCTTACTTCGTGGGCGGCGCGGTGGGCCTGCTGCCCGCCGCCCATGCGGAGATGCCGGCCTTCGCGGCGGCGGACGTGCCGGACGGCCCGATCATGGTGGACTACTGCAGCGAGGCCGTGGCCGCACGCGATCCGGGCAACCCGTCGGACCGCACGTCCACGAGCGTCGAGCTGGACGATGCCTGGTTCGCCGGCGACTCCCGCCGCTACCATCACGGCATCGCCACGAACTGCGCGGTGCTCAGCGCCGTATGCAACGCGGAATCGCACTTCTACTCCGGCAGCGGCGACCGCATCCCCTACGCCGAGCAGGCCCTGAGCGCGCTCGGGTTCTCCCAGGTGCGCACCGACTCCTACGAGCTGCACAGCGCCGTGCTCGACCAGCTGGCCGCACTCGTCAGCGGCTCGCACGACGTGGCCGCCTACACGTTCGCCAACCGCCGGCTCGATACCGCACGCCACGGCGACGCCGCCGCCGGCGACGCCGCTGCCGGAGGCTCCTCCTTAGGCGGCCCTGAGGCGGGCAGCGCGGCCGAGACCCTCGTGTTCGTGGGCATACGCGGAAGCTACGGCGCGGAATGGGTCAGCAACTTCAACCTGCCGGACGCGGCATCGCCCGACGCCGACCACCGCGGGTTCAAGACGGCCGAGCAGGAGGTGGCACAGGCGCTCGAGCGCTACTTGGACGAGATCGGCGCAGACCCGGCGCGCACGCGCATCCTCATAACCGGCCACAGCCGCGGCGGGGCCATCGCCAACCTGCTGGCCGCCGACCTCGTCGACCGGGCGGACGGGCCCCAAGCCTTGGCGGCGGCCGACGCCGTCTACGCCTACACGTTCGCCGCGCCGTGCCCCACGAAGTCGGCAGAGCGCGGCGACAGCGCGTACGCGGGAATCTTCAACATCGTGAACCCCTCGGACCTCGTGCCGCAGCTGCCGCTCCCCGCCTGGGGCTATGGGCGCTACGGCACCACCGTGGAGCTGCCGGGCTACGCCAGCACCCGCTTCGCGTCGTCGCTCGCCCTCATGCAGCAGGCGTACCAGGCGAACACGGGGCTGCTGGACTCCTACAGCCCCGACGCGCTGGAACGGCTCGACTCGTTCGACGCCCAGGCGGCTCAGAGCCTTCCCACGGTGGAGAGCCTGCTGAATCCCTTCGGCATCTTCACGGCCGTGCGGGAGCTGCTGGAGGTGGACTTGGGGCTGGCGTTCACATCGCACTGCCCCGACACGTACATCGCCTGGATGCAGGCGGTCGACGCGCGGGCGCTCACGTTCACGCAGCGGGCTTAGCGCAGCTTCGCGCGGCGCTCGCGCCAATCGGGCATATAGGTGTCCATGAGGTCCTTGAAGCGCTGGCCGTGGCCGCGCTCCCGCAGGTGGCACAGCTCGTGCACCACCACGTACTCCAGGCACTCGGGCGGGTAGAGCGCCAAGCGGACGTTGATGCAGATGCGCCCGGTGGCGGGCTGGCAGCTGCCCCAGCGGCTGGTCATGTTGCGGTAGGCGAGCCGCCCCGCCTTCACGCCCATGATGGGCTCCCACGCGGCCACGAGCGGCGGCACGCACGCCTCCACCACGGCGCGCCATGCGGCCACCTCCTCGGGCGATGCCGCCGCGGCCTTCGCCCGCGGCGAGGCGGCCATCTCGGTGCGCTTCGCCTCGATCCAGGGGCGCTTCTCGCGCACGAACGACGCCACGAACGCGTCGGCGGCGTACAGCGGGGCCGACACCTCCACCTGGCCGTCGGCCTTCACGCGCAGGTTCACGTTCTTGATGCGCTTGCGCACGAGCCGCACGGGCAGCCCGTCCACCTCGAGGGTCATCGTCGTCGGCGCCGCAGCCCCTCCCCGGCGCCTCGCCGTCGGCCGCCCCGTGCGGCCCGCACCGCGCCCCGCCATGCCGCTCACGCCTTGAGGGCCAGGTCGTACGCCACGTTGCGCGCGATGCCGAACTCGTCGGCCAGCGCGCGGGCGATGTCCTTGTTGCGGGCGCCCGCCGCCTTCAGCTCGGCGGCGCGCGCAGCGGCGGCCTGCTGCGCGCCCTCGGCCGCAGCCGCACCCTCGGCGGCGTTCGGGCCGTCCACCACGATGACGATCTCGCCCTTCACGCCGCGCCCGCCTGCGCCCGCCCGTTCCGCAAACTCGTCGCGCACCTCGGGCAGCGGCCCGCGCACCACTTCCTCGTGCAGCTTCGTGAGCTCGCGGCACACGGCCGCCTCGCGCTGCGGCAAGGCGGCCGCCAGCGCGGCGAGCGCGGAGGCAAGGCGGTTCGGGCTCTCGTAGAACACGAGCGCCGCATCGAGCGCGCGCAGGCCGTCCAGCAGCGCGGCGCGCTCGGCATCCTTGCGCGGGAAGAAGCCGCCGAAGTAGAAGCGGGGGTTGTCGCAGCCGCTGGCCACGTAGGCCGTGGCGGCAGCCGTGGGGCCCGGCAGCACCTCGACCGACGCGCCCGCCTCCCGGGCCGCGCGCACGAGGCGCAGGCCCGGGTCCGACACGCCCGGCATGCCCGCGTCCGAGCAGTACGCGATGACCTCGCCGTCCAGCACGCGCCGCACGAGCGACGCCGCGCGCTCGCCGATGAGCGCCTCGTCCAAGCGCTCCAGCCGCTTCTCGATGCCGTACGCCGCCAACAGCCGCCCCGTCACGCGCGTGTCCTCGGCGCACACGACGTCGGCCGCGCGCAGCGCCGCCAGCGCGCGCTCGGTCATGTCGCCCAGGTTCCCGAGCGGCGTGGGGCAGATGACCAGCTTCCCGTCCATAGCTGCTCCCCGCCCCCGCTAGCGGTTGCGCCGCATGAGCACGAACGCCGCTATCAGCACCGCCGCCGCCACAACCGCCACGCCCACCACGATGAACGGCAGCGGGCCGTCCCCCGTGCAGGCCAAGCTCCCCATGCATCCCATGCCGTCCGCTCCTTTCCCGCCGCGCCTACCGCGCAGCCGTGCCGCTGTTTGCTCTCATAATCGCACACTTCGGCCCGCGCGCCCAGCACGTGTCCGCCGCCCTGCGGCCACGTCCGCCAAACCATCACGACCACGGGCGCGCGATCGCGCCCCGAACGACGGCGTGCGGCCGATGCCGCCCGCACGTCCCGCTCGCCGCGCGATCGCGCACGCCTGCGCGCCGTCTCGCCCTCCCCAGTTCCCTGCGGCAACAGCCGATACGCCGCACCCCGCTCGCCACAACCCGCTCGCCGGGCCCTGCAACCACGCAAGCGCAGATTCTCCCACCGGTGATCACCGGTTTTCCGCCAGTCAACCGTTCACCGCAGACGGATGCCTCCTGCTCGCAGGCTCCTATACTGAGCGGATTGGCCCGTGCGCGACGGCGCCACCCGATCCCGCCGCGCTCCGAGAACAGGAGACCGCCATGGCACCCTCAGCGAACACCCCGCCCTCCGCATCCCCCCGCCCCTACGACGGCCTCGACCGGCTCTTCATCGCCGGAGCCTGGCGCGACGGCGCAAGCGGCGAGACCGCGCAGGACGTCAACCCCTACAACCAGGAGGTCCTGTCCGCCCACGTGCTGGCGAACCGCGCCGACGTGGACGAGGCCTACACCGCCGCCGAGCGCGCCCAACGCGAGTGGGCCGCGGCCGCTCCGGCCGAGCGCGCCGCCGTGCTGCGCCGCGCCGTGGAGCTCTTCGACGCGCGCCACGATGAGCTCGTGGGCTGGGTGCAGCGCGAGTCGGGCAGCATCCGCGCGAAGGCCGAATTCGAGGTGGGCGCCGCGCGCAATATCACCGAGGAGGCCGCAAGCTTCCCCTATCGCATGCACGGCGAGATATTCCCGTCCGACACGCCGCACAAGGAGAACCGCGTCTACCGCCAACCGCTGGGCGTGGTGGGCGTCATCAGCCCGTGGAACTTCCCCATGAACCTGTCGAACCGCTCGGTTGCCACGGCATTGGCCTGCGGCAACGCCGTGGTGCTCAAGCCCGCCAGCGACACGCCCGTCACCGGCGGCCTGCTGCTCGCCAAGATCTACGAGGAGGCCGGCCTGCCGGAGGGGCTGCTGTCGGTGCTGGCGGGACGCGGAAGCGAGATCGGCGATTACTTCGTGGAGCACCCCGTCCCCAAGCTCATCTCGTTCACCGGATCGACCGACGTGGGGCGCGGCATCGGCGCGAAGACGGCCGGCGGCATGCGCCTCAAGCGCGTGGCGCTGGAGCTGGGCGGCAACTGCCCGCTCGTGGTGCTTGACGACGCCGACCTGGGCCTCGCCGTGGACATCGCCATCATCGGGCGCTTTTTGCACCAGGGGCAGATCTGCATGAGCACGAACCGCATCATCGTGGACGCCTCCCTTGTCGACGAGTTCACCGAGCGCTTCGTCGACCGTGCGCGCAAACTCGTGTGCGGCGACCCGCTCGACCCGGCCACCGATATCGGCCCCATCATCAACCAGTCGCAGCTCGCGGGCCTGATGAAGAAGGTGCAGCGCGCCAAGGACCAGGGCGCCCGCGTGCTGCTGGACGGCGAGCCCGACGGCCTCGTCATGCCGCCCGTCGTGTTCGGCGAGGTGGATCCCAGCTGGGACATCGCCCTGCAGGAAAGCTTCGGCCCGCTGGCCCCCATCATCGCGGCGCACGGCGAGGACGAGGCGCTCCGTTTCGCCAACATGAGCGATTACGGCCTATCGTCCGCCGTCGTCGGCCGCGACGTGGAGCGCGCTGCCGCGTTCGCCCTCAAGATCGACGCCGGCATGACCCACGTGAACGACATGACCGTGGCCGACGAGCAGCACGTGCCCTTCGGCGGCGAGAAGAACTCCGGCCTCGGCCGCTTCAACGGCCGCTGGATCTTGGAGGAGATGACGCGCACCCACTGGACGAGCGTCCAGCACACGCCGCACCCCTACCCGTTCTGATCAATCCCCCGGCCCGGCCACCTTGCAGGGTGACCGGGCTTTTCCTCTATTCCGGACATTATTTCGCCATTGCCGTTGGTTAATCCTAGCACCCCTTTGCATCGCATGCTAAGCTGTATGGACACGCATCTACCCAACGGAATGGCACTTGGACCACTTAACCGACAAAGAGTTCGATCGAGTTTGCACGCACCTGTCCCGTACCTTCGGGCTGAACATGCGATCAAAGCGGGTGCTGCTCGATTGCCGACTTTCGCGCGAGCGAGAGCGTCTTGGGTTTTCCTCGTTCTCGGCATACCTCGACAAGGTGGAGGCGGAGACCGACCCCGAGGCCACCGCGCGCTTCGTGGATCTCGTCACCACCCACTACACCTACTTCCTGCGCGAGCGCAGGCAGTTCGACTTCCTGCGCACCACGGCGTTTCCCGAGCTGGAGCGTTCAAAGCCAAACCGCACCTGGAACATCCTGTGCGCCGGCTGCTCCACCGGCGAAGAGTGCTACACCGCATCCATGATCGTGGAGGATTACCGCCGCGGGCGCGACCTGCCCCCCGTGCGCATCACGGGCATCGACATCTCCAAGGCGGCCATCGAGAAGGCGCGGCGCGCGACGTACCAGTTCGCCCACGTGGAGAAGGTCCCGCCCCGCTGGCTGTCGTCTTATTTCACGAACGACGGCGGCAATTACACCGTGACCGACGCCATCAGGCGCCGCGTGACGTTCGCCCAGGCGAACCTCAACGACCCCGATGCCCTCCAGCGCCGCTACGACCTTATCATGTGCCGCAACGTCATCATCTACTTCGACGGTCGCACGCGGGAGCAGGTGCTCGACAGCCTGTATCGCCACCTTGCCGTTTCAGGCTACCTCATCCTCGGCCACGCGGAGATCATCCGCAGCCGGACCAAGTTCGTCTATCGAAGAGATTCCGTATACCAAAAGCAACCGGAAGCGATCATCCCATGAAGCCATCCTTGAAAAACGCAAGCATCGGCCGCATCCTCATGATGTCCTACGTCAGCATCATCGTGCTGTTCGTCGTCTCCATCTGCGTGGCGGTTTTCGGCGTCCACCAGAACTCGGCGATGACCACCGAGTTCTACGAGCAGCCCTACCGGGTTTCCAAGAGCGCCCTGTCGCTGCGCAGCACCGTCGAGCAGATATCGAACCAACTCAAGCAGTGCCTCGTGACGGAGGACTCCCTTGAAAGGGAGCGGCTGGTCGACACTATCAACCAGCTGGCCATCGAGCGCGAGGCCGAGTACAACGTCATCGCGGCGAACTTCAAGAGCGACGCGAAGGTGCTCGACCAATTCGCCTTGGCAAGCGAAGCCCTTCTTTCTGCACGCGACGAAGTGGTCGACGAGCTGCGCTCAGGCAACACGGAACAGGCCAACACGGTTTACGAGCAGGACTACCTGCCTCAGAAGGACGTCACGCTGGTCCTGGCCGATGGCATCATCGATGCTGCCGAGCAGGATGCGCACGAGTACTCCCAAGAAACCACCTACGTAGAGATCGCAACCTCGATCATCATCATACTGCTCGGCCTTCTCACGATCGGCCTCGTCATCGTTCTCTGGCGCCGCATCACCCGCGCCATCGCCGTGCCGGTGGGCGAGATCGAGGGTATGGCGAAGCGCGTGGCGGAGAGCGACCTCACGGTGCACGTCATCCCGAGCTCCCGCAACGAGCTGGGTGAGCTCGCAGCCTCCATGAACAAGACGGTGGCGGCGCTACGCCTCATGGTGGAGCAGATGAAGGCGACGGCCGACCAGGTGGAGCGCTCGTCGTCGCAGATGTCCGACGGCTCCCAGACGATCGCGCAGGGGTCGGCCGAGCAGGCCATGAACATCGAGGAGCTGGCCACCAGCGTGCAGGACATCACCCAGGTGGTGGAAGAGAACAACGAAAGCGTTCTCATAGCCAACGAGAACACCGCCGACGTGCTGTCCGCCGTCGAGCACAGCAACACCCAGATATCCCAAGCCGTCGAGGTCATCGCCGACATCAAGGTCAGCACCCGCAACATCTCGCAGCTGGCTAACACCATCGAGGACATCTCGTTCCAGACGAACATCCTCGCGCTCAACGCCTCCGTGGAGGCGGCGCGCGCGGGCGAGGCGGGACGCGGGTTCGCCATCGTGGCCGAGGAGATTCGGCGTTTGGCCAACCAGGTGAGCGAGGCATCGCGCGCCGCCGACGAGCTGGCTGCGCGCGCCACTGCGAGCGTGGAGAACGGCAGCGCGCTCATCAGGGTAACCTCCACGAGCATGGAGGGCGCCGTGGCCGCGACCGAGGGCGTCAAGGAGATGATGTCGGCCATCGCGCAGGCGTCCACGCAGCAGCTGGAGGCCGTGTCGCAGATCCAGGAGAGCATGGACAGCCTGTCCGACGTGGTGCAAGAGAACTCGGCAGCTTCGGAGGAGAGCGCCGTCATCGGCGAGGAGCTGGCCGAGCAGGCCCGCAGCCTCAAGCACCTCATCGATCGGTTCGTGCTTGAGAAGCCCGCCGGCGGTTCAGACGGCGGTGCACGGTGACCGGCCAGGCCGTCAAACCCTTGCCGAGCTTTTTCGCAGAACCGGAGCGCGCCGAGTTCCTGAGCCTGCGCGCAGCCAACGCCGCGCTGCGGGAACAGCTGGACACCATGCGCAGCCTGGCCTTTCGCGACCAGCTTACCGGCCTGTTCAGCCGCCACTACCTCACCGACTACCTCGAGGAGAGGATTCGGGAGGACAGCAACGAGACGAACATCGTGCTCGCCCTCTGCGACATCGACGACTTCAAGACCATCAACGACGCGCGCGGCCACCAGTCGGGCGACATCGCCATCGTCTGCATCGCCGACATCCTCGACGATCTGGCCGGCAACCACCCCGTCATCCGCTGGGGCGGCGAGAAGCTGCTCGTCGTGCTGTTCTCGACGCCCGACCACGAGGCGCTGCGCCTGTGCAACCGCATGCGCGAAGAGGTTGCCGCGTACCGTATAGACGACGGGACGGGCGAGTTCTCCTGCACGCTCACGTTCGGCTTGAGCGCTTACGATCCAAGCCTCACGTTCGCCGAGAACTTCGTGCGCGTGGACCGCGCGCTGTATCGCGGCAAGGAAACCGGCAAGAACCGCTGCACGTTCGCGCAGCCCGACACGGCGGGCGAGCAGAGATGAGGCCGGCGAGCAAGGAACTCACGGTGCAGGTCATGCTCAAGCCCAATTGCGGGCTCGAGAATACCCGCGCGTCGCTCGTGATGCGCCGCATCCTGCCGCTGTGCGACAACCTTTCCTGCCATCCGCGCACCGTCAAGAGCGACCGGTCGACCATCGCGTTCCTGCGCGACCACGGGCTGTTCATACGCTTCAGCTCCCCCACCCCCGAGCAGGTGCTGCTGACCATCAAGAGGTCGTTTTTCGTTGACCACTGCTCCCTTGTCGAAGACCCGGACACCATTCCCTCTTACGAGAAGGCGGGGATCGAGGCCGACGCGATGGAGGACTCCGCCTTCGCGCTGCCCTCCACCTTCGCCGACGAAAACGGGCTGGACAGGCGCGGCGACGAGCTGACGAACCTGCTCGCGCGGTTCGAGGAAGTGCACCGCAAGCTGCGCACGCACGCCGAGGGCCAGCCGCAAGACCGCGCGTTGAGCAGCATCGTATTCTCGCACACCCAGGTGGTGGACGAGCTGCGCACCGCGGTGGCACGCTCTCGCATCGAGCCTTTCGACCGCATGGCCCCGTCGCTGCGAACGTTCATCGCCGACTACAGCGGCCGTTTCGGCGTGCTCGCCGACCTCGATATCGTCGACGGCCATATGGCGCTCGACCGGTCGGTGCTGGCGTCGATGGAGGAGATCATCAAGCGCGTCCTGCGGTTCTGCCTGCGCGACGGCATCGAGCAGCCCGAGCACCGTGTGGCGGCGGGCAAACCCGCGCGTGCCCTGCTGCGCCTGCGCCTGGAAAGCGACGGCTCGGAAGTGGTGTGCCGGATAGAGCACGACGGGAAGCCGTTCGATTCCCGCGGCATCGCCCGGCAGGCGGTGAAGCGCGGGCTGCTGACGCGGCCGCTCGAAACCTACACCGAGGAGGAGATGGGCGCCCTCCTGCTGCTGCCCGGCTTCGTCGCTGCGGCGGAAGGCCCTGTTTCAAGCTTGTTTTCCCAGTTCAACGAGATAGGATCTCTCCTGCAGCACGTGGGCGGGCGCGGCGAGGTGCGCAATACCGACCACGGCACGCTGGAGATAGCGCTCCACTTCCCCGTGCCGTTCACCATCATGGAGGCGGCGCTCGTGCGCACCGGCGCGATGCGCTTCGCGCTGCCCGCCCAGCAGATAGGGCGCTTCGAAGCGTATCGCCCCGAGCGGATCGAGCGGGGCGAGAAGGCCGCGCAGGAAGGCCCCTCGGGAAGCCGTCCGCCAGCACGCCCCTCCTTTTACACGGGCGAGGACGGCAAGCGCACGGAGTTGTTGAACGGGCCGGATTCGGGCTCGCCGCTCGAGGCGGAGAATCCTGTGTTCGCCCTGTTCCTGGAAGCGTTGGGAGAGCAGCGCTGCCTTGCCGTGGACGCTGTGAACGGCTACGAGAACATCTCCGTGAGCCAACTGCCCCCGCTGCTCGACCACGGCCCCCTGCCCAAGGCGGGTTGCTTCGGCTACGCCCTCCTCAAGGACGGCGCGCCCTGCGCCGTGGTGAGCATCCGCCATCTGCTGAACGCGATTCTGAAGAAGGAGGGCTCCCATGCGCGTGCGTGACCAGCGGCTACGGTGGATAGAGAAGCTTATCAGCGGAAACCAGCAGGATGTCCACCGCTCGAACGCGCTCGTCATTCCCTCGGAGAGCGGAAACATGGCCATCGCGTTCACCTCTATCGAAGAGGTGGTGTCGGCCGGCGAGATGAGGTCTCTGGCCTTCCTTCCCCCCGAGTTCAGCGGCGTTCTGCCGCGCAGCTACGAGCTTGTGCCCGTGCTCGATGCCGAAACGCCCGGCGATGGGGAATCGTCCCACATCGTGATCGTGCGGAGCGGCGACAACCTGCTGGGGCTGCGGTTCGTCGGCACGCCGTACGTGGTGAACCTTGACGAGACGAAGCACGCACCGCTCAAGACGCGCTGCCCGCAAGGCTTCGACCATGAGACCCTGCCGGTGCTCGACGTGGACGCCATCGTAGATATGCTGCTCGCCGCCGGCCGTTAGCGTCGGCGCGGCGGCTGTTGCAGGTCGGCCGAAACCACGGCGCTACCGCCGCCCACTGCTCTTTCCGGCTGCCTCGTTCACGGCCTTCGCGAATGCGTCCGGGTGCTCGTAGTGGATGTCGTGGCCCGACTCGATGACGGTCGTCTCGCAGCACGCGATGAGCTGCTGCACGCGCGCGGCGTCTTCGTCCGAGTTGGCGGCGAACAGGGTGCCGTCCTCGCCGTAGCTGGTCTGCGCCTTCAGGTAGACGGTCGGGCATGTTATGCGGGAGAGCAGGTCGGCCTGGTCGACGCCGTCGAACCACGTGCCGTCGTAGAACGTCTCGCCGAACCGCACGTCGAAGTCGTCGTAGTAGTAAAGGCCGCGCACCCAGTCGTGCGGTACCCAGGCCAGCGTGAGGTGGGCGTCGGGAGCGGCCGCACGCTCGGCCGCCGTCCACGCAGCGATTTTCGGCTGCAAGCCGCCGAACAGGCCGAACAGGTAGCTGTGCTGCGCGTAGTATACGGCTGGATCGACCGCGTCTTCCTGGTTGAGGTACGCATGGATAACTTCGAAGGCGTCCTTCCACACGAAGCAGCCCGGAGGCGCCTGCATTTCCTCGGGCGTCACGCGGAAGAAGGGCGGGTCCTCCAGCACGCAAGCCGTCACGTGCTCGACATCGTTGGCGGCGAGCCACGCGGCCACGATGCCGCCCGACGAGTGTCCCGAAACGAGGTACGCGCCGCCCACCTCCTGCGCGGCGAAGGCCTTGACCGCCTGCCCGATGGCCTCGCACGAATAGAGTGCGGGGTCGTGGCTGGACTCGCCGTGCCCGAAGCAGTCGACGGCGAACACGTGGTAGCGTTTTGCCAGGTCGGGAAGCACGCGCGCGTAGTCCTCCCACTGCATGCCCTGACCGTGCACGAGCACGAGCGCCGGGCCGTTGTCGGGGCCCTCGGCGTAGTTGAGGGTCGCATCGCCGGCAATGGCGATGCTCACCTGCACCTGCTTCTCCTCGAAGCCGGCGGCATGGGCTCGCGCCAGGTCGCGCTCCTCGCCGTGGCGGTTGTTGTCCACGTACACGGCGAGCGCGATGCCCGCCGCCAGCGCCAGCGCCGCGATGGCAATGCCTGCGATCATACCTGCCTTCTTCCCAACGCGCGCCATGGCGCCCCTCCCCCTCCCCCGCCGTCTGCGAGGCGACGGGTATTATCGGTCGATCATGCTGCGAAGCTTCGACACGCGGTCCATGAACTCGTCTGCCTTCAAGATGGCGAGGCCCTGCTCCTCGTCACCAAGCACGAGCAGTGCGTCGCCGGCCTCGATACCGAACAGCTCGCGCGCCTGCTTCGGGATGACGATCTGCCCGCGCTCCCCCACCGTGACGGTGCCGAACAAGTGCTTGCCGCGCGGCGGCATAGGCAGCATCGTGCCCTGCGGGTCGTAGCCCACGAGCGCGTCGAGCGACACGTCGAGCGCCTCGGCCAGCGCACCGGCGTTTGCGAGGTCGGGCACGGAGTCGCCCGCCTCCCATTTAGCCACCGTCTGCCGAGCCACGGCCAGCGCCGCGGCCAGTTGCTCCTGCGTGAGGCCGATTGCCCTGCGCCTGCTCTGAATGTTCGAACCAATCATGCTTCTCATACTCCTCGCCCTTCATGGTAAGCCGTCGAACAGCCCTGATCTACCAATCGATGATGACAGATCGCGCGCTGTTTGTCGCGAAAGGGTTGCAAGGGCAGAGCCTCCTCCTACCGTCCTCCTCCTCTTCCCGTCCTCCTCCTCTTCCCGCCCTCCTCCCCGAAGGCATTTTTCCATCCGGTGTATATATGATTGGCAACGTCATGGACAAAAAGGGCGGGTAATCATTAGATTTCAGGTGAAAATCAGCCTGCTGGGAATTCACGTTTTGCGTAATCCCTGATAGAGTCACATTATTCTTTATTTGGAATAAAGAAAACTCAAGCATTTTGTCCACGGCTCCGCGCATCCGCCGCCGGCACCATCATGAGCAGAGCGCGAAGCCGAAGGACCCCGCGCGGCGATAGCAGAAAACGCTGCGGCCGGCGCCGGGCAGAGGATACCTCGACCCGCCGCGCTCGCCCAGGTTGGCAACCTGCTCGCGCCCTCACAGGAAGCGCACGTCCGCGGGCTCCTTCGGGGCGGTGCGGCGATAGTTCACGGCGGAATGCCCCACAACGAGCGCGGTGACCGCCTTCTGGCCGCGCGCGAGGCCGAGCTCGCGGCGCAGTGCGGGCGAGAGCCGCGCCGCCATCGCGAAGAACCCGCTGTAGAGCACACCCAGCCCGTGCGCCTGGGCCGCGAGCTCCATGTTGGAGGCGGCGAGCGCACCGTTCACCTGGTCTTTCGCCACCACCACGACGACGGCCGGCGCACCTTTGAAGAAGAAGCGGTCGTCGATCTCGGTGCGGCGGGCCGTCGCGTCCACGAGGCGCGCGAAGGGCAGGACGCGCCGGAACAGGCGCACCGCCAGCTCCTCGCAGCGCTCGAGGCGCTCGCACAGCACGATGAAGGAGACATCCTGGGCGTTGCCGCCCGTGGGCGTGAGGCGGCCGGCCTCCACGATATCGGCCAGCGCCTCGTCGGCCACGGGCCGGTCGGCGAAGCGCCGCATGCTGCGGCGGGCGCCGAGGGCGGCGAGCAGGCGGGCGGGCTCGAGCGCCTCCGCGCCGTCGAGCGGGCGCGGCTCCTCGTCGAAGCCGCTGATGGTAACCGCGTTCGTCGGGCAGACGGCCACGCAGTGCGCGCACATGATGCACCCCTGCGTGAGCGGCGCGGCCTTCCCATCCGCCACGACCAGGTTGGCGGCCGGGCAGTCGTCGACGCACCGGCCGCAGCCGATGCAGCGTGCAGGGTCTATCGCTATCTCGTGATGGAAACGCATGGAACTCCCCTCCTCGGCACGGGCGGTTATGCCCTCGCGCCCTCCTTCAGGTAGTAGCGGCGGCGTCCCTTCGACTTCTCGCCGTACTCGATGGCCTCCGCCGGGCAGCCGCCGATACAGGCCATGCAATGCGTGCACGTGCCCTTCCACACGGGCCGGCCCCCTTCGAGCGCGATGTTGTTCAGCGGGCAGCGCGCGGCGCACAGGCCGCACGACGTGCACGCGTCCGTCGCGACGAACGCCTTGTCGTGCACGAGCGCAGGATAGAACGCCGCGTTCACCGGGCCGCTGCGGAAGCGGTCCTTCGCGGTCGGGCGAGCCTCCGGCAGCGGCTCCCCCGCTGCGATGCGCGCGGCGAGCCCTTCCAACTGGGAGCGTGCGGCGTCGAGCAGGCGCTTGCAGGTCTCCTCGTCGGGGACGTCGTAGAGCGCCACGTAGTTCTCCGGCATCACCACCTCGGCCAGGCCGCGGTAGCGCAGGCCCTTGTCGCGGCAGAGCGCCCGCGCGTGCTTGGCAGCGTTGCCCACGCTTCCGCCGCAGGTCAGAACGAAGTAGACATCGCGAGAGCCCTCGAGGCGCGCGTCGCGCAGCCATGCGTCCACCACGCGCGGCAGGCGCCAGGCGTAGGTGGGCGCCACCACCACGAACGGGCGCTCCGAGCGCAGCGCGGGCACGGAACCCTGCCGCAAAGCGTCGTTGACGGACACGATGTCGCCGTCGCCGAGGTGTTCCGCGAGCTGCCGGGCCGCCCATCGGCTGTTGCCCGTGCCGCTGAAATACAGGATCATGGCGTGCTCCTTCTTAGTCCGGCCCCCTGCACTGCGCCTCCTCAAAGCTCCGTCGTCGCCCGAAAAACACGGTTCTCGCTTCAAAACCGTGCTTTACGGGCGACAAGGCGCATCGGGAAGAGCCGTTGCCCTTTGTTGTTTTATGTGATACATTTTGTATCAGGTTGTGCACCGCCGTCAACCGCGAACGCGGGACAATACGGGAGGATCTGTCTCATGGACAAGCGCAAGGTCGCTAACCAGCAGGTGAAGGATCGGCTTCTGGCGGCGCTCGTGGAGTTCGCCGGCCGCAAGGACTGGTCGAAGGTGACCGTCACCGAGCTCGTGGAAGCCGCTGGCGTCGCGCGCGCGTCGTTCTACCGCAACTTCGCCTCGGTGGAGGAGCTCGTGGACTACGGCATCCGCCAGGTCACCGAGCGCTACCACGCAGGAAAGCCAGAGGGCCGCGAGGGCTTCCGCGACCGCGCGCTCGTGGAGTACAAGTTCCGCTTCTACCAGGAGAACGCACCGCTCGTGCTGGCTTTCCACCGCGCGAAGGCCGCCACGTCGCTGCTCGACCTCATCACCGACTGCGAGATAGCCTGCTGGGGCGACATGCCCTTAAGCTCGCCCGACCGCTACGAGGTGTACTTCTACGCCGGCGCGTTCTACAACGTGCTGCTCTGCTGGCTGGAGAGCGGCACGCGGGAATCGCCCGAGGCCATGGCCGACGCGTTCATGAGGCTAGCTGATGGGGTTGCCGGCGACTGACGGATCTCCGATCATGACGAGGATGTCGTAATCCATGCTCCAGCCGCCGCTCCAAGCATCTTCGTAACAATAGGGGTCGAAGGGCGGAAGCGAGTCGAACAACGACGCGACCTCGTCCACTTCTGCGCGATGCTCCTCATGATGGTACGAAACCCTGCTTTGAGGGTGATTCCACTGCGTCGCGTTGTCCGTGGTCACGTTCTTGAAACCGAGCGCGCGAACCTTCTCGGCCGCCTCCTGGGCGGCCCCTTCGATGCCGCAGCCGTTCAGCACGAGCACGGTGATCTCGTCTTTTCCCTGGCGGAGCGGGGCCTGGGCAGGCGCGGGCTCCTTGAAGTCGGGATGCAGCTCGGCCGCCGCCTGCCAGTCCTGATCCGCCTCCTGGGCCGCAGGCTCCTTCGCCGCACATCCGAAAAGCGCCGCGCACAGGCATGCACATGCCGCCATGGCCGCCAACGCTTTGATCCTCTGCATACGCGCCGCCTTCCTCGCGAAGCCTTTCTCCCGAGTATACAGGATTGGATGCATGAAGCCCCCCCCCCCGAATTCGGCGAACGGGCCGCCGCGTTTCGGCGGAGGCCCGTCGGTGTTACGCTTTCTCGGTCTCGATCTCCAGCTCGCCGGCGTCCTCTTGGGTTGCATGCGGGCGGGCCGCGTCCACGAACCGGTCGCGCGCCTCCTTCGCCTCGGCCTCCTTCTCGGCCAGGTTCGCCTTCGCCACGCTGATCATCAGCTTGATGCGGTTGAGCTGGTTCACCTCCGAGGCACCCGGATCGTAGTCAACGGCCACGATGTTGCTCTCGGGGTAGCGGCGGCGCAGCTCCTTGATGACGGCCTTGCCCACCACGTGGTTCGGCAGGCACGCGAACGGCTGCGTGCACACCACGTTCGGCGCGCCTGTGCGCACAAGCTCCACCATCTCGGCCGTGAGCAGCCAGCCCTCGCCCATCGAGTTGCACAGCGACAGGATCTCGCTCGCGTACCCGGCCAGCTCGTAGATGTCGGCCGGCGGCTCGAAGCGGCTCGAGGCCGTCAGCGCCTTCGTGACGGGGGCGCGCAGCTTCCCGATAGCCCAGATTCCAATACGGCTGCCCACCGCGCCCTTCGCCGAACGCCCGAGCGGGTCTTTCTGGAAGATGCCGCCCGCAATGCCGAACAGGAAGAACTCCGCAAGCCCGGGCACCACGGCCTCGCAGCCCTCGCGCTCGATGACGTCCACGATCTGGTTGTTCGCCGTGGGATGGAACTTCACCAGGATCTCGCCCACCACGCCCACGCGCGGCTTCGTGCCCTCGCCGACCAGCGGCAACGTGTCGAAGTCCTCCACGATGCGGCGCACCGTGTCCTTGAACTCGCGGCGCTTGAGCCCGCGCATGAGCTGGTCCTGGCACGCGCCCATCCAGTGGTCGAACAGGCGGTTCGCGCTGCCCGGCTCCGCCTCGTAGGGACGCGTACGGTACAGCGCCATCATGAGCAGGTCGCCGTAGAAGATGGAGTACGCGGCCTGCAGGAGCATGCTCGGCGTCACCTTGAAGCCCGGGTTGCTCTCGCCGAGGTCCTTGAACGACAGCGCGATCACGGGGATATGCGGCAGGCCCACGGCCGCGAGCGCCTTGCGGATGAGCGAGATGTAGTTGGTGGCGCGGCAGCCGCCGCCCGTCTGCGTGATGATGACGGCCAGCTTGTCGGTGTCGTAACGGCCGCTCATCACGGCCTCCATAATCTGGCCCGTGACCAGGATGGACGGGTAGCAGATGTCGTTGTTCACGTACTTGAGGCCCGCATCCACCGCGCCGTGGTCCACCGACGGCAGAAGCTCCAGGTTGTAGCCGTTGCGGTGGAAGACCTTCACCAGCAGCTCGAAGTGGATGGGCGCCATCTGCGGGCACAGGATGGTGTAGCCGGCCTCCTTCATCTCCTCGGTGAACACCGCGCGCGGGAACTCGGTGGTGGCGCCCTCGCGCTGCTTGAAGCGCTCGATGACCTCGGGCGCCGCCTTCTGGGTGAACGTCTCGGGCGTGGCGGCGAGCTTCTCGGGGTCGAAGCTCGCGGCCGGGCAGCCGCGCGGCATGCGCTCGGCGTCGGCCTGCTCGTCGGCCTGGTCCTTGAGCGCCGCCAAGAGCGAGCGCACGCGGATGCGCGCCGCGCCCAGGTTGGACACCTCGTCGATCTTGAGCACGGTGTACACCTTGCCCGCGCGCTCGAGGATCTCCTGCACCTGGTCGGTGGTGAGCGCGTCGAGGCCGCAGCCGAAGCTGTTCAGCTGCACGAGGTCGAGGTCGCGCCGCTCGGTGGCCACCTTCGCCGCCGCGTACAGACGCGTATGGTACATCCACTGGTCCACGAGGCGGATGGGGCGCTCGAGCGTGCCGAGGTGCGCGATGGAGTCCTCGGTGAGCACCGCCAGTCCGAAGCTGGTCAGAAGCTCGGGAATGGCGTGGTTGATCTCCGGGTCGTTGTGGTAGGGGCGGCCGGCCAGCACGATACCGTGCGTGCCCGTGGCCTCCATCCAGGCGAGCGTCTCCTCGCCCTTCGCGCGGATGTCGCGCTTGAACGCCTCGTCCTCGGCCCACGCCGCGTCCACGGCGGCGTCGATTTCGGCCTGCGTGGGCGCGCCCGCCTTGCCCATGAGCTCGGGATGCGCCTCCACCAGCTCCACGAACAGACGCTTCTTGAGGTGCTCCTTCTGGTCGTAGGGCAGCCACGGCGTGAGCAGCTGCACGTCGGAGGTGCGCAGCTCGTCGATGTTGAGGCGCAGCGCCTCGGGGTAGCTGGCCACGATGGGGCAGTTGAAGTGGTTGCCCGCGCCCTCGTCCTCCTGGCGCTCCCACTTGCTGCACGGGAACCAGATGAAGTCGGGATGCTTGTCCAGCAGGTTCATGATGTGGCCGTGCGAGAGCTTCGCCGGATAGCACACGCTCTCGGACGGCATGGACTCGATGCCCGCCTCGTACGTCTTCTTCGTGGACGGGTCGGACAGCACCACGCGGAAGCCGAGGTTCGTGAAGAACGTGAACCAGAACGGGTAGTTCTCGTACTGGTTGAGCGCGCGCGGGATGCCCACGCTGCCGCGCGGGGCGGCGCTGGGCGCAAGCGGCTCGTAGCCGAACAGGCGCTGGCTCTTGTACTCGTAGAGGTTCGGCACCGCGGCCTTGCTCTCGTCGAACGTGCCCGCGCCCTTCTCGCAGCGGTTTCCCGTGATGAAGCGACGGTGTTTGCCCGTGGCCTCGTCCACGCCGAAGTCGTTGACGGTGAGCAGGCAGTGGTTCTCGCACGCCTTGCAGCGCACGGTCTTGTGCGTTGGGGAGAGGGCCGCCAGCTGCTCGAGGGAGAGGAGGGTTGACCTGATCGGGACTGATGTGTCCAGCTCCTCGCTGTCGGAGCTCCACGCGGCGCCGGCCTCGGCCCTGCGGGCCTCGAGCGCCACGGTCGCATGGTAGCGGTCGCGCGCCAAGAGGGCTGCGCCGAACGCGCCCATGTTGCCGGCGATGTCGGGGCGCACGGCGTTGACCTCGGACAGCTGCTCGAACGCGCGCAGCACGGCGTCGTTCAGGAACGTGCCGCCCTGCACGATGACCTTCGTTCCCACGTCGTGCGGGTCGCGGATCTTGATGACCTTGAACAGCGCGTTCTTGATGACGGAGATGGCCAGGCCCGCGGCGATGTCGCCCACGGTGGCGCCTTCCTTCTGCGCCTGCTTCACGCGGCTGTTCATGAACACGGTGCAGCGGCTTCCCAGGTCGACGGGGCGCTCGGCGCTCACGGCCGTCTGCGCGAACTCGGCCACGTCGAGCTTGAGCCCCGTGGCGAAGCTCTCGATGAAGCTGCCGCAGCCCGAGCTGCACGCCTCGTTGAGCATGATGTGGTCGATCACGCCGTCCTTCACGCGCAGGCACTTCATGTCCTGGCCGCCGATGTCCAGGATGAACTCCACGCCCGGCAGCATCTCCTGCGCGCCGCGCAGGTGGGCCACCGTCTCGATCTCGCCGGAGTCCACGCGCAGCGCCTCAAGCAGCAGGTGCTCGCCGTAACCCGTCACCGTGGCGTGGCCGATGCGCACGAGCGGCTCGCCGGTGTCGGCGTTCACCGGCATGGCGTTGTACAGGTTCGTGAGCGCCGTGCGGGCGCAGCCCAGCACGTCGCCCTTGTTGCTGGCATAGTGCGACCACAGAAGCGCGCCGTCCTCGCCGATGAGCGCCGCCTTGAACGTGGTGGAGCCGGCGTCGATGCCCAGGTAGGCCGTGCCCTCGTAGTCCATGAGCTCGCCGCGGCGCACGCGTTCGCCGTCGTGGCGGGCTTTGAACTGCGCGAGCTCGTCCTCGTTGGCGAACAACGGGGGCAGGCGCACCACCTCGGAGCCCTGGATGTCGCCGAGGTTCTTCAGGCGCTCGAGCACGTCGCCCAGGAGCTCGGCGCGCGTCGTCTCGCTGGCCGCGCCCGCGATGGCGCAGCCGCTGGCCACGAACAGATGGGCGTTGTCGGGCACGATGATGTGCTCGTCGTCCAGCTCGAGCGTCTCGTAGAAGCGCTTGCGCAGCTCGGGGAGGTACTGCAAGGGGCCGCCGAGGAACGCCACGTGGCCGCGGATGGGGCGGCCGCACGCCAGGCCGCTGATGGTCTGCGTCACTACTGATTGGAAGATGGACGCCGCGATGTCCTCCTTGCGCGCGCCCTCGTTGATGAGGGGCTGCACGTCGGTCTTCGCGAACACGCCGCAGCGGCTGGCGATGGGATAGAGCGTGGTCGCGCCCTGCGCCAGCACGTTCAGGCCGCCTGCATCGGTGTTCAGGAGCGCGGCCATCTGGTCGATGAACGCGCCCGTGCCGCCGGCGCACGTGCCGTTCATGCGCTGCTCGATACCCTGGTCGAAGTAGATGATCTTCGCGTCCTCGCCGCCCAGCTCGATGGCCACGTCGGTTGCGGGGATGAAGGTCTCGACCGCCGTCTTGCTGGCGATGACCTCCTGCACGAACTCGATGCCCAGCCACTGGGCGAGAAGCAAGCCGCCCGAGCCCGTGATGGCGATGGTCATGCGCTTGTCGCCGAAGTCGGCCGCGGCCTCCGAGAGCACCTCCACGATGGTGGCGCGCACGTCGGCATGGTGGCGGCGGTAGACGGAGAACTTCACGTCGTTCGCCATGTCGAGGATGGCCAGCTTGACCGTGGTGGAGCCCACGTCGATGCCGATATGCAGGGGGGCCGGCTCCGCAGCCGGTCCGCCTTCAGCGCCGACGCCGCCTGCCGGCCCCTGGCCGGCTTCCGCCCGGGCCTCCGCGCACCCTGCCTGCTTCTCGTTGGTGTTCATGGACTCGTTCGCCATGACGCTCTCCTTCGTAGGTTCCTTCATAGAGTCCGCCTCCTCGGCATGCGCTTCGAGGCGCTACAGTTTGATCGATTCGCCCGGCTTGATGAAGAACAGTCGCATGGCGATCAACGCCATCTCCTCCGAGCTCTCCTGCATGCCCGCCTCTATCCATCGCTCGATCACGCCCAGGTACGCCGACGCGAAGAACGCCACGTAGTAGCCGACGAACGGCGCGGGGTCGTTGCGGTAGCGCTCGTGCAGAATGGACTGCACGAGGTTCATGCAGACGGAGTCGCGCAGGCGCGGGCCGAAGCGCACGTCGCCGCCGGGGCCGAGCACCGCGTGGAGGAAATCGCCCTGCTCGCGCAGGTAGTCGAACAGCTCCACGAGGAAGGGCAGCGGGCGCTTCTTCGCCTTGTGCGCCCACAGGTAGGGCATCGTCAGCTCCTGCATCTGCGCCTGGAAGCGCTCCAGGTCGTGCATGATCTCGCCCTCGAACGCGGCGAGCAGCGCCTCCTTGTCGTGGTAATGGTTGTAGAACGTCCCGCGGTTCAAGTCAGCCCGGACGCACAGGTCGTTCACCGTGAAGCCGTCGAAGCCGCGTTCCTCCATGAGCTCGATGAGCGCGTCGCGCAGGGCGCGCTTCGAACGCGTGATGCGACGATCCTCGCAGCATGGGGGAGCGGAGCGGGCGCCCTCGCCCGACTCCATCGCGGCAGGGGCGGATGCGACCACAACCGGCAACGCAGCTTCCGCGGCACCCCGCGCCATTTTCCCCGCAACAGCCGTCGTCATGCGACCCCCTTCGTTCCAACCGATACACACTGGTCGAACAGGCAAATTATACGCTTTTGAACATTTCGACCAATAATAGACAACTTGTTCAATAACGCCTATTGTACGAGGATAACCGCAGAATTTCAACGCCACTCCCCGATTCCCGGACTTTCCCCACCCAAACCCGACCGCAACCGGAAACCCCAACCGCATTTCGCAAAAGCGCATACGGAATCCTTGCGCGAATTTTTCATTGCAAGGAGCGCAAGCGCCCGCCCTGCCGACGACTTCCCGCCTGCTGCCGGCGATCTCCTGACCTGCCGACGACCTCCCGCCTGCTGCCGTTCTCCACTTCCTTCGTTGTTTCACGTGAAACATTCGTTCTATTTTTGGTTGTTTTCATTACCAGGCGTCTGACCGCTCAAATTTTCGATCGCTATCTCATCGAAGCGAGGCCGCACGCGAACTCGATTGTCACCTTTCCTTATCATGTACGTTGACAGTGAGGGAACCGCTCCCCTAGGATGGAAGGTCGACGGACGAGGGAGGCGCGCGATGGGGACCAAGGATCAAGTGCTGCGGATGCTGGAGGACCAACGGGACCGGCAGGTGTCGGGAGCGCGGCTGGCAGAGGAGCTGGGAGTGACCCGCAACGCAGTGTGGAAGGCCGTGGAGGCGCTGCGGGCGGAAGGGTACGTCATCGATGCCGCCACGAACCGGGGGTATCGCCTGGCGCAGGAGAACGACCTGCTGTCGCCGGCCAGCATCGAGCGGTTCCTCCCCGACGGGCACCCGTTCGGCATAACGGTGCGCAAGCGCGTGGACTCCACGAACGCCGAGGCGCGGCGCCGGGCGCTCGAGGGCGCACCCGAGGGCGCGGTCGTGGTGGCCGAGGAGCAGACCGCCGGACGGGGGCGGCTGGGCAAAACGTTCTACTCCCCCGCTGGCGCGGGCGTGTACTTGAGCGTGGTGTTGCGCCCTCGGCTGCAGGCCGACGCCGCGCAGTACCTCACCTGCGCGGCCGCCGTATCCTGTGCGCAGGCCATCGAGGCCGTCACCGGCGAGGAGGCCCTCATCAAGTGGGTGAACGATATCTTCTGCCGGGGCCGCAAGGTGGCGGGCATCCTCACCGAGGGCGTGGTTGACATGGAATCGGGGCGTTTCGAGCACGCCGTGCTCGGCATGGGCGTGAACGTGCGGGTGCCCGCCACCGGCTTCCCCAGCGAGATAGCCGACGTGGCCGGCGCCGTGTGCGACGAGGCCGTCGGCGTGCTGCGCAGCCGGCTGGCCGCCGAGATGCTGGCGCGCTTCTGGAGCCTTTACGAGAACCTGCCCGACCGCTCGTTCTACGACGAGTACCGCCGCCGGTGCTTCCTGCTGGGTCAGCCCATCGTCGTGACGCGCAACGGCTCGCGCGTGCGCGCCCGGGCCGTCGACCTGACCGAGGACTTCAAGCTGGTGGTGGAGCTGCCCGACAAGACGCGCCGCGAACTGCCCCACGGCGAGGTGAGCACCGGCCCCGCCTAGCCTCCTTCCGCCCGGCCTTCCTCTTTTCGCATCTGCGCCCGCCTTCCCTCTCGCGTCAAGCCCGTCGCGCACCTGTTGCGCCTTCGCCGTCCCATCACCGGCTCCTGCGATCTCGCCGCGATGTTTCACGTGAAACATCCGTTCTTTTTTTCGCATTCCTCGTGAGAAGAAACCTCGGAATCGAACGAACGGTGCCGCCGCCGCACGCGCGGTTTGCTAGACTGGTTCGGCACGCATTCCGAGCACG
Organism: Gordonibacter pamelaeae; assembly: GCF_003340385.1. Lineage (NCBI taxonomy): Bacteria > Bacillati > Actinomycetota > Coriobacteriia > Eggerthellales > Eggerthellaceae > Gordonibacter > Gordonibacter pamelaeae. The sequence continues at coordinate 84,915 of NZ_PPTS01000005.1, read as the reverse complement.
CCAGAGAGAAAGACGGGGCCATGCAGATCACGCCTGCCGAAATCGCCGAAACGCTTGCCATGGTGAGCAAGCAGCACCTCGATATCCGCACCATCACGCTGGGGCTGAACCTGCGAGGTTGCACGGACGCCGACATCGACGTCATGGCGCGCAAGGTGTACGACCGCATGACCACGGCCGCCGAGCAGCTCGTGCCCACGGCCGAGCAGCTGGAGCGCGAGTACGGCATCCCCATCGTGAACAAGCGCATCTCCGTCACGCCCATCGCCGAGATCTGCGCCGCCACCGACGCGGCCGACCTCACCCCCATCGCCGTGGCCATGGACCGCGCCGGCAAGGAGGTGGGCGTCGACTTCGTGGGCGGCTTCTCCGCGCTCGTGCACAAGGGCGCGTCGGCCGCCGACCACAAGCTCATGGACTCCATCCCGCACGCGCTCTCCGTCACCGACAACGTGTGCTCGAGCGTGAACGTGGGCTCCACGCGCGCCGGCATCAACATGGACGCCGTGCTCAAGATGGCCGGCATCGTGAAGGCCACGGCCGAGGCCACGGCCGACCGCCAGTGCATCGGCGCGGGCAAGCTCGTGGTGTTCTGCAACGCCGTGGAGGACAACCCCTTCATGGCCGGCGCGTTCCACGGCTCGGGCGAGGCCGACGCCGTGGTGAACGTGGGCGTGTCGGGCCCCGGCGTGGTACGCGCCGTGCTGGCCGACCTGCCCAAGGACGCCGACCTCACGAGCGTGGCCGAGGCCATCAAGGCCACCGCGTTCAAGATCACGCGCGCCGGCGAGCTCATGGCCCGCGAGGCCAGCAAGCGCCTGGGCGTGCAGCAGGGCATTTTGGACCTGTCGCTCGCACCGACGCCCGCCGAGGGCGACTCGGTGGCCGAGATCCTGGAGGCTATCGGCGTGGGCCAGTGCGGCGGCCCCGGCACCACGGCGGCGCTCGCCATGCTCAACGACGCGGTGAAGAAGGGCGGCGTCATGGCCTCTTCGAGCGTCGGCGGCCTGTCCGGCGCGTTCATCCCCGTGTCCGAGGACGCCGGCATGATCCGCGCGGCCGAGGACGGCGCGCTGTCGCTCGAAAAGCTTGAGGCCATGACCTGCGTGTGCTCGGTGGGCCTCGACATGATAGCCGTGCCGGGCGACACGTCCGTGGAGACCATCTTCGGCATCATCGCCGACGAGTGCGCCATCGGCATGATCAACTGCAAGACCACCGCCGTGCGCCTCATCCCCGCCATCGGCAAGACCGTGGGCGACCGCCTCGACTTCGGCGGCCTTTTGGGCTACGCGCCGGTCATGCCGGTCAACCAATATGCCGGCAGCGTGTTCGCCCACCGCGGCGGCCGCATGCCCGCCCCGCTCAACTCGCTGAAGAACTAGGGGCGAGCCACCGCGCGCTATCTCTCGGAGGCGGCCATGGGCCGCCTCCGTTATTCATCCCGCTCTATCGCACACTCGATTGCAACTTGTTCGACGCCCCGGGCGGAGCGCCTCGCATCGCTTCCTCGGAATACGATGCGGCAGCTCTTTTGACCAGCAGCCAAGACCAAGTCTCGTTAAAACGCTATCTCTTCGTAGGCAAGGCCCTTATCCTCCGCAAGGTGATCAAAGAACTCCTCGCAATCGAATACCCTGATGGACGATTTCTCGAAGTCTTTCTGATTGCGCGTGACGATGGCATCTGCCTTCAGCTTGAGGGCAGATTGACATACGCACGCATCCTCGAAATCGCCCCAAGTCGAATCGAGCACAGCATCAACGTCGGCTTCGTTGAGCGAGCATATATGGACGTGCTTTCTCAAACGGCGCAGAGCCAGCTTCGCATCCTCAACCGCTATTCTTTCAGGACCGCTGGTGAGCAGAAAGAAGATATCGGTGATTTTTTATAGGGGAAGGGCTCCTACTTCCCGCGGACGACGGCGCCGAAGGGCAGCAGCGCGAGCTTCGCCTGCTTGAAGCACTGGAGGCCGAAGGGGATGCCGATGACGGTGATGCACAACAGTACGCCGTTGAGCAGGGCCTCGAGGGCAAGGAAGACGCCGCCGAATATGAACCAGAGCACGTTGAGGATGGCGGAGCCGGCTCCGCCGCCGTACTCGACCTCCTTGCCGAACGGGAAGAACGCGAGGCCGGCCATCTTGAAGCACTGCGTGCCCACCGGGATGCCCACGATGGTGATGCACCACAGCGCGCCGACGAGAACCCAGCTCACGCCCTGCCAAAGCCCCGCGAAGATGAACCACAGTATGTTGCCGATAACGCTCATGTCTCGTCCTTTCCCCCTGTCGCCCAGCGAGTATGGCACACCAAGGCGCCCGAAGGGGAAACCGTTACCGCATCATAAGCAATGAACACGAGAGGTGCGGGGTGCGGGGTGCGGGGTGCGGGGTGCGGGGTGCGGGGTGCGGGGTGCGCCGGTCAGGCGCTTTCCCCGTACACGGCGCGCACAAGGTACTCCACGTTGCCCTCGGGGCCGGTGATGGGCGACTCCACTACGCCGGTCGTGCGGAAGCCCGCGTCCTCGAGGGCCGCGCGCACCTCCTCGACCACGCGCCCGCGCACGGTCTCGTCGCGCACCACGCCGCCCTCCGCCTCGCCGGGGCGCGACTCGAACTGCGGCTTCACCAGCCCCAGGAACACGCTTCCCTCCCGGGAGAGTCGCGCGAACACGGGCGCGAGCTGCGCCAGGCCGATGAAGCTCAAGTCGGCCACGAGCACGTCGAACGGCGCACCGAGCGCGGCGGGGTCGGCCAGCTTGATGTTCGTGCGCTCGAACACGGCCACGCGCCCATCCTGCCGAAGCCGCCACGCCAGCTGGCCGTAGTTCACGTCGACGCAGGCCACGCTGGCCGCCCCGGCCTGCAGCAGGCAGTCGGTGAAGCCGCCGGTGGACGAGCCTATGTCGATGCAGCGCAGGCCGGACACGTCCTGCCCGTACGCGTCGAGCGCGCCCTGCAGCTTGTGCCCGCCCCGCGACACGAACCGACGCCGCCCGCGCACCCTGATCTCGGCATCGGGCGCCACCTTCAGGGCGGCGCTCGTGGCGTACACGTCGTCCACCTTCACCTCGTGCGCCAGCACGGCGCGCAGCGCGGCATCCGCATCGGGAAAATAGCCCTGCTCAACAAGCAGCGTATCGAGTCTCGTCTTCTTCATGGGCACCAGTATAGCGCATGCGGCAGCCCCGTCGCGCACTGCCGCGCAGCGCGCCTTAACGCGATCTTAACCGCTGGCGCCGGCTTCTTCAGCGCGTCTTAACGCGCCCTTGGCTAAGCTTGAGAGGCGCACCGGGGAAAGGAGTTCGCCATGTCGGCATTGGACCTGCTCTTCGCGCTGCTGGGCATTGCAGCGCTTGCGGGAGCGGGAGCGTTCGTCTCGTTCCTGCTGCTGGTCGAGCGTGCCGGCCGCGCCTGTCGCATCAGGCTTCCCTGGTAGCGGGCGGCGCCCTGCAGCGGAGCAGCGCGCCGCCCGCAGCGCGCTACCGCACGATCTTCATGCTTTCTTAATGCCAGAACCATGACCTTAACGCCGCGCTCATGGGCGCAGGCGTATGATGGGCCCGCTATGGAGACATCTTCGACAGAGCCGATCCGGCCCAACCCCGACAACCTGCTGCGGGCCATCGCAGCAGACGCGGGCGCCTGCGCGCGCGGCGATAACGAGCGGCGCGGCCGCCTCAAGATATTCTTCGGCTACGCGGCCGGCGTGGGCAAGACCTACGCCATGCTCGAGGCGGCCCACGCGGCGAAGGAGCACGGCCGCGACGTGGTGGTGGGCTACATCGAGCCCCATACGCGCCCCGACACGCTCGCGCTGCTGGACGGCCTGGAGCAGCTGCCCGTACGCGAGATCCCGTACAAGGGCATCACGCTGCGCGAGTTCGACGTGGACGCGGCCCTCGCGCGCAAGCCCGGCCTCATCCTCGTGGACGAGCTGGCCCACACGAACGCCCCCGGCAGCCGCCACGCCAAACGCTACCGCGACGTGGAAGAGCTGCTGCACGCGGGCATCGACGTTTTCACCACCGTGAACGTGCAGCACCTGGAAAGCCTGAACGACAAGGTGTCCGCCACCACCGAGGTGGTGGTGCAGGAGCGCATCCCCGACCGCATCTTCGACTACGCCTCGTCGGTGGAGCTGGTGGACCTTGATCCCGACGACCTCGTGGAGCGTCTGGAGGGCGGCAAGATCTACGGCGCCGAGCGCGCCGAGACGGCGCTCGCGAACTTCTTCTCCAAGAAGAACCTCGCCTACCTGCGCGAGCTGGCCCTGCGCCGCACGGCCGACCGCCTGAACCGCAACCTCGAGCGCGGCCTGGGGCGCGCTGCGGGCGACGCCGGCGACGACGTGCTCGTGCACGTGAGCCCTTCCGCCGGCAATGCCACCGTCATCCGCGCCGCGGCGCGCCTGGCCGCCGCCTACCACGGCACGCTCACGGCGCTGGTAGTGGAGCCCGTCGACGATCAGAAGCCCTCCAAGGAAGACGCCCGCGCGCTGCACGCGAACGTGGAGCTGGCCGAGGAGCTGGGGGCGCATGTGGTGACCGTCTACGGCGACGACCTGGCGCTCCAGATAGCCCAGTACGCGCTCTCGGGCACCATCTCGAAAATCGTCATCGGCTCGTCCGAGAACAGCCGCAAGCGCACGCTGCCCTTCCTGCCCCCGCGCGAGTCCGTGGGAAGCCGTTTGGCGAAGCTGTCCTGCACGGCCGACGTCGTGGTCATCGCCGACCGGCACGAGGCCCGTCCCACGTCCAGCCGGCCCCTGACCGCGCGCTTCAAGCCCACGCGCACCGACTTCGCCGCCGCCTTCCTGGCTCTCGTAGGCGCCACGACGCTCGGGCTCCTGCTGCACGAGGCAGGGCTCGCCAGCAGCACGGTCCTTGCCGTCTACCTGATGGCGGTGCTGCTTGGCTCGCTCAAGGCCGACAGCTTCTTCTACAGCATCTTGGTCTCGCCGCTTGCCGTGGTCCTGTTCAACTACTTCTTCCAAATGCCGCGCTTCACACTGACGGCATACGGGCTGAACTACCCGTTCACGTTCGCGTTCCTGTTCGTCACGTCCATGGTGGTGTCGTCGCTGACCATCCGCATGCGCCACGAGGCGCAGATGAACGCCCGCAAGGCCTACCGCACCGAGGTGCTGCTGGAAACCGAGCATCGCCTGCAGGAGGCGAACGGCGTGGACAGCATCCTGTCCACCACGGCCGAGCAGGTCATCAAGCTGCTGCGCACCACCGTGGTCATCTACCAGGTATCTCCCAGCGGCCGGCTGCTCGACCCCATCCCCTTCGCCTCGGGCAACCCCGACGAGGACGTGACCATGACGTCGCTCGTGGGCGACGACGAGCGCGCCGTGGCCGCCTGGGTGGCCGGCAACAACAAGCGCGCCGGCAAGGGAACGGGCACGCTCATGAACACACGCTGCCTCTACCTGCCCATACGCGGCAAGGATACCGTGGTGGGCGTGGCCGGCATCGTGCTGGCCGACGAGGACCTGGACGCGTTCGAGAAGAACCTGCTGCTGGTCATGCTGGACGAATGCGGCCAGGCCGTGGAGCGCGAGCGGTCGGCAGAGGACGCGCATCGCATCCGCCTGAAAGCCGAGCAGGAGAGCCTGCGCGCGAACCTGCTGCGCAGCATCTCGCATGACCTGCGCACGCCGCTCACCAGCATATCCGGCGACGCGTCTATCCTGCTGTCGAGCGCCGACGTGCTCACGGACGACAAGAAGCGCGCCATCTACACCGACATCTACGAGGACGCGCTGTGGCTGGTGAACCTCGTGGAGAACCTGCTGGTGGTCACCCGGCTGGACAACGGCACCATGACGCTCAAGACCGAGCCGGAGCTCGTGGAGGACGTGATACGCGAGGCGTTCCACCACCTGAACCGCAAGGCCGCGCTGCACGATGTGCGCGTGGAGGTGGACGATCCGCTGCTCATGGCCCAGATGGACGGGCGCCTTATCATGCAGGTCATCATCAACCTGGTGAACAACGCGGTGACGTACACGCCGGAAGGCTCGCGCATCACCGTGTCCGCCCGGCGCGCGGAACGCGGGCAGCAGCCTGGCTCCATGGGGCTCGTGGCGGTATCCGTCGCCGACGACGGACCCGGTATCGCGCCGGCCGACCGCACCGAGATATTCACGATGTTCTACAAGGGGAAGAACGTGGGCAGCGACGCGCGGCGCGGCATGGGCCTGGGGCTCGCGCTGTGCAAGTCCATCGTGGAGATCCACGGCGGCACCATCGCCGTGGACGCGCTCCCCGAAAAGGAGCGCACCTCCCCCGACCGGCCGGGCACCGTCATCACGTTCACGCTTCCTGCGGTAGAATACGAGGCGGACCATGCAGAGGCCGAGCAGCGGGCGGCAGCCGTCGCCGCAGGAGCATACGACGAAGGAGGGGGCGCATGACCGACGCAGCCGAGGGCCACGGCGCCTTCACCGTCCTCATCGTGGAGGATGACAACGCCGTGAAGAGCCTTATCGCCACGGCACTCAAGGTGCAGGGCTACCGCCTGCTCGAAGCCGGCACGGGAGGGGCCGCGCTGCTGGAGGCCACCACGAAGAACCCCGATGTCATCATCCTGGACCTGGGGCTGCCCGATGCCGACGGCATCGACCTCATCCGCCAGGTGCGCACGTGGTCGCACACCCCTATCATCGTGGTGTCCGCGCGCACCGAGGACGCCGACAAGGTGGCCGCGCTGGATGCCGGCGCCGACGACTACCTCATCAAGCCGTTCTCGGTGGAGGAGCTGCTGGCGCGCCTGCGCGTGGCCACGCGGCGCCTGGCGGCCGATTCCGGCACCGACCGCGACGGCCCCGTCTACGAGAACGGCGACCTGCGCATCGACTACGCGGCCCGCACCGTGACCCTGGCCGGCGAGGAAGTGCACCTCACCCCCATCGAGTACAAGCTGCTGGCGCTTCTGGCCCGCAACACCGGCAAGGTGCTCACGCACAACGCCATCCTCAAAGAGGTGTGGGGGAACGCCCTGGCCAGCGACCTGCCGTCGCTGCGCGTGTTCATGGCCACCCTGCGCAAGAAGATCGAGCGCGACCCGGCCCACCCCGCCTACCTCCAGACCCACGTGGGCATCGGCTACCGCATGCTGCGGAAGTGAGCACCTTTCACCTGTCGAAGCACAGGGAGGAGCTTGTCGGCGGTCAGTCTCGGAACGCGCCCTCGTCCGGCGCCCCCGTTTCCAGCAGCCGGTAGAACTCCTCGGGCGGCACGGGGCGTGAGAACACGAAGCCCTGCACCATGTCGCACTCGGTCGTGCGGAGGAACGCCAGCTGCTTGGGCGTCTCCACGCCCTCCATGACGGTTTCCATGCGCAGCTCCCGAGCCATGGTGATGACGAAGCGCACCACCGTCTCCTCCGTGCCGGGAAGCGAGCTCTCCAGCAGGAACTCGCGGTCGAGCTTCAGCACGTCGGCGGGCAGGTCCTTCAGCACGTTGAGCGACGATTGCCCCGAGCCGAAATCGTCGATGGCGCAGCGGAAGCCAGCGCGGCGCATGCCCTCCATGATGCCGAACACGCCGTGCAGGTCCTCTATGACGATGCTCTCCGTGAGCTCCAGCTCGCACAGCCCGTCGGGAATGCCGTACTCGTCCTTGATGCGCACGTAGGTGGGCAGGAAATCGGGCCGATGCAGATGCAGCCGCGACACGTTCACCGAGATGGGCACCACGGGCAGCCCGGCGTCCAGGCGGGCGCGCAGGTCGCGGCACACGCTCTCGAACACGAACTCGTCGAGCCGCAGGATGAACCCGTTCTGCTCGAACAGCGGGATGAACTCGTCGGGTCCCACGATGCCCTCGTCGGGACGCCTCCAGCGCACGAGCGCCTCGCCGCCCAGCACGCACGTGCCCGCCACGTCGTACTTCGGCTGCACGAGGTGGAAGAACTCGCCCTGCGCGAGCGCCCCTTCCATCGACCGCTCCAAATCGGCTCGGCGCAGCAGGGCGTCGCGCATGGGCTTGCTGTAGGCGCATGGCGTGATGCCGCGCTTGCGCGACTCGTTCTGGGCGATGCGCGCGCGGTCCATGAGCTCGTTGACGTCGCGCGCATCGGGCGCGTCCTCCGAACAGCACAGGCCGATGTGCAGCGAGAGCGGCTTGCCGTTGCCCACGATGCCCCGCGCGCGCTCGGCCACGCGCCTGCACGCGTCCAGCGCTTCCTCGCAGCGCGCGTACGGAAGCAGCAATAGGAAGTTGTCGGCCGAAAGGCGCGCCGCAATGCCGTCCCTGCCCGCCTCGTCGCACAGGATGGCGGCGAGTTCCCGCAGCACCTCGTCGCCGCGCTCATAGCCGTCGACGTCGTTGATGAGCTTGAAGTTGTCGATGTCGACGCACACCGCCGCCCGAGCCGCCGCGGCCGAGCTCCGCAAGCCGCTCATCGCCCTCGAGCGCAAACTTGGCGGCACTGTACAGCCCGGTCAGGTCGTCGTAGAACGCCATACGCTCGATCTCGCGCCGATGTGCGCGGCTGCCCCGCCAGTACACCGCCAGCACGATGCCCAAACCCGCGATGATGACGAGGCACAGCAGCAACGTGGCGTTGATGATGGCGTTCGCCTGCTCCATAACCACGTCGTTGGGAATGATGGACACCACATCCCAGCCGTCCGTGCCGGCGAGCGGCGTGTAACAGAACACGTAGTCGTCTCCATGGTACGAGAACAGCGCCACGCCACGCGCGTTCTGCTCGAGCGCGGCCCGGAACGACTCGACGTCCGCCTCGTCGTTGCCCTCGTAGCCCACGATGTCGTAGATGTTCGAGAACGTGCGGTTGCTGTTGCGGTGCTGCGAGCGCATGACCACGTCGCCTTCGGTGTTCACAACGTATGAGAAGCCGCTGCCGTTGTAGAACGACAGAGAGAACCGCGCCTCCATGTCGTTGAGCGGCCGGGCTTTGCGCACGATGCCCGGCGTGCCGTCGGAGAACGCGAAGCGCTCGTAGACGCCGATCATGTTGCTGCCCGTGCGCTCGTCCAGAAACGGCTCCATGACCCCTCTCTCGCCAGCCGTCTCCGCAAGGACGAGCTGCTCGGCAGTGAGGTTCGCCGCGCTGTCGTTGTCTGTACGGTACACGGCGCCCGTGACGAGATTCGCGCACACGTACACCGTGCCGTCGTTGCCCGCGCCGAACAGCGCCAGCTTCTCCGCCATACGCGCCTCGTCGTCGGGATGCTGCAGCGACAGCTCCGATGCGAACAGGTCGAGCGTGTCGAGATCTTTCCCGAAGTACGTGTCCAGGGCATGCTGGCCCTGCTCCGTCACCTCCAGCACGTCGGTCACGGACTTCTCCCACAGCGAATCCTGCACGAAACGCGCGAACAGCACCGTGCCGGCGATCACGGCCACGGAGACCAGCGTCACGAGGATCGAGATGAGCGTCTTCCGCGACTTCATCAGGATGCATCCGCCCCCTCGGCCAGCAGGCTGCGCAGCTGGTCCTCGGCTTGGGCGGCCGTCGCGCCCCCGAGCAGGGAAACCACGCTCTGACGCAGCGCGCCCCAGACGGGCAGGAGGATGTTGTCGTCCGCGCCCACGACCGCGCCCGCAGCGAACGCGCCGGCCAGCGGCTGCAGCGGGGCGTCGTCGGGGGCGGCGTTGCCCTCCAGCGGGCTGAACGAGCACTGGCTGTTCGCGAAGCGCTCGATGGCGGACGGCTGGGTGAGGAAGGCCGCGAACTCCTTGGCCTCTTCGACATGGGCGCTGTTCGCGTTCACGCTTACCCGCGTGTCGACGTTGACCACGAGCACGGGCCGGTCTTCGAGGACCGGATAGGGGTGCACCTCGTACGCCAGGTCCGGCGCCATGTCGTGCACGCGCACCGAGGCCCAGGCGCCCGTGAGCATGAACGGGTAGCGGCCAGTGGCGAACTGGTCCAGGTCGTCAGAGGTCTTCTCCGTATCCAGGGCCGTGCCAGCGTCCACGTAGCCGCGCTCCACGATGCGCTCCACCAGCTCCAAGCCGGGGCGCAGCTGGACGGCCAACGCATCGGGATCGGCGCTCAGGGCGGCAACGCGCTCGCGCACGTTGTCGGCGGCGTACACCTCCGCCATGCCCCGTGCGATGGCGAGCGTCTTGAGCGAGATGTCGTTGTTCGTAACGAGCGGCGTGACGCCGTCGGCAAGGAACGCGTCGCAGGCGCGCTCGAACTCCGCCAGCGTGCGCGGCGCCTCGATGCCGTGTGCGGCCAGCAGATCGGTGTTGCAGTACAAGCCGAACGCCGAGATGGACGTGGGCACGTACAGGATGGCACCGCCCGCCTCCATCTGGTCCAGCGCGAGCCTGCTGAACGTGGAGATGGTGGGCAGGTCGGCCAAATCGGCCAGATAGCCCTTCTTCTCGAACGACAGGGCCGTGTCGTGGTCGATCATGAACACGTCGTCGCCATTGCCCGAATCGAGACGCTTGACCAGCGCCTCGTAGTACGGCAGGCTCTTGATACCCTCGTAGGACACCGAGACGTTCGGGTGCTCGTCCATGTACGCCCGCAGGATATCCTCGATGGCCACCACGTTGATGGACTCGTACTTGAAGCCGAAGAACGTGAGCCGCGTGTCGACCGCCTCGTCGCCCGTGGTGTCCACGACAACGTTCTTGCTGGTGGAGCAGCCGGGAAGGGACGGCGCGAGCGCGGCCGCCAAGCCGAGCGCCGATGCCGCCAAGAAGCCGCGGCGCGTGAGGGCGCGCGATGCCAAGGGCACGCGGACGCACGCCCCGTCGGAAACGCGAGCTTCCTCATGCATGCGCTGCCCGTCTTCCAAAACCCCGTCCTTCGTCCAAGAGCCGCCCCCTCCTCAAGCGCTGCCTTCGGCGGCTGCGCCGGCAAGTTCCGCCGGCCGTCAGGCCGACGGAACCCTTAGGCCGTCGGAACCAAGAGCTGCGCAATCTGGACGGCGTTGAGCGCCGCACCCTTGCGGATCTGGTCGGCAACCACCCACAGGGCCAGGCCGTGCTCCACCGTGTCGTCCTTGCGCAGGCGGCCGACGTAGGTGTCGTCCGTGCCGGCGAGAAGGCCCGGCATGGGGTAGGTGTTCGTGGCGCAGTCGTCCATGACCGTGATGCCGTCGGTCGCCGCAAGCGCGGCGCGCGCGGCCTCCACGCTCACGTCGCCGGCGAACTCCACGTTCACCGATTCGGCGTGGCAGCGCAGCACGGGCACGCGCACGCAGGTGGCGGCCACCTTGATGCCCTGGTCGCCCATGATCTTCTTCGTCTCCACGACCATCTTCCACTCTTCCTTCGTGGAATCGTCGTCAAGGAACACGTCGATGTGCGGGATGCAGTTGAACGCGATGCGGTGCTGGAACGCGCTCACCGTGAGCTCGTCATCGGCCTTGCCGTCCAAGAACTCCTTGGTCTGGTCGTAGAGCTCGGCCATGGCCGGCGCGCCGCCGCCGCTGGCCGCCTGGTAGGTGGACACCACCACGCGCGTGATGGGCGACAGGTCGTAGAGCGGCTTCAGCGCCACCACCATCTGGATGGTGGAGCAGTTCGGGTTCGCGATCACGCCGTTGTGCCAGGCCACGTCGTCCGGGTTCACCTCGGGCACCACCAGCGGCACGTCCTCGTCCATGCGGAACGCGCTGGAGTTGTCGATCATCACCGCGCCGGCAGCCGTCACGGCCGCGCGCAGCTCCTTCGACACGCTCGCGCCGCAGCTGAAGAGCGCGATGTCCACGCCCTCGAACGACTCGGGCGTCATCTCCTGCACCACGAGCTCGCCCGCCGGCACCTGCCCGCAGCCCGCGAAGGGCAGCTTCCTGCCCGCCGAGCGCGCCGATGCGAGCGCCCGCACCTCGCTCGCCGGGAAGTCCACGTCGTGCAGCACCTTCAGGAACTCGCTGCCCACCGCCCCCGTGGCGCCCGCAATGGCCACCACCGGATGAGCCGGCATCTCCTTCGTCCATGTCATAGGTCGTTTCTCCCTTTCCCCAGGTTGGCGTTAGTCAGTCAGCGAGAGGGGCCGGGGTGCGCCGAATTCGTGGGATCGCGGAGGCGAAGCGTACCTTGGGTACGCGAGCCTCCGGGATCGCGCGAAGGCGGCGTGCACCGGCCCCTCGCAGCGTCGAGCCGTTCCGCCGTTCGGCAGAACGGCGGAACCTTAACGTCCCTTGTTCATCTTCGCGGCGATCTCCTCGGCGGAGAGCTGCGTCTCCTCGAACACGCTGTCGCTGTCCAGGTCGAATGCGGTATGCAGGCAGCGCACGGCCTCGACGGCCTGCGAGCCGTCCACCACCACGGACAGGCGGATGGGCGACGTGGAGATGGCCAGGATGTTGATCTGGTTCTCCCCCAGCGTCGTGAACGCGCGCGCCGCCACGCCGGGCGACGACTTCATGCCCGTGCCCACGAGGCTCACCTTGGCGATGTCGGCGTCCACGTCGAACTCGCGGGCGTTGATGTCGGGCAGGATACGCTCGATGGTCTCGCGCGCGAGGGCCAGGTCGGCGCCGGCGCACGTGAAGCTGATATCCGTGAAGCCGTCCTCGGAGATGTTCTGGATGATCATGTCCACGCGCACGTTGTTGCCCGCCAGCGCGCTGAACACCTTCGCCGCCACGCCCGTCATGTCGGGCACGCCGCGGATGGTCACCTTCACCTCGGACGTGTCGTGCGCGATGCCGGTGATGACGGCTTCTTCCATCATGTCGGTTTCCTCCTTGATATAGGTGCCCTCGGCCTCGGAGAACGCCGAGCGGGAATGGATGACCACGTCGTACTTGCGCGCGAACTCCACGGCGCGCATCTGCAGCACACCCGCGCCCGAGCCGGACAGCTCCAGCATGTCGTCGTAGGACACGGCGTCGAGCTTCTTGGCGCGCGGGCACACGCGCGGGTCGGCCGTGTACACGCCGTCCACGTCTGAGTAGATCTCGCACACATCCGCGCCGATGCCCCAGGCCACGGCCACGGCCGTCGTGTCGGAGCCGCCGCGGCCGAGCGTGGTGATGTCCCCGTTCGCGTCGATGCCCTGGAAGCCGGCCACCACGGGGATGGCGCCGGCGGCGATGGCCTCCATGATGCGCTCGTTGTGCACCTTCACGATCTTGGCCTTCGCATGCATGCCGTCCGTCTCGATGCCGGCCTGACGACCCGTGAAGCTCATGGACTTGTAACCGCGCGCCTCGATGGCCATGGCCAGAAGCGTCATGGACACCTGCTCGCCGGTGGACAGCAGCCGGTCCATCTCGCGGGCGGGCGGGTCCTGGTTCAGCGCGCGGGCGAGGCCCACCAGCTCGTCGGTGGTCTTGCCCATGGCGGACACCACGGCCACCACGTCGTGGCCGGCCTGTTTCTTCGCGATGACCTTCTTCGCCACCATCTGGATGCGCTCGGGCGAGGCAACGGAGGTTCCCCCGAATTTTGCTACGATTAGCGACATGGCGTTCTTTCTCGTCATTGGCCCAGTTGGCTCTCCACTATACCAAAGAGCCGGCCCCCACGCGCGCCGAACACCCGCGAGCAGGCGTTTTTTCACGGGGAAAGCGAAACGGGCGCGGCGACGGCGACTCGGCGGGCCTCCGCTCGCTCCCGCCTCGACACGCCGGACGTCAGCTCCCGAGCAGCGGATTCGTGCGGTCGAGGAAGACGAGGCCCAGCAGGAAGGCGAACTCGCGGTCCGGGGCGTCGGGCATGCCGAGCACCGCCTTCGCCCTGCGCAGGCGGTAGCGCACAGTGTTGGGATGCTGGTGCAGCGCCTCGGCGGCTGCGCGCACGTCGCCGTAGGCGCGGGCGAGGGCTTCGGCAGTAGGGGCCAGTTCGGCGTCGTTTTCCGCATCGTATTCTTCCAGCAGGGCGCGATGAAAGGCGGCGGTGCGGCCGAACAGGCGGCTGGCGGCCGCCGCGGCACGGAAGGCGTCGTGGTGCAGGTCGGCCCAGCACGCCACGGCGTCGCCCTCGGTGCGCGCGGTCTTGAGCGCAGCCAGGGCCTCGCGCACGCTCAGGTCGCCGTCCGACAGCGGGCCCTCCTCCCCCCACCCCGAGCCGCAGAGGACCGATGCGCTGTATGCGCGCCACCAAGTCGGCCTCGGAGGCCGCGCGGACGGAGGCGGGAGGCTGCGCATAGGACACGAATGCGAGCAGGAGGTCGTGGTAGCGGCAGGCGAACACCGTGTCCACGCTGGCCCAATCGGCCTTGAACGCGCGCAGCACCCCCGCAAGCGCATCGAGCGCAGCGTACAGCGAGCACTCGTCGGCATTTCGCGGCGCCACGGCGAGGCACTGCAGCGTGGCGCCCATGGCCCCGGTGAGCTGGTAGAGCCTCGTGCGGGTGCCCTGGCTGTCATGAGCTGCCAGAAGCGCATCCACCATGCGCCCCTTGTCCGACTCCTCGCCGTCGCGGCGAATGAGGTCGAGCGCTTGATAGGCCAGCACCTCGTGGTAGGCGCCTTCGTAGAGGTACAGCGGCACGCCCAGCGCCGTGCTGGCCGAGCGCACCGCTTCGCTCAAATGAGGGTGGTACACGTTCTTCACGGCCACCGCCGCCACGTTTCTCCTTATGAGCGCCAAGAGCGATGCCTCGGCAAGCGCCGCGTCGTCGCGCGCGAAACCGAGGTTCGACGCGATGAACTCGCCTGGCAGGTAATCGGCATACGCCTGCTCGTCGGGTGCGAGATCAAGGATACCCACGTTGCGCACCTCGCGCGCACCTGCTCCCGCGCACGGAGCCGCCAGCTCAATGCGCTCGAACGCCGGCAACGCGATGATGTCTGCAACGGTTATCACACCTGAACCCCTCTCGACGATGGGCCCATACTACACCAAATGCGTCGCTGCCGTCGGGGTGCGCCGTCCTACGGGCGGGGCGAGGCACCCCGACGGCAGCGGGACCGCGCGCCGCCCCTGCGCCAGCGGGCACCGTTGCTGGCCGGCATTCTACAGGCCGACCTGCGCTTAACCGGGGAAAGCATTGCCTATCCAGCCTGGTAAAGGTCCTCCAGGTTGCCGTTTTCCACCAGCGTGCAGAGTGCGTTGCTGGCATGCTGGGGGCTTACGCCCATTTGCTCGAAGCGCTTCGTCAGCTTCAGGCAGTACGCCAAGTCACCGGAATCCAGCGAGAGCAGGGCCGACGTGGCCTGCTCGTCCAACTTCTCCAACATGGGATGCTCCTCTCGGTCGAATTCTCGTACCAAGAGGATATCCTGCACGCCCCTGCCCGCTTTTGGACAAGCGAGACAATCGCAAGCCCCCGTTTTGTGCTACTGAACAAAACAAGGGAAGCCCCCGCTTCCCGGTTGACGGCATCGGAACCCGCCGACTGACGACAGGCGCGTCCCGACACTGCCGACCGGCGGCAGCTGCGCCCCGTCCCTGCCGGGCGACAGCGCGCCCGCACCCTGCCTACCGGCGTGCCCCTTCCCGCGCCCTATTCCCGTTCCGGCATCCGCCACAAAAGCACGAAGCCCACCACGAGCAGCACGGCGATGGACAGCACGCCCATGGACGAGTTGCCGGTGAGCTGCGTGAACACGCTGACCAGGAACGTGCCCATGACGGCGGCGTACTTGCCGAAGATGTCGAAGAAACCGTAGTACTCGTTGGCGTGCTCCTTGGGGATGAGCTTGCCGAACTCGCTGCGCGACAGCGCCTGGATGCCGCCTTGGAACAGCCCCACGCAGATGGCGAGGATCCAGAACTCAAGCGCCTCGCGCAGGAAGAACGCCGCGAACAGCGTGATGCAGAAGTACGCGAACACGGCCACGGGCAGCATGCGCTTCGTGCCGAACCTCGTGGACAGGCGCCCGTAGGCGATGGCCGACGGGAACGCCACGAACTGCGTCACCAGCAGCGCCAGCACGAGCTGCGTCGCGTCGATCCCCAGGTCGGTGCCATAGCTGGTGGACATCTTGATGATGGTATGCACGCCATCGATATAGCAGAAGAACGCCAGCATGAAGTAGCGCAGCCGCTTGTCCTTGAAGATGCGCTTCACCGTCTTCCACAGGCCGCCGAACGTGTCGCGGATCAGGTGCTCGGCACGCTCCTTGTAGTGGGTCTGGTGCACGTCGCGGATGAGCGGGATGCTGAACGCCACCCACCACACGGCCGTGATCAAAAACGCGATCTTCATGCCCACGTCCATGGGGATGCCGATGGAAGGCCCGCCCAGCACCACGGCCAGGCACGCGATGAACGGCACGCACGAGCCGATGCAGCCCCACGCGTAGCCCTGCGACGACACCTCGTCGTAGCGCTCGTCGTCGGTGGCGTCCACGAGGAACGCGTCGTAGAACACCATGGAGCCGTTCAGCATGATGGATGCGACCACGTACAGCACGAGGAACGCCATGGCCGCCGTGGGTATGCCGAGGGCCGCCAGCGCGATGGCGCCGGTGCCCACCGTGCCGATGAAGAACTTCTTCTTGTTGCCCTTGAGGTCGGCGAGGCTGCCCAGGACGGGCATGAGCAGCGCCAGCACAAGCGAGGCCACCGTCTCGGCGTAGCCCCACGCCACCACCACCGAAGAGCCCTCCTCGGCGATGGAGGCGAAGTACACCGGGATGAGCGCCGTGGCCAGCAGCACGAAGGCCGAGTTCCCCACGTCGTACAGAACCCAGCTGCGTTCCTGCCTCGTCAACTTCGCTCGCGCCATGGTGCGCCTTCCTCTCGTCTCGCGCGCCCCCGCGCGCCTCGCGCACCGCCGTTCAGCCGGAAACGTTCTTCACAACTGGGAAACCGACGGTTAACAAGCACCGCCTCATTGTATATGATACCGCTAAGCGACACGGGTAAATTTCACGTCAGAAACGGGGTACCGCGCCATGCCCGCACTCATCACGCACGACTTCTTCGGCCAAGACGTCTACGACCGGCTCTTCCGCGATATCGGCGGGACCCGCGACGAGGCCGAGGCGTTCCTGCTGGGCAACCAGGGCCCCGACCCCCTGTTCTACGCGGTAACCGACCCGCGCCTGCGCGAGCACAACCGACTGGGCAACGTCATGCACAGCGAGAAGCCGAGCGAGCTCGTCAAGGCGTTCAAGGATTCGCTCGGCATCCTCGACGAGGACGAGCTGCCCGTCGGCCGCGCCTACGCGTTCGGCTTCCTGTGCCACTACACGCTGGACTCCACCCTGCACCCGCTCGTATTCTTCCACGAGTACCGGCTCACCGACGCCGGCGAGCCGGGCCTCTCGCGCGACGACGCCCACGAGGTGCACGCCGTCATCGAGAGCGAGCTGGACGAGCTCGTGCTGTTCGAGAAGCGCGGCGAGACGGTGGCCACGTTCCAGCCGTGGCGCGAGATACTGCAAGCCAGCGACTTCGTGCTCGGCGTGGTGTCGAAGATGTTCTCCTACGTGGCGCTCACGGTGTACGGGCGCATCGTCCCGCGCGACCTGTTCGCGCGGTCGGTGCGCGGCTTCCGCCGCGTGCAGCGGCTGTTCTACTCCAAGACCGGCGCCAAGCGCGCCGCCCTCGGGCGCATCGAGCAGCTGGTGCGCCCGTACTCGTTCTACCAGTCCATGAGCCACCGCCCCGTGGCGCTCACCGAGAGCGCCTACGACAACCGCGCCCACGAGGCCTGGGAGAACCCGTACACCGGCGAGGCGAGCACGGCGAGCTTCTGGGACCTGTACGGGCAGGCGCTCGAGAGGGCCGAGGAGAACATCGCCGCCTTCGAACGCGACGGCTTCGACCTGGAGGCCGCCCGCTCCCTGACCGGCGAGCTGGACTTCTCGGGCCGGCCCGTGGTGGCCACGCTCGTGTCGGTGGAGGACGGCGCGCCGCCCGCGGCGGGGCACGGTGCCGCCGGCGACGACGTCCCGGCAGGCGCCTCCGACGCCAGCTCCCCCGCCCCGAGCGGCGCCTAGCGCACCATGCTGGAAGTCGTCCTCACCATCCCGTTCTGGCTGGAGCTGGCCGCCGCGCTGACAGGCGGCCTGTCGGGCGCCATGAGCGCCGTGCGGGCGCGCTACGACATCTTCGGCGTGGTGTGCATCGCGCTCACCGCCGGCCTGGCGGGCGGCATCATGCGCGATCTGCTCATGCAGAACTACGGCATCTACGCGTTCCAGAAACCCGAGCTGCTGCTGGCCTGCGCGGGCGCAGGCGTCATCGTGTTCTACTTCGGCAAGCTGGCCACCTACCTGGACCCGGTGGTGGCGCTGCTGGACAACCTGTCGGTGGCGCTATGGGCCGTGATCAGCGTGGGCAAGGGGCTGTCGGCCGGGCTCGACGTGGTGCCCTCCATCATCCTGGGCACCGTGACCGCCGTGGGCGGCGGCATCCTGCGCGACGTGTTCATGAACCGCGAGCCCGAGGCGTTCCAAGCCGGCGCCATGTACGGCTCGGCGGCGCTCATCGGCTCCACGGTGTACGCGCTCATGGCGCAGAACCACGTGCTGGACCAGTACGCGCCCTACGCCTGCGTGGCCATCGTGCTGGGGCTGCGCTACGCGTCGCTGTTCTTCGGCTGGAAGACCACGCCGCCCAAGGACTACACGGACGTGGTGACGAGCGCCGTGGCCCGCCCGGTGAAATCGGTGGCGCGGCGCGTGCGCCCGCCCAAGGGCAAGGTGGAGCGCGAGCGCGAGCGGCGCCGCGCCTACGAGCGCCTGCGCTGGCTATGGCGCGTGCCCGGCGGAACGTCCCCCCTGCCGCCCGTGGAGAAGCGCGGCTCCGAGGCGGCCGCGCAGCCCGACGCGCCCGCAACCCCGCAGGCCGCCCCGGCCGACGCCGCGCCCAGCGACCCGAGCGACCGCATCCACGTGGACCGCGAGGAGCTGCGCCGCATCATGGGCGGCGAGGACGACGAGCCCCGCGACCCGTTCGAGCCGCGCTCGTAAGGGACGGCGAAGGAAGCGGCAGCCGAGGAGCCTCCGCGCAGGAGCGAAGCGACCTGCGCCTCGCGCGAAGCGCGAGAACAACCGCCCAGGTTGGCGGGCGGGAGCGAAGCGACCCGCCCATGCGCCCGGAGGGCGCATAACAGCCGCGCAGGTTGGCGTAGTAAGTCAGCGAGAAGCCCCCTGGTGCCCGAGATTGGCGGGATCGCGGAGGTGAAGCGTACTGCGGTACGCGAACCTCCGCGATCGCGGCAAGATCGGGTGCCAGGGGGCTCCGCAGCGTCGGCAGGTTCCGCGGGCCGGCAGGCCCGCGGAACGCTATACGTTCTTCAGCAGGATGGTGCTCATGGTGTCGGCCACGTGCTCGCAGGCGTCGCAGCACTTCTCCATGCGGTCGAAGATCTGCGACCACACCAGCACGCGCATGGGGTTGTCGTTGTCCTCGGTGTGCAGCTTGCGGATGACCTTGAGGTACAGGCGGTCGGCCTCCTCCTCGTAGGTGTTCACGTCCACGATGAGCTGCTTGAACGTCTTCGACTTCTTGAAGTTGCGGAAGTCCACCATGGCCTTGTCGAGCGCCACGCAGCTCTTCTTGATAAGGCAGGCGAACTCTTCCGCATCGTGATGCATGAAGTGGACGTCGTACATGTAGAAACGCTGCATGACGTCCTCGATGTAGTCGATGATATTGTCGAGGTACTGCGACAGCTCGATGATGTCCTCGCGCTCGATGGGCGTGATGAAATCGGTGGCCACCGTCTTGAAGATGGCGTGGTTGACCTCGTCGCCCTCGTGCTCGATCTGGTGCGCGCGGTCCATAATGCCGCGCAGGTCTTCGGCCTCGGTGAAGTTCTCGATGGCCTCGATGAGCAGCTCGGCCTCTTTCACCGCCATCGCGGACTGCTTTTCAAAGGCGTCGAAGTAGTCGAACTTGTGCTTCTTGGACATTGAACTCTCCTTTTACGAGAAGAACAGGAACAAATGGGCGAATGCGAACCCGAGCAGGCCGCATCCGGGGAACGTGAGCACCCATGTCTTCACCATGTCGACGGCGATGCCCCATTTCACGGCGCTCTTGCGCTTGGCGGCGCCCACGCCCATGATGGCCGTGGTGTTCGTGTGCGTCGTGGAAACCGGCAGGCCGGCGAACGTGGACAGCATAAGGCAGAAGAACGTGGCAGCGCTGGCCGCGAACCCTTGGAACGGCTCCAGCTTCACCATGTCGAGGCCGACGCTCTTGATGATGCGCTCGCCTCCCACGGCCGTGCCGATGCCCATGTTCAAAGCGCAGAAGAACATGAGCCAGATAGGCAGGACCATCTGGTCGGCCTGGCCCACGCCTGTGGCCAGGGTGATGGCCAACACGAAGATGCTCATGAACTTCTGGCCGTCCTGGGCTCCGTGCATGAATGCCACGCCCGCACCCGAGGCCACCTGGGCCCAGCGGAACACCTTCGTCGTGCGCTTGCGATCCATGTTGCGGCACACGCGGCCGACGATCTTGGAGTTGGCCCAGCCCAGGAAGAACCCCAGCAGCGTGGACAGCAGGATGCCGTACACCACCTTCATCCACTCGCCGCCGTTGATGGCGCCGAAGCCGCCCTGCAGCGCGATGGCCGCGCCCGTGAGGCCGGCGATGAGCGAGTGCGACTGGCTCGTGGGGATGCCGAACCACCAGGCGGCCGCGCCCCACACGATAATGGCGATCATGGCAGCCGTGAGCGCGATGAGCGCCTGCTGGGAGTTGCCGCCGAAATCCACCATGTTGAAGATAGTGTGAGCGACGGCGGACGTGACGAGTGACACGAGCAGCAGGCCCAGAAAGTTGCAGACCGCCGCCATGAGGATGGCGAACTTCGGCTTCATGGCCCGCGTCGAGACAACCGTTGCGATGGCGTTCGGAGCGTCGGTGGCGCCGTTGACGACGATGACGCCGATATTGAGCAGCGTCACGGCCACCAGCACCGGGTTGGAGGCGAGCTCGGCGATGAACGTAGCCCACTCTATGGTCACGGGTTCCCTCTCGACAAAACAGCAAAAAGGCCAGCAGCTCATCAGTTTAACGCAAATCTGACAAAGAGCTAGGGAACGACCCTGCTTTTTACGTCGGCGGACGTACCGTTTGGTAAAATTCGCGTAAAGGGGCCCATACGAAAAGAAAATACCGGGCATTCGGCAAAGGGCTGCGTGCACCGACTGCTAATATATAAGCATGTCACTATGGATTGAGGGCGGGGGCCGCACAGGGAGGCCGATGCCTCCGGCGGCACGAGGGGGACATCTTTGCTCGAGGGGAGCAAACGCATGAAGAAGAGCATACAGCTGCCGCTGCAGACGGGCGACCTCATCGTGGGCTTCATGGTGTGGGTGATCCTATCGTCGCTGCTGCCGTACATCTTGCAGGACATCGCCATCCCGCCTGATCGGGTGGCGCTCGTCACGGCCGTCCCCGTGATCCTGGGCTCGGTGCTGCGCGTGCCGTTGGGCTACCTGACGAACCGGCTGGGTGCGCGCACGGTGTTCCTAGCCAGCTTCGCCTGCCTGCTCCTCCCCGTGTGGCTCATCAGCGAGGCCACCACGTACGAGGCGCTCATCACCGGCGGGGTGTTCCTGGGCATAGGCGGCTCCGTGTTCTCCGTTGGCGTGACGTCGCTGCCGAAGTACTACCCGCGCGAGCGTCACGGCTTCGTGAACGGCGTGTACGGGTTCGGTAACATGGGCACGGCGCTTACCACGTGGCTCGCGCCCCTCGCGGCGGCGGCCTGGGACTGGCGCGTGGCCGTGAAGCTGTACCTGGTGCTGCTCGTGGCGGCCATAGCGGTGAACCTCGTGCTGGGCGACCGTACGGAGCCGCGCGTAAAGACACCCATCGTGGCCCAGGTCAAGGCCGTGTGGCGCGACGGCCGCCTGTGGGCCTTGTCGCTGTTCTACTTCGTGACATTCGGCGCCTTCGTGGCGTTGACCGTGTACCTGCCGAACTTTCTTGCGACGCACTACGGGTTGGACGGCGTGACGGCGGGCCTGTTCACCAGCGCGTTCATCGTGGCGGCCGCAGCCGTGCGCGTCTTGGGCGGCTGGCTGGCCGACCGGCTGGACTGCCTGCGGCTCCTGGCGGGCGTGTTCGCCGCGCTTGCGGTGGGCGCCGCGGTGCTGGCGCTGGCACCCGGCTTGCCCGTGTACCTGGCGGGCATCTATCTGATCAGCGCGGCATGCGGCATCGGCAACGGCGTGGTGTTCAAGCTGGTGCCCACGTACTTCCTGGGACAGGTCGGCCCGGTGAACGGTCTGGTGTCCATGTGGGGCGGCCTAGGCGGCTTCTTCCCCCCGCTCGTGCTGTCCGCGAGCACGGCCGCCTTCGGCTCGAACGTGCCGGGGCTGGCCCTGTTCGCGGCGTTCTGCATCGCGTGCCTAGGTGTGGCGGCCTGGATGGGGCGGGCCTACCGGTAGCGCGCGAACACGCGACCGCGTCGGCGCCGATGGGATGAAGCAGGCGCGCACAGCACGTCCGCAGCGTGCAGCGCGGATACGGCGTGCAGTGCGTCCGCATCGTGCAGCGCGGATGCGGCGGCGCAGACAAGGCGGGACAAGTAGCGGATGCGGCGGTGCAGGCGGTGGCGGGGCGAATAGCGGGTGCGGCAAGGCTCGGGAAGCGCACCCTTGGACGAGATCGGGGTTTGTGGCATGATTTTGCGATCGAGTTTCGAGAAGAGCTGGCAAAACCCCTGGTCGCATATTACGCTCAAGAGGTTTTCGGCAAAGCAGAAGACCATAGCCTCGCTTTTCGTCCATTACCTTTCGACATATAATTCAAAGGGAAGAAGAAACGCACGGCGCCCATTGCTCGACACCCGTGCGAATTAAGCCCCTTTGCGGGCAGAATCCAAAAGGCAGGTGCGCAGGTAGTCTTGTGCGCCCGAGGGGTTGACCCGCTCCATGCGCAGGCGCTTTCCCAACCGCTTGGCCAGAAGAAGGGCGATTCGGTCAAGCTCGCGCCGGTCGCGCACTTGCCCCTGGGTCAACGTCGCAACTTCAACCCCCAGGTAGGCCAAGTCCGTGCGGCGACTGGCGTCCTCGGCGATGCGCCCGGCCCCCGTGTGATGCAGGTTGCTGTCGTACTCGATGGCGAAACGTGCCTCCGGCCAGTAAAGGTCGCATCGGTAGAAGCTCTTCCCCACATGGGCGCGATCTTTGTCGGGCACGGGAACGACGGCATTCATGAGAGGAGCCGGTAGCCCGTATCCCCCCAGCCGGAACGGCAGGCACAGGTACAGGACCGAGGAGGTCTCCATGGGAGACCACGACCCGTCGAGTATGAAGCACACAGCCCGCCTTGCCGTGCTCGCCCCCGGCACACCCGCCATCCTCTCAAGAAAACGGTCGAGACCTGCTGCGCTCGCCAGAGGATCGCGTCTGCCAAGCTCAAGGTAGCCGCCGATCGGCCGCGCGTACCTGCCGCAGAGCTCGAAGCCAACCTCGAGCAGATTGGGAAACGGCAGAACCGTGGCCAGTTGCAGGAAAACCTCCGCAGGCGACACGACGTACTGCCCCTCCCCTATCCGGTAAACGCCTTGCTGGCCCAGCTTGCTCGGTTCCACGTGGGACATCACGCCCTTGCAGCGCCAACGGAGTCGAGGGTTCGGCGCGAGCAGATGCAGCGGGGCGGACAGGAAAGGAAAGCACTCCCCGAGCGCATGCACCTCTTTGGCGCTCGGCTTGCCGTGGGACTGTTCCCGAGCGCAGCGGGCCGAGGGTCGGGGCATGCAGCGCGCATGGGCCGCGTAGCACCAGTATTCCCAAGCCGATATGCCCGAAAGCAAGATTCCCATGAGGCGCAGCCTACCATGCCCTCGCCTCTTTTGGAAGGGGTAAAAAGCTACTTTGATCTGGCACTATACATTTTCTTTCCGTATGGAATCTCGGCTTGATCCGTGCTAGATTCCCGCAAGATCCGTGCAATATCCGTGCGGCTGGCACGCCGGTCACGCACGGCTGCCGCGCAAGATTCGCGCAAGGTTCGTGCCAGGGATGCGCCAGGGACGCGCTTGGGCCGCATCGCCCTCCACCAAGGCTGCAACAAGGCTGCACGGCGGTCGTCCCCAGCGCCAAGTCTGCAATATTTGCAAACGGCTTTTTATTGTGACTAATATGGTCATGGACTAAACCAGAGCCTATGGCATGTTTGGACGAGCTTCCGCCGGTGCAAACCGAGAAACCCCTGGTGGCGAAAAGACGTCCCAGGGGTTCCCCGTCGAAACCATGCCATAGCCTCCGATTTCGTCCCGCCCCTTCTGCCGCACGCCTCGAATCGTGCTGGAAGGAGGGCTCTCCGAGAGAAACCGCCCCTCGGGACGCAAGAAAGAGCTACGCGTACAGTTTGAACACACGGCCGCGCTCGGCGCCGATGGTGGTGAGGGCGTTGTGGCCGGGAAGGACGACGGTGTCGTCGGGGAGCTGGGCCAGGCGCTTCAAAGAGCGGCGCATATCGTCCATGCTGCCGCCGATGAAGTCGGTGCGGCCAACCGTGCCGCAGAACAGCGTGTCGCCCGACACGAGCACGGGCGCGGCGGCCGGGTTCGCGGTGCGCTCCGGGTCGAGGTACAGGCAGATGCCCCCCTTCGTGTGGCCGGGCGTCGCGATGACCTTCCACGTCATACCGCCTACCTGGACCTTGTCGCCATCCTTCACGGTACGGTCGACCGGGCATGTCTCGAAGGGACGGTCGTCCCGCGGCAGCTCCTCGTCGCCCGAGATCACCGGGGCGTCGATGGCCGAGGCGATGACGAGCGCGCCCGTCTTCTCGCGCAGCGCGCGCGCCGCGCCCACATGGTCGAAATGCCGGTGCGTGAGCACGATGGCGTCCACCTTGCGGCCGCCGAGCGCCTCCAAGATAGCATCCGCCTTGCAGGAGGGGTCCACCACCATGGTGGACTCGCCGTCCGATATGAGGTACACGTTGTTCTCCAGCATGCCGAGCACGAGGTACTCCACCGACACGCACGTTCCTTTTGCCTGGTTAGCCATGGGGTGTTCCTTCCCTATTTCTTCTTGCCGCTCTCGCCGGGGAGCATGCGGCGCGCGTCGAACACGCCCTCGATGCCCCTCAGCTTGCTAAGGATGAGGTCGATGTGCTTGATGTCCGACACTTGGAACAAAAAGCGCATCTCGGCCATGCCGTCGCGGTGCGAAGTCGTGGACGACGACAGCACGTTCGCGCCCACCTCGGAGAGCACGACGGCCACGTCGCGCAGCAGGTTCATGCGGTCGAGCGCCTCCACGAACACCTCGATCTGGTACGACGTGCTCTTCGACGGCTCGTTCTCCCACGACACCTCGATGATGCGCTCGGGTTCCGTCATGAGGTCCTGCGCGTTCGGGCAGTCGGCGCGGTGCACCGACACGCCGCGCCCGCGCGTGACAAAGCCCAAGATGTCGTCGCCCGGCACCGGGTTGCAGCAGCGCGACAGGCGCACGAGCACGTCGTCGATGCCCTTCACCACCACGCCGTTGGAGCTGTGCGCCTCGTGCTTCTTCGGGCGCTTCACGCTGGTGAGCATGGGCGGCAGCTTGCCGGTGGACATGTCGCCCGCACCCAGGCCCACCGTCTCGGCCGCTTCGTTGCCCTTGTCTACCAGTATCTTGAGCAGGCGGTTCGCCACGTGCTGGGCGCTCTCCTTGCCGGTGCCGATGTTCACGAGCATGTCGTCCGGGTCGTTGTAGCCCAGATGCTCCGACACCGACTTCACCGCGCGCATGGACTGCGCGCTGGAGATACCCAGGCCGTGCTTGCGCATTTCGCGCGTGAGCTTGTCGCGGCCGTTCTGCAAGTCGTCGCCGCGGCTCACCTTGCTGAAGTACGAGCGGATCTTGCTGCGGGCGCTGGGCGTCTTCACCAGGTTCAGCCAGTCGCGCGAGGGGCTCGCGCTCTTCTGCGTGAGGATCTCCACGCGGTCGCCCAGCTGCAGCTCGTAGGTGAGCGGCACGATGGCGCCGTTCACCTTCGCGCCCACGCAGTGGTTGCCCACCTCGGTGTGGATGGCGTAGGCGAAGTCTACCGGCGTGGAGCCGGCGCGCAGGCTCATGGCCTCGCCCTTCGGCGTGAACACGAACACCTCGGACGGCGCCAGGTCCACTTTCAGGTCCTTCAGGAACTCGCGCGAGTCCTGCGTCTCGTCCTGCCAGTCCACCATCTGGCGGAGCCACGCCAGCTGCTGGTCGATGGCGTCGCCGCTCTTGCCGCCCTTCTCCTTGTAGCGCCAGTGCGCGGCCACGCCGTACTCGCTCTGGCGATGCATGTCCTCGGTGCGGATCTGCACCTCGAGGGGGCGCCCCGCCGGGCCGATGACGGTGGTGTGCAGGCTCTGGTACATGTTGTACTTCGGCATGGCGATGTAGTCTTTGAAGCGTCCGGGCATCGGGTGCCAGAGCGTGTGCACCGCGCCGAGCGCCAAGTAGCAGTCCTTCACCGACGGCACGATGATGCGCACGGCAATGAGGTCGTAGATCTCGGAGAAGCCCTTGCCCTTCTGCGTCATCTTCTGGTAGATGGAGTAGAGGTGCTTCGGCCGGCCCATGATCTGGGCGGTGATGCCCACCTTCTCCATCTCGTCGTGCAGGATGCCGATGATCTGGTCGAGATACCCCTCGCGCTCGGCGCGGCTCTCCGTGACCATGCGGCTGACCTGCTTGTACTTGTTCGGTTCCAGGTAGTAGAACGACAGGTCCTCGAGCTCCCACTTGATGTTGTTGATGCCGAGGCGGTGCGCGATGGGCGCGTAGATCTCCAGCGTCTCGCGCGCCTTGAAGATGCGGCGGTCCTCGCGCAGGGCGCCCAGGGTGCGCATGTTGTGCAGGCGGTCGGCCAGCTTGATGACGATGACGCGGATGTCCTTGCTCATGGCCACGAACATCTTGCGGATGGTGGCGGCCTGCTCGTCGGAGAGGCTCTCCACCTCGATGCGCGTGATCTTCGTCACGCCCTCCACCAGCTGGGCCACCTGCTCGTTGAACTCGACGGCCACCTGCTCGGTGGTGACGCACGTGTCCTCGACGGTGTCGTGCAAGAGCGCCGCGCAGAGTGTTTCCACGTCCATGCGCAGGTCCGCCAGGATGATGGCCACCTCCACGGGGTGCGCCACGAACGGCTCGCCGCTCTTGCGGCACTGGCCCTCGTGCGCCTCGCTGGCGAACTGGAACGCCTTGGCGAGCAGCGCTTGGTCGGGCTCGGAGAGGTAGGCGGACGTGAGCCGCTGCAGCTCGGCGAAGCGCTCCTCGGGCGTCTCCGTGCGGTGCGGGTTGCGCGCGTCGGCGCGACCTTCGGAGGCGAACGCCTTCTGGGCCACGTGGGGGCGGCCCAAGAGGTCGTCCTCGACCGTCTGCTTGTGCGACGCCTGTTCGAGCGGCTCCCCCAGCAGCTCTTCGCGCTTGTGATCGGCTTTGCCCATAACGGTGCGCCTCCTTTCCTCGTCCTAGCGCGTTCCGCGCGGCGCGGAGCCCGGCAGGATGGGGCGCGAGACACGCACGTGCAGGCTCGCTGCGTCGGTGCCCATCGCCCAGTCGCGAAACGCGCTGAATATAGCGCGCTCGCCCAAGCCCTCGCGGTAGCGCACGCTGTCGGTGAGCTCCACCTTGCTTGCGGTGTCCACCACACGGATGGAGCGGGTGATCTCGCCCGACGCGTAGGCCGTGTGCGTTTCGATGAGCCCCAGCTCGCGGAACACGGCCACGCCGCATGCCGCCGACTGGGAGCTCACGGCGTGCCCGCCCTCGCTGGCGAGCTTGGCCAAATCCACGTTGCCCAGCGTGAAGAACCCGTCGCCGTGATCGCGCTGCAGCGCGCGCAGGCGGCGGTACACCTGGGCCAGGCAGTCGTGGTCGGGCGTCATGTCGCGCAGCACCTGCTCGTTCACGCACGCATCGCCGCGACCGAACAGCAGGTGCACCTGCGCGGCGGCGCCGTCGCGGCCGGCACGGCCGCTCATCTGGTTGAACTCCACCTCGTTGTACGGCAGGTGGTACAGCACCACGTGCCGGATGTTCGGTATGTTCACGCCCTCGCCGAAGGCGGACGTGGCCACGAGCACCTTGAGCGCGTCGGTGCGGAACAGCTGCTCCACCCGCGCGCGCTCGGCACGCGTGAGGCCCGCGTTGTAGAAGCCGATGAGCGGCGCCATCTGCGGCACGCGCTTGCGCAGCGTGCGCGCCACGGCCACCGACTGCTCGCGCGAGTTCACGTACACGACCGTCTTCTCGCCGCCGGCCACGAGGTTCGCCAGGTAGTCGTCGCGGTTCTTCAGGTTGCGCCGGTCGTCCACGCCCAAGTTCGCGCGTTCCGTCTCGTCGAGCACGAGCTCGTCGAGCGGCAGGGCGCCTCGGATAGCGTCGGCTATGCCGTCGTCGGCCGTGGCGGTGAGCGCGAGCACCGTGGGCGCAGGGCGGCCCGCCGTGCGGGCGCCGGCGGCCAGCTGCTCCACGGCCTGCCCGATGGCGGCATAGGCGGGGCGCTGTCCCGCGCGGGCCAGGCCGATGTGGTGCGCCTCGTCCACCACCACGAAGCCCACGCGGCCCGGGCGCGCGAACTCCCCGGCGTGGTAGCCCAGGAACTCGGGCGTGGTGAGCACGATGTCCACCGAGCCGTCCGCAAGCCCTGCGAACGTCTGGCGGCGCTCTTCGGGCGTGCTCTCGCCCGTGAGCACCGCCACGGCGATGCCGAAGGGCTCCAGCGCCTCGTTCAGGTGGAACGCCTGGTCGGCGATCAGCGCGCGCAGCGGGTACACGAACAGGCTGGCCGTGCCCTCGCGCAGGGCGCGCTCGGCAGCATGCACCTGGAACAGGAGCGACTTGCCGCGTCCCGTGGCCATGACGGCCAGCACCGAGCGGCCCGCGTCCAGGCAGTCGAGCACGGTGCGCTGCGACGCATGGAGTGAGCCGTCCCCGATGATGGCCCGCACGATGTCGGCCTCGAGGCCCGCCGGGTCCTCGTGCGCACGGCGCTCCCACTCGGCGCGCCGCGCGGCGCGGGCCGCCTCGTAGGCCTCGATGTCCTCGGGGTTGTGGGCCACGTCGGCGCAGAGCTCCGCATCGCTCGTGGCGTACAGGTCGGCCACGAACGAGCGCTCCACCGGGTCGAGGCACGCCTCGAGCGCACAGCACGTGCGCGCGGGGGCGAGCGACTGCAGCATGGCCTTCACCGAGCGGCGGCCGCGCCATTCGTCTATCTGCACCTCGAACGCGGCGTTGACCACGCTGTCGGTGTGCATGAGCGCCTCGATGTCCGTGCAGTGGAACATGATGCCGGCCACCGTGTTGCGTCCGTCGGAAAGCGCGCACGAGAAGTGGTTCTTCTCCGCGCCCACCGCGCGGCAGTTCGCGAGGGTGACGTCGCGCGCGAGGAAGCACGGCACGGGGTTCTCCTGGCCGAAGGGGGCGAGCGTGTCCAGCTTCTCCACGTTCTCCAGCGTGAGCTCGCCGAGCGCGACGCAGGCGTCGATCTCGATGAGCGGGTGGAACGCGCCCTCGGGCAGCTCGTCCATGTAGGCGCACAGGCGGCGCTCGAACTCCGGCAGGTTGGCCGTGGGCAGGGTGACGCCCACGGCGGCCTCATGCCCGCCAAAACGCGTGACCAGGTCGGATGCGGCCTCCACGGCCTTGAACAGGTTCACCTGGCCCACGCTGCGGCCCGAGCCGCGCGCCTCGTCGCCGGTTATGGTGAACAGCAGGCTGGGCACGCCGTAGGTGTTCACCAGGCGGCTGGCCACGATGCCCTTCACGCCCTCGTGCCAGCCGTCGCCCGACACCACGAGCGCGCGCTGGCCACGGTAGACATCGGCAGCCTGGGCCTTCGCTATCTCGGAGAGCTCGGCCTCGATGGTGCGGCGCTGGTCGTTCACGGCCTCGAGCTCGGCCGCCAGGCGGCAGGCGGCGTCGAAGTCGTCGGTCATGAGCAGGTCGAGCGCCAGCTGCGCGTCGCCCATGCGTCCGGCGGCGTTGAGGCGCGGAATGAGCGAGAAGCTGAGGTTCGTGGCGGAGACGGGCTTGTCGGCCGCGCCGCTCGAGCCCAGCAGCGCCGCGATGCAGGGGCGCGGGGCGCTGTTCATGCGGCGGATGCCGTCGGACACGAGCGCGCGGTTCTCGCCGCGCATGGGCATGAGGTCGGCCACCGTGCCGAGCGTGGCCAGGTCGGTGTAGCTTCGCCACAGGTGCGGGTAGCCGAAGCGGCCGCCCAGCACCTGCACGAGCTTCAAGGCCACGCCCACGCCAGCCAGGATGGCGCTCTCGCAGTTCTCGTCGCACTTCGGGTCGGCCACGGGCACGTCCTCGGGCACGAGGTCGACCGGCTCGTGGTGGTCGGTGACGGCCAGGCCCACGCCGGCGGCCACGATGGCGGCCGCCTCCGCCTTGCAGGCGATGCCGCAGTCCACCGTGACGATGAAGTCGGGGTTGAGTGTGCGGGCGCGCGCGAAGGCGGCCTCGGTCAGGCCGTAGCCCTCCTCGAAGCGCCGCGGGATGAACGGGTCGGCGTGGGCGCCGAGCGCGCGCAGGCCGCGCGTGAGCACGGACGTGGCCGAGATGCCGTCGAGGTCGAAGTCGCCGAACACGAGGATGCGGCCGTCGGCGCGCATGACCTGCTCCAACGCGTCCGCCACCTCGGACAGGCCGGGTATGGTGTAGGGGTCGAGCCAGTCGCGGTCGAGCGAGGGCTCCAGGAAGGCGCGGACCTCGGAAGGCTCGGAGATGCCGCGCGCGACGAGCGTCGCGGCCACGAAACGCGGAAGCCCCAGCCCGCGCTCGATGCGCGAGACGGCGGCGGGGTCGGCCGCTTTGATGTTGAACTGGGCAGACATGGCGCTCATACCTCACATGCGAAGAGTAATATTTCACGCCCCATTGTCCCACAATCGGCGCGAGCTGTCACCGCAGGGAACGAAGCGTGCACGAGAAGAAAACGGAGGGCGTTCGAGAGGGCGCCCTCGGCCGACGGGCGACGGGCTGTTCTCGCCGAGGGTGCCCCCGCTGCCGCCGGGCGGTCACGGCCGCATCTGCACGATCGGCGCCTGGCCGCGGAGGGTGCGCCGACACGATTTTCCCCACCGCGAACAATCGCGGCGCTTCGTTCGTGTTATGGTCGAGGAGGTGAAACCCATGCCCGAACATATCCCCTGCAGCCGCGACTCGGCGGAGGCCGACGGCCTGCGCCCCGACGCGTTCCTCGAGGATGCCATGCACCGCTGGGGCGACACGGTGCTGCGGCTGGCGCTGAGCCAGCTGCGCGACGCCTCCGACGCCGAGGACGTGTTCCAAGACGTGTTCGTCCGCCTGCTCAAGGACCGCACGGCGTTCAACGACGACGAGCACTTGAAGGCGTGGCTGTTGCGCGTGACCATCAACCGTTGCCGCGACATCGGGCGCTCGGGATGGAAACGCCGCAACGAGCCGCTTGCAGAACGCCATGCGGCCCTGGCCGTCGAGGCGCCCGACCTGCTGGAATCCGACATCTGGAACGCCATCGGCACCCTCCCGCCCGACCTGCGCGCCGTGGTGCACCTGCACTACGTGGAGGGCTATTCCACCGACGAGGCGGCCGCCCTCGTGGGATGCCGCCCCTCCACCGCGCGCACGCGCCTGCACCGCGCCCGCAAGCACCTGAAGGCCGCCCTCGAGACCGCGGATCTCGCAGGCCGCCCTGCGCCCTGCCAACCGGCGGGCGCATCGCGCGCGGACGACGGCTCCGCTTTTTCGCGCCCCGCCAGCAGCGCGTTTGCGAGCCTCCGACCCGCGGACAATCGCTGCGCCTCCGTACACCCCGCAACCACCGATTCCCCGTCTTCCGGAAAGGAGGCCGACCATGAGCCACGACCCCTTCGACGACTATGCTGCGAAGATACAGGAGGTGAGAACCTCCGACCGCCTGCGTGACGAAGTGCTGAAGAAGGCGGCGGCCGAACGGCAGGCTGCCAGCGCGACCGGGAAGGTGCCCGCAGGCAGCGGCGCAGCTTGCAATGAGGCGCGAAAGTGCGCGGGAGCCGCCGCGTCTTCGCACGGCGAGCCCGCCCGCAAGCCCAGCGCACGTCCGCGCGCCAAACGGCCTGCGATCCGCGGGCTCGCCCTGGCCGCCTGCCTGGCCGCGCTGGCGGCGATCGTGGGCTTCTCGCTCGCGTGGCCGCAGGGAAGCGGTTCCCTGCCTGCGGGGATATCCCCCACCGCATTCGCCGTGAAGGCCTACGGCGCGGTGGACGACACCCTTTTTCCCACCGGTTCGAACGGCACCATCGTCTTCAACTGCGAGACGGAGACGCAGCGCATGATACCGCCCGAAGGCGACGATTATGCCAACGAGGGCTTCTACACCGGCTGCGTGTTCAGCGTGGAGGGCGACAACATCGCCCGCGTCCAGGCGAACGTGTCGCGCGGCGAGTTGTACCGGGTGACGAGCAAGGTATGGTCGCGCGAGAGCGACCCGGAGTTCGTAAAGGAAGTCAGCAGTTGGAAACCTTATAAGATCGGGCAGGGAGAGCTGCTGGGAAAGTACGACTACGTGGCCGGCGTGCTGTATTACGGAACCATCGAACCCGGCGACGAAAACGTGGGGAAAGACCGCAATGACCCCAGCAGGACGGGCAAGTCCAACCTTTACCAGCGGCTCGGGTCCACGGTCGACACCTCCGTCATGGACGAGCCCGAAGCGAGCGCAAGCGAGTACCGGTTCGGACTGTGGACGAACGAGCCGTTCGACGCCGTGGAGAACGATCGCGGGGAGTTCGACGGGCTGGCCAGCATGAACGCCGCCCTCGACACGCTCGACGGCGCTCAGCTCACCATCACCGTCACGTTCACGGACGGCCGCACGGCCACGCAGGTAGTGGACCTGCACGCGGCCGACTTCAAGGCCAACATCGTAGAGACCGCCGACGGCGTGAACCATGTACTGGAGCTGGTGCCCCAGATCACCACCGAGGCGAAGAAGACCACGGACGAGTTCTGGGAGGCCTACAACCAGGGCATCGCCTCCATCCACACGCTGTACGGCACGGTCGCGAGCGAGACGGACGAGCCGTTCCCCTGCGGCGAGGCGTCGTACCCCTTCCTCACCGAACCGCTCACGCAGCCGCGGAAGCTCGAACTGCCGCCTGAGACCTCGTCCGACGGCGTTGCGCCCAGCAGCAAGTCCAACGTGCCGCCCGGCCCGACCATCGAGCGGGACAATGTCACCGACCTCGCGTCCCTGGAGCCGTACCACGAGGCGAACACCACGACCACGTTCGAGCGCGTCGAACGCCTGGACGGGCTGCCCGAGGGCGTGGCGGTGGAGGACCTCATCCTGTACTACGAGGGAAGTGGCGGCCAGCGCGACGAGGAAACCGGCAGCATCAGCGTGCGTGGCATGTTCTCGATCACGGCCGACGGCACGCTGTCGCCCGGCTTCTCGTACGTGCTGCTCACGAAGACGGTGACGAACAACTCCGACGAACAGGCCAACGTGTACTTGACCGGAGGCTTCTTCGCCACCCTCCGACCGAACGACGATGGAACCTTCTCCGCCAACACCGGAGCATCCTTCGAGCCTATCTGGCGAAGCGGCCACGAAGGACCCACCTGGGAGTCGATGTACTACTTCCAGATGATGGAGCCCGGCGAAACGCGCGAGGTGTCGATTTTGAGCGTGGTAAGCGACGAGATGCTGGCCGACTCCGGATTCTCGTTCGTGTACTACGGCCACGAAGGCATGTCCGGCGTGCTGGCCTTCCGCATCGGCGCACTCGCGTAGGCGCAGACCGCCCTCAACGGGGGCCGAATTCGGCCTCGCCCCCGCCTTTTCACGAACGCCGCTCCCCTTTACGGGGGCGGCGTTCTTTTTCGTGCGGCTTTTCCTTTCTCTGAAACATTCACTCTCCCTTGATCGCATGCTTCTTCAAGGAGGTGAAACCATGCCGAACCATGAACGAGCGGAAGACGGGGCGTTGCAAAGGCCCGCAGCGCTGCGGCAAAGCGGGGCGAACCCGCATCCCGAGGCGTTCCTTAAGCAGGCCATGGCCGATTGGGGCGATGCGGTGTACCGGCTGGCGCTCGGCCAGACCAGATCGCGCGCCGACGCGGAGGACGTGTACCAAGACGTGTTCCTGCAACTGTTGGACAGCGGCACGGCATTCGAGAGCCCCGAGCATCTGAAGGCGTGGCTGTTGCGCGTGACTGTGAACCGATGCCGCGACCTGGCACGATCAGGCTGGAAGCGCCGCACGGTCGCGCTCGACCCCGAATGGGACGCACCCGACGCCGCCGCGCACGACGACGAGGACGCCGCCGTCTGGGACGCCGTGGGCCAGCTGCCCGAGCAGCAGCGCACGGCCGTGCACCTGCACTACGTGGAGGGCTACTCGACCGAAGAGATAGCGAGCGCGCTCGACTGCCGCCCCGCGACGGCGCGCACCTGGCTGTTCCGCGCCCGAGCACGCATCAGGGAGCTGCTGGAGGCCGACGCCGCCGAAGATGCGCCCGCAACACTGCCGAACAGCGGGAACGCGTCCGCAGCCGGCGGCGCGCCGACCTTGCCGCGGCCGCCCAACGCCGCAGCCCTGACCGCTGAATAGCCCCCTCCCGATTGACCACCTCCATCCTCCCCTCGAAAGGAGGCACCTTATGAGCACCGACCCTCTGGACCGCTACCAGTCCATGATGCACGACACCCATGCGCCCGCCCACCTGCCCGACCAGGTGCTCGAGCAGGCGCGCGCCCGGCTGGCTGCCGACAAGGTCGAATCGACCGCAGCGGCAAGCTGCGGCACCCGTACGGCCAACGCAACCTGCACGCCGCAGCCGAGCGCTCCCACCCCGGCACGCGAGGCGCCCGCAACTCCCGTGTTCTCCGTGAAGCGCAGCCGCATGAAGGGCTTCGCCCTGGCCGCCTGCACCGTGCTGGCCCTGGGTCTGGGCGGCACGGCCATCGCGCTGGGACTGCCCGGCCTGGTTGGGAACGACGACGTCCCAGCAGTCGCCAACTCGTTCCAGCTGGCCGCCTTCGCCGACGAGGGCGGGACGCCGGCGAACGGGCCGGTTACGTTGAACTCCCAGGATTTCATGCTCATGCGCGCGTCGACCGGACCCCTCTACGACGCCGAAACAGATTCGTATCCAGGCCCTATCGTGGCATCGCGCGCCTACAACCTGAACCTCACCTGCTCGGGCGAGAACATCGCCTCCATCACCTACGAGCTTCAGGGCGAAGGGGTCTCCTTCAACAACTGGCAGCTGACGAGCGAGTACCTTGAATCGAACGGCGAACCCGAGGTGGGAAGCGCCGTGGCAACCGCAGACCAAGACAGTACGTTCACCGTCGATTACCACGACCAGGACATGAGCGCCATCGATCGCGTGCACCATGAAATCTGCCTGAGCTACGTGCTCGAGGGCAGCGACAGGCAGGCGTGGGACGAGCTCCAAGCCAGCACCGCCCAGCCTCGGGTTCCGCGCGACAACATGACCGAAGAGGAAATCGCCGCATGGAACGAGGCATCTGACAAATTCGAGCTTGTGCTCGGCCAGCATGATGCCAAGATAATCTCGCAGGCCAAGATCGCCATCACCGCCACGTTCAACGACGGAACGACCGCCACCAAAACCTACCGGCTTGTCCCCGTGGACGACTTCGAGCAGGCGTACTCCGCGTACCTTGCAGACCGCTTCTCCGCCGATGGTGCTGCCGAGCCGAACCGTCCCGTCCTCTACACGCTCGAGGAAGTGACCGGTTAGACGGCGCGTCCAACCGGGCCGCGTTTGCGGAATGCGGCCGTGCGTCCTATGATGTCGGGAGCCCGAACGGTGTTCGGGCTCCCGTTCTCTTGTCCAAGGAGCCGACCCATGAGAATAGCCGGATTGCAGAAGCTGACGTTGTTGGACTTCCCCGAGCACACGGCGGCCACCGTGTTTCTCCCGGGATGCAACTTCCGCTGTCCCTTCTGCCACAACGCCGCGCTCGTGCTGGGCGCGGGCGATGCAACCGGCGATACGCCGGTCGAGGAGTTCTTCGCGTTCCTGGACAAGCGGCACGGCCTGCTCGACGGCGTGTGCATCACCGGCGGCGAGCCGCTGCTCCAGCCCGAGCTGGCCGATTTCTGCGCCCGCATCAAAGGCGCGGGCTTCGCGGTGAAGCTGGACACGAACGGCAGCTTTCCCGACCGGCTGCGCGAGCTCGTCGAAAGCGAACTCGTGGACTATGTGGCGCTGGACGTGAAGAACGCGCCCGAGCGCTACGCGGAAACCGTCGGCGTGCCCGGCTTCGACCTGGCACCCGTCGCCGCATCAGTCGACTACCTGCTCGCCAGCGCGGTACCCTACGAGTTCCGCACCACCGTCACGCGCGAGCTGCACGGGACGGCCGACCTTGTGGCGCTCTCCCGCTGGATCGCCGGCGCCCATGCCTGGCACCTGCAGAGCTTCGTCGACGCCGACACCGTACTTGCCGGCCCCGGCGCCCTGCACGCCTGGGATCCCGCCGACCTCGAGGCCCTCCTTCCCGAACTGCGCCAGGCCGTCCCCAACACCCAGCTGCGCGGCGTGTAGAAGAGCGCACGCGACGAATTTTTCGCCTTCTTCGGAACAATCGGGACGCCTCTCCCGTATTGTCTCCAGAGAGGTGAATGCATGCACATTCCGTTTAAGCGCACAACGGGCCGCACCGATGCGGCCGACAATCCTTGCCCGCTTCGCTCGGACGCGTTCTTGAGACGCGCCATGGATGCGTGGGGCGACACGGTGTATCGTGTGGCGCTCGCGCAGACGGGGTCGCCGAGCGATGCCGACGACGTGTACCAAGACGTGTTCATGCGCCTGCTGGAGCACACGGCCGCCTTCGAGAGCGACGAGCACCTGAAGGCGTGGCTGCTGCGCGTCACCATCAACCGCTGCCACGATTTCGCGCGGCTTAGCTGGAACCGCCGCACCGGCGGATTGGAGCAGGAGCACGTCGACATACCCGCACCCGATGCCTTCCGGGCGGACATCTGGGAAGTTGTCGGCGCGCTGCCGCCCGACTTGCGCACCACCGTGCATCTGCACTACGCAGAAGGCTATTCGACCGAGGAGATCGCCCGCATCGCGGGCTGCAAGCCGAGCACCGTCCGCACCCGCCTCCACCGGGCACGCGAACGCCTCCGGACAACGCTGCGGGACGAGCAGCTTGGGCAAGCTGGCAACATCGAGTCGAGAAAGGAGTCGGGCCATGGCCGAACAGCATAACCGTCCTCATCCCCCCACCCTCGACGACTACCAAGCCATGATGAGCGATTTGCGCGCTCCCGAGCAGTTGAGAGAGGCCGTCCTCAAGGAAGCCCGCGCACGTCGTGGCAGTGCGAGCGCTGCAGCAACGGGGCACGGCCCCTGCCGCCCGTCTGCGTTGTTCAGGCACCACCGAACCAGGATGCTCGTCATAGCCGCCTGCATTGCCTTGCTGCTCGGTGCGGGCACGACCGCGCTCGCCCTCAACTCGCCGGGCGGGTTCGGCATCGTCAACGACCTCATGGCAGAGCCCCCAACCCCGGACGAGAACGTCGCAAAAGCGCCCGAAGAAGCGAAAGAGAACTCTATGGAGCTCAATGCGAGCCAGTTTCATGGAGACGGAGGCTACAGCGGCCCGTGGTACAACCCCGCCGACGACTCGTTCTGGAGCTACGAATGGGCAGGGTACAAGTACCATTTCAACATACGCTGCGAGGGCGACAACATCGAGACCATAACCTACGAGATAGAAGGCGAGCGCTCATATTTCGAGATCATCGACAAGACCGTCACGCAGCAGCAGCGAGCGGAGGGCATCCATGTGTTTCATTATCCCAAGACCGTCACGTTCGACTACAACCACCAGGAATCGATCGATGACACGCGCATCGTGGAAATCTATATCGGGTTCCCCCTTTCGGAATCAGGCCTCGAGGCGTATCGCCGCCTGATGGCCGAGGGCCACTCATACGAGGCGGCCGCACAGCTGGATGCCGCCATCGAGGAAGGAGCCGCACGCGAGCTGACAGGCTCGGTGCTCAGCGCGACGGCCACGTTCGCCGACGGCTCGACCCAAACCAAGTCGTATCTCATAGAAGCCCCCGACCTCGGCAACCCGACCAGCTACACCTTCACCGAAATAGCCGGCAACTAGACAGTCGAAGCGAAATCGCCGGGCGCAGAAGCAGGTCCATTCATGTCCTCTCCTGCATCCCGCTCGAGGAACAACGCGCTGGTAGGCTCGAGGGCGCGCGCTAGCTCCTCCTCGGTGGGAAGGCACAGCGTGTAACGGAAGGCGAACAGGCCCTTGCCGTCGGCGAGCGCCGAGTACCGGGCCACGGTGGCGTCCTTCGTCGCGCAGAGGATGATGCCGATGGTGGGGTTATCGTCCGGCTGAGTGCAGCGGTCGTCGAACAGGCGCACGTAGAAGTCCATCTGGCCCACGTCCTGCGGCGTGATCTTGCCCGTCTTGAGGTCGATGAGGACGTAGCATTTCAGTATGCAGTTGTAGAACACGAGGTCGACGTAGTAGTTCTCCGTCTCCGCGGCGATGCGCTGCTGGCGCGCGACGAATGCGAAGCCCTTGCCGAGCTCCAGGAGGAACTCCTGCAGCCGATCCATGAGCGCCTGCTCAAGCTCGTCTTCGCGATAGTCGGTGCGGCCGCCCATGTCGAGGAAGTCGAGCACGTAGGGGTCCTTGAGCAAGCCGTCCGCCTTGGTGGGCGGCTCAAGCACTTTGACCTCCTGCCGCACGGACTCGCGCCCCTCCTCCCGCGTCGCCAGAAGGCGCTCGTAGTAGAAGGAGTGGATCTCGCGGTCGAGCTGACGAACCGTCCAATTCTGCTCGACAGCCTCCCGCATGTAGAACAAGCGCTTCTTCTCGTCCTCTACACGCATGATCAGGCGATAATGCGACCAGCTCAATTCGCTACACAGTGTGTAGCGAATTGGAAACACAAGGTAGAACTGCCTCATGTTTTCAAGATTGGGGACGCTGAACCCCTTCCCAAACTCCTTCGTCAGGCGCTCGGACAGATACTCCATGAGATGCTTGCCGTACTCGGCGCGGTCGCCCTGCGCCTCCACGATCTGGCGGCCGATCTCCTAGTACGCTTCCACCATGGCGTCGACCCCGCACGACTCCGAATTGCGCACACGCTGTGCGCACAATTCGGAACACGGTGTGTTCCGAATTCGAGGCACGTTGTGCCCCGAATTCGCCTCAGTCAAAAAGGGCCGGATCGCTTCGATCCAGCCCTCAACCTGCGCGTTTGCTCCGCGCCTTATGCCACCACTTGGGCGCGCATGGCGTTGACTTTCTGGAACACCGCTGCCGCACCGGCCGTGATGTCCACGGAGCCGTCCGCACCCACCTCGAGCAGCGTCGGCGCCTGCATGATGCGGTAGCGCTGCGCCAGCTCCACGTTATCCTCGGCCAAAAGCTCCTCGTAGGCGATGCCGGCGGCATCCATCTCGGCTGCCGCGAACTTGCAGTTCGGGCACGTGCGCGTTGCCACCAGGTATAGACCAGCAGGCAGCGCACTGTGCTCGGGCGCAGTCGCCGGCTCTTCGAAGCCCGGAACCGTCACGTGCGAGCCAGCCTGCCCAGCCTGCTCCGCGGCGGCCGTGACCTGCACGCCCTCGCGCGTCAGATGCGAATGCCCCAAGTCGTACTCAACACGATCGGCGAACTCCTGCGACTTGCCGTCGTTCCAGTTCTTCACCGGGCGGTAGTAGCCGGTGATGCGCGAGTACACCTCGGTCTCCTCGTGGCAGCACGGGCACTCGTACACCTCGCCGGCGATGTAGCCGTGGTTCTTGCACACGGAATACGTGGGCGACATGGTGTAGTACGGCAGCTTGTAGTTCTCGGCGATCTTGCGCACGAGCGTGGCGGCCGCCTTCCAGTCGGGCAGCTTCTCGCCCAAGAACGCATGGAACACGGTGCCGGACGTGTACAGCGTCTGCAGCTCGTCCTGCACGTCGAGCGCGCTGAAGATGTCATCGGTGAAGCCCACCGGCAGATGCGACGAGTTCGTGTAGTACGGCTTGCCGTTCTCGTTGGCCGTGATGATGTTCGGGAACTGCTCTTTGTCGTGCTTGGCGAAGCGGTACGTGGTGCTCTCGGCCGGCGTGGCTTCCAGGTTGTACAGGTCGCCGTACTCCTCCTGGTAGTCGGCCAGGCGGTCGCGCATGTGGTTCAGCACGTCCTTCGTGAACGCCTGCGCCACCTCCTGCGTCATGTCGGCGCGCAGCCAGCTTGCGTTCAGGCACGCCTCGTTCATGCCCACGAGGCCGATCGTCGAGAAGTGGTTCTCGAACGTGCCCAGGTAGCGCTTCGTGTACGGGTAGAGGCCCGCGTCGAGCAGCTTCGTGATGACCTGCCGCTTCGTGTGCAGCGAGCGCGCGGACACGTCCATGAGATGGTCGAGGCGGCGGTAGAAGTCGGCCTCGTCCACCGCCTGGTAGGCGATGCGCGGCATGTTGATGGTCACGACGCCGATCGAACCCGTGGACTCGCCGCTTCCGAAGAACCCGCCGGACTTCTTGCGCAGTTCGCGCAGGTCGAGGCGCAGGCGGCAGCACATGGAGCGCACGTCGGAGGGCTCCATGTCGGAGTTGATGTAGTTGGAGAAGTAGGGCGTGCCGTACTTGGAGGTCATCTCGAACAGCAGGCGGTTGTTCTCCGTCTCGCTCCAATCGAAGTCGTTCGTGATGGAGTACGTGGGGATGGGGTACTGGAAGCCGCGGCCGTTCGCGTCGCCCTCGATCATGATCTCGATGAACGCCTTGTTCACCATGTCCATCTCGGCCTGGCAGTCGCCGTAGGTGAAGCCTTGCTCGCGCCCACCCACGATGGCCGGCTGGTCGCGCAGGTCGGCCGGGCACACCCAGTCGAGCGTGATGTTGCTGAACGGAGCCTGCGTGCCCCAGCGCGACGGCGTGTTCACGCCGAACACGAACGACTCCACGCACTGCTTCGTCTCGTCGTAAGAGAGGTCATCCGCCTTCACGAACGGCGCGAGGTAGGTGTCGAAGCTCGAGAACGCCTGCGCGCCGGCCCACTCGTTCTGCATGATGCCGAGGAAGTTCACCATCTGGTTGCACAGGCTCGACAGGTGGCTGGCCGGCTTCGACGTGATCTTGCCAGGCACGCCGCCCAGTCCCTCCTGGATGAGCTGCTTGAGCGACCAGCCCGCGCAGTAACCCGTGAGCATGGACAGGTCGTGCAGGTGGATGTCGGCGCTGCGGTGCGCGCGCGCCACCTCGTCGTCGTAGATCTCGGAGAGCCAGTAGTTGGCCGTGATGGCGCCCGAGTTCGACAAAATGAGGCCGCCCACGGAGTACGTGACCGTGGAGTTCTCCTTCACGCGCCAGTCCTCAACCTTGACGTACTGGTCCACGAGGTCCTTGTAGTCGAGCAGCGTGGCGCCCGCGTTGCGCACCTTCTCGCGCTGCTTGCGGTAGAGGATGTAGGACTTCGCCACGTCGGCGTACCCGGCGGTGGAGAGCACCTCCTCCACGCTGTCCTGCACGTCCTCGACGGTGATGATGCCGTCTTCGATCTTCGGCTCGAAATGGGCGGTCACGTTGAGGGCCAGAAGGTCGATGGTCGACGGATGGTACTGCTTGCCCAGGGCGTCGAACGCCTTGGCGATGGCGCTTGAAATCTTGGCGATGTCGAATTCCGCGATCTTGCCGTCGCGCTTCTGAACCTCGTACATGTGGTCTCCTTTTTCGCTTGCTTCCGCGTTGCCTCTACGATTGGTCGATCGCGTGCAGCATGGCGCCGGCGGACGCAGATGGGGTTTGCGATCGGTCGGGAATCGGTAGCCCACACCCTACCAGCGTCGCGCTTCCTCGTCAACTTCTGTCACCCATATGTTGAAGTTCTAAAGGTGCGAACCAACTAGATATGGTATGTTTTGCCATCTGGGGTTTTATACGAGCATCCCGGTAAGCTCTATGAAAGACGACCTGCGACAACAGAACAAACCGCCCGCCGCGTCCCGCGAACAAGGTACGGAAGAGGCCACCTGCGGCTAT
Source organism: Gordonibacter pamelaeae (assembly GCF_003340385.1). NCBI lineage: Bacteria > Bacillati > Actinomycetota > Coriobacteriia > Eggerthellales > Eggerthellaceae > Gordonibacter > Gordonibacter pamelaeae. The sequence continues at coordinate 43,066 of NZ_PPTS01000005.1, read as the reverse complement.
CTGTTTCTCGTGGAATTCGGCGGGCGGAACGGCCTGTGTTGCCCCTGCTGCCGCTTGCCCGCAGGTGCCCGGCGAACCGTCCCGCCTCCTGACGTCGAGCGTGCACACCGCCGTGGAATCCCTGCGCCTTTCGCAAGTCTCCGGGCGCAAATCGTTGACGAACCGGCCCGGGCGCGCGATACTCGGCAGCTACCGAAGAGAACAGGAGCGTATCATGGCCAACTGCCTCGTCGCGCAATCCGGCGGGCCCACCGCCGTCATCAACTCCAGCCTGGCCGGCGTCGTGCGCGCCAACCAGCTGAACCCGCTGTACGACCGCGTGTTCGGCGGCCTCTACGGCATCGAAGGCACGTTGGACGACCAGCTGTACGACCTCACGAACCTCACGGGCCACGACATCGAGCTCTTGCAGCAGACGCCGTCATCGGCGCTCGGCACGTGCCGCTACAAGCTCAAGCGCGGCAACGACGCCGACTACCATCGCCTCGTGGAGGTCATGGACGCGCACGATATCACGACGATGTTCTACATCGGCGGCAACGACTCCATGGACACCGTGGACGCGCTGGCCGAGTGGGCGCGCGACAACGCGCCGGGCAAGCGGTTCATCGGCATTCCCAAGACCGTGGACAACGACCTGGTGCCCGTGGACCACTGCCCCGGATTCCCCAGCGCCGCAAAGGTGGCCTGCGAGATCACGCACGCCACACGCCTCGACTACGATGCCTACACGCGCCCCGAGGTGTTCGTGCTCGAGGTGATGGGCCGCGATGCAGGCTGGCTCGCCGCGAGCTGCTGCGTCACCGGCGACGTGGATTTGCTCGTGTTGCCGGAGGTGGACTTCGACCGCGAGGCATTCTTGGCCGAGGTGCGGAAGAAGTTCGAAGAGACGGGCAAGTGCTACATCGTCACGTCCGAGGGCGCGCATTACGCGGACGGGACCTACCTCTCCGCCGGCAAAGCGGCCGACGACGGGTTCGCGCACGCCGTGCTGGGTGGGGCCGCGGCCGCCATCAAGCAGATGATCGTCGACGCGGGCATCGTGCCGCGCGGCATCGTGCAGGACCTGTCGCGCGCGGCGCGTTCCAGCAACTTCGCGCAGAGCATCGTCGACCGGACCGAAGCCTGGGAGCTGGGCTTGAGCGCCCACATGCGCAGCGCCGACCCTGCGTTCACCGGCCAGGTGGTGGGCGTGCGCCGCGACGAGGAAGCGGCTGCGGAGGGCCTTTACAACGCGTGGTTCTTCGCCGCGCCGGCGAGCGAGTTCGCGAACTTCGTGCGGCACTTCCCCTCCGAGTGGATCCTGCCCGCCTACCAAGGCATTGCGCCGGAGGCCCTGGACTACTTCCGCCCGCTTATCAAGGGCGAGCCGCGCGTGGTGATGGACGGCGGCATCCCCGCCACCATCGTGCCGTTCAACCGGCGCTAGACGGCGGGCGTCACGGCGGCCGGGGCCGGTGCGGGGGTGTGCCATTGGCGTCACGGCGGCCGGGGTCGGTGCCGGGATGTGCCATTATCCCCGTCCTAATGGCACTAATGGCACATCCCGGGCTTCTGGCACGCCCTCTTCACATTTTCTTAAGGCGGATGCTGACGGTTTCTTAACGGTTGGCGGCTATACTCTTCGTCGAACGTCAAACCGTTGAAAGGAACCGCCATGATCGTCACCACCACCCCCTCCGTCGACGGATACCGCGTAAGCGGCTACTACGGCATCGTGTTCGGCGAGGTCATCACCGGCATCAACTTCCTGCGCGACTTCGGCGCGGGCATCCGCAACATCGTGGGCGGCCGCAGCGAGGGCTACGAGCAGGAGCTTTTGCAGGCGCGCACCGAGGCCCTCGCCGAGCTCGAGCAGCGCGCCGCCGCCATGGGCGCGCACGCCGTGGTGGGCGTGGACATCGACTACGAGGTGCTCGGTCAGGGCAACATGCTCATGGTCACCGCCTCCGGCACCGCCGTCACGCTCGAGCAGGCCTAAACGCCGGGCTTTGCGGCTTCCAGCGCCTCGGGGGCGGCGGGCACGACAACGGCGACTCCGTCTGCCGCCCCCGCCCCATTCCCCGCCGGCAGGCCGCGCTTGAGCACACGGTTCGTGAGCGCCGCGATGACAAGGGCGGCCGCAGCAGTACCCAGCACCACCGGCACCAGGTTGCCCCGCAGCGCGTCGAACAGGCCGCCGTACACAAGCTGCCCGAGCGGCTGCGCGCAGTTCGCCATGGCCATGGCCAGCGCGATCACCTTCCCCACCAGGTGCGAGGGCGTCTCCAGCTGGATGAACGAGACGCCCTGGATGCTGAACATGGTGGCGCAGGCCATGCAGGCGAACAGGCTGGCCACCAGCACGCCGTAGGCGACGAGCGGGTCCATCGGAGTGCCCAGCACCACCGCGATGGGCAGGAGGGCGAGGGCCGCCACGAAGAGGAACACGGGCGCCTGGCGCAGGGTCAGGCGCTTTGCCAGCACGCCCACCAGAATGCCGCCGGTCAGGCCGCCGAGCGCGAGAGCGCCCTCCGCGAATCCCATGAACTGGTTCGGCAGCCCGAGGATCTGCGTCACCGTGACCGGCGCGCCGATGATGATGAACGCCGTCAGCGTGACGTTGATGCCGGCCACCAACAGGATAGTCTTGAGGATGACCGGCCGCTCGCCGCGCAGGAACCGGAAGCTCTCGGCGAGGTCGCCCACCACCGTGCGCAGGACGCCCGCGCCACTGCGCTCGACGTCCGCCGTCGGGATGCGCACCACGCACACGATGAGCAAAGCCGACAGGGCGAACGCCGCCCCCGCCACTACGACCACCGGCTCGATGCCGAACAGCCCGAACACGAGCCCGCCGATCACGGGACCCACCAAACCCGACAGCGCGCTGATCTGGCTCACCACGGCCGTTGCCCGCACCACGTCGGCGCGCGGCACCACGAAGGGCACCGCTGCCTGCACGGTGGGCTGGTACACGCTCTGCGCCGCGTACAGCACGATGAGCGCGCAGATGCACAGTCCCACGAGATCGATCACGCCGTCGAGCGCGAGGAACGCCGCGCACGTGAGCGCCAGCAACGTGTCGAGCGCGGCCATGATGCGCCGCTTGTTCACGCGATCGGCCGCCACGCCCCCGATGGGCGTGAGCACGAGGTACGGCAGCCACGCCGCCGCCGACACCGCCCCCATGAGCGCGGCGGACCCCGTCACGTTCAGCACGTAGAGCGGCAGCGCGAACCGCAGCACCGCGTCGCCGAACAGCGAGGCGATCTGCACGATCACGATCGAGACGAACGACCGGTTCAAGAGCTTGTCCATAGGTTCTTCCTTTCTTTCATACCTTCGGTTGGTATGTATCTTGGTTAAAAAGACGCTGCGCCGAGGCAGCGATTAAACGACAAGCAACCGCGAACAGCACCTGCCTTTTCAGTACAAATGTTTCACGTGAAACATCGGGAAGCGGACGAATTGCAACTGCGATCCAGCATCGTGGCACTACCACGGCCAAGATGCGCGATACAACCGCAGCCGAAAACAGAGCGCCGCAACCACTGCGGCCCATCTTGCGCTCAAACAATCATGCGCGCTCCCCCTTCTCCTGCAGGTTGCGCTCGTAGCCGTCGCGGAACTCCTCGAGCATGCCGGCGATATGACCCGGCTGCACGTCGAGGCCCATGAGGTGCAGCAGCTCCACGTAGTAGTCCATGCGGCGGCGCAGGCTCTCGGCATCGGTCATGCGGAAGGCCGGGCTCACCCACAGGTTTGCCAGCATGAGGATGACCTCGGCCATCTCCTGCGGGTGCTCCGTGCGGATGGTGCCGTCGGCCATGCCCTCGCGGATGATGGGCTCCACGAACTGCGGCGCCACCTCCTCGACGATCGACTGGTACTGCATGCCCAAGAAGCGGCTGTTGCGCACCGGGTCGGGCGCCATGGCAACCTCGGCGCTGAGCGGCAGCTGAGGGCCGTTCATCGATGCCTCGAACAGGGCCTGCATCTTCTCGAGGCCGGTCATGCGCGGGTCGTCGCGGATCTCCACCAAAAGCCGCATGAGGGGCTCGCTCTCGCGGTCGATGGCGGCGTCGAGGATGTCCTCCTTCGACTTGAAGTGGTGGTACACCGCCCCCTTCGTCACGTCGAGCTGGTCGACGATGTCCTGGATGGTGGTGTGCTCGAAGCCCTTCTCGCGGAACAGGCGCATGGCCGCGTCGAGGATGCGGCTCACCGTCTCCTCGGGGTACTTGTTGCGCGCCATGGACGCCTCCTCCTTCGATCAACCGAACGGATGTTTCACGTGAAACATCCGGCGGAACTCGCGCCGCATCGATTTCTTCGTGCCGAAATTCGGTGCGTCGTTTTTTTAAAAACATACCGACGGTATGTATCTTACGACACCGGGACCCGGAGAGCAAGGGCGAACTTCGCAGCGATGTGAGATACTGGGAGGCGGCTTTAAGCAAGCGGCGAAGGAAGGCGGGGGCGTGGCAGCAAAGCGAAGCGAACGGAAGCGCCAGCGGGGAACGAGGGCGTTCGCCATCGTGCTGTTCATGGCGGCCGGTGCCGCAGGCGGCTACCTTATCGGACGCTCGATGGACGCCAGCGGAACCTCGGGCGACCCGCTCGGCACCGTCGCCTGGCTCGCAGCGGTCGTCGTGCTCTTGACCGTGTCGTACCTCCTGCAGATCGTCGTCCACGAAGCGGGGCACCTCGCACTCGGACTGGCGACCGGCTACCGGTTCCGCTCGTTTCGCGTGGGCAGCTACATGCTCGTCGAGCAGGACGGGCGGCTGCACCTCAAGCGGCTTTCCATTCAAGGGACGGGCGGGCAGTGCCTCATGGGGCCGCCCGACCTCGTGGACGGGCGCATCCCCTACCGGCTCTACAACCTGGGCGGCGCGTTGGCGAACACGTTGGTCGCCCTGGTCGCGGCAGCCCTCGCCTTCGCGCTGCCGCAGAGGCTCGCGACGATCTTCTTCGCGTTCCTCGCCCTGGTCGGCGTTGCGTTCGCGCTGACGAACGGTCTGCCGCTCACCGTCGGGGGCGTGAACAACGACGGCAAGAACCTGCGTGCAGCTGGCGAGTCGCCGGACGCGCTGCGGGCGTTCTGGGTCATCCTCAAGATAGGCGAGGCGCAGGCCGACGACTTGCGCGTGAAGGACATGCCCGCCGCCTGGTTCGCCGTGCCGGCAGATTCCGGGCAGCTGCGCAACCCCCTCATAGCGTCCGTGGCGGTGCTCGCCTGCAACCGGCTGCTGGACGAGGGACGCACCCCCGAGGCCGCAGGCGCCATCCGCGACCTGCTGGAACGCGAGACCGGCATGCTCGGCTTGCATCGCTCTCTGCTGAAGGTTGACCTCGCGTACTGCGAGCTCGTGGGCGAGAACCGTGCGGCGGAGGTCGAGCGCACCCTCGACGCCGACGCGCGCAAGCTCATGAAGGCCATGAGCCGCTTCCCCGCCGTGATGAGGACGCGCTACGCCCAGGCGCTCCTCGCCGGCCGCGACGAGGAGGCGGCCCGACGCATTCGCGAGGAGTTCGACCGCGCAGCGGCGCGCTACCCCTACCCGAGCGAGATCGAGGGCGAGCGCGAGCTGATGGACGCGGCCGATGCGCGCTTTCGCGAGCGAGCCGCGCACGAAACCGACGCAACCGAGGAAGGAGCACGACCATGACCGCGCACGATTGGCTGGACGCCTACCTGCTGGGCATGCCCGGCGCGACGACGGACTACAAAGTGGAATGGGAGTGGCAGCGCTACCAGGTGGGCGGCAAGATGTTCGCCGCCACCATGCAGCCCGGGCCGCAGCACCACGAGTACGCCGGTCGCCGGCTCGTATCGCTCAAATGCGACCCCGCCTGGGCCGAACAGCTGCGCGCCGAGCACCCCGACGACATCCTGCCCGGCTTCTACGCCGACAAGCGCCATTGGATCTCCGTCGACCTCGACGGCGACGTGCCCGAAGAGCTGCTTCGCGAGCTGTGCGACCACTCCTACAACCTCGTGTTCGCCAAGCTGACCAAGAAGCTGCAACGCGAGATCGCCGGGGAAGGGGCTTAGCGGGGAACCGCGCACCCTTCCGGCAGCCCCAGCTCCACGACCAGCACGTTTCCCTCCAGGCGCGCGGACAGGCGCATTCCCATGGCGGCGGCGAGGCTGGCGGACACGGCGAGGCCGAGGCCGCTCCCGGCCGCGCTGCGAGCGTCGTCGGCGCGGTAGAAGCGCTCGAACAGGCGCTCGGGATCGAGGGCGGCGGGGTCGGGCACCTCGTTCGCGAACGTCACGCAGGCTCCGCGCTGCCCCACCGCAAGCGGCCCCGAGCCGTGGCGCAGCGCGTTCGCCACAAGGTTCTCGAAGATGCGCGCGAGGGCCTCGGCGTCGGCGTCCACGGAAAGCGCCTCGTCCTCGAAGTCCACGCGCGGCTCCCATCCGCGCCGCTCGAACGCGGGGAACTGCCCCACCAGCACGTCGGCCAGCGCCGGCAGCACGGCCACGGGAACGAGGTCGAGCGCGAGGTCGGGGTCGTTCGCCTGCGCGTAGGCGAACAGCTGGTCCAGGAGCGCGCCCATGTCGTCGAGCCGCGCCTCGGCGGCGGCCAGCCGGCGGTCGCGCCCGGCCTCGTCGCCCTCGTCCTGCGCGAGGCGCAGGTACCCTTTCGCGCCCATGAGCGGCGTGCGGATGTCGTGCGAGAGGCTGGCCAGGTCGCGCTGGAACTCCTGCTGGCGGCGCTGGCCGTCCAGCCGCTCCTGCTGCGCAGCGTCCAGCTGGGCGTTCACCGCCTCGGCCAGCTCGGCGAACGCCCGCCCGGGCGCCTCCACCGTCATCCGCGCGTTGCTGCGCGCCTCCCGCCCGCGCAAAAACCCTGCCATGCGGCGCAGCTCCCTGCGAAAGAAGAGCGCCGCGATTCCCGCTCCTACGGCGAGGCATGCGATTCCCACCAGCACATACGTCATCCGCACGCCCTCCGCATCCTACACGTCCCTCCTCCGGCACACCGTGAGCGCGAGCGCCGCGCACGCAACAGTGATCGCTCCGAACACGATAAGCCCTTGCACCGCTGGCGACAACCCGGCCGCCGCAGACGCGCCCGCTTCGAACAGGCCCGTTCCTCCCGCCGCCAGCCGCTGCTGCACGGACAGCGGCAGCCACTGCATCGCGTCGCCCACCAGCGGCATGGCCGGCGCGAGCACGGCGGCCGCCGAGAGCAGCATCGACTCGAGGAACCCCGTGGGCACGAGAGCTGCGAACACGACGCCGGCCACCTTGCTGCGCGTCGCCCACGCAATGAGCGCGGCGAGGAACGCGTACGACGTCAGCACGAGCCACGAGAGGCCAGCCCAGCTCCAGTACTCCGCCACCGTCTCCGTGCGCTCGTAGGAGAACCCGAGGACCGCGTACGCCGCATCTGACAAAAGCATGCCCGCCAACAGGAAAGCCCCGCACAAGGCCGCGATCAGCACGAGCTTCTCCGCGAAGTACGCCCGGCGGTTCCCGCGCCCCGCGAGCACGTTCTTCGCGAACCCCGTGTCGAAGTCCGACGAGGCAAGCAGCGCTGCCAGCACCGCGACGATCAGCCCGAGGAAGCCCACCATGAACGTGTTGCCGTAGGAGTAGGTGCGGCTGCCGAGGGTTTTCTCGTTGAGCACCTGCACCTCCTCGGCGTCGAGGCCGGCGTTGTTGGGCGTCGTGATGGTCACGCTCATGCCGCTCTGCGGCGGTTTCTGCTGCGCCTGCTCGCTCACCATCTGGGCGAACTCGGGCGTGGTGGCGAACCAGACCAGCCCGGCCGCCCCCACCACCACGAGCGCGAGGAAGGACAGGCCCACCCACAGCATCTTACCGCGCACGAGCCGGTAGACATCGGATCTCAGCAGGTTAAACATGGCGCGCACCGCCTTCCTCGCCCGAAACGACGCCCGCGGCCCCGCGCGCGCCGCCTTCCATGAGCTCGACGAAATAGTCCTCGATGTCCCGGCGCACGGGGTTCAGTTCCAGCACCGTCTGGTCGGCGTCGTGCAGCAGGCGCGACACGGCCGCCGCGTCGTAGTCGCCGGTCACGGAGAGGGATCCGTCGGGCAGCGCACGAAGCGTCGCCTGGGGAAACGCCTCTTCCATCAGCGCGAGCGAGCGGGCCGGGTCGACGGTGCGCACCCGCAGGCTGTCGCCGCATTCGGCCTGCACCTGCTCGGAGGTCATCTCGCGCACCATGCGGCCCTCGGCGATGACGCCGAAGCGCGTGGCCACGCGGTCGAGCTGGTCCAGCACGTGCGAGCTGATGACCACCGTCACGCCGAGCGTCTGGTTCAGCCGCACGATGAGGTTGCGCATGGCGCGCGTGCCTTCGGGGTCCAGGCCGTTCAGCGGCTCGTCGAGCAACAGCAGGTCGGGCGAGCCCACGAGCGCGAGCGCGAGGCCCAGCCGCTGCTTCATGCCGAGCGAGAAGCCCTTGGCCTTCTTCTTGCCCACGCCGTCCAGCCCGACCAGCGCAAGCGTCTCGCGGCAGCGTGCAGGGGCGTCGGCCACGCCCATGGCCAGGGCCTTCGCCATGAGGTTCTCGTAGGCGGAGAGGTTGGGCACGAGCCCCGGCGCCTCGATGAGCGCCCCGACGCGCGGCGCGCCCTCCGGCCGGCCGCACTCGTCGGCGCGGCTGCCGAACAGCTCGATCTCGCCCTCGTCGGGCGTCGCCAGGCCGCAGACCATCTTCATGACGGTGGACTTCCCCGCGCCGTTCTTACCGACGAACCCGTAGATGTCGCCCTGCGCCACGTGCAGGTCGAGCCGGTCGACCGCGCGCTTACCGCGGTAGGACTTCGTGAGCCCCCGTGTCTCAACAACGTTCATGAACGCCCCTTTCCGTTTGCCTTCTCGTCGTGTTTCCAGCTTACGGAAGAGGGTTTCAGGAAGGATGAACCAACCTTTAAGAAAGCTTGAAGAAGCGGGGCGGCCGGGCTCATGCGCCCTCGTCGACCGCCAGCTTGAATCCGAGGCCCCAGACGGTTTGGACGTAGCCGTCGGTGCCGGTGGGCTTGAGCTTGGCGCGGATGTTGGACACGTGCACGCTCACGGTGCTGTCCTCGGCGGCGTAGGGCTCGCCCCAGGCCAGCTCGAACAGCTCCTGCTTCGTGTAGACCTTCCTCGGATGCGCGGCCAGAAGCTCCACGATGTTGAACTCGGTGCGCGTGAGCGGCACCTCCGCGCCGTCCACCGTCAGCGTGCGCGCGGCGCGGTCGATGGCCCATGCGCCCACGCACAGCACGTCGCCGCCCGGCTGCGACGCGAGGGCGCGGCCGCGGTGGCGCAGCTGCACCTCGATGCGCGCGAGCAGCTCGTCCAGGTCGAAGGGCTTGGCCAGGTAGTCGTCGGCCCCGAGCTTCAGAAGGTTCACCTTGTCGGTGGCGCTCGTGCGGGCCGAGGTCACCACGATGGGCGTATGGGCGTCGGCGGTGCGGATGAGCCGCACGATGTCCTCGCCGGGAAGACCCGGCAGCATGAGGTCGCACACCACCACGTCGAACCGCTCGCCGCGCGCGGCCGCCGCCTCCAACACGAGCCGCGCCTCCGTGCCCGAGAACGCCTGCGTGCACACGTACCCCGCATTCCCCAGGCAGTCGGCCACGATCCCGCTGATGTGGGCGTCGTCCTCCACGATGAGCACGGTCACGCCGGTCGTTGCATCCGTCACGCTCGCCCCTCCTTTTTTCATTCGCCTTCGCGCCCCGTCTTTCACAGGCAGAATCCCATGTACAACGGCAAGTATGCACGATCGCCGTCGACTTTGAGCTGCTTGGGATGCAGAACGTACTGGGTCCCGACGCGCTTGCCGAACTTCTCCTTGAACCGATCAAGCGATTTCGTGCCGTATTGCCGAGGCGACTTCACCTCCACAGGACAGACGCGAGGCTTCATGGCGGCATCGGCGTACGGGCGCACGATGAGGAAGTCGACCTCCATCCGCTCTTCGCCCTCCCTCTTTCCAGACTGTGAATAGAAGAACAGACGATGCCCGTTCGCGTGGATCATCTGGGCCACGACGTTCTCCGTGAGCATTCCCTCGTTCAACCCTATCTCGCCGCGAAGCACGGCGCGGTACACGCTTTCATCCGTATGCGCGTTGTCGGCGAAAGCAAGCGAGACGAGCAGACCCGTGTCGGCCAGGTAGCACTTCAAAGAAGACTGCGTCATGTTGAGCGAGAGGCCCACGCCCGGATCCGAGCAGGCGAAGCAGATGTTGGCAATACGAGCGTCGGCCAGCCAAAAGAAGGCCTCCTCGTAGCTTCTCATGCGTGCATTCTTGCTAATGGAGCTCAAAGTGAACTTCTTCTCATGCTTCGACAGCTGGCCGGGAATGCCGTCCAGCACCGAAACCACCTTGAATTCGTAGCCGCGGGCAAACCGCGCGACGTCGTTGCGATACAGGCTGAGGATCTGACGCTTCGCCGTATCAACCGGCTCGAACCTGCGCTGCGCCACATAGATGCTCACCGGACCGGGCATGCCGCCCACCAGGATATACTCTCTCAAAAGTCCCATGGCCCGACGGTGCAGCCCGTCGGGCAAGGGCTTCAGGCTGTCGAACTGCCTGCGGATGAGGGTCACCAGCTTCTCCTCGCCCATCCCCCAAAGGAATTCCTCGAAATCCAGCGGATTGAGCTCGAAGGATTCCTCCTCCGACGGAACCACGATGCCGTCCACGTTCTGCTTGATGGACAGGAGCGACCCGGTTTCGATATAGTCGTAACGGCCGTCGGCCACCAAGTACTTGAGCAGACCGCGAGCAGTCGGGAACATCTGGACCTCGTCGAAGACGATGAGCGTATCCCGTTCATGGAGGTCGACCCCGTAGTAGGTGGACAGGTAGAGGAACAGCGTGTCGAAATCGGTGCGGTAGTCTTCGAAGTATTGCCTCACCTCGGCGGGCGCTTGGAAGAAATCCACGATAAGGCAGGAAGCGTACTCGTTGCGCCCAAATTCCTCCACGAGCGTGCTTTTGCCCACACGGCGAGCCCCTTCGATAAGCAGCGCAGTCTTTCCATTGCGGTTTTTCTTCCATTCGAGAAGCCGGTCGTACGCCTTTCGCTTCAGCATGGCTCTACTCCTTGCACGATGCGCAAAACTTTTTATACAGATTATTGCACGATGCGCAAAACTTTACAACGCTTTTGCGACACGAAAGCCTGGAGGCGCGCACCGATCAATCTTTACGGACAACTTTTCTCCCCGCTTCCGCGCCCATCTCCTCAAGCACGCTCCCGCCCCATTCGCACATGGCGTTCAGCACCGGCGTGAAGCTGCGGCCGCGCTCGGTGAGCGAGTACTCCGTCTTGGGCGGCACCTGGTGGTACAGCTCGCGGTGCAGCATGCCGTCGGCCTCCAGCTCGCGCAGCTGCTGGGTGAGCATCTTAGGCGTTGCCTGGGGCATGAGCCGCTGCAGCTCGCCGAAGCGCAGCACGCCGTGCTTGCTCAAGTGCCAGAGGATGAGCACCTTGTGCTTGCCGCCCACGATGTCGATGGTGGCCTCGACGGGGCAATGGTAGGCATCCGGGCAGGTTTTCATGGCAGCGCTCCCTTCACGATGGACCTTTGGTGGGAGGCCCATGCTTTCCTTTTCGGTAGTATATTCCAAAATAGTGCCTACTTGCTTGTTCGGTAGCGACTTCTATCATGGAAGGCGAAACGAACCCGCACGAGAGAAGGAGCACCCCATGTCGTTCACGAACCTCGCCAAGAAGCGTTGCTCGATCCGCGCCTACGAGCCCCGCCCGGTGGAGCCGGAGAAGATCGCCGCCATCGTGGAGGCCGCACACGTTGCCCCGAGCGCCGCGAACCGCCAGCCCGTGCGCCTCATCCAGGTGGAAAGCGCGGAAGGGCTCGCAAAGCTCGGGAAGTCCGCCAACCTGTACGGCGCGCCGCTCGCATTCGTCGTGTGCGCCGATGCCGAACGCGCTTGGAAGCGCTCCTTCGACGGGATGGCCTCCACCGACATCGACGCCTCCATCGCGTGCGACCACATGATGCTCGCCGCAGCCGACCAGGGTCTCGGCAGCGTGTGGATCTGCGCCTTCGACCCTACCGGCGTGCGTGCGGCGTTCGACCTGCCCGCCTCGCTCGTGCCGGTGAACATCCTGGCCGTGGGCCATGCCGAGGGCGAATGGAAGAGCCCTGAGCGCCACGCGGCCGAGCGCATCCCGATAAGCGAGCTGGTCACGAAGGCGTAAGCGCCGCGCGAGCCGCACGCCGTTTCGCCAAGTCCAGCTACTTGCCCCGCTCCACCCCGTGCGAGCGCGTCCAATGGCGCAGGTAGGCGCCGCCAATGAGCGCGGGAATCACGGGCGAGGCGGCTTGCGCGACGAAGATGCCCACGTAGCCGAAGCCGAGCGCGCCGGAGAGCAGGAACGCCAGGCCGAAACGCACGGCGAACGCGTCGATGAGCGAGTTCGCCAGCACGAGGCGCGGCGAGCCGGCCCCGAGCGCGAACGAGTCGAAGCTGTACATGGCCGCGTAGAACAGGCCGGTCACGCTGCACGTGATACGCAGGTAGAGCACGGCGATGTCGAACGACGTGCCCTGCGCGAGGCCGTAGAGCCCCACGATGGCCGGCGCGAGCAGCTGGATGAGCACCTGGATGCCCAGCGTCACGCCGATATTGAGGCGCGCCCCCAACCGCGCGACGTCGCGGGCGCGCGCGAGCTCGCCGGCTCCGGCGCACTGGGCGGCCGCCGTGGTGATGGCCTGCCCGATGGCCCAGCAGGGCAGCCCCGCGATGGTGCTTATCTGCAGCCCCACGCCCGCCGCGGCGGCAACGTCCACGCCGTAACGGTTGAGCATGCCCGTGACCAGCGCGTACGACAGGTTCACCACCGCCATCTGCACGGCGGAGGGCAGCCCGACCGAAAGCACCGCGCGCACGTGCGCCCCCAGGCCGGCCGCGAGCACGCCGCTTCCGAGCACGCGACCCGCCGCGAAGCGCCGCCGCACCAGGGCGAGCGCGAGCAGCGCCGAGAGCCCCTGCGCCGCCACGGTGGCAACCGCCGCGCCCGGCACTCCCAGGCCGGCCGGGCCCACGAGCACCAGGTCGAGCGCCACGTTCACGAACGTCGCGGCCCCCACCAGCACCAGCGGCGTCCACGCGTCGCCCTGCGCCTTGAGGAACGCGGCCGCGGCGTTCATGAGGAACGGGCCTGCCGCGCCGCAGCAGAGCACGGCCGTGTAGGCAACCGCCCCGTCGAGCGCCGCCTCCGGCACCGCGTTCGCCGTGAACGCGGGCCGCGCGAGCAGCGTGCCGGCAACCGCGATGCCGGCCGCCGCCAGCAACGCCACCAGGAGCGTGGCCGCGTAGGCCCGTCGCTGCGCGCCCACGTCGCCCGCGCCCACCGCGCGCGCCACCACCACGCCGCCTCCGGCCGAAAGGCCGATGACGAACGCGTTCACCAGGAAGACGGCGTTCACCGCGTTGCTCATGGACACGAGCCCCACGTCGCCCACCACCTGGCCGACCACCGCCATGTCGACGGCCTGGTACACGTACTGCAAGATGTTCACCGCCATGAGCGGCAGGGCGAACGAGAGCAGCTGCCGGAACAGCGGCCCCTCGGAGAAGGAAACGGTCGATGCAGAAGAAGCCATAGGTTCACCTCGGAGAATCGGGATGCGGAAACGGAAGGAGGCAGGGGATCGCGGCGGCCGCAGCCGCGCGATGCGCCCAGCGCATGAAAAAGCGCCGCGGACGAAGTCATCCGCGGCGCTCGAGGTTCCCGGCATCCCGGCATCGACGACAAGGCGTGCCCTTAGGCGGCGCGCCTTCCGATGCCGATGGTCCTGTCCATCCCTGCTCCGTGCGATGCTTCATCGGCGATCACGCACAGAGCGGCAGCTCTGCAAAGTATCATTGGTTCCCCCAACGAGGTGGTTGCAACGCCGGCCAGCATACCGCGCCGGGCCGGGCGCGTCAACCGCGCGAGCATTCCCCGTTGATGCAATCGGTCGTGGTTAGATCGAAGGCGTACTCGTAGCTGATCAGCTGCCCGTTCTCGGTTCCGCGCCAGCCGGGTTCGTCATGGGATCGCTCGCTCAGCTCGCTGCTCTTCCGGAAGGAGTTGACGAAGTCGGCGGTCTTCTGCAAGATGATCCTCTCCCTCTCCGAGAACACGCCCAGGTCGGCATCGCGCAAGGCGACGATCTTCTCGGCAGAGGTTTCCCCGATCTCATGCTCCTCGACATCGAGCGACTCCCCGTCCACGAGCGCAGCCAAAAGCGCCTCATGCCCATGGACAATGGGGCCGTTCGGAGCATGGGCGTACCGCAAGCCGCTCATGGAACGGGAGGTTTCCGCGAACGCCGTGAAGTCGGCATAGAACATCGTCTTGAAGAACCGCAGCTTGAAGAAGTGCTTGCAACGAGATGCGAAGAACACCGCCATCTCGCGAGCGCGATCCACATCGAAAGCGCGAAAGCCGGTGAGCTCCGACGCATCCGCCGGGTTGAGCACGAGGGAGAAATCGCCTCGCACAACGGCATACTCGAAGCGAGACTCCCGACCTCGAGCGAGCTTCTCCCGTGCCCGTTGCTCAGCGCGTCCGCGCTGCGCCGCAGGTATCTCGGCTCCCTTCTCGGCCAGAAGGTCGAGCATCGCATGAGGGTCGGACGCGGCGCGAATCGCCTGATCGATCTGCCTGGTTTGCACGCCTCCGTTCTCGTATCTGCTCAGGGTCGCGCCGCCGAGCCCGAGCAGCTTCCCGAAAGAAGCCTGCGAAAGGCCGTAAGAATCGTAGGCATCTCGAATCTGGGAAGCGGAAAGAAGGCCCTGACCCTCCCGATACGCCTCGTACGCGCGGCGCAGATTGGCGCTTTCGACCCGCTCGTCCCCGATGCGCCCTCCGCACTCAGGACAGGTGAGCACCACCTGGTCGACATCGACCCAGGCATCGCGAACTTTCAGATGCTCGGCCCTCGTCTCCTCGCACGCCGAAACCTCGCGCGCGCAGGTGGAGCAATAGGTTTCGAGAATCTCGGTCATGATCGACCCTCCTTTAGAGGATAGGAAAGCGGACGCTCGCAAGGATGTATTGACACGCAGACGCAGCCCATGCCATCGGCTCGATAGCCAAACGAGGTCTTAATGTACAACTCCAACTCCTCGCCTTCCAGCTCAACCGTTTTGCCGAACTTCCACACGTCCGGACGGCCAAGCTGCTTGTCGTCGCAACAGGGGCCATCAGAATAATCGTCGGCAACGAGGCTGGTCAAGATGTCCCGCACGTCTTCGAGAAGCAAGCCGTAACGACGAAGAAAGCCATAGTTCTTGTCAGGCCCTTGGGAGCGATGCGCCACTTCGAGCCAGTTGCCCGCATATGTTTTCATGAGCATAAGGTAGCGGGCTACCCCTGCGCGAGATGCTACCTCATGCACGATCGGCCTCCTCAAATCGTTATCAAATGATAACATTTTGAGGAGGTTATTGATAGACTTTTCGCTTGCCTGCTTTTCCAAAATCCGACTCCCGTCAACCAAGCGCAGAAGACGAGGTGCTTCCAAGCTAACAACGGCTTCATCGATCTTGCAAAGCTAACGATCGTTTGCTAAACTGCTTTCATTGACTAACGTTCGTTAGCTTTATGAGAGAAGGGGAGCACCATGACGACGACGGCTCGGCAGGAACGTAACGTGCCTTCCCTCGCAAGGGTCTCGCGCGGGTTCGCGCTGTTGATGAACTGGTTCGACGGGGTATGCTCCATAGTGTGCGGCGGGTTCATGGCGCTGAGCGGGCTCGTCGCCCTGCCCGTCAGCTGGAACGACGTCATGCCCATCGAGTTCCTGGGCGTCCTGCCCTTGCCCGAGCCGCTCATCGCCACGTGGTTCTGGCCGGGAGTTGCGCTCGCGCTGGTGAACGGCGCGCCGAACATCGTCGCGCTCGCAATGCGCTTCCGCGGTAAGCGGGCGGCGTCGTACCGGTGGGGCATCGCGGCGGGCGTCCTGCTCATCGCCTGGACGGCGTTCGAACTCGCCTTCATGCCGAACGGCCTCTCCGCATTCTACCTGGCGCTCGGCGTGCTGCAGGCGGCCGCGAGCTGGCACGCGCTCCGCACCTGGGAGGACGCCGCATGACGCCCCGTCGCAACACCAAGGAGGACATCCTGCAGGCATCGCTGCGCCTGTTCGCCCGCGCGGGGTTCGAGGCGACCGGGATGCGCGAGATCGCAGCCGCCGTGGGCATCCAGCCGGCTTCGGTCTACAAGCACTTCGCCGGCAAGCAGGCCATACTGGACGCCATCGTCGAGCGCATGGACGAGCGCTACGATTTGACGGCCGCCG
Organism: Gordonibacter pamelaeae; assembly: GCF_003340385.1. Taxonomy (NCBI): domain Bacteria; kingdom Bacillati; phylum Actinomycetota; class Coriobacteriia; order Eggerthellales; family Eggerthellaceae; genus Gordonibacter; species Gordonibacter pamelaeae. The sequence goes on along the minus strand of NZ_PPTS01000005.1, from coordinate 26,778 downwards.
CCATCGGAATGCCCGAGGGCGGTATGGACGAGCAGACGCGCGGCTACGCGGCCACCCCGGTCGCGCAGATGGCGGACCTCGGCGAGGCGATGTTCCGCTACTGGACCGAGGACGAGTTCGCCACCCTGTTTAGACAGATGCTCACCGTCGAGCAGTACCGCACGCCCGAGCTGGGCGCGCTCTACCGCCGCTACTTCATCGAGACGCCGCTCGCATGGCAGGAGGGGCTGTTCGCGTCCATGATGGAAGCAGGCGCTTTCATGCGCGACGACCCGAGGCTGCTGGCGCTGGAGTTCTTCGCGCCGCTCATGCTGCTCATCCAGGCCGCCGACGGCGCGGCCGACGCGGCCGACCGCGAACGCCTGGTAGACCTTGCGCGCCAGCATGTGACGCGCTTCGGCGAACGCCACGCGTGCGCGCTGGGCGCGGAAAGGCCCGAATAGGCGGCGAGCCATCGGTTCGGCAACAAGGGCGAGACGGTTGCAGGCGGAGGGCCGGGCGGCTTCGCGCGCGCGGCATACTGGAGGGCGCTGCCGTCCAGAAAGCTGATCGCCCATGCCTGTCGATTCCATCCTCGCCACTGTCGCCGTGCTGGCCGTGTTCGTCGGCCTGTTGGCGGCGCTCTGGCTGATGAAGCGCCGCGGCGTCGGATTCACGCCGCGGGTGTTCACGGCGCTGGGGCTGGGCATCGCGCTGGGCGTGGGCATCCAGCTTGCGCTCGGACGCGGCAGCGACGCCGCCTCCGCAGCGCTCGACTGGATGGCCGTCGTGGGCCAGGGCTACATCGCGCTGTTGAAGATGCTCGTGATGCCGCTCGTGTTCGTGGCCATCGTGGGCGCGTTCACCCGCACGAAGGTGACGGAGAACCTCGGCCGCATCAGCGCCGTCGTGCTGGCGGTGCTGCTGGGCACCGTGGCCGCGGCGGCGCTCACGGGTTGGGCTGCCGTCGCGCTCTCCGGCCTCGCGGGCGCGAGCTTCACCGATGCGGGAGCGGGCGCGAGCGCCACGAGCCTCGAGGCGCTGCAGGCCGACCAGCAGCAGGTGGCGAACCTCACGCTGCCGCAGATGATCCTCTCGTTCATCCCGATGAACGTGTTCGCCGACCTGGCCGGCTCGCGCTCCACGTCCACCATCGCCGTGGTCATCTTCGCCGCCATCGTGGGCGTGGCCTACCTCAGGCTTCGCGCACGCGGCGAAGGCGCGGCCGACGTCTCCCCCGCCGCAACCGCCGCCGCGTGCGACCAGGCCGACTTCTTCAAGCGGCTCGTGGACAGCCTGTACGGCATCGTCATGCGCATCGTGGCGATGGTGCTCGCCCTCACTCCCTACGGCGTGCTCGCGCTCATCGCGCACGTCATGGCCACGAGCGACTACGCGGCGGTGCTCGACCTGGGTAAGTTCGTGGCCGTGTCCTACGGGGCGCTCGTGCTCATGTTCCTGGTGCACTGCCTCGTCCTGCTGGGGAACCGCGTGAGCCCGCTCGCCTACGTGCGCAAGGCGTTCCCCGTGCTCAGCTTCGCGTTCGTGGCGCGCTCGAGCGCGGGCGCGGTGCCGCTCAACATCGAGACGCAGACGCGCGCCCTGGGCGTGGACGAGGCCACGGCCAACTTCGCCGCCAGCTTCGGCATGTCCATCGGGCAGAACGGGTGCGCGGGCATCTACCCCGCCATGCTCGCCACCATCATCGCGCCCACCGTGGGCATCGACGTGTTCTCGCCCACGTTCGTGGCAGGGCTCGTAGCCGTGGTGGTGATCAGCTCGTTCGGCGTGGCAGGCGTGGGCGGCGGCGCGACGTTCGCCTCGCTCATCGTGCTGGGCACCATGGGGCTGCCCATCGAGATCGTGGGGCTTCTGGCCTCGGTGGAGCCGCTCATCGACATGGGCCGCACCGCGCTCAACGTGAGCGATTCCATGGTGGCCGGCGTCACCGCATCGAACGCGGTGGGCGCCCTCGACCGCTCAGTGCTGCGCGACCCCGAGGCACGCGTGAGCAGCGACGGCCACGCGGGGTTGTAGGCGAAGGGAGGCGAAAGGGCCAGCGCCTTACCAGTCAACCTCCTCGTACACGAACCCTTGCTTCTCCAACCGGTCGAACAGCTCTTCGGGGGTGACGGCCTCGACGGACGACGAGCGGAAGTCCTTCACGTTGCGCGTGACGATGTAGTCGGCCTTGATCTTCTCCGCGCACCGCGCCACCAGGCAGTCCTCGAAATCGCCCCACCGCGCAGCAAGCGCCTTCTGCGCATCTTCGGCCGATATGCCGATGAGCTGGAGAAACGACAAGTTGTTCTCGATAAGGTCCTGCGCGCCCTGGCTTCCGTAGTCTTTGCGCAGAAGGTAGTAGATATCGGTGAGCATGTTGACGCTGATGTACGTGTTGGCCTCGCCCACCACCCCCAGCAGGCACACCCGGCGCGACAGCTCGTAGAACGGCTCGCGGCGGTCGATATGGTCGATCACAATGTTGTTATCGAGCACCAAGTCCATAGCGGTCCCTCAACCGTGCGTCGCGTATCTCCTCGTCCGTCATGCCCGACGAGCGCTTGGTGTGGCAGGCGTCGAACGCCGCAATGCGGCGCTTGATCTCGTCCCGGTTCGGCTTGTCCTGCTGCTCGAAGGGAAGCGCATCGTGCTTCACCGCGTAGTCGAAGAAGCGGCGCACGGCCGATGAGGGCGTGTAGCCGTAACGCTGCATGACCGCCGCCCCCTGCTCCTTCACCTTGCGATCCAAGCGAACGGTCAGAACCGATTCCAAACCCTTCTCTCCCATGCCGTCACCTCCTTAGGTATTACTTGTAATACATTCTAGCAGAACCGAAGGGGAACGGCAAGATGGAGCAGCGCCACTCCCTCAGCCCCGCTCCCCCAGCATCCTCCGTAGCTCGGCCTGCACGCTTTGGTCGACGTTCGTGCCGATCACGCGGTCGGCTATCTGCTTGATGGCGTAGCGCGCGTTGCCCATGGCCACACTCATGCCGGCCATGCGCAGGATCTCGTAGTCGTTCATGGAGTCGCCGAACGCCATCATCTCGTCGGCCCGTATGCCGTGGGCGTCGAGAACCTGGCTCACGCCGGTGGCCTTGCTCACGCCGCGCTGCATGACGTCGATCCATTTGCGGCCGGACGGAGCGAACACGAAGTCGTCGTCCAGCTCGCGCGACAGGATATAGGCCATGTCCATGACGTCCTCGTCGCAGTACACCGAGGCCTTCAAGATGCTCACCTGGGGCGACGGCACCGCGTAAACGCGCACGGGATTCGGCAGGTTCTTGTCCACCTCGCGCTCGAACCGCGCCTCGTCATCCAAGAGGTAGCTGCGCGTCTCGTCGAACAGCGCCAGGTGCATGGTGTCGAAGAGGTCCACCACGCGCGCCAGCCGTTTCACGGCGGCGTGCGAGAACACCTCCAGGTCGACCAGCTCTCCCTCCACGATGACCTGCGCGCCGTTCGACGCCACGAAGTCCATGCAGTCCACGATGGGCTCGAACAGCTCGCACAGCGTATCGAAGCGCCGGCCCGACGTGGCCGCGAACCGCACGCCCTCCTCCCGCAGGCGCAGGATGAGCTCGTACGTGCCGTCGGGCACGCACTCGTTCGCGTCGAGCATGGTGCCGTCCATATCGCTGGCGATGAGCTTGAGCATGATGCCTCCTCCTTCGTTGGGGTGCGGCCACGCGGGCGGCGGCCTGCGGGCGGAGCCGCACCGTCCGGGCCGTTCGCCCCGCAGCCTCCGCTTTCCCGGTCATTGTACGGCCCGCCTCCGCCCCGTACCGTCTCTCCACCGATACTTTGCAGGAATTTGAACAAGCCGACAACTGGGCAGCCGGCAGGCAGCCCCGCGGCACGGCCTGGCTTCGCATGGGGCGCCTCTGGGCGTCAGCCCCTTTCGAATCCTGCCAGCTCGAGGCCGCGGAAGGCAGCGTACTGCTCGGCGAGGGCGCGCACCTGCTGCTCGCCGACGGCGTTGTCCCACCAGTCCGCCCTCACTTCAAGGCCGGCCCCCTTCTTCTTGGCGGTCCACGTGCCCGCCACCTCGCCGCGGCGCACGATGGCGCCCGGATTGGCCACCGTGCGCCATATCCGGCGCTGCAGCGCCTTGTCCGGCTGCAGAACGGCGCGGTCGCGCTGGTCGAGGTAGGGATCGTGCGCGGCCAGCAGCAACAGCTCGCGTTGCGGCGGCTCGGAAGCCATCAGTCGCTCCCGGTCGGCGGACAGGACGTACGCTTTCTTGCCCAGAAACCTCACCGGCTCCATCTCGTCCGAGGCCGCCCTCCACAAGCGGCGCGCCTGGGCGCCGGAGCATCCCAGCCACGCGGCCAGCCCACCGGGCGCGGTCGGCCCGTAGCAGTGGAGGAACTTCCGCACCAGCTTGCGAGCCGCCTCCGGATCAGGCTCCAGGGGACGGCCGAGCCAGGTGCGAAACGATGAGAACGCAGGGCTCGTTCCCTCCCGCGCGCCGAACACCACCAGGCCCTTGAAGGAGCAGGGACGCAGCAGGAAGGACACGGCCGCGCCGCCCACCGTCTGCTTGTCGGGGCTGCCGTACATCGACGGCTCGTTCCACAAGGAGCGCTTCCGCGCAGGCAGCAGCGGCTCCATCCACGCGGCCAGGGTTTGGTCGAGCGCCGCCTTGCCTACCACCGCCCGTCCGTCCAGCCGGGGCATGACCTGCTCAAGCAGGGCAAGCAGCTCGTCGAACCCCACGCCTAGGAAGTCGAGCGCCAGGCCGATGCCGCGCGTGTATATCCAGGGCTCGTCGCCTTCCGCTGCGAGCGCCGACAGGAACGCGGCGCCGTCGGCCGTCGGGAACACCATGGGCGCGCCGCGGAAGCTCCACGCCTGCAGAAGCGTCCGCTCCTCCAGCAGCATGCGGTCGCGGTCAGCCGCCCCGCACGCGGGCACGCGGTTGAAGAGCGCGGCCTCCCACGCGCCAGGAGGCGAGTTCTGCATGCCACAGGCGCCCACCGCCGCGAGCGCGTCGTCGCGGCCGTAGAACGCGTCCAGATGGTGCGCCTGCAGCCTGAAGTTTCGCACCTGCCGCGCGTCCAGCTCCAGCTCCGCCATGCGACGCTCCTTTCGCCCCCGCTTCCCGCACTCGCTCGCGCGACTCCAACGCACCTTACCAAATCAGATGCCGCTTGTCCTGCCGAAATATAAAACCGCAGATCATTGGCTTCCGCAACCTCAGCGTGCGCGAAAAAAAGCGAAACGCACCCTCAAGGTGGTGGAGCGGGCGGCCCCGCAACGGCACTATGGGGGCACCGAAACGGAGGGGCGGGAGAACGCGGGGCGACCTATTCCGCACGCCTGCAAGCAAGCCGGCCGGCGAGCTCGCGCATCGCAGCCATGGCACCGTCGCGTTCGGGTATGATGCTTACCGATAACGAAAGGAACCTATCATGAGCTTCGCCGACAACCTCGTCTACCTGCGCCAGCATTACGGCGTGACACAGGAGGGCCTTGCCGAGCAGCTGGGCGTGTCGCGCCAGACCGTCAGCAAATGGGAGGCCGGCACGAACTATCCCGAGATGGACAAGCTGCTGGCGCTCTGCGACCTGTTCCACACGAACCTCGACGATCTCATGCGCGGCAGCGTGCACGTGGCGAACAAGGGCGATACCGAGCGCTACGACCACCACATGAACCGCCACAGCCTGTCCATGGTGGCGGGCGTGGCGTTTATCTTGGCGGGCGTGGGCGTGCAGTCGGTCATCGAGGCGGTGGACGTATTCGGCGACAACTTCCAGGCGGCCGTGTTCTTGGCGTTCGTCGTGGTGGGGGTCATGGTGCTCATCATGGGTGCGCTCAACCACGGCGAGTTCAAGCGCCGCAACCCCTCCATCGAGCCGCGCTACCCCGCCGACGTGCTGGACCGCTTCGGCCGCCGCTTCCCCCTCATGATCGCGGGCGGCGTGGGTCTCATTCTGCTGGCCGTGATCTTCCTCGTGGGTGCTTCGCCCGACGATGCCTACGCGCTGGTAGGCGGCGTACATCTGGAAGAGCTGCTGCTGTTGCCGTTCATGCTCACCATCGCCCTGGGCGTGGGCCTCATCATGTGGGCCTGCCTGCAGAAGTCGAAGTACGACCTGTCCGAGCTCACCTACATCGGGCACCGCCGCGAGCTGGGGGCCGACTTGCCGTCCACGGCTGTGGTCAAGTCGCCCGAGCAGGTGCGTGCAGAACGCATCATGGGCGTGGCCTGCGGCGTTATCATGCTGCTGGCCTTGATCGTGTTCCTGGTGTGGGGCTTCGTGCCGCTGTTCAACCAGATCGGCGGCTGGGACGGCATCGACAAGTTCGCGCTGAAGGAGGCCATACGCTCGGGCCAGGGCGGGTTCGCGGTCAGCTGGATCGCGTTCGCCGTGGGCGGTATCCTGTGCGGCATCGTGTGCCTGGTGGGCAGCGTGGCCTTCAAGTCGCCGGACGACTGGATAGCCGAGGCCAAGCAGGAGGACGCCTGGCTGAAGTACGCGCAGAGCGATGCCAAGGAAGACCCCTGGGCCCGCGGCCCCGAGCAGCAGGAAAGCAGTCCCGACCGGCCGGCCTGGAAGTAGTCGCAGCGGACGCTTGCGCGGGCAGCTGCGGGTTCGGCGCCCGCAGCGCCCTACTCTCCTAGCTTCTCGGCGGCTTCAAGCCATTCTTCCTCGAGAGCGTCGATCTGCGCTTGCAAGTCGTTGATCTGGGCTTGGAAGTCGCCGAGCGCACTGAAGTCGGTGGGATCGGCAGCGGCCATCTGCGCGCGCACGTCCTCGATCCTCCCGTTGAGCGTCTCCGTCTTGCGCTCGTTCGACTGCATGAGCTTGCGCAGCGTGCGGATCTCGCCGCCGGAGAGGCGGGAGCTTTCGGGGGATGCTTCTGTCCCAGATAAGCCCGAATCGGCGGCATGCGCAGGTCGTTGACGTGCGGGATTGCCGGCCGCCATGGAAGAGGGGGAAGCGTCGGACAACCTCAAATACTCGTCCACGCCTCCCGGCAGGTGGCGCACCTTCCCGTCCAAGATGGCGAACTGGTGGTCGGTCACGCGCTCCATGAGGTAGCGGTCGTGCGTGACCAAAAGCAGCGTGCCCGGCCAGCCGTCCAGCAGGTCCTCCACCGAGGCCAGCATGTCGGTGTCCAGGTCGTTGCCCGGCTCGTCGAGGATGAGCACGTTCGGCTCGTCCAGCAGGATGAGCATGAGCGCCAGCCGGCGCTTCTGACCGCCCGACAGGTCGCTTACCGGCTCGTTCAGATCGGCACGCGTGAAGCCCAGCTTCTCCAGCAGCTGGCCGGGCGTCACCTCCTTGCCGTCCAGCATCGTGCGGCGGCTGTAGCGGCCCACCACCTGCCGCACGCGGTCGTCGCCGAAGCGCGCCAGGTCGTCCAAGTGCTGCGACAGCACGGCGAAACGCACCGTCTTCCCTATCTTCACCAGACCGGCGCTCGGCTTCTGCAAACCCTGGATCACCCGTAGAAGCGTGGTCTTGCCCGCGCCGTTCGCGCCCACGATGCCGTAGCGGTCACCCGGGCCGATGATCCAGTCCACGTCGTCCAGCACGGTGCGGCCGGGGCCGTCCTCGCCGTCGAAGCGCACGGTCATGTGCTCCAAGTCCACCACCTGCTTGCCCAGGCGCGCCATGGCCATACGCTTGAGCTCCAGCTCGTTGCGCAGGGGCGGCACGTCGGCGATGAGCTCCTGCGCCAAGGCCACGTGGAACTTCGGCTTCGTCGCGCGCGCCCGCGCCCCGCGCGAGAGCCAGGCCAGCTCCCGGCGCAGGTCGTTCTGGCGCTTCTGCTCGGCCAGCGCCGCCAGCCGGTCGCGCTCCACGCGCTGCATGATGTAGGCCGAGAACCCGCCCTCGAACGGGTCGACCACGCGGTCGTGCACCTCCCACATGCGCGTGCACACCTCGTCGAGGAACCAGCGGTCGTGCGTCACCACCAGAAGCGCGCCCGCGCCCTGCTTCCAGCGCGCCTTCAAGTGCCCCGCCAGCCACGTGATGGCGCGCACGTCCAGGTGGTTCGTGGGCTCGTCGAGCGCCAGCACGTCCCAGTCGCCGATGAGCAGCCGCGCGAGGTCCACCCGCCGCCGCTGCCCGCCCGAGAGCGTGCCCACGCGCGCGTCCCAGGGGATGTCCGCGGCCAGCCCCGCGATGATGTCGCGCACGCGCGCGTCGCCCGCCCACTGGTACTCGGGCAGATCGCCCACCACGGCGCGCTCCACGGTGTCGTCGTCGGCGAGCGCATCGGCCTGCCCCAGCACGCCCACGTGCACCGTGCCGTTCTTCAGCACGCGCCCGTCGTCGGGCTCCAGGGTGCCGGCCAGCAGGGCGAGCAACGTGGACTTCCCGTCGCCGTTGCGGCCCACGATGCCAATGCGGTCGCCCTCCTCCACGCCCAGCGACACGCTGTCGAACACCGTCTTCGTGGGGAATTCCACCCGCACCTTCTCGCAACCCAGCAGAAACGCCATGTGTCCATCCTTCTTCGCCAACGTTCGCTCCCCATGATAGCGAAACAGCGCGGGCGCGGCGTTCCCATTCGCAAAACTGCACGGACGCCGGCGGCCTCAACCAACGGTTACGTTACAATAGGACCAAGCCCCCGAACATTTCCGAAGGAGGCGTTTTCGTGGAACTCCTCGAACTCTCCCTGCTGATGCTGGCAACGGTGCTGCTCTCGTCCGTCATCGACCAGCTCGTGCCCAAGGTGTCGTCACCCCTCATCCAGATCGGGCTGGGCCTGGCCATCGCCGTGGTGATGGGCACGCAGATCAACATCGACCTCGACCCGAACCTGTTCCTGGTCCTGCTCATAGCCCCGCTTCTGTACGACGAGGCCAAGAACCTCAACAAGCAGGCGCTCTGGGAGAACAAGCGCCCCGTGCTGTCGCTGGCCGTGGGGCTGGTCATCGCCTCGGCGCTCATCGTGGGATTCGCCGTCAAATGGCTGGTGCCCTCCATCCCGCTGGCCGCGGCGTTCGCCCTGGGCGCGGCGCTCGGGCCGACGGACGCCGTGTCGGTGGCCTCGCTGGCCAAGCAGGTGAAGATTCCCGCGCGGTCCCGCAACATCCTGGAAAGCGAGTCCATCATCAACGACGCCTCGGGCATCGTGTCGTTCCAGTTCGCCATCGCCGCCGCCGTCACGGGCACGTTCTCGCTCGTTGGCGCCACCGCGAACTTCTTCTTCGCCTTCCTGGGCGGCATCCTCGTGGGCGTGGCGCTGGGCTACCTGGGCAACTTCATCGTGCGGCGCGTGCGGTCGTGGGGGCTCGAGAACACGACGTTCCACGTGCTGTTCGAGGTGTTCGTGCCGTTCATCGTGTACCTCGTGGCCAACGCCCTGGGCACGAGCGGCATCATCGCCGTAGTGGCGGCCGGCATCCTGAACGTCGTGTCGCCGCGCACCATCGGGCCGTCCGTGTCGCGCATGAACATCGTGTCGACGAGCGTCTGGCGCGTGCTGGCCTTCGCCCTCAACGGCATCGTCTTCGTGCTCCTGGGCACGCAGCTCCCCCGCGCCATGCAGCGCACCTGGGAGAACGTCACCATCGACAACGGCGTGCTCATCGGCTACATCCTGGGCATCACGGCGCTCATGCTCGCCGTCCGCTTCGTGTGGGTGTTCGCCATGGAACGGCTCCACCGGCAGCGCACCGGCCGCATGACCCTCGACGAGCTGCGGTCCACGGCCATCATGACCCTGGCCGGGCCGAAGGGCACCATCACGCTGGCCGTGGCGTTCACCATCCCCTTCTCCATCCCCCAACGTGAGCTGCTGCTGTTCCTGGCGTGCGGCGTGATCGTGGTCACCATGCTGCTGGCCACCTTCGTGGTGCCGCTCATAGCCCCGAAGAAGGAGCCCGAAGACGTGGAGCGGTTCGACGAGGAGCAGGCCAGCATCGAGATGCTCCGCTCGGTGGTGGAAGAGCTGGCCGCGCGCCAGACCAGCGAGAACCGCGCTGCCACCCAGATGGTCATACGCGCCTACAACGAGCGCATCGCGCATTTGAAGAACAAGGGCGACGTGACGAACGAGTCCATGACCCCGCTGCGCCTTCGGGCGAACCGATGGGAACACGACTTCGTGCTCGACCTGCTGGAGCGCGAGGAGGTCGACGAGCTGGCAGGATACCGGTACCTCAAGCGCCTCTCGCGCACGGAGAACCTGCTGAAGCACCATGCCGACCGCATATCGCTGCAGATCGTCTACCTGCGCCTGCGCACGCTCGCGCATGCGGGCTGGCACCGGCTCGTTGAGGCGCTGCCCGGCGACGACCTTACCGAGCGCGTCCTGGCCGAGCGCGACCTCCGCGTGCGCAGCAACGAGCACGTCATTGAGAAGTTGCAGGCGGAGCTGGCCTCCCCGACGTCCGAGGAGCCTGCCGAGCATTTGAGCGCGCTCTTGCTGGAATACCAGCGCCTCGTGCAGACGGCACGCGCCGCGAACCCTTCCATCACCGCGCTCGCCACCTCGGTGGACAAGGCGGCGGACATCAAGCGCGCGGGCCTGCGGCTCGAGCTCGAGGCCATCCAGTCAAGCTACGAGGACGGATCGCTGCCCCGCGCCTCGTACAAGCGCCTGCGCGAGAACGTGGCCCTCATGCAGATGGACCTGGAAGACAATTTGTAGGAGCGCCGGACGGAGCGCCGCCCTCCCCGGCCAAACGCCCCGTCCCGCTTCCTACATCAGCGTCATCACTGCCGCGACGAACGCCACCGTCAGCACGAGGCCGGCGAGCATGATGGCCCAGACGGCAGGACGGGCCCAGTTCATGGTCCAACCGATGCCGAAGCGCTCGGGTAGAAACAGGCTGGCGTCGTCGGGATTGTAGTAGAACACACCCAGCTTCCAATGTTCGTCATCGTCGGCCAGCAGCCTTTCGGAAGCGGCCATGCGCGAGAACACGCGAGAGCCCCCCTGACCGTAAACCAGGCTGACAACGATGGAGCCCACCACTATCACCAGCGCCAAGGCCACCACGAACACGCCTGCCTGCTCCAACCCTATCACGCCGATAAACGACAGCTCCATGACGGGACCCAACACGCTGAGAGCCAGGCCGCCTGCCACCAGCAAGATGCTCTGGGCACGGGCGAACATGCCGTAGGCCAGCGCCGAGGTGGCAGGTGCGGATGGGTTCGACGGCCTCTTCGAGCGCAGGATGGTCCAGTGCGCAAACGCCATGCAGGCCGCTACGAACGCCACGATGAGCGCAGGAACGAGTATGGTGAACGGGGTTTTCTCCATGTACTCCGTCACCTCGCCCTGAAAGTTCATGTGCTGCGGGATCAAGTCGGGCATCTGCGCGTACCCAACGGCGCCGATGGCCAGCGTCACGGCAATGACGGGCAGGTACAGCAGGTTCCACTTGAGCGAGACCGCGCGCGGCACGGGCGCGTCGCCCACCACGGCCACCGACTCCCGTGCGCTGGCCTGCCAACCCTGCTCCTTCTTGTAGGACCGCACCTTTGACCGGAAATACAGCATGAGGCCGTAGCTCCCGATGCACAGCAGCAGCATGCCCACGCACAGCACGGCCAACGCCAAACCGGCATCGCCCGTGAACGCCCCAAAAGCGCCTACCGCGGTGAGGACGGCGGTGAGCGTGGCCATGAGCAGGGCGTAACGCCGCTTGAGTCGACGCAGGTAGGGGTCGTGCGCCGCCGTGTCGGGCACGGTGACGGCGAACACCTCGCCGCGCCTCATGAGGAACGGCGTTACGATGGTCATGATGCCCGTCAAGGGGACGAGCGCGACGGTGAAGGCGAGCATCGTCGCAGCGAACTCGGTTGCGTTTCCCTCCATGGGCGCGTCACGCGTCCTTTCCGCAAGCAGGGGCGAAGCCGGCCTCGATGGGAAGCCTGCCGGCTCCGGCCGCCCGCGCAGCCTGGGTGGATGGCACAGAGTCGGCATCGGCGCGCTCGAGGGCGGCGTAGGCGCGGGCGGCCTGGGCGCTCGCGCACTCCAGGAACTCGCCGCGCGACCCACCGCGGGCGCGATGCGCCAAGGCCAGCTCGAACAGGGCGTCCTCCATCTTCGCCAACTCGATCTGCGCACGATCGGCGCGGTCTTCCTCGCACGGGTCGGCGATGTAGGCGCCGCTGCGGCCACGCATGAGCACGTAGCCCTCGTCGCGCAGCACCGCGTACGCCTTGTTCACCGTATGCAGGTTGATCCCCAAATCGCTGGCGAGCGACCGCACGGACGGCAGCGCGGTTCCGGGAACCAGCTCGCCGCGCGCGATGGCCGCGATAATCTGGCTGCGAATCTGCAGGTACAGCGGCTCTTCCGACTTCTGGTCTATGCGGACGATCACGAGCATCCTCCTTCGCTACATCATCAACCCGTTCACCGCGAGGTCGATGACCCCGATCAACACGCCGATGACGGCCAACAGCAGCCCCAGCTTCTCGCGCGAGACGCCCAGCCACACCGAGCCGAACAGCCCCAAGCCTCCCGAAAGGAGGACGGGGAACCACTTCGGCGACCAGCCGTTCACCTCTCCCGTGATGCCGAAATGCGTCGCCACCTGGTCAGGCAGCAGCACCCACTGGGCCGCGGCCAACGCGACCGCCGCACCTCCCAGCACGATCGCCGCCACGAGCCCGCTCCGTCCTTCGAGCACCGTGCCCCGGTTGCGACGCGTCCCGTTCTCTCTTGCTCCCATGATACCGCCTTTCGTTCGCCGTCCGATGATGCTTTCGCTTCCCGCCCCGATTTACGCGGAAAGCCCCCGCTTCGCCGTGCTGCGGTAGAGCGCGACCGACGCCGCAGCCACCGCGCACGCCGCCAGCAGCGATCCCGCCTGCCCCAGGAACAAGGCCGCAGCCATGCCCGCCGCCACCAGGCCCATGCCGGCGAAGACCACCACGAGTACCGGCATGCCGCGCTTCACCGGCTCGTACACGGTCGTCCAGTCGTAGCGCGGACGGCGCGCGTCCAGCGCCAGCCCCAAGCTCGTGGCCAGCAAGCACGATGCCGACGGCACCGCGAACAACGCTGCGACGGACAGCGCGTCGAGCGGCAGCGAAACCGCCACGAGCACAGCAGACACCAGCAGAAACGGCAGGCCGATGGCCAGGTTCACCGCCGCTTTCGACCACAGGACGGTCGAAGCGGGAACGGGCGCCGTCAGCATGAGCCAGCGCGAAGAACCCTCGAGCGACACCGACGCGGCCGTAGTGGACGAGATGCTGCAGAAGAACGCCAGGCCCCACGGAAGCACGAGCCCGATGACGGGAACCAGCTCGGGCGGCAGCAGGTCGAGCGACAGCGCGCCCGTGAGCGTCCCCGCCGCCACGGCGATAGCCGCCACCAGCACGAGCACGTACCCGATGCAGGCGTTCATGAAGTAGATGGGCGTGGCCACGAGAAGGCGCGCCTCCTTCGCCATGAGCGCGCGCAGCGGGGAGCCAGCCTTCGCCGCCGCAGCGCCCTTGCCGTCGAAGGAGAACGTCCCGCGCGGGCGCGACGACATGAGCAGCGAGTTCACCGGCACGAACAGGCGCACGACGAGCGCGAGCACCGCACCCGCCGCCACGAGGTTCACGGCGGCGAACGCCAAAAACGCCGCGAGATCGCCCTTTACGATGCCGGCCGTCGCCCACGCCGCCGGAGGGAACACGGCTGCCAGCTGGGACACGAGCTCGGTGCCGAGCACCGTCATGGCCGCCATGTCGTCGGCCTGCGACGAGAACGCCAGCGAACCGAACACCGCGGCAAGCATGGCCGCCAGGGTGAGCACGATCACCACGACGTTCGCATGCTTGAAGCGCGCCGACACCGCCGCGATGAGCACCGCCAGCACGATGGCCGCGGCCAGCGGAAGCAGCGGGGCCAGCACCGCCGAAAGCGCCATGCACGCGACGCCGACCGCGGTCACGCTCGCGTTCGCCGCGTACACGGCGAACGCCGGAACCATCGCCAGCAGGCCGAACGCCAAGCTCATAGCGTACAGCGACGCGATGCGCGAGAGCACCACCGACGAGGTGGGCACCGGCAGCGACATCACCAGGTCGTAGTCCTTGAAGCCGAACAGCACGCCGTTCGTCTTGAGGAACGCCGCCACCGCACCGGCGACGGCGCCCACGAGCACCGCGACGAGCAGCACGGCTTCGGGCAGCCCCATCTCCACGAGCGCCTGCGCGACGCCCGACGAGTACGCCGCGGCGAACAGCACGATGGCGGCCACGGCCAACGCCGCAAGCGCCAGGGTGCGCCTCGCCTTCGCCGGATCGGCGTGCAGCGTCTTGTTGATGCCGAACAGCCCTAGCAGCTGGATTTTCAGAAGAAGGATGAACGAACGCATGCTCGCCGCCCCCTATCGTGCGCCCGCGGCCGACGCCGTCGCGCCGCGGTCTATCATGTCGAGGAACACGTCTTCCAGGCTCTCGTCGCCCACGACCTCGGCCGTGCGCCCGCACGCCCGCAGCTGCCCTTGCTTGATGATGGCCACCTTGTCGCACAGCTTCTCCACCACTTCCAGCACGTGGCTCGAGAAGAACACGGCCGACCCGCCGTCGGCCAGCTCGCGGAGCATCTCCTTCACCTGGAAGGACGCCTCGGGGTCGAGGCCGACGAAGGGCTCGTCAAGCACGAGCAGCGTCGGCTCGTGCACGAGCGCGCCGATGAGCACGAGCTTCTGCCGCATGCCGTGCGAGTACGAGGACACGAGGTCGCCGAGCGCCGAGGTGAGCCCCAGGCGGTCGGCGAACTGGCGGATGCGGGCCTCGCGCACGTCGGCCGGCACCTCGAAGATGTCGGAGAGGTAGTTCAAGTACTGGATGCCCGTGAGGAACTCGTAGATGTCGGGGTTGTCGGGCACGTAGGCCGTGACGCGCTTGCAGGCGAGCGCGTCGGTGCGCACCGATTGCCCGGCGATGCGGATGTCGCCCTCGTCGAAACCCGTCACGCCCACGATGGAGCGGATGAGCGTCGTCTTGCCCGCGCCGTTATGGCCGACGAAGCCGAAGATGTCCCCCGGCATAACGTCGAGGGTCGCGTCGTCCACCGCGCGCTTCGCGCCGAACGTCTTCACTACATGGTTGACTGACAATACCGGAGATGCCATGTCGCTTCCTTTCCTTGCCTGTTTGTTATATTTATGCTATAACAAATGGAACAAGAACGCAAGGAGGAATCACAAACGGGTCCCGATGTTTCACGTGAAACATTTGTTTGCGCGAACCGATGTTTCACGTGAAACATCGGGAGATGAGGAGAGAAGGAGCACGACCATGAAGCGCATAGCGATTTTTCTGGCAGTCACCTTTGCCCTAACGTGGGCATATGAGTTCGGAGTGGTGTATCCGGCGTCGTCGGGGGCGCTCACCGGCATCCCGCCGGTCGCCACGCAGTTCATCACCGGGGCGGCCATGTTCTTCCCCGCCATCGGCGTGCTCGTCACGCGCCTCGTCACGCGGGAGGGATTCAAGAACAGCGTCATCAAACCGCGCGGGGTCAAGAAGTCTCTGCCGTGGTTCGCGGTTGCCTGGTTCGGGCCGGCCATCCTGTCCGTCATCGGGGCGGCCGTGTACTTCCTCGTGTTCCCCCAGGACTTCGACCCCTCCATGAGCGCCTTCGTCGCCTCGACGCAGCAGCAAGCGGCGACGACCGGCTCGGAGCTGCCCGCCGACACCGTCACCATGATGCTGCTCGCACAGCTGCCGTTCGCCGTCTTCCTGGCGCCCGTGCTCAACATCTTCACGACGTTCGGCGAGGAATGGGGCTGGCGCGGCTACCTCGTGCCGAAGGTGTCCACGCATCTGCGCATCGTCCCCACGCTGCTGATCACGGGCGTCATCTGGGGACTCTGGCACGCGCCGCTCACCGTCATCGGGCATAACTACGGCACCGGCTATCCCACCTGGCCCCTCGGCGGCATCGCGGCCATGTGCCTGTTCTGCGTCGTCGTCGGCATCTTCCTCACGTACGTCACCGTGCGCACGGGCAGCTGCCTGGCGGCGGCCATCGGCCACGGGGCGATCAACGGGTTCGTGAGCGCGGCGCTGCTGTTCTCGGTGACGGGCGGCAATCCGTTCGTGGGCCCCCTGCCCGTCGGCGTCGTCGGCGGCAGCGCCTTCATCGTCGTGGCGGCCTTCATGCTGCGCGACCTGCATCGCCGCGAGAAGGCGGGCACGCTCGACATGCCGAAGGCGGGCCTCCCCGACGACGTGACGAAGACCGACCTGACCCGCGCTCCTAAGGAGTAGCCCAGCGGCTAGCACACGAACGGATGTTTCACGTGAAACATCCGACGAAACATCCGACCCGCATAACGGAAAACGGGGCCCGATCTGCCGCCAGATCGGGCCCCGCCCTGTCCGTGCCTGCTGTACCGCCGGACCTGCCGATCCGCCGGGCCGCCTTTTTTCTACAGGCACTCCACCACGAGGTCGCCCATGGCCACGGTGCCGACCACCTTGTCGGCCGGGGTGTCGGGGCCCTTGATGTCGCCGGTGCGCCAGCCCTCGTCGAGGACGGCGGTCACCGCGCGGCGGACGTCGTCGGCCGCATCCTGCATGTCGAAGCTGTAGCGCAGCATCATCTCGACGGACAGGATCTGCGCGAGCGGGTTCGCGATGCCCTGCCCCGCGATGTCGGGCGCGCTGCCGTGGCTGGGCTCGTAGAGCGCCGTGCCGTCGCCGAGGCTGGCGCTGGCCAGCATGCCGAGCGAGCCCGTGATCTGGGCCGCCTCGTCGGAGAGGATGTCGCCGAACATGTTCTCGGTCACCACGACGTCGAAGTCGGCCGGGCGGTTGATGAGCTGCATGGCCGTGTTGTCCACGAGCAGGTCCTCGAGCTCCACGTCGGCGTACTCCTCGTCGTGGACGCGGTGCACGATCTCGCGCCACATGCGGCTGGTCTCCAGCACGTTGGCCTTGTCAACGCTCGTCACCTTGTTGCGGCGCTTGCGCGCGGCTTCGAAGGCTTGACGCGCGATGCGCTCGACCTCGTACTCGCGGTACTCGAGCGTGTCGTAGGCGCGCTGGCCGGCGGCGCCGTCCATGCCGCAGCCTTCCTCGTCGTAGAAGCGCTCGCGACGGCCGAAGTACAAACCGCCGGTCAGCTCGCGCACGATCATCATGTCCACGCCGTCCACGATCTCGGGCTTGAGCGTGGACGCATCGGCCAGCGCGGCGAAAATCTGCACGGGACGCAGGTTCGTGTACAGGCCGAGCGCCTTGCGGATGCCGAGCAGGCCCTGTTCGGGGCGCGGCTTCGCAGGATCGGTGGTGTCCCACTTCGGGCCGCCGACGGCCGCCAGCAGCACCGCGTCGGAGGCTTCGGCCGCGCGCAGCGTCTCGTCCGGCAGCGCGGTGCCCGTCGCGTCGATGGCGCACCCGCCCAGCAGCGCCTCGGTGCAGGAGAACGCCGTGTCGTACTTCGCGCCCACGGCGTCCAGCACCTTGCACCCCTCGGCGATGATCTCGGGGCCGATGCCGTCGCCGGGAAGCAGGCAGATGTTGTAGGTTTTGGCCATGGTTCTACTCCTCGCCCAGCTTCTGACGCGTGCGGTTGATGAGGCCGCCGGCTTCGATGATCTCCTTGATGAACGGGGGGAAGGGCTGCGCCTGGAAGGTCTGGCCCGTCGTCTCGTCCACGATGACGCCCGCGTCGGCGTCCACGCTCACCACGTCGCCCTGGCTGATGGCGTCCACCGCCTCGGGGCATTCCATGATGGCGAGGCCGGTGTTGATGGAGTTGCGGTAGAAGATGCGCGCGAAGCTCTTGGCGACGACCACGTCGACGCCGGCCGCCTTGATGGCGATGGGCGCGTGCTCGCGCGACGAGCCGCAGCCGAAGTTCTCGTCGGCCACGATGATGTCGCCCGGCTGCACGCGTTCGATGAACGACGTGTCGAGGTCCTCCAGGCAGTGCTTCGCGAGCTCGGCCGGATCGGACGTGGTCAGGTAGCGGGCCGGGATGATGACGTCGGTATCGATGTCGCGCCCGTAGCGGTGCGCGGTTCCTTTGAATTGCATGGTCGCAGTCCCTCCTAGTCCAAGTCTTCCGGCAGGCCGATGTGGCCGAGCACGGCGCTTGCCGCGGCGATGGCCGGCGAGGACAGGTAGACCTCGCTCGTGGGATCGCCCATGCGGCCGACGAAGTTGCGGTTCGTGGTGGCGATGGCGCGCTCGCCCGCGGCGAGGATGCCCATGTAGCCGCCGAGGCACGGCCCGCACGTGGGCGTGGACACGGCGCAGTTCGCATCGAGGAACACGTCCATGAGGCCCTCCTCCATGCACTGACGGTACACCGCCTGCGTGGCGGGGATCACGATGCAGCGCACGTCGGGATGGATCTTCCGCCCGCGCAGCACGTCGGCGGCCTGGCGCATGTCGACGATGCGGCCGTTCGTGCAGGAGCCGATGACGGCCTGGTCGATCTTGATGTCGCGGGCTTCGGCGGCCGGGCGCGTGTTCGACGGCAGATGCGGGAACGACACGGTGGGCACGATGGAGGCGGCGTCGATCTCGTACACCTTCGCGTACATCGCGTCCGGATCGGAGTGGTACTCGGTGTAGGGGCGCTCGGTGCGGCCGTCCATGTAGGCACGCGTCACGTCGTCGACCTCGATGAGGCCGGCCTTGCCGCCCGCCTCGATGGCCATGTTCGAGATGCTCATGCGCTCGTCCATGCCCATGGTGCGGATGGCGCTGCCGGTGAACTCCATGGCCTGGTAGAGCGCGCCGTCCACGCCGATCATGCCGATGATGTGCAGGATGACGTCCTTGCCGGTGACGCCGGGGGCGAGCTCGCCCTCGATCTTGAACAGCAGAGACTCGGGCACCTTGAACCACGCCTTGCCGGTGGCGTAGCCCACGCCGGCGTCGGTGGAGCCCACGCCCGTGGCGAACGCGCCCAGCGCGCCGTACGTGCAGGTATGGCTGTCCGCGCCAATGATGAGGTCGCCCGCGCCGACGACGCCCTGCTCGGGAAGCAGCGCGTGCTCGACGCCCATGCAGCCCACCTCGTAGTAGTGGGTGATGCCCTGCTCGCGCGCGAAGTCGCGCACGATCTTGGCCTGCTCGGCGCTCTTGATGTCCTTGTTGGGGACGTAATGGTCGGGAACGAGGGCGATCTTCTCGGGATCGAACACCTTCTCGACGCCGATCTTGCGGAACTCTTTGACGGCGATGGGGGCGGTGACGTCGTTGGACAGCACGAGGTCGAGATCGCATTCGATCAGCTGACCCGGCTCCACTTCGTCGAGCCCCGCATGGGCGGCGAGGATCTTCTCCGCCATGGTCATGGGACGTGGCATGGGCTGCTCCTTGGTTGCGGTGGGCCGTGCGAACCCGCGCGGAGGCGCGGGCAGGTGGAAAACGCCCACCATTGTAGCACTCGCTTTACCACGCAAAAGAGAAGAGCCCCGAAGGGCTCTTCGTTGTGAAGCGATTTTCCATGTTTCGCCGCGACGGCGCCCGTCAGGCCGGCCTACCAGGAGCCGTGGTAGTCGTAGCCATAGTAACCGGCCGAGCCCATGGCCCCCGCAACCAATGCCGTGATCATGCCGCCTATCGCCAGGCTGATGAGGATTCCCAGCACGATCCACACCACGAAGCCGATGATGGTCCACTTCAGGGCCTCGCTCTTCACCTGCGGCAGCTTGTCCACGTTCACAAGCCACGAGATGACGATGCCCGGGATGCCCATGAGGGCGCCCACCACGAACCAGCCGAACTTCATGCCGCCGGTGAGCTGCATGAGCGGCGCCGGCATGTACATCGGCTGCGGCTGCGGCTGATACCCCGGCTGCGGGGCCTGGTAGGGCTGCTGCTGCGGCGGCATCTGCTGGCCCGTCGGCGGCTGCTGCGGCTGCGCGGGAGGAACCGGCTCGGGAGCATCGCATGCGGGAGGCGTGGGGATGCCCTGATCGGTGTTGTTCGTATCATCGGCCATAATGAACCTGCTTTCATCGAAGTTGCTTGCCAGCAAGTATAAAAGCCTCCTAGCGCACCCCCGCTTCGACCGGCAAATCCGTCATCGAACTGACACGTTGGCTACTCCCTCTGGTGTAGGAGCACGAGACAGCGCTGCCAGGCCACCGCACCAGCAGCGTTCCGGCGGCCGGCAGGCCGACGAAACCTACGAGAGCGCGGAGCAGAGGGCGTCAAGCAGGGTGATGGCGAAGTGCTGGGCGGAGCGTCCCTCGCCGGCATCCTCCCACATGGTGCCGGGCAGCTCCACGGCGATGCGCGACGAGGCGGCGGCATCGGCCACGCCGATGGCCGTCTCCAGGCGCAGGGGCAGCGTGGCCTCGTCGTCGAAGCTCACGCGCGGCACGGCCTCGGCCGTAGCCTCCTCGGCCAGCACGATGTGCACGAGCAGCATCTCCTGGTCGGGCTTCACCAAAAGCGAGTCGGCGCTCACGATCTTCGATGCGGGGCTCGTGGCCAGCGCGAGGTTCGACATGCGCGACGCCACGCTGCGCGTGAACTCATGCGTGCCGAACAGGCAGAGCGCATTGCTCTCCAGCACGTCGGCCGCACGCGCGAAGCCCAGGTGAACGGCCTCGTGCACGGCCTCTTTGCCCTCCCACGAATGGTGGAGGTTGCGGATGGCCGCGTAGGTGTACGCGCCGGCGATCCCGTCGGACGGCAGACCCAGGTTCAGCTGGAACTTGCGCAGCGCCAGCTCCGTGTACGCGCCGAAGATGCCGTCGTTCGCCCCGCAGGCGAAGCCCAGCGCGCCGAGCGCCTGCTGCAGCTCCTCCACGTCATGGCCGTGGAAATGGGGCATGCGCAGGTACAGCGTGCGGTCGCCCAGGAAGTACGAGGCGTCCACGAGCGCCGACCACACCTTGCCGGTGACGTCCTCGCCCGCAGGCAGGCCCGCCTGGATGCAGAACGCCCGCACGGCGGCGGCAGTCTGCTCGCCGAACGCGCCGTCGATGGCGGCCTGGTCGAGCAACCCGATGGTGGCCAGGCGCTGCTGCACGTCCTCGACGGCAGCACCCGTGTCATGTCGCTTGATGGTTTCCATGGGGGTCATGGTACCGCAGGCCGCCCTCCCCCCGGCATCCACGCTGGGGGTTTCACCAAAGGAACAGAGCGGCACGCAAGCGACGGCATCCACCCCCAAGTTGACCGGGCGGGAGCGAAGCGACCCGCCCATGCGCCCGGAGGGCGCATAACGGCCGCGCAGGTTGGCGTAGTAAGTCAGCGAGGAGCCCCCTGGCACCCGAGATTGGCGGGATCGCGGAGGTGAAGCGTACTGCGGTACGCGAACCTCCGGGATCGCGGCAAGATCGGGTGCCAGGGGGCTTCGCAGCGTCGAGTCGTTCCGGCGGCCGGCAGGCCGACGGAACCCTAAAGCGCGATCCGGTAGATTTCTCTCGCGTCGTCCATGGTGAGCTTCTTGTAGCTGCCGAAGGGCTCGCCTTTGTTCTCCTTGAGGGTGGGAATCATGCGCTCGATGTCGTCCTCGCCCACGCCCAGCTCGTCGAGCGTCACCGGCATGCCGAGCGAGGCGAAGAAGCCGCGCGTCTCGTCGATGGCCGACAGCGCGTCGGCTTCCACGTCGCCGGTGGGCGCCAGGCCGAACACCTCGCGGCCGTAGTGGGCGAAGCGCGACGGGTTCGCGTCGTAGACGAACTCCATCCACGCGGGGAACATCACGGCCAGGCCCGCGCCGTGCGTGATGCCCGGGTTCAGGGCGGAAAGCTCGTGCTCCAGGCCGTGCGTGGCCCAGTCCTCGTGGCGGCCGACGCCCGCGAGCCCCTGGTGGCAGAGCATGCCCGCCCACATGACGTTCGCGCGCGCGTCGTAGTTGTCCGGCTCAACCATGACGCGCGGCGCCTCGGCACGCACCGTCTTCATGAGCGACAGGCACAGGTTGTCCGTCACGGGCACGGCGCCCACGTCGTCGAAGAACCGCTCCAGCAGGTGGCAGAACATGTCGGTGAGGCCGGCCGCCGTCTGGTACTCCGGCAGCGTGAACGTGAGCTCGGGATTCATGAACGCGAGCTTCGGGCGCTGCGCGTTGTTCGGATAGCCCGACTTCAGGCCCAGCTCGTCGTTGCTCATCACGGTGTTCTTCGATGCCTCGCTGCCGGCGGCCGGGATGGTGAGCACCACGGCGATGGGCAGCACGTCGTCCGTCTGCTGCTTCGTCTCGAAGAAGTCCCAAACGTCGCCGTCGTAGTGCGCGCCCACGGCGATGGCCTTCGCCGAGTCGATGACCGAACCGCCGCCCACGGCCAGCACCCAGTCGATGCCGTGCTCCTTGCACAGAGCGATGCCCTCGCGCGCAAGGCCGATCTCCGGGTTCGGCCGCACGCCGCCCAGCTCCACGTGCTCGATGCCGGCCGCGTCGAGCGACGCCTTCACGCGGTCGATGAGGCCGCTCTTCACCGCGCTCTGCCCGCCGAAGTGCACGAGGGCGCGGCGCGCGGCGCGCTCGGCCAGCTTCGCACCCACCTGCTCCTCCACCCCGCGGCCGAACACGAAATGCGTGGGCGATACGAACTCGAAATCCTCCATGGCAGCAGTCCTTTCCGCAAGCCTTCGTCGTTGGCCAACCAGTATACCGCTCCCCCGCCCCCGCATGCGCCACGTTCGCCGGATGCCGGGCCGGGCGGCGGCTGCAAGCGGAGGCGGCGAAAATACGCAAGGGAGGTGCTGGAACGTCGCAAGATCCCCGCAAGGTTCGCACGGCCGGAATGCAAGGAACGCGCAAGGTCGGCGCGGTACCGCAACGTTCGAATTGCGGTCGAGCGGCAAGGTTGCGGAGCTAAGATAGCCGCACGGATTCGTCCAGGCGGGGAGGACCGACACCCCTCACACCCATTTCCGATTTTGGAAGGGGGGGGGGTGACCCTCTATGGATGATATGCTGCTTGCCCTTACCGGAGCGATCTTGCAGGTTCTCGGGCTGCACGTTGCGCTGTTGAACGTGCTGCTCGGGGCGGCCGGGCTTGTCGTCAAGCTCGTGTCGAAAGATTTGCCCCGGTCGTCCGACAAGGACGATCCGGGGCACAGCACATAACATCCGAACCGCCAAGACGATCCGAGAGCCGTGGGGAGTTAGCAGCTCCCTGCGGCTCGCCTGCATTATAGCAAACGCAACCGCCGCGCGAAAGAAGTAATTGTCACTTATAGCGGTTCTCCACAAGGAGGTATTCCGCAACCGCATTCCCTGGCGAAGGCAAACACTTCCAACACTCCCTTGGACAAAAACACCGTCTTTTCTTTATCCTTGTAATTGGATAATTTGAATTACGCAACTCTCACCAGCAGTTTCCGGAAAGGTCTTCTTCAATATGGCCGGACAAGGGATGGAATCTATAGATTAGGGCGTGTTTTTGTCCATGGCTCTATAGCTTATATATTTGGCCCCTGCCGTGCCGCGCCCCTCACTGCTAGGAGCACAGGCGCGGGTGCATCGCAGCCGTCAGGAGGCCCGCCATTCTGTCATCCCAGCGCCACGTCCAGCACCATCATGACCAAAAACCCCGCCATGACGCCCAGCGTACCCACGTTCGAATGCTCGCCCAGGTGCGCCTCGGGGATCAGCTCCTCCACCACCACGTACATCATGGCGCCGGCCGAGAATGCCAGCATCCACGGCATGTACGGCGAGATAAGGCCCGCGAACAGCACCACCAGGATGCCGAACACCGGCTCGGCCAGGCCCGACAGCGCCCCCAGCCCGAACGCCTTCGGCGCGCTCATGCCCTCTTGCAGCATGGGAAGCGCCACGGCGGCACCCTCCGGTATGTTCTGGATGCCGATGCCGATGGCCAGCGCCACCGCCATGCCGAACATGCCCGGATCGCCTCCGTTCTGCGCGGCCATGGCGAACAGCAGGCCCACGCTCATGCCCTCGGGGATGTTGTGCAGCGTCACGGCCGTGAACAGCAGCGTGGGCCGCTCCCACTTGCTCGGCAGGCCCTCCGGCTTGCTCTCGCCCGGATGCAGATGCGGCAGCAGCTGGTGCAGCACCATGAGGAACGCCACGCCGATGACGAACCCGCCCGCCGCGGGTATCCAGCCCACCTGGCCCGCCTCCTCGGCGCGCTCGATGGCGGGGATGAGCAGCGACCACACCGAGGCCGCGATCATGACGCCGGCCGCGAACCCCAGAAACGCGCGCTGGATGGCCATGCTGTTGCGCTTGCGGAACAGGAACACCGAGGCCGCGCCCAGCGTGGTCATCAAGAACGTGAACCCGGTGCCCGACGCAGCCCAGAGAAGCGCGGTTTGCATGAGCGCCCTCCCATCGTATCGTCAACCGGCCCCCGCTCGAGCGCAACGGCCGGCGGCTTCATCTTAGAGGCACCAAGTGTAAGCCTTTTCGTCGGATTAACCGCCCACGTTTTCCCGGCGTTACCGAGTTGCCCCGCAGGCTGCGGCGCCTCGGGAGCAGTGCCGGCTCCTCGCGGCCTCGACCGGTCGCGGAAACAACCGGGTGAACGAGCGCCGCAGGGCGGCTCGGCTCGAACGCAGGCGTCGCGAGCGGCTGGCCGAAGGTGAGCACAATGAGGCCGGGGAAACCCCGGCCTCATCGAAAGGAATGCCGACAGCGTGCTTGGCGTATCCTCAACGTAGCTCACCCACAAGCCCTGCCGCTCTGCGGCGCCGCAATCATCACGAGACTGTACTTGGCGAAGATAGTCTTTTTCCGTTTACCATTGCGTTTGGTTCTACTGTCGGACAAGCCCGATTATAGGCTCTTTTCCCTGCAAACTGAACCCTTTCGGCTTCTTTTGTGCACGTGAGCAATGAAACCGTTACGATCGTCAACCGCCCGTTTAGTCCCCCCGCGGCCCGCCTTTCGCCCCGCCCGGCCGCGGTCGCTTCGCCTCGCCGCCCTTCGGCGCCCAGTCGCGCAGGCCGGCAACGGCGCCCCCGGCGATCTCCCACAGGTAGAGGCTCGCCACGGAGCCATGCGGCGAGTAGCGGCGGCGGTACTTCGCGAACAGCTCGGGCGTGATGCGGCGATGGTGGTGCAGCATGCGCAGGCCCCGCTGGATGGCCAGGTCGCCGTAGCTCATGATGTCGGGCCGCTGCATCGAGAACGTCATGAGCTCTCGGCCGTCCATACGCCGATGCCCGGCAGCGCCGACAGGCGGCGGCACACCTCGTCGTCGGGCAGGTCGGCCAGCTCCTCCAGGTCCAGCTCGCCGGCCAGCACGCGCTCGGCCGCGCCTTTTATGTAGCCCACCTTCCGAAACGACAGCCCGAACTGCTGCAGCTCGTCGTCGGGGCAGGCGGCCAGGGCCCCGGGCGTCACGTCGCCGAACGCGTCGGTCAGGCGCTTCCAGACGGTAACCTGCGCCTTCGTGGATATCTGCTGCCCCACGATGCAGTTGACCAGCGCCGCGAACAGGTCGGGCGTCACCTCGCGGCGCACCGGCCCGATAGCATCGATAGCCTCGGCCAGCCGCGCATCGCGCGCCTTCAGGTAGGCTATCGCCTGCTCGTCGTATTCGAAATAACGCTGCTCTCCCATGGGGTTCCTCTCCGCCGTGACCGGCGCATCGGCGCCGAGGGCGCGCAGACCTCGCCGGGTCCCGCCTTCGGCACCAGTATAACCGGCCCGGCGCTCAAGGCGCCCGCGAAGGCGCGCGGAGCGCACCGACAGGGCCCGCGCAATGCGCAGAGACGGAGTCGCCGGGCAAAACGCCGCGCCCACCATAGCCAGACAGCGCCGAAAGGGGTACCATCGGACACGCAGCGCAGCAGGCCCGCAAGGCAGCTGCGCCGACAGCAGCAAAGGCAGAGAGGCATATGAGGGGGAAATCATGAAGGACCATCCGGTTCGCAACTCGATCTACAACGTGTACTTCAGCCCGACGAAGGCGACCCAGAAGATCGCCTACGAGGTGGCCGACGCCATCGCGGCGGACCGCGACCTCACGAGCATCGCCATCAACCTGACGAAGCCGAAGAGCCGCCCCGTGCGCGCCGGCGGCCAGGAGAACGACGTGTTCCTGTTCGCCTTCCCCGTGTACAGCGGGCGCGTTCCCGCCGTGCTCATAGACTGCATCGACCAGTTCGAGGGCGACGGGGCGAAGGCCGTGGTCGTGGGCGTGTACGGCAACCGCCACTACGACGATGCGCTGCTGGAGGCCGCCGACCTGCTGGGCGAGCGCGGCTTCAAGGTCATCGCCGCCGGCGCGTTCATCGGCGAGCACTCCATGGCGCCGCGCGTGGGCGCCGGCCGCCCCGACGCGGACGATCTGGCCGTGGCCGCGCAGTTCGGGCACGACGTGGCCGCCCTCATCGAGCAGGGCGCGACCGAAACGCCCGCCATCAAGGGCAACCGCCCCTACCGCGACGGCATGCCCGACACGGGCGCGCGCCCCGCGACCACGGACGCCTGCACGAAGTGCGGCATCTGCGTGAAGCTGTGCCCCATGGGCATCATCGATGCCGACGACCCCGCCCAGGTGGCGGACGGCTGCCTGCAGTGCAACGCCTGCGTCAAGGGCTGCCCGCAGGACGCGAAGCGCTTCGAGGGCGAGCAGGCGGCAGCCATCGTGGCCATGCTCGAGGGCAACTGCCTGGAGCGCAAGGAGCCGGAGCTGTTCCTGTAGACGGCCGGCCAGGTACCGGCCGCGAGGGCTCTTTCTGCATACGGCTGACGGGAGCACAAGGGACGGCTCAAAAACCTCGGGGGTTTCGCGCCCTGCGCGTAGAAGGTTCTCGCAACCTCGTGGCAACCCGGGGTCGTGCTAGTTCTTCACCGGGACGTTCAGGGCGGCCTGCAGCACGCAGTCGCCCTCGCCCCCTTCGTCGAAGCGGAGGTAGGCCATCCGCTTGTGGCGGTCGATCTTGCGCACGCGGCCCT